>NZ_JBXWOZ010000001.1:0-1073182 GCF_059611145.1 Ruegeria sp. CDSB022 | reverse complement strand
TGGTAGCCCGTAGGGGAATCGAACCCCTCTTTCCAGGTTGAAAACCTGGCGTCCTAACCGATAGACGAACGGGCCACGCTAGCTTGTGGGGGGCCTTTTACGGTTTCACTCTGACCCCCGCAAGCCGAAAAACGCAGGGTTGTGAAAGTTTTTTGGCGGTGGCGAATGCGGCCTTAGATCGCCTCGGCGGCATCTTCCAATCTGAGTTGTACAGTTTGCCGTCCACCCCATGTGTTCACCTCAAGTCGTCCGGCGAAATGAAAGCGTGCGCCGCCGTGATTGGTCAGCCGTTCCCCCATTGGTCCGTCAAAGGCGCCAAACGCAATGGCATCCAACCCGGCACCCACCCCGTCCGACAGCGACAGCTTCAGATGGGAGTCGCCGACCCGCTTGGCAAAGCGCACTTGTAAGTCCGGAAAGGCATACCGCGGAGCCGGAGCACTGGCGCCGAAAGGCCCTGCTTTTTCAATCTGTTCAATCAGATCGACAGTGGCCGCGCAGGGCATAAGTGTGCCTTCCAGTTTCAGGTCAGCAGGGCCGGTTTGACCTGCCCCTTGTTTTGCCAGCAATTCGCTGAGCCGTTCCATCGCCGGTTCCAGCTGATCACGCATGACCGTCAGGCCAGCCGCCATCTTGTGGCCGCCGCCCTTGACCAGCAGACCTTCCACCGCCAGCCGCTGAATCGAGGCACCCAGATCGACACCGGTCACTGATCGGCCCGATCCTTTGCCCTCATCCCCGTCCAGACCGATGACGATGGCCGGGCGGTTGGCGGTTTCTTTGAGGCGCGACGCGACGATGCCGACAACGCCCGGATGCCAGCCTTCCCCGGCCGCCCAGACCAAGGGCGCATCAAGGCCCCGTTCTTCGGCCTGTTCCATGGCGGCTGCCCGAACCGCATTTTCAATATCGCGCCGCTCGGTGTTCAACTCGTCCAGCCGCTGCGACAGAGCCTCTGCTTCATGGGTTGAATCGGTGCTGAGCAGCCGGGCACCCAGATCGGCCTGGCCGATCCGGCCCCCTGCGTTGACGCGCGGGCCCAGCATGAACCCCAGATGATAGCTGTTGGGCGCGGAATCCATCCGCGCCACATCCGACAGCGCCACCAACCCCGGTCTTTGTCGTTGCGCCATGACCTTCAGCCCCTGACGCACAAGCGCGCGGTTTGCACCGATCAAAGGAGCCACATCCGCCACCGTGGCCAGCGCCACAAGGTCTAGCATTGCAATCAGGTCAGGCCCTTTTGCACCCGCTTCGCGCAGTTGCCGTCCGGCCTCGACCAGCATCAGGAACACGACGGCGGCGGCACAAAAATAGCCAAGATCGCCGCTTTCGTCCTGTCTGTTCGGGTTCACCACGGCCACGCAATCGGGCAAAGTTTCGCCACCAAGGTGGTGGTCCAGGACGATGACATCGGCCCCCTTTGCGGCGGCGATGGGTTCATGGCTGAGGGTTCCGCAATCGACGCAGATAATCAGATCATGCGCGGCGGCCAGTTCCTGCATCGCCGGGACGTTGGGGCCATAGCCCTCATCAATCCGGTCAGGCACATAGAGCGTCGCCTGCAGGCCCATCTGACGCAACCACGTGAGTAGCAGAGCAGCCGAACTGCCTCCGTCGACGTCATAATCGGCAAAGATCGCAATGCGCTGCTTTAGACGGACCGCAGTCAGAAAACGGGTTGCAGCGGATTCCATGTCTTTCATCGCGCGCGGATCGGGCAACAGCTCTTTCAGTTTGGGTTCTAGAAATCCCGGAGCTTCCATTGCCGGAACACCGCGCCGGGCCAGAACCTGACAGACGGCCCGAGGCAATCCGGCTTGTTGTACTAGCACCTCGGTCGCGCGCTCTACATCCGCCGAGGGGCCGACCCAGCGACGTGCTGACAGTGAATGTTCAACCCCAAGAAAGCTCATGTCCTGCCCCTGATGTGCCAAGGCCGGACCCTCGCGGACCCGGCCTTATCATTTCTATGGATAGCCCTGCACGATGGTCAGGCGCAAGATCTTAGCCGTCGTTATGCGACCACGTCGGCGTGCGGTAGGACATGCGTCGAACCGACCCGGTTTTCGACCGCATCAACAGGGTGGTGGTTTCAACCCAACCCGGCTCGCGCTTGATGCGCGGCAGCAAAGAGCCGCCGGTGACGCCGGTTGCGGCAAAGATCACATCGGCGGTTACCATCTCATCGCGCGAATAGATGCGGTCCAGATCGGTGATGCCCGCTTTGGCGGCGCGGCCGCGTTCGTCATCATTGCGGAACAGCAGGCGGCCAAAGATCTGCCCGCCCATGCATTTCAGCGCTGCAGCGGCCAGAACACCTTCGGGGGCGCCGCCTTGGCCCATATACATGTCGATCCCGGTGACTTCGCTTTCGGCGCAGTGCATGACGCCAGCAACATCACCATCGGTGATCAGGCGGATAGATGCACCGGTTTCGCGAACTTCGGCAATCATTGCCTCATGCCGAGGGCGTTCCAGGATGCAGACGGTAATGTCGGCAGGCTCGCAATCCTTGGCCTTGGCCAGCGCTTCCACACGTTCGCGCGGGCTCATGTCCAGGCTGACAACGCCTTCAGGGAAACCCGGGCCAACGGCCAGTTTGTCCATATAAACGTCCGGTGCATGCAGCATTGATCCGCGCGGGCCCATTGCTATCACAGTTAACGCGTTGGGCATGTCCTTGGCGGTCAGCGTGGTGCCTTCCAGAGGGTCCAACGCGATGTCGACGCCGGGACCATTGCCGGACCCGACCTCCTCACCAATATACAGCATCGGTGCCTCGTCGCGCTCGCCTTCACCGATGACAACGACACCGGCGATATCCAGAAGGTTCAGCTGTTCGCGCATGGCATTCACAGCGGCCTGGTCAGCGGCCTTTTCATCACCCCGTCCAACCAGCGAAGCCGAAGCAAGCGCAGCCTGTTCCGCAACCCGCGCCAGGCCCAGAGACAACAGGCGGTCATTGAAATCAATCTTGGCAGCACTCATTTTCACTATCCTCAGGTCAGTATCGGCGTCTTGTCCGGCATAGCCTGCGTATCGTGCAGGCCGCAAGGGTCAAACCTCTTCAATCCGCAAAGCAACCGGTGTGCCCGAAACAACATCGGTCTCGTGCAGGCCCAGCAAGGCGACATCCAGCGTGGCACGGGTGGTTTTGTGGGTAACTATCAGAACCGGCGCGGTGCTTTCCGCATGGGCGTATTGGCGCATGCGATCAATCGAGACCCCGGCATCGCCCAGGATGGCCGCAACTTTGGCCAAGGCGCCGGGTTTGTCCAGCAGACCCAGACGCAAATAATAGGGGGCAGGGCGACCAGTCAGCGCTGGCACTGCGTCCTGCAACGAACTGGCAGGGCGGCCGAAAGTCGGAATCTGAAGCCCACGTGCCAGATCGCAGACATCGCCCATCACCGCGCTCGCCGTTGGACCCTCGCCAGCTCCGGGGCCACGCAGAACAACCTGCTCGACCGCGTCGCCTTCGATCACCACCATATTGGTGCCGCCTTCAAGCTGGCCCAGGGGCGAGTCACTGGGCACCAAACACGGCTGCATCCGCTGTTCAAGCCCCCGTGCCGTGCGCTGAGCCACGCCCAACAGTTTGATCCGGTATCCCATGTCATGGGCCTGGTCGATGTCATCCAGACTGATCTGCTGAATGCCTTCGATCTCGATCCCGTCGAAATTCGGTTTGGTGCCGAATGCGATCGAGGCGAGCAGCGCCAGTTTATGCGCGGCGTCTATCCCGCCCACATCCAGATTTGGATCGGCTTCAAGGTAACCCAGCTGTGCGCATTCGTCGAACAGGGCGTTATATCCCTGCCGCTGCGATTGCATCCGGGTCAGGATATAGTTGCATGTGCCATTCATCACCCCCATGACGCGGGTGATTTCGTTGCCCGCAAGTCCTTCGGTCAGGGATTTGATCACTGGAATGCCGCCAGCCACGGCCGCTTCGAAGCGGATCACACGGCCCGCGGCTTCGGCCATTTCGGCCAGTTCCTGACCGTGAATGGCCAACAGGGCCTTGTTGGCGGTGACGACATCCTTACCACTGGCTAGCGCCGCTTCGACCGAGGCTTTGGCAGGTCCGTTTTCCCCGCCCATCAGTTCAACAAAAACATCAATATCGTCGCGCTGTGCCAATGCGACAGGGTCAGTTTCCCAGGCATAATCCGACAGGTTCACACCGCGATCCTTGCCAGCGTCACGCGCGGAAACCGCTGTGATCTGGATGGGACGACCCGTTCGTGCCTGCAGCAGGTCGGCATGGCGGCGCACGATCCTGACGACACCCACACCAACAGTTCCCAAGCCCGCAATTCCAAGCCGCAGCGCCTGTGTCATCCTGTGGGTTCCTTTCCGCTCGAATATCCTAAACTGGGGTGTTTCCCCGTTCCCGCTGCCTTAGCGGGTTCAGCGCCGAGGCGCAATCCGCGACACCCATGCCGGGCGGCAGAAAACCTGAGGATTAATTGGTCTGAGCGTTTTGCAATGCCGTTGCCTTTTTCTTCAACGCCTTGCTGCGGTCGGTCAATTCACTTTCGACCTCTGCCGCTTCGTACAGCGGGTCAACAGGCACAGCGAAAACATCTGCCAGTGGGGTTAATTTGGGGTAGGGGGCCGATTGCACATTTGGCCCTTCGCGGTCTTTCAGCTCGGGAAAATTGGTGCATCCCAGGCAGAGCAAAACTAGGGGCAGAAGAAGAAGGGGCTTCATGATGAAACCTTATTGTGGCAACTGGCATCGGTGATGCACTTTTTGTCCGGTCGTTTCAAGCGGGCTTCTATCTGAACATCCGTTCAGATATGGTGGATACATGGCACGTACACAAGGCTCACACTCGGACATTACCGGCCCGCGTATCCGGCAGGCAGCGCTTCGGCTTTTCGCGCGCCATGGGTATGCTGCTGTTTCCATGCGGAAAATTGCGGGCGAGGTTGGGGTGCAGGCCGGGGCATTGTACAATTACACCCCGGATAAGCAGAGCCTTCTGTTCCGTTTGATGCGCGACCATATGCAGGATTTGTTGTCCGCCTATGGCGAGCAAAAGCAAACTGGCGATCCGCAGGTTGCTTTGCGTCGGTTTGTCGGATTTCACATCCGGTTCCACCTGCAGCGCCCTGACGAGGTATTCATCGCCTATATGGAACTTAGGAACCTCACGCCCGAAAACTTCGCCGAAATAGAGGATCTGCGCCGCAAGTATGAAGACGGGCTTGAAGCCATTTTGCGCGAAGGTCAGCGGGCGGGTATCTTTGCGGTCGCGGATACGAAGATTGCGACATTGGCGGTCATCGCCATGCTGAACGGCGTCATGACGTGGTATCGCGCCGGTGGGCGGCTTTCGCTGGACGAGGTTGAAGCCGTCTATTGGGACATGGTCCGAAAGGCGATGACTGCTTAAGGGGCAGTCAATGTGCCGGCCGAATAAACGTCCCGTTGCGCAATTCGCGAAAAGCCTGTTCAAGCTCGGTCCGGGTGTTCATGACGATGGGGCCGTGCCACGCGACCGGCTCATTGATCGGTGCGCCGGAAATCAGCAGGAACCGGACACCCTCCGGACCTGCCTGAACGGTCACTTCGTCACCACTCCCAAACCGAACCAGTGTTCGGTCTCCCGACATGTCACGAATGTTCACCTCTTGGCCGCCAACTTCTTTTTCCAAAAGGACCCCCGCAGGCCGCGAGGCATCAGCAAAGGCGCCCGCGCCTTCGAATACATATGCAAATGCGCGACGGTAGGTGTCTATGGGGAAGGTCTTCTTCACACCTGCCGGAATTTGGATGTCCAGATACTGAGGGTCGGCGGCGATGCCGTCGACTGGGCCTGTCTTGCCCCAAAACGTCCCCACGATCACACGGACAACGGTTCCGTCATCGTCCGTGATTTCAGGGATCTCTTTGCGCGGCACGTCCTGATATCGCGGTGTTGTCATCTTTTGGGCCGCGGGTAGATTGCCCCACAGCTGAAACCCGTGCATTTGCCCGGTTTGGCTTCCCTTGGGCATTTCCTGATGCAGGATTCCGGACCCTGCCGTCATCCACTGCACATCACCCGCGCCAAGTGTTCCGTTATTGCCAAGTGAATCCGAATGCTCAACCGAGCCGGACAGGACATAGGTGATTGTCTCGATCCCGCGATGCGGATGCCATGGAAATCCAGCCTGATAGTCCTGCGGGCGTTCATTGCGAAAGTCGTCGAACAGCAGAAAAGGATCCAGTTCCGACGGATCCTGAAAGCCGAAAGCGCGGTGCAGTTTAACGCCTGCCCCCTCCATCGTCGGTATGGCCTTTCGGGTTTCCAAAGTCGGTCTGAGGGACATTGCTGCGCTCCTGTTGCTATGGGGAAGATGTACCGCACTGCCATGGCGGGTCAATTTGCGCTGAAACACGCAACCTGTGCGAAATTCAGCAGGTGAGTTCACCTCTGTTGTTTGGCTGGGAAAGTGGCTAAACCCAACTGCAAAGTGGGAGAGCAGAAAATGCAACAAGAAGTTCTGGCCGTGGTCAAAGCCTCATCACCCAGGCGGTGGATGGGTGTCGGAATGTTGTCAACCGTGGGCTTTCTGGTTGTTTTCGTCGCGCTTGCCGCGCCGCCGGAGCCATCCTGGCAGGCATTCCTGTTTGTGGTAGGCGCGGCGTCCTTCTGGCTGGCCTATCGCATGTGGCAGGCAACCTCGGATTGGATCGAGCTGACTGAGACCGAACTCAGAACCGGGGCAGGGCAGCCGATCGCCGCAATAGAAGACATTGAAACCGTCGAACGAGGTGCGTTTGCCTTCAAGCCGTCGAATGGCTTTCTGGTAACAACCCGGCAATCAGGTGCAAATAGATGGGCGCCGGGGCTGTGGTGGCGCCTGGGACGCCGCGTTGGCATCGGTGGCATGACATCCGCCGCCGAAACCAAATTCATGTCCGAGATTTTGTCTGTGATGGTGGCAGAACGCGGCTAGGTCAGACCTTCAGCGCCACCTCGTTATTCGAAGGCGGGGTGGAAGGCACTAAGAGGCCAACCTTGTCCTAGTTCGTTGCGCTTTCCGCACTCGCACCGGAATCCCCTGTGCCAGGGTCCTCGATTTCACCGATCTCGCCAGACCCGTCGGGATTTTCCTCAATTTCAACAACGCCCGACACATTTGCCGCAACCTCATTGGTAAAGCGTGGGCGTGTAAAGACGAAATTTTCAAAGACGTGGTCGCCTTTGAGGAAATCTACCCCATAAATCGAGTCAAAGACCGGAATGTAAGCATTCGCCGTTTCAACAATGATCAGTGTGTCCTGGTTGGGCATAGGCGGCAGGTTATCACGCATGCGGTCAATATTGTCGTCGGTCCAGATGCTGTCGTACCCGCGCGCGGTTGACCATCTGACGTAATGACGATCATCTTCTTCGTCGAACACAACCAGCGACACGCGCAGATTCATCTGTGATCGGTTGTTGACCATCGCCACCAGCAGCGAATGCAATGAGGTAATATATGTGTCCGTGATCGTGCCGGTCTCGCGAGAGATCAAATCGCCAACCGTATATGCCGCTTTAAGGTTAGATGCGCTTTGGCGGAAGCCGTCGAAATACGTGAAGGCGCCTGTGATCGTCCACACCAGCATCGGAAAGACAAGCAAAGCCTCAACCGTGAGTACCCCACTCTCGTCTTTCGTCTTGGATTTCAGAAGATTCCGGAGCTTTGAAATGAAAAACATAGGCTTACAGAGGCTCCTGTACGAAGGCAGTCGTCGCGGTAAGTTCGATCTGGCCTGATTCATCCGACAAAATACGCCCCATCGCCGATGTAGGGAAAATCGGATCGACCTTTGCGCAGGCCCGAAGGATCATCAACTCGTTCGAAAGGCCATTTTCGAAAGCGCGAACTGGGTTCACTTCTTCAGAATTGTCAGTGCAATCCGGGACAGGCGGAAGGTTCAACCCGACAAACGCGCTTTGTTGCAGCATCTCCAGCTGCAAGTTGGTGGTACAGCGTTTGATCACTACGACGCGATCACAGATCGTACTTTTTATCTGATCATGCGTTGGGTTGGTGCCCGTGCCGAGGCGAATGTCGCGAACTGTCTGGTCCACAGCCCGCTCTAACATCGCCTGCTGCAAGGTGACCACCGAATATTCCATCGCACTCAGGATGAAGAACATGAATGCCGGGAAGATGATCACAAACTCGACGGTGACCGCCCCATCTTCCCTGCGTCTCAGGCTTCGCAGCTTTGAAACAAGGGCTCCGATCATTGGGTCAACCGCAGTTTTCTGATCGACGACGCGATAGAAGCAAATGCGTCTTCCAGGTCCAGACCGTTCACATTGTATACATGGCTGTCCGAGCTGGCACAGTCCTTGATGGTTTTGTACCCGGCTCTGGGTGCTTCGAAGGCGATGCCATAGACAATGACGCCCTCATCTTTGGCTGCGTCACAGATATGCTTGGTGCGCTGGTTCTTGGCCGAAGTTTCAACTTTGGCATACGCTTTCGAGTACCACTCGGCCCATGCACTTGACTGCCAGTAATAGTTATATCTTGCATTCCAGGCCAAAGACACACGGTTGAAGAGTTCTGGATAGGTCAGGCGAACAGCCGTACCCAATTCTTCGTTGGCTGGTGTCTCTGGATCAGGATTGCCGAACGGATGGTCCGCCCATGTGTTCTGCTGTGGCCAGAAAAAGTTAGGCTGACCCTGCGAATGGTAGACTGTGTATTCGGAGGCCTCAGCATTGTACCAGACATCCGACAAGCCCTCCCGAAGGGACGGGTTCAGCATATACTGGTCCGTGTTCTGACCGTCGGTCATTACGATTACAATTTTCAAGATGTCCGAGTTATAGTCTGACGGGCGGGTCCGGAAGTGATTTGGAACGATGTTGTCGTCAGCCAGGTCGCTCACAATGCCACGAACGCTTGGGTCCAGGAAGGCCACGCCCCATTTCATGCCGACATCTATCGAGGTATTCCCGGTTGCAGTCAACGCCTTGATCTGTTTGGTCAATGCCTCCAGATTATCGGTAACAGGCGTAATCGCACTGCCATCGCGGACCGGGCAAACCGGTGTTCTGATCGAGCCTTCGGAATAGGTGAAGGGGTCAAAATGCGCGGTGCGTTCCAGCCTGTCATCACGCTCTAGGTCCGCGTCGCTATACTGTTCAGGGATAAAGTTCACACAATGGGAGTAGTTGTGCTCTGCTGTAACGTTGGTGAATTTGCTCAGGATGGGTTCACCCGCGTTGACCTGAGTTGCGTAAGGCACGATCGAGATCGAAATGCCCGTGCGGTTCGGATCATCTGAATCCAGCATCAGCGTGACAAATTCTGTGGCCGCATCCTGCAGAAGCGCAATTTTGCTCTTCCCGCCAGAACTCGAATAGTTGTTCATTGAGCCAGAGATGTCGAGAACCAGCGAAATTTCAACAGCTCCAATGCTTTCGACGGCCGTGCTGGCCGCGTTAGCGGTCAAGCTGTTGACGCCAGAGAAATGCATAAAGTGGGTTTTGATGGTCGCCTCGGCGGTGGCTGATACTTTACGTGATCCAAAGCCTTCTTCCACCACGACAGAAGTGATTTTGCCGCCCAGCCCGGCCTTCTCGAAATAGGCATCGACAATTTCGCGTGCGGGCTTTTTCTGATCAAGGTCAGCGGCCGCAAGAACGGCGCGGTCCAATGTCGATTGCAGATTGGCGCGGTCGCGTTCGAAATTCATTAGGTCAACGCCAGCCCCAGTCGAGGCGATGATCACCAGGAAACCCAACAATACAAAGATTGTGAATGTACCGTCTTCGCTTTTTGCGAACCGGCGCGCGCTTAGCGCGGATTTAGCGCCGCTTTTGCTTTCGCGTAGAAACTTGGGCATTTTCATCTTGCAGACCTCGCTGAGCAGACATCCAAAGCTGCTAAGGAAAAGTTAACGTATGGAAATTAACTGCGAAACGTGGCGGGAATTGGGCGAAAAGGGCCCAGTTTTGGCTGGTTTGAGGGAAATTGAGGGATAATTCCGGACCGTTGCGCGGGGCTGTATTCGATGCGTGAACAATTCGGCGGATAATGTCTGGGTTTGGCGACTCAGCCAGAGTTCGAATATTTCCCCGTAACTTGAGATTTTATTTCTGCTTAAACATTGATCGTTTAGCAAAGGGGTGCGACAAAACGTCAGAACGCAAGTCGTTCGCCGGCACGGAGGTTTAAATGACGGCCACAAAAGAACCCAGCTTTCGAGAGAGTGTAGATCTTATGTTTAACAGGGCAGCGTCCCTGATGGATCTGCCTCCGGGCCTTGAAGAAAAGATAAGGGTCTGCAACGCCACCTACACTGTACGCTTCGGCGTCCGGCTGCGCGGTGACATACACACGTTCACCGGGTATAGGTCGGTACATTCCGAACATATGGAGCCGGTGAAAGGCGGCATTCGCTATGCTTTGGCGGTGAACCAGGACGAAGTCGAAGCGCTGGCGGCGCTGATGACCTATAAGTGCGCCCTTGTCGAAACGCCATTTGGCGGATCAAAGGGCGGCTTGTGTATAGACCCGCGCCAATACGAAGAGCATGAGCTTGAACAGATCACCCGCCGGTTCGCCTATGAGTTGGCCAAGCGCGACCTGATTAACCCGTCACAGAACGTGCCAGCCCCGGATATGGGGACGGGTGAGCGTGAAATGGCGTGGATGGCGGACCAATACGCCCGGATGAATACAACTGACATCAACGCGCGCGCCTGTGTGACAGGCAAGCCGCTGAATGCTGGCGGTATTGCCGGACGGGTCGAGGCCACGGGCCGCGGCATTCAATATGCGCTGCGCGAGTTTTTCCGCCATCCTGAAGACATTCAAAAGGCAGGGCTGTCGGGCAAGTTGGACGGCAAGCGCATTATTGTTCAGGGCTTGGGGAATGTGGGCTACCACGCTGCCAAGTTCCTGAGCGAGGAAGACGGCTCTCGTATCGTGGGCATCATTGAATGGGACGGAGCGCTGTATAATCCCGACGGGATCGACGTCGAGTCGGTTCGCCAATGGATTGTCAAGCATGGCGGCGTCAGCGATTATCCCGACGCCACCCATTCCGCCGAGGGAGGGGCCGTGCTGGAAGAAGAGTGCGACATCCTGATCCCGGCGGCGCTGGAAGGTGTGATCAACCTTGATAATGCCGATCGCATCAAGGCCCCGTTGATCATCGAAGCTGCAAACGGCCCAGTGACAGCTGGTGCAGACGAAGTTCTGCGCGATAGGGGCGTCGTGATCATTCCTGATATGTACGCAAATGCTGGCGGTGTGACCGTTTCGTATTTCGAATGGGTTAAGAACCTAAGCCATATCCGGTTTGGCCGCATGCAGCGTCGCCAGGAAGAGTCGCGGCACGAGCTGATCGTCAGTGAACTGGAACGGCTGGACCGCTATCTGGGCGATGCCTGGTCCATGTCTCCGAACTTCAAGGCGAAATACCTGAAAGGTGCGGATGAGCTTGAGCTGGTTCGTTCGGGGCTCGATGACACCATGCGGATTGCTTACCAGTCGATGCGTGAAGTCTGGCACAGTCGCGACGATGTCGAGGATCTGAGGACCGCGGCCTACATCGTGGCCATTGACCGTGTCTCGAAAAGCTACCGCGCTAAGGGGCTTTGACAATACTCTCTGCGGGCGGTTGGCATCTGATCCCTCGCCCGCAGGACCAAGGCGCAACAGGGCTGCGCAAGATGCAATTCGACGATGGCGCGCATCCGCGCCCGGCAGTAGACTTCAGCGACGAGAACGAATCCCGGAGACCACCATGTTGCGTATTGCCGTCGCGGCTATTTTACTGGCCACACCTCTGGCTGCTCAGGAAACAAAAGAACAAAGCTGTCAGCATCAGGCGGATGTCGTGGCGGCGATCCAGCAGGCGCGACTTGACCGCGTGAAAGAGCGCGACGTGCCGCAAGCCGTGGCCGATACAGGTCCGACCTGGCCCGCGAACTATAATGCCGCGATCCCGCTGATCACCCCTTGGGTCTATGAGCAGAAGATGCGCGATGTGCGCAAAAAGGATCTCGGCGCCACGTGGATGGAGCTGTGCCTGCAGCAGTAATCCAAAACCTTGCGATTTCTTTGCGGACAAACGCGCGCCTTCCCCTTGGCGCGCGTTGCTGTTTCTGTCAGGTTTAACCCATGTCATTACCACCCGGTTTTCTGGATGAGTTGCGCACCCGGCTGAGCTTGTCTCAGGTCGTCGGGCGCAAAGTCATGTGGGACGCGCGCAAGTCCAATCAGGGCAAGGGCGACATGTGGGCTCCGTGCCCGTTCCATCACGAGAAGACAGCATCGTTCCACGTCGATGACCAAAAGGGATTCTATTACTGCTTTGGCTGCCATGCCAAAGGGGATGCGATCAGCTTCGTGAAAGAGACCGAGAATGTCTCGTTCATCGAAGCGGTCGAAATTCTCGCGCGTGAAGCCGGGATGCCGATGCCAGAACGTGACCCCAAGGCGCAAGAGAAACAGGATCGTCGCACGCAACTGGCCGAGGTGATGGAACAGGCGGTGCAGTTCTTCCGGTTGCAACTGAAAACAGGGGCAGGTGGGGAGGCGCGCGATTATCTGGCGCGGCGCGGCTTGAAAGAGCGGGCGCTGGATCGGTGGGAAATCGGCTTTGCGCCCGACGGTTGGCAGGCGCTTTGGGATCACCTACGCGGCAAGAACGTTGCCGAAGATCTGATCCTTGGTGCGGGTCTGGCGAAACCCTCGAACAAAGGTAAAAAGCCCTATGACACGTTTCGGAACCGGATCATGTATCCGATCCGGGATCCGCGCGGGCGTTGCATTGCGTTCGGTGGCCGGGCGATGGACCCCAATGACAATGCGAAATATCTGAACTCGCCCGAAACCGAACTGTTCGACAAGGGACGCAGCCTCTATAACCAAGGCCCCGCGCGGCAGGCTGCCGGCAAAGGGCAGCCATTGATCGTGGCCGAAGGATATATGGATGTGATCGCGCTTGCCGAGGCCGGTTTTGGCGCATCGGTGGCCCCATTGGGCACCGCAATCACCGAGCATCAGTTGCAACTGCTGTGGCGTATCTCGGACGAGCCGATCATTGCGCTGGATGGCGACACGGCGGGTTTGCGTGCTGCGATGCGGGCGGTCGATCTGGCCCTGCCGCTGCTTGAGGCAGGAAAGTCCTTGCGCTTTGCGCTGATGCCCGAGGGCAAAGACCCTGACGACCTATTGCGGGCGGAAGGACCGGCAGCCGTGCAGGCGGTGTTGGAAGGGGCAATGCCGATGGTCAGGCTGCTCTGGCAGCGCGAAACCGAAGGCAAGGTGTTCGACAGCCCCGAACGCAAAGCAGCTTTGGACAAGGTCTTGCGCGACAAGATCAAGCTGATCCGTGACGCGTCGATCCGGTCGCATTACGGGCAAGAGATCAAAGACCTGCGCTGGCAGCTGTTTCGCCCTCAAAGGCAGCCACAAAACCGCACCTGGCAAACACGCGGGAAATGGAAGCCCCAGCCGCAACCGGCCACACCGGGCGCGCGGGCGTCATTCCTGGCATCATCCGACAATGCCGATATCCAGATGCGCGAAGCCGCCATTCTGGCCATCGCCGCATTGAACCCCCAAGTCGTGGTGCAGTTTGAACACCAACTGGAAGAAATGGGGTGCCGTGACCAAGATCACGCGGGCCTGCGCGATGCCATTCTGCGGCACGCGATAGATGATCCTGAGAACCTCAAACAACATATTGCGGAAACTTTGGGACATCACGCCCTTGAAAACCTGCTGGCCCTTCGCCATGTCGCAGTAATCCCCTGCGTGAATAAACCGGGCGACGTTGAAAAGGCCGAAATGACGTTGGCCGAGGAACTCGCCAAAATCAAAGCTCTCAGGGGTCTGGACGCAGAGATTGCCGAAGCCGCAGAGGAGCTGTCTGACCTGGACGATGAAGCGTTGACCTATCGCTTGGCGCAAGCTGCCGAAGAGCGCAACAGAACAAGCCGAAGCCAGAATGAAGACAGGGCCGTTTTCGACATCGCTGACAATGGTGCGCGAATCAACCGCGACGAGAAGGATGCGTTTAAGGCAATCATGTCAGGTATCAATTTCGAGCGAAAACGCCGGTAATGTGGTGTTTTCGTAAGGCACTGGAAAAGAAAAACAGGTAAACGGGTGGCCGAATCACTTCAACGCGCTAATGATTCGGTTCAATCGAATCACCCATCCCTGCAGGAGCATTGAATGGCCGCCAAGGATACAAACGAAGACAGCAAATCCGACGAGCAGGAACAGGAAATCTCGCTGGACATGAGCCAGACTCAGGTCAAGAAGATGATCGCCGAGGCCCGCGAGAAAGGTTACATCACCTACGACCAGCTCAATCAGGTCCTGCCGCCTGATCAGGTCAGCTCGGAACAGATCGAAGACGTTATGTCGATGCTGTCCGAGATGGGGATCAACATCATCGAAGATGAAGAGGCGGAAGAGGAAGAGAATAAAGGCTCGACCGACCTGATCACAACGGAAAGCAACCGTGAGGTCACGCTGGCCGGTGCCGCCACCGAAAAGCTTGATCGTACCGATGACCCGGTGCGCATGTATCTGCGCGAAATGGGTTCGGTCGAACTGCTCAGCCGTGAGGGCGAGATTGCTATCGCCAAGCGGATCGAGGCTGGTCGCAATACGATGATCCTGGGGCTTTGTGAAAGCCCGCTGACCTTCCAGGCGATTACGATCTGGCATGATGAATTGCTGTCCGAAGACATTCTGCTGCGCGACGTCATTGATCTGGAGGCCACTTTCGGCAATCAGATGGACGAAGACGGCGATGTTGAAGAGCCGGTCGTCGACACTTCGACCGTGCAGGCCGCAAAGCCCGCCAAGGAAGAAGGCCCCGAGCTGGATGCCGATGGCAACCCGATTGCGACCGATGATGACGATGACGAAGACGAGCAGGCGAACATGTCGCTCGCTGCTATGGAAGCTGCTCTGAAAGATCAGGTTCTGACGACGCTCGAGCGTATTTCGACTGATTTTGCGATGCTGAGCGAAATGCAGGACAGCCGGATTTCGGCAACCCTGAACGAAGACGGCACATTCAGCGACACGGACGAAGCGACCTATCAGAAGCTGCGCGCCGAGATTGTCGAACTGGTGAACGGCCTTCATCTGCACAACAACCGGATCGATGCTTTGATCGACCAGCTCTATGGCATCAATCGTCGGATCATGTCGCTGGACAGCTCGATGGTGAAGCTGGCGGATCAGGCCCGCATCAACCGTCGCGAATTTGTTGACGCCTATCGTGGGCGTGAACTGGACCCGAACTGGCTGGCTGAGATGGCTGAAAAGCCGGGCCGGGGCTGGCAGATGTTCATCGAACGCTCGACCTCCAAGGTCGAGGAACTGCGCAACGATATGGCTCAGGTCGGGCAATATGTTGGCCTGGACATCAGCGAATTCCGCCGCATCGTACAGCAGGTCCAGAAAGGCGAGAAAGAGGCGCGCCAGGCCAAGAAAGAAATGGTCGAAGCCAACCTGCGTCTGGTGATCTCGATCGCCAAAAAATACACGAACCGTGGTCTGCAATTCCTTGATCTTATTCAGGAAGGTAACATTGGCCTGATGAAGGCCGTAGACAAGTTCGAATACCGCCGCGGGTATAAGTTCTCGACCTATGCCACCTGGTGGATCCGTCAGGCGATCACCCGGTCCATCGCGGATCAGGCACGCACGATCCGTATCCCGGTCCATATGATCGAGACGATCAACAAGTTGGTTCGGACCGGTCGTCAGATGCTGCATGAAATCGGCCGCGAGCCGACGCCGGAAGAACTGGCCGAAAAGCTGCAGATGCCGCTGGAGAAGGTCCGCAAGGTGATGAAGATCGCCAAGGAACCGATCAGCCTGGAAACGCCGATTGGCGACGAAGAAGACAGCCAGCTTGGCGATTTCATCGAGGACAAGAATGCTGTGCTGCCGTTGGACAGTGCTATTCAGGAAAACCTCAAGGAAACGACCACGCGTGTTCTGGCCTCACTTACCCCGCGGGAAGAACGGGTTCTGCGGATGCGGTTTGGCATCGGTATGAACACCGACCACACTCTGGAAGAGGTCGGCCAACAGTTCAGCGTGACCCGCGAACGTATCCGTCAGATCGAGGCGAAGGCGCTGCGAAAACTGAAACACCCCAGCAGGTCGCGAAAGTTGCGGTCGTTCCTGGATCAGTAATCCAGAAAGGCGCCTCGACCGAGGCGCCTTTTTCGTTTGAAACCACTGTTCACGGTGGCTTGTAGAAACATCAATTTGGCGAGAACTCACAAGAAGCCCGCTGCGCGTCTTCCTATATCCGCAATGTCCACTCATGGGACGGGCCGGGGCGAGGCTGCAAGGCTGACGACCCCCGGCTACCTCAAAGCTACGATCACGGGTCCAGGCGGCTGCGGAAAGCGCTGGGCGCGCGACCCGTCCACCGTTTGAAAGCGGTGGAAAAGGCGGGTTGGTCTGCGTAGCCAAGTGAGAATGCAATTTCAGATAGCTGCATCCCGTTGGTGATGAAAGTTTGGGCCAGATCACAGCGCAGATCGTCTGCGATCTCTCGATAGCTTGACCCTTCATCCTTTAGCCGACGCGCAAATGTTCGCGGGCTCATGCCGAGATTGGCGGCTATGTCATCGGCTTGCGGAAAATTTCCCGGCATCGAACGTGTAATCAGACCCTCGACCTGCGCCCGCAATTTTTGCTTAGGCGAGGCCCGCTCTGCCAGAACGCGTTCCCCGTACTCAATCAGATGCTCTCGAAGCATCGGGTCATATGTGGGCACGGGAAGATCCAGAGATGAAGGCGACAGAACAATCTCTAGGTTTTCTGCTCCAAACTCTACCGAAAATCCTGCAAGCTTTTGAAATAGATTTCTTTTCTCTCCAACCTCGTGTTGAAAGCGAATTGCTATGGGGTGGAAGTCTGACTGCGTCAGGTTCCGCATTCGCGCCAGTGTCCCAAACATCAAAAACTCTGTGCGTCTGTGATACCGGGCAAAACTTGCGTCTTCCCAGTCCGCCTCGAAGGACACAAAATTCCCGGCATGGCGCAGACTGAAGGTGATTGTGGGATCTATGATGCGAGAGAAGCGGGTTGTGTTTTCAAACACCTGTCGGAGGTCACGAGAGTACTTGCTGATATAGGCCGTAATGCTAGAGGCCGAACTGACTTTTGAACCCGCATAGGCGGCAAAAGTTATGTCGCGCATAGCGTCGCAGGCATATCTGATGAACATCGCCTCAGTTTGCGCACTGTAGACTGTAGTGGGGGGAGCGATTGCCGCTCGGCTTAGACCGCTGCGTTCCAAAAGCTGGTCTGCCAACTCTGGGCCGCCCGAACGCTCATCTACCGTTCGGGTCAAGTGTTGAATTCTGGCAATATCAAGCTCCATATCCAATTCTTAATGCTTTCGCGAAAAATTTGAACCCAGTTTGTACGAGTGCAGGCAAACCCATCTGGCAGGTTTTCACAAGTTTCTGGCACTTTTCAGCAAGGATATAGCAACGCAAAGGCATAGTTACCTCGTGTTGTCGGGTCAGCACCTTATTGGGATGAGGGTAGAGCTCCGGTCGTCTCAGACTAGCGATCGGTAGCTCCCCGGCACGTTTCATCTGAAAACCTACGTGTCGCATTGCGGATTTTACCCTTCAATGGCACGGTCCGGTTGTGGCGAAATTGATCTGGTATCCAATGCAAGACCGGGCGATCTCAGATGTGGGAACCGAGCAGAACCTCATCGTTTTTGATGGAGAATGCGTGCTGTGTTCTCGATTTTTCAGGTTCATGCTGTGGGCCGACACAAAGAAGCGGTTCAAGTTTGTAATTGCCCAGTCCCCCATAGGACAAAGCCTTTACCGGCAACTCGGCCTGCCCACCGACGAGTTTGAAACCAATCTTGTGATCGTTGACGGTGTTGTGCATCAGCGCTTGGATGCTTTTGCTGCTGCAATGCGCAGCTTACCCGCTTTGTGGCCTGTTCTGTCGGCCTGTCGATTTCTTCCGCGGTTTTTGAAGGATCCGCTTTATCATTTCATCGCGCGCCACCGATTTGCATTCTTTGGACGGTTCGAAACGTGCCTGGTTCCGGATTCATCCATGAAAGCGCAGTTCTTCCCCGGAGGGTATGCGTGAGGCCGGACCCATTTCTGCAGGCCCTTCCAGCCAATTCTGAGGTGCCGGATGCGGTCCGAAAATTCCACAGTGAAACGGCAGAGTTTACAGGACTATGCAGCATCCAAAGAGGAACCGGGTGGTTGACCTCTTTGTCATTGTGGTTGGATGGGTTTCCCCCCGGTGCAGATACTCAGACGGTCCGCATTCGAACCAAACTCAATGGCCAGGAATGGGAATGGTTCAGGGATTTTGGCGGGCATGAGACGCTGTCTCATCTGGTCTACGACGCAGACAGGCGGTGCGTGAAAGAGAGGATCGGAGGGCTGACCATCTGGATGCGCCCACAGGTTCGAGGTCAAAAGCTGCATTTGAACATCCTGCGCCTCACTCTATTGGGGGTGCCATGCCCAAACTTTCTTTTACCGCGTTCGGCGACGGTGGAATGGCAGGATGATCAAGGCCGGTTTCGGTTCGATGTTTCGGCAGAAATGCCGATGTTGGGTCAACTGATCCGATATCGGGGCTGGCTGATGCCGGTTCACGTAAATAGGAACAATGCCTGAATTGAACGTGAGGTGGCTTTGCCATGGCCGCCTGCAATCTACTTTAATATTTATCAAGAAACATGAGAGAGTAGCATTATGAAAAAAGTGATCACATCTGCGGTTCTGGCCGCCGCCACGTTGTTTGAACCGGGGGCGGTGACAGCAGCACCAAACGGTTTTCAGACTGTTGCAGTAAACGACAAAGTGTTTGAGGTGATCCCGCGCGCGCGCAGGGATGTGGATGGCTATTGGTGCGCTGCTGCAGATTTTGCTCGTCGCAGCTTGGGGGCAGGGTGGCAGCAGAATATCTATGTTGTGCGTGGATATGGCCCAAGCGAAGCCACCGGTCGCCGCACGGCGGTCCAATTCTCGTTGACCCCTCCAGCAAATGTCGAGCAGAGCACAAGCTTTGTTTCCATTGGTTTCCAGCCGGGGCAGAGCAGGTCCGTCCAGAACGCGAATGGCCTGTGTTTCCGGCAGCCAATTTTTGACTGAAGAAGGTAAGACTCGCGTTTTGCAGACCGAGTTTATCATTTCAACGCAGGGGCCGGGGCTGTATGAGTTCACCTCGGATATACGAGACTGGCTTGCCCCAAGCGGTTACGACGGATTGTTGACCCTGTTTGTACGCCATACCTCGTGTTCTCTGGCCATTCAGGAAAATGCGGACCCCGAGGTGCGGACAGATTTGCAGGCCTTTTTCGAACGTCTGGTCCCACCGGCGGATGATCCGTCGATGGCGTATTTAAGCCACACCTATGAGGGGCCAGACGATATGCCAGCACATATCAAAGCTGCGTTGCTGCCTGTGTCCTTGGGCATTCCTGTCGCCGCAGGGGTGCCCATGCTGGGGACATGGCAGGGCGTTTATCTGTTTGAACACCGGACCCAATCACACAACCGACGCGTCGCTGCGCATTTCGCGTGACCCCTTTATTTAGCGGTAAAAATTTCCGACTACCCAAATCCTAGAGGCTGCCCTATAGTTGTGGATAAGTGGGCCACAGCGCTTACTAAAAGAGGCGGAACAAGAGACGAGGAGACGGCGGATGCGCTGCCCGTTTTGCGGAAATATCGACACTCAGGTCAAAGATTCACGCCCGGCAGAGGATCATGTCGCGATCCGCAGGCGCCGTTTCTGCCCGGCTTGCGGCGGACGGTTCACCACCTATGAACGCGTTCAGTTACGCGATCTGGTTGTGATCAAAACCAATGGAAAACGCGAGGATTTCGATCGCGACAAGCTGGAACGTTCGATCCGTATCTCGATGCAGAAACGCCCGATTGATCCGGAACGTATCGATCAGATGATCTCGGGTATTGTGCGACGGCTGGAAAGCATGGGCGATACCGACATTCCGTCCAGCAAGATCGGTGAAATTGTTATGGAAGCTCTGGCGCGGATCGACACCGTTGCCTATGTTCGGTTTGCAAGCGTGTATAAGAATTTCCAGGCGGCCGATGATTTCGAGGAGTTTGTCCACGAACTGCGCCCGCCGCAGCCTTCGACGGACGAGTGAGCGAAACAGATAAGCGATATATGGCGCTGGCCCTTGACTTGGGGCGGCGCGGACAGGGGACGTGCTGGCCCAACCCATCCGTTGGCTGCGTACTCGTACAGGACGGGCGGATTGTTGGGCGTGGTTGGACGCAACCTGGCGGTCGGCCACATGCAGAAACCGAAGCGTTAAGACAGGCGGGATCGCAGGCGCGTGGCGCGACTGCTTATGTCTCGCTTGAACCCTGCGCCCATCACGGACAGACCCCGCCTTGCGCTCAGGCCTTGATTGAGGCCGGTGTGGCGCGTGTTGTTTCAGCCATCGAAGACAGTGATCCGCGTGTTGCCGGGCAGGGCTTTGCCATGCTGCGCGACGCTGGGATTGACGTGACAACCGGTGTTCTTGCGGATCAGGCGGCCCGCGACCACGCCGGTTTCTTTCTAAAGACCGAACAGGGCCGGCCATTTGTCACGCTTAAACTGGCCAGCAGTTTTGACGGGCGCATTGCGACCGAAAGCGGCCATAGTCAGTGGATTACGGGTCAGACCTCGCGGCGGGCTGTTCATGCCATGCGGGCAACGCATGATGCCGTTATGGTTGGGGCGGGTACAGCGCGTGTAGACGACCCCTCTCTGACAGTTCGGGATCTTGGGATTGAACGTCAGCCTGTGCGCGTCGTCGTTTCGCGCCATCTGGATATCCCGTTGATGGGTCAACTGGCACGCACCGCCTCGAAAGTTCCGGTGTGGTTGTGCCATGGTCCGTCACCGGATGCCGAACGTGCAAAAGCGTGGGAAGGACTGGGCGCAAGGCTTATCCCCTGCGCGTTACGCGATCATCACATCGATGCCGCTGACCTGTTGCTGCAGTTGGGGCAGGAGGGTTTGACCCGCGTCTTTTGCGAGGGCGGATCGTCCCTTGCCGCGTCGCTTTTGGCGGATGAACTGGTTGATGAGTTGATCGGCTTCAGTGCCGGGCTTGCGATTGGTGCCGAAGGTTTGCCTGCCATCGGGGGGCTTGGTATGGATCGTCTGGATGAGGCCCCACGGTTTGAACTGCTGGAGACCCGCATCATCGGTCAAGACGTGATGCATCGCTGGGCGCGGGCATTGCGCTAACGGCGCCAGAGATGCGCCTGTGTTGCGAAAACGCCCTGTAGTTTCGAGAGCAGTCTAAGGCCGGGGCCAGATCGGCTCTGGTAGCCGTCTGTCAGCCTTTCCAATACCACTTCCGGAGGGCAGGGCATGCCGGTGACAGGGTCCAGATACCTCGGGTAATCGATCAGTGCGGCATGGATCAATCCCAGCAGGGAGGGCCGTGCACCACGACGGGCGGGGACGGACCCCAAATCCTGCGTCAAACCCCAACCAGCATAAAAGGGTGCGCCGAGCGTTGTGACCGGCAATCCGCGCATCAGCGCCTCGAACCCTAGCAGAGAGGTCATGGTCCAGACCTCCTGAACCTCACCCAACAATGCGGCGGGATCGGTGTTCTTGACGATCAGGTCTGCTAGCCCCTCAGCTTCGGCCTCACCTTCACGCAGGCCAGCTTCGACATCGGGATGCGGTTTATAGATCAGAACGGCGGTCGGGTTCATCTCGCGGGCGGTGCGCAGAAGTTCGGTATTGGTGCGAACGGTGCTGGTTCCAAACAGGATCGAGGCATCGTCCTCGACCTGTCCGGGCACCAGAATGCGGTGACCTTTTTGCAAGTCCGGAACCGGGCCGCCGGTGTTATATTTGCTGACCGCTCCGGCGATAATCTGTGTCACCAACCGCTCGGCCCGCAATTCCTGATCCGGCCGCAGGGTCTCCCGCTTGGCGATCATCTCTTCCAGCCTGCTGGGTTTGGTCGGGTCGTAATAGATCCCAAGGTCATCCAGCGACAGCGACAGAGGCGGCACAAGGCTGGCCCCCAACCCACGGGACCGAACAAAGCCATCCTCGACCCGTGTGACGTTTTCCATATCACGGCCGTGCCGCGCCCAAACCATGTGGGGACGATCTGGGTTTTCGGGAACGTCAGGTGTGAATTTTACCTTTTTCTCGCGCCCAAACATGTGCTGCAGGTGCCTGCGTTTCCAAAGCCGCATCCCGGATGCCGTCCAGCCCTTGTGATCTTGTCGCCAGGCGCGGGTCAGACCTTCAAGCGTGTCCAGCACGGATTCGAATTCGCACAGCTGATCCCGATAGGGATCGTACCACTTGGGATAAAGAACCATGGTGGCGGCGAAGAGTTGCGCGCGCGTCAGGTTTCGTTGGCGTCTTGGGAAATGGGCTTCGTCTTGGGTAAGACCCCATCCGGCGTAAAACGGTTGGCCGAAGACGCGGGGTTTGTGACCGGCCAATATGGCCTCGAACCCAAGTTGCGAGGACAGGGTGTAGACGCCCACAGCACCCTCTAACAAGGTCCAGGGGCTGATGGCGCTGTGCTGAAAGGATACGCGGTCGGTCAGATCATCGGCAGAGTAATATCCGGGCCGGTGCCCTGCGATCGTGTCGGGGTGGGTTTTGATCAGAACGGTCGCGCCGGGGTTCTCCTCTTGCGCCATAACCAGCATCTCGCGGAACCGGGCCTCATCGCCGCCGCTTGCCCTTACAGAAGCATCGTCGCGTGCTTGATCGACAACCAGGACATACCCTGGGTCCGGCGCAGGGGTCGCGGGATCATAGGCGGAATACTTACTCAGATGCAGTTCGCGCAGCCGCGCCATCCCGCCACGTGCCCGGTTCAGCAGGGCCGTATTATCCAACGGGTCGGTCGCAAGAAGTGTTTCCAGATCCGAAGGCTGTGTTGGATCAAAATGCACACCGCTGCGATCAAGCAGCAGACCCAGCGGAGCCTCGCCACTGCGTCCTGAGTGCAGAGATCGCAGGAATGCATCCTCTACGCGCAAGATCGGAGCATTGTATTTGGTCGCTATTCGCAGTCCACGATGTGCCGTCGGGCTATTGCCCCAGATACCCACCAGATCCGACCCTTTGGGCGTGCCGATGCCGATATCATATCCGGTCAGTGACAGAATTCTCCGCACGCGCGCGGCTGTCAGAAATCCGCCATTATAGACCAAAAGACGACTGCGTTCGGCCTTGGCATACGTTCCTTGTGGAACGGAGGGCATCATCCGCCTGTCAGAGTCGTGACATTGGCAAGCGGGGTCAGGCCACCGGCGATCAACGAGATGGATTTGCTCCATTGCGCGTAAGGTGCTTCGGTGACGTAAATTGTGTCATCATCGCGGATGACAAAGTCACGGGCGATGAAAAGGCCATTGGGAGCTGTCAGGTTCAGCACGTAGATCATGCGCTGCTCTCCCTGCAGGTCCGGTTTTCCCATGACTGACCGGACAATGTCCTGCCGTTCCTTTCGTAGAACGAAAATACCGGTCGGGTCCGAAGACAGGGGCTGTAAGCCACCAACCTGTGCCAGCGCTTCCAGCGCGGACAGATCCTGACTGTCGAATGCCACGCGCGACTGACCGCCCGTCGCCCCCAAGGCGACATAGGACCGGTTGTCGGCTTCGACTAGAATGCGGTCGCCACCCCGCAGGGCAACGTCAAATTCCGGGTTGCGGAACAAGTCATTGTACCAGACCGTCCCTTTTTGATTGCCTCGGATCAGTGTCACCAGGGCGATATCGGACCCTTCGATCACGCCGCCAGCCCGTGTCAGCATTCCGGCCAGTGTGCGGGTTGGTCGTTCGATCGGATAGATCCCGGGTGCGGACAGGGTGCCCGATAGTGAGACGGTTGATCCGTCCCCGGCGATACGGCGCACTTCGACCTGAGGATCAGGGGTCTGGTCCTGGAGCTTTTCCGTGATCAACATGCGAAGCTGTTCCGGCGTGTTTCCGGCTGCGCGCAGGCGCCCGGCATAGGGAACAAAGATGAAGCCCTCGCTGTCGACCTGTACCTCTTCCAGGGATGTTGAGGCACCGGTCTCTCCGGATAACAGCCCGTCATCCACGTTTTCCCAGATTGTCAGGCCCAGTACATCACCCGGACGAACCGTGTCGGCGGTCAGGTTCTGAGCGCTACGGAAGGTTTGCGAGAACCCGTATTGAGGCACTGCGGACGTGACCTGCGCCACCCGGTCGTCAACCTCAACAACATAGGCGTTTCCACCTTTCGTGGTCGAACCGGCAAGGATTTCGGATTTGTTTGGGCCAGTTTTAGGTAGTTGGCACGCGGCCAGCAGGCCAAGAACGGCCACAAGGGTTACACCCCGTCCCCATCGGATTGGAAAGCGCTGCACTGCCGAATATCCTCGAACGTCTTGGTTTTGGTCTTTTGTTTCCAGCAGCGTACTTGTTTCCAACTGCAATCGCCAGCATCAAGAGGGGTGATTTACTCAACGATCCTCAACTGTGGCGTCCGCGCCTCTTTGTCGGTCAGCACGGATTGGTAGGGATCTTTCGCCCTTAGCATCATATCCACGGCGCGCCTAAGCAACTGTCGCCGCCCACGGCGTGAATAAAACCCGCCGGGGACTTGACTGGTTTCAAGCAGAAAACGCCTATAGCTTTGATAGGCTTCGGTATCGGGGATATCTGGATTGGAAAAGAAATCAGTGATCGGTTGGCTGGAAACGAATTCGGGCTTGTCATAGACCGATTTGCCAAAGGCGCGCAGAGGAATGCCGCGCCACAATACCTGCTGACCCGCAGTTGAATTGATCGTCACGGCCGAGCTCGCTTCGTTGAGCAATGTGGCCAGTTTGCCCCCGGGTACATAATGGACCCGATCAGCGATACCCAGTGTTTTGGCCAGTTTGCGTGCCACCTGGCGCAATGGTTCCCGATGATTTTCCAGCGGGTGTTCTTTGATGACCAGATGATGGTGCGTTGGTGCGCCATTTGCAAAACCGTGCAGTACCTGCTCAAGAAACTCGGACATGCAGTCAAAGTCCGAGTGTGACTGAACCGAACTGTCATGTCCCAGTTGCAGCAATGCCAAGTGATAGGGAAACCCGCCCCGCCGGACCCGCTCCGTCGCCATTCGCCTCCGGATTCTGTGGAACGGCATCATTGCCAGCCGTTTGAAATACAGCCTGAACTCTTTCGAAACCGGTAGGTCACGGTGGGTTCGAAAATTGCGATACTTGCCGTTCAGGAACAGAACAAACCAATGATACAGCGCGCCATAGAAAATATGCTGTCGCATATCACCCCAATGCGTCGGAGGGGGCGGCATCGGCGCATCAGTACGCTCCAGCGCTCGCTGCATCTGGGTAACTTCCAGATTCATCAGATGCGAATTGCCATTCGTACCTGTGCGTTCGTAGGTGACCCACCAGGGCCTCAGATACCCTTCTTCGAAAACATGAACAGTGATCCCGTGGGCGCGGGCGATGCGGATGGCTTGGGCGTGGATTGGACGCGTATCGCCATACAGGACAATGTCTGTCACCTCGCGGCCGACAACCAGGTCAACAAATTTTGCCGGCCAGTTTTCGGGTTTGCCAGCATAGGGAATAAAGCTGGCCTTATCAGACCAGAAAGCCTGATCCCCGGCGTTGAAACCCACGCGCCACACCTCGGAACCCGCTGCGCGCAGGATCTTACCAAGCGCGCCAAAAAACGGCCCGTGCGGTCCTTGCAGGAAAAGAAATACGCGTTTTTGCGCAGCGCCGTTGAGTGGTAACATTTCTGCTGCTCTTGTCGTTAGATGAGGAATTATGCCTGTTTGTCGTATTTGCGGCAACCTGGGGCTTGCCCGTAGGCGCGCTTACGCTTACCTCGACGGTGAGCGCTGGCATCAGGTTAGAAACAGAGGGTTAACGCAATGTTTACGGGGATCGTCACAGATATCGGCACCATCACCGAACTGGAGCAGCAAGGCGATCTGCGGGCGCGGATCAAAACCGCCTACAATACCCCGGGGATTGATATTGGTGCATCCATTGCCAGCGACGGCGTTTGCCTGACAGTCATCGCACTGGGCGAAGACTGGTATGATGTGCAAATCAGCGCGGAAACCGTTTCGAAAACAAACCTGGATCGCTGGACCGTCGGCAAACGCGTCAATCTGGAACGCGCGCTGAAGGTCGGAGATGAGTTGGGCGGTCATATCGTGTCTGGTCATGTTGATGGCGTCGCAGAAGTGGTCGCCGTTCTGGACGAGGGCGACAGCACGCGGGTAACCTTGCGCGCACCCAAAGATCTGGCTCGCTTCATTGCGCCCAAGGGATCAGTTGCGCTGAACGGTACTTCTTTGACCGTAAACGATGTGGACGGGTGCGATTTTGGTATCAACTTCATTCCGCACACCAAAGAGGTGACGACCTGGGGGGATGTCGGCATCGGCGACCGGGTCAATCTTGAGATCGACACGCTGGCTCGCTATGTCGCGCGCCTCGCTGAAATGTCCTAGTCCACAATTCAACGTCGCGTCTGACCGGAACGGTGCCGCATGCGGTCTGGTCTTTGACCGCGCGGTGGTCTATCCACCCGGTCAAACTTGGCATGTGAAAGGCTGCCCCATGAGCTTTGAAACTCCCGGACCGGTCGAGGCCCAGCTGCGCGCGGCAATCAGCCCGATCAAAGAGATCATCGACGAGGCGCGCAGAGGCCGGATGTATATCCTGGTTGATCACGAAGATCGCGAGAATGAGGGCGATCTGGTGATTGCCGCCGAGTTCGCTGATGCTGAGGCAATTAATTTCATGGCCACCCATGGTCGTGGCCTGATCTGCCTGCCGATGACGGCGGAACGGATTGACACGTTGGGTCTGCCGATGATGGCGGTGAACAACTCGTCACGTCATGAGACCGCGTTCACCGTGTCGATTGAAGCGCGCGAGGGAGTGTCGACTGGCATTTCCGCTGGTGACCGGGCGCTGACCGTGGCGACTGCGATCAACGAGCAAAACACGATGGTCCATATCGCCACGCCGGGTCACGTCTTCCCCTTGCGGGCCAAGCGGGGCGGGGTGCTGGTGCGCGCGGGCCATACCGAGGCCGCCGTTGATATCTCACGCCTGGCCGGGCTGAACCCGTCGGGCGTGATCTGCGAGATCATGAACCCTGACGGAACCATGGCGCGGCTGCCTGACCTGGTCGAATTCGCCAAGGAACACGGGTTGAAGATCGGCACGATCAGCGACTTGATCGCCTACCGGTCGCGCAATGACAATCTGGTGGTTGAGACATCTCGGGAAACCGTCACATCCGAATATGGCGGCGACTGGGAAATGCGGATTTTCACCGATCAGACCCATGGCATCGAACATGTCGTGATGGTCAAGGGTGACATCACCACGCCCGAGCCGGTTTTGACCCGGACCCATGCGCTGCACGAGGCGCCCGACATTCTGGGTCTTGGCCCGAAATCCTCACGTGAGCTGCCGCGCGCGATGGAAAAGATTGCGGATGAAGGGCGCGGCGTAGTCTGTCTGTTCCGCCAACCGCGCAACTCGCTCTATGCGGCTGAAGATGAGGGCCCGCGCACCATCAAACAAACCGGTCTGGGGGCGCAGATCCTGTCCAAGATGGGGATCCAGGAACTTGTGCTGCTGACCGACTCGCCGGAAACCGTTTATCTCGGGCTCGACGCTTTTGGCCTGTCCATTGTCGGGACCCGTTCTATCCTCAGGGAGGACTGATTGTGGCTGAACAAGACAAACACGGCGTGTTGCCGACACCGAGTTTCGACAAACCCGTCAAGCTGTTGATCGTTGTGGCCCCGTTCTATCGCGCCATCGCTGACAATCTGGTGGCTGGCGCAAAGGCCGAGATCGAAGGGGCAGGCGGCACCTGTGATGTGGTCGAAGTGCCCGGCGCCTTGGAAATCCCGACGGCTATCGCCATGGCGGACCGTCAGTGCAATTTTGACGGCTATGTCGCGCTGGGCTGTGTCATTCGCGGAGAGACCACGCATTACGAAACCGTCTGCAACGACTCCAGCCGTGCCATCCAACTGATGGGTCTGCAGGGGCTGTGCATCGGCAACGGTATCCTGACAGTCGAGAATGACGATCAGGCCGAAGTGCGCGCCAATCCGGAAAAAATGAATAAAGGGGGCGGGGCTGCCGCTGCGGCCTTGCATCTGATCGCGCTCAGCCGTAAGTGGGGCTCTTCCAAAAAGGGCGTCGGGTTCAAGCCGCCGTCCGAGTCCATCCTTGTGGCGGGCGACAGCAACGGATCCACGACAGCATGACCAAGACAGACGCGCCAAAACCGGCCAACCAGAAACGCCTGATGAAATCCGCCGCTCGGCTCTATGCCGTGCAGGCGCTGTTCCAGATGGAGCAATCGGGTCAGACAACCGATCAGGTTGTGACCGAGTTTCTGGATCACCGCTTTGGCGCCGTCTATGAGGGCGAGGAAATGCTGGACGGCGATATTCGCCTGTTCCGCAAGCTGGTTGAAGATGCGGTCAATTATCAGGCGCCGATCGATCAGATGACCGATCGTGCTTTGGTTGCCAAATGGCCGATTGCCCGGATCGACCCGACCCTGCGTGCGGCCTTCCGGGCCGCCGGAGCAGAGCTGACACAGAACGACACACCGCCCAAGGTGGTCATCACTGAATTCGTCGATGTGGCGCGGGCCTTCTTCCCCGAAGGTAAAGAGACCAAATTTGTCAACGCAGTGCTGGATCACATGGCGCACGAGGCCAAGCCCGAGGCGTTCTGACGCGTTTACACGGATCAAATATGCGTTAAACTGAATATTATAGCGCAATGAGGTCCGCCATGCCCAAACTGATCCGTTTGTATATCACGCAAGTGGCCTGGGGCTTTGCCATCTCGGCAATTTTTGTCGGGGTGCTTCTGGCCCTGAACGTCGCCAACCTGCGTCATCTGATTACTGGTTCTGATATCGGTCTGGTTGCTCTGGCGATGATCTGGTTCATGAACGGGATCGTCTTTGCCGGTGTACAGTTTGCCTATGCCATTATGAGCATGGCAGAAAAACCCGGCGGTCCGCGCGGTGGAACGCCGGTTTCTGTCAGGCTAAAGCCTGCCCTGATCAAACAAGAGGCACGTACAGGGCGTTAAGACACGTGACACGCCGGTTGAGGTGGACGCAGAGCTTGCCCGCCGTAATTGGTAGGTCAGGGCGTCAGTTTTAGTCTGACTGCGTTGTGTCTTTTCTCTGACAGGGTTCGGGTCATTCGGCAGACAAGGCGACACCCTCCACGGTAACCCTGTGCATCAATCGTCGAAATCCATGATAGTCATTGACCGCTTTGTGCCATGTGGCCCGATTGTCCCAGATGGTCATGTCGCCTGTTTGCCAACGAATGCGGCATTGGAACTCGGGTTGCTGGCAATGGTCATATAGCATTGCAAGGATGGCTGCTGATTCATCGGCGCTCAGGCCTTCGATTTGGGTTGTGAACACTGGATTCACATAAATACCGCGCCGCCCGCTGAGGGGGTGTTTTATGATCACAGGATGTCGCGCGTCTTGGGTGGCTGCCTGTGCATTGCTTAGCCGACCACTTTGCGCCGCTTCACTGT
This sequence comes from Ruegeria sp. CDSB022, assembly GCF_059611145.1. Lineage (NCBI taxonomy): Bacteria > Pseudomonadati > Pseudomonadota > Alphaproteobacteria > Rhodobacterales > Roseobacteraceae > Ruegeria > Ruegeria sp. CDSB022. The sequence goes on along the minus strand of NZ_JBXWOZ010000001.1, from coordinate 1,043,559 downwards.
CCTGTGAGCTTGTTCCAAAAACGTGCCGAGACGAATGAACCGCCCAGAGCCCATCCAGAAAGCTCCGCATGGTAGGTGACAGCGCCTCATAAGCTGCACCCATCGAGACGAACAGTGTGTCGCCTCCAAAGGGCGGGGTTTCCAAAGCATGCAGGATAGACCCCATCGCCGGGATTTGGTCGTAGGAATGATCGGTATGCCAGCCCTCTCCGATGGCCTCTTTCTGATCCTTTTCCTTCAGCACCATAGCGATTTCTGGATGCCCATCGACCGGCCTGAAGAAGCGGTTGATGTTGATCGCGCCAAAGCGTTGGGCAAACGCCAGATGCTCATCCGGGCCGACATCCTGCGCTCTGAGTACGATGACAGAGTGCTGAGCAAAGGCCGTATGAATGGCGTCGAACTGGCTGCCGTCTCGGATATCGGCGCCGATGATCTCTGCGCCCACACCGCCGGTAAGTGGTCTGATGTCCATCTGCTTTCTCCCTGAATTTCAAACGCAGGGTAGCGCATTGCTAAAGGTCGAAAAAACTGATTTAAAATTTGTAAAAAGAAGATTTTATTGATGATACGTTTCACTTTGCGCCAGTTGTCGTTCTTCGCCGAGACGGCGCGATGTGGCGGTATCGCGCAGGCAGCCAGGAACCTGAATGTTTCGGCCGCCGCTATTTCATCGGCAATCGACAAACTCGAAGATGTCACTGGTTTGACGTTGTTTGATCGCTTTCCTGCACGCGGGATGAGGTTGACCCGCGTTGGCGCAGCCTTTTTGACGGATTCCGACGCGTTGCTGATGCAAGCAGGCGCGCTCGGCAATCGGGCCGCTGTGATGGCTGAGGGTAAAACAGGTTCTATTGTTATCGGGACGCATTATGCGATTGCGCAGAAGATCATTCTACCAGCTGTTCTGGCTTTTCGCCAAAGCCATCCCGGTATCCGCATCGAGGTTGTTGAGGATGATTTCCCGAACCTCGTTGCTGCGCTGGATGCCGGCGAGTTGGACGCGCTTGTGGTGTTTGATCAAGGGTTTGAACCCCGACGTCATCACGTTGAAGTACTTAAAGAACTGGCGCCTCTGGTTTTACTTCCGGCCTCGCACCCATTGGTGCATGCCGACAGCGTACAGCTTGAGCAGCTGACAGGCATGCCCTACATTGCAGTGTCGCGTTCCGGTCCGGGTCCAAGCTATCTTGACCTGTTGCAGGCCGCTGGGCTTGATCCAGAAGTGCCACTGATCTCGCAATCACGAGAGTTGGTGCATGCCTATGTTGGCAAAGGGCTTGGGTTCACGCTGGTTGGTTTTCCGCCAGAGGCGAGACGAACGATAGAAGGCGATGCGGTCGTCGCGCGTCCGCTGGCACAGGATATCGGGTATTTCAATGTTGTGATTGTGCAGCCCCGTGCCATTCGGCAACCCGAACCCGTAAAAGCATTTCTTGATGCCTGTCTGCTCCAGGTATGATTAGCGCGATCTGGTCCGCAGGTCAGAACCCAGAGCTCGTAAATCTGGCTATTTCCTGCCGGAGTTTGGATCGAGTGTGGCGGGACCACCAGTCAACCGTGCGGTTTGATTCCCGAGGACCTGTATGTACAGGTGGGCGCCAGGTAATCAGGCCAGGACCTGAACAGAGCCAGCCCCCTCGGAATTGCTTAAGGCCACCAGAATGCTACCAGTCACAAGAAGGGCAGAACCCGCCACGGGCCTAAGTAGGGCGTCCGGCGGGTTCGCACAAGGGGTCAGGCGTCAACAGTTTCGTGCAAGGACGCGCGCATCTTGCCAAAATGCTCGTCCCAGCCATTGTCCAGCGCCAGGATCAGGCCAAAGGCATCGGCACCTTGCGGCAGACCTTCGTGCAGCAGGTCCAGGCGTGTACCGCCCGCAACCGGTTCCAGCGTCCATTTCACGATGCTGACTGCGTCGCCCATTGGCTTAACCGTAAACGAATACTCCAGGTATGACGGCGGGCGCGCTTCGCGGACTTCTCCCCAGATCAGAAGGTCGCCACTGGTCGTTCCGAACATCTCCAGTTTTTGTCCTTGCGCCAGGGGGCGTTCGGGTTTGTGAAACCATTCCGCCAACCGGTCGGGTTCGGTCAGATAGGCCCAGACGGTCTCGGGCTCGGCCCTCAGGAAGATGGATTTCCTTAGAACGGCATCAGTCATTTTGATTTCCTTTCAACAGCTTCTTTAAGAGAGTTAAGGCGTTCATCCCAGAATTGATCAAAGTAGCTGAGCCAATCCAGAACAGGGGCCATGCCTTTTGGTTCAAGTCGGTTTATGCGTTCCCGGCCACGGGCTTCGACGGCAATCAGGCCGCCATCCGACAGCACGGTTAGGTGTTTCTTGACCGCCGCGCGGGTCATGTCGAAGCGATCAGTCAACTGAGCGATCGTCATGTCCTGCAGTGCTAACATCTGCACAATGTCCCTGCGGGTAGGGTCAGCCAGAGCGCGGAACGCGTTTTGAGTTTGGTTTTCCATATGCAACCTAAAGAGATACCATTTGGTTTCACATTAATGCAATACCAAATGGTACTAAGTCAAGCCGTATGGGCTCACTTTACATTTGTTCACTAATTGTTCACATTTGGGATATGACATTGGACCTGCAACCCGGACAAAGACTTGCACGTGGCGTCGCCCGTCACCTGACGGCGCATGGCTTTGTATCCGTTGAGGAATTCGTGCCTATACGCGGACTGCGGGTTGATGTGATGGGGCTGGGTCCTAAGGGTGAGCTTTGGGTGATCGAATGTAAATCAAGCCGCGCTGATTTCCAGTCGGATTCCAAATGGCAGGGCTATTTGGAGTGGTGTGATCGATTCTTCTGGGCAGTGGATACGGAGTTTCCGACCGAGCTGTTGCCTGCCGAGACCGGGTTGATCATTGCCGATGCTTATGACGCCGAGATCGTGCGTATGGCACCAGAGGACAAGATAGCTCCGGCCCGGCGGAAGAAGATGATCCAGAAATTTGCCACAGACGCGGCCCGTCGCTTGCAGTCTCTGAGAGATCCCAGAATTTGATAGGTCAGCCTTTTACTGCCCGTGCGGCATGCGCGGCGGCGCGGAGCTCGTCGGCAATCTCTTCGGCTTCTTCTGGATCGAAATCCATTGGAATCTCAAGGTTTTCTGCTTCGATGAATAGGCGCACCATCCCCTGATCTGTTGGTCCGATCTGCAAATTCGCCTGAATGTCACTTTCGGTATTGATGCTCATGTGTGCCTCCGGGGATGAGAGTTCGTGCTAGCGCGCAAAGGCTTGAGAATCAAGTTACCTTTGCGTTCAAATAGGGGATGCACTCTATTCAGATCAGACCCTTTGAAGCTTTGGACGCGCCGTGGTTGGTGGCTGTGCATGATCTTTTGTATTCACGAGACGAGGGTTTTGACGACTCTTTTGTCGTGTTGGTGAAAGAAATCCTCGATGATTTTATCACTGACCATGATGCCAAGCGCGAGCGTGGCTGGATTGCGGAATGTGACGGTAAACCTTTGGGCAGTATTTTCTGCGTTGCCCTGAGTGAAACGACCGCAAAACTGCGGTTGTTCTTACTGTTGCCCGAAGCGCGCGGGGTGGGTCTGGGAAAGCGGATGCTGGAGAGCTGCATGGGCTTTGCTCGCAGCGCCGGTTACACTGAAATGAGGCTGTGGACGCATGAAAGCCACAAGGCTGCCTGTGCGCTTTATGGGTCCACTGGGTGGCAGTTGATGGATAGCAAACCGGTCCATTCCTTCGGGGTTGATCTGGTCGAACAAAGCTGGAAAATTCAGCTTTAATCCTCTTGCATTCCGCGAACGCGTTCGATACATCGCCCTTCACAAGTGCCGCCTTAGCTCAGTTGGTTAGAGCGCTGGATTGTGGATCCAGAGGTCCCCTGTTCAAGCCAGGGAGGCGGTACCATCTCCCCGATTGCCAGAAAATTCCCAAGCTAGTTCCGCCCCTAGGCCGTCGCGCAAATCGAAGGGCTGCCTTTACTCAAAACGGTACCGACTTTTATTTGAGAAATTGTCTTTTCCGGGGATTGCAGCGGCTGCATCCCCGGATGGGCCTTAGCGTGCCAGATTCAGGCGAAAGCGCATCTTTGTTTTCCGTTCCGCAGGTAAATGACGGTTCAGATGCTTGTTCACTAGGCCGAACCCCCCAACGATCGCAAGCGTCAGTAAGATGAAATAGAAGGCAAGGATTGGATAGGCGACAAAGGGGTTGAACGTCTTATCCGCGAAATAGCTTGCGTAATACAGCGCATCGCCTCGTTGCTGCCAGGCGGGGAAGGCCGAGAAGAACACCAGCGTGGTGGCATGGAACAGAAAGATCGCCTCATTCGTGTAGGCGGGCCAGGCAAGCCGCAGCATGGTGGGCCAGACGATCCGCCGGAAGCGAGACCAGCCGGACATGCCATAAGCATCTGCAGCCTCGGTATCGCCCTTGGGAATGGATCGGAGCGCGCCAAAGAAAATTTCGGCTGAATAGGCGGCAGTGTTCAGAAACAGAACGATCAGCGCCCCAATCCAGGCCGACGTCAGAGAATCGAACATCGGATAGGATTTCTTCAGCGACAGGAAGAAGAAATAGGCAAAGAAAAACTGAATGAACAGCGGCGAACCACGAAAGATGAAAATGAACCATTCCGAAGGTTTGCGCAGCCAGAAACTGGGTGAAGCTTTGCCAAGCGCCAGTGCTGTGGCAAGGAAAAACCCGGTCGCAAGCGCCATGACTCCGAAATAGATATTCCAGATCATACCAGACCCGATCAGGGTAAAGTGCTCACATAAGGTAAAGTCGGATTTTGGCAGCAGACGCTCGCCATATCCAAGAGATCGCAGGCCGTAGTCCTGAATGGTCTGCAAGCAGCTCATGCGGTGGTCTCCTTGCGCAGCAATTCTCCGGCGGCGGTGGCCTGTCCGTGGGACAGCCGGCGCATCAGGCGTTCAAGCCCGATCTCGGACATACGGGTGAAGCCAAGGTAGAAAACCAGCAGGAACAGGAAATACCACATGCGCCAGTCACCGTGTGGGTATTGCGTAAACTTCGGAGTCTTGGTGCTGCCCAGTTCGCGGGCCCAGTACACGATATCTTCGATGCCCAGAAGGAACAGCAACGGCGTGGCCTTGATCAGAACCATCCAGAGATTGCTGAGACCGGGCAGGGCATAAACCCACATCTGAGGCACAAGGATTTTCCAGAAAGTCTGGCGACGGGACATCCCATAGGCTTCGGCGGTTTCCAGCTGTGTATAGGGTACGGCCCGCATGCCGCCGAACAGAACATTGGCGGCGAAAGCACCGAAAACAATAGAGAAAGTGATGACAGCCAGAAAGAACCCATAGGTTTCGTGCACCCATTCCGGCGAGGTGCCCAGTGGCAGTTTGGCAGATTGGCAGACGATAAAGTCGTTGCCCTGTCGGATCGAATCCGTCCAGTCCGGGCAGAGAATTTGATGCCGCGTCCATTCGAATGCCTGATCCAAAGCAATCACGAAGAACATGAAAAAGGCGATATCCGGCACGCCGCGCACGATGGCGATATAACCCTTACCCAGCCAACTGACCGGCAGAACGTGCGAACGGGCAGCCATGGCCCCGACGAACCCGAAACCCAGCGCTACGGGCGCCGTCACGGCAAGCAGAGCCAGTACCTTGAGGAAGGACAGGTAAAAGGACCAATGCACACCATTGGTCAGATAGCACGAGAACCAACGGAAGGTTCCCAGCGTGTCGGGGTCAGTGCAGAACGAAAAAATGGCGGGCCTCTTCAGGTGGTAAAGGCGCTGGGGCGGCGCGCCCGTAGACTGGGGCACGCCGCCGGATCAGAATTAGAAGGTCGAAGACACTTCCCATTTGGTGATCAGCTCGTTCAGGCTGCCGTCATCCTTCATGGATTGGATGGCTGCGTTGAGCTTTTCTTTCAGCTCACCGTCGGATTCACGGACGCCAATGCCGACGCCACCACCCAGCGGAACCTCATCGGCCACAAAGCGCAGATCTGCGTCTTCGTCGACGATCGGGGCAAGGAAGGATTTGTCGGCCAGAACCGCATCGGCCTCACCGTTGCGTACGGCAGCGATGGTTTCCTCGGGGCTGGCGAACTCGACCAGGGTCGCGCCGGATTCGGCGATATAGCCAGCCTGAATGGTGCCAGTTTGTGCGGCGACCACACCACCTGCAACATCGGCGTCATCCGACATTGCAACATAGGCGGAGGGATCCGGTGGTGTGTAGTTCTGGGTAAAGTCGATGACCTCGTCACGCTCGTCGGTGATCGACATACCAGCGATGATCACATCGTAGTTGCCCGAGACCAGGTTCGGAATGATCGAATCCCAGTCGTTCTTGACCCACTCGCAGGTCAGGTCTGCGCGTTTGCACAGCTCGTCGCCCAGCTCGCGCTCAAAGCCGTCAATCTCACCTGCGTCATTGACGAAGTTCCAAGGTGCATAGGCGCCCTCGGTCCCCATCCGGATGGTGTCTGCCATAGCCATGCCTGCGCTCAGCGCAAGGGCCGCAGTGGTCAGGATCAGTTTTTTCATTGGATACTCCCCAGTTTTGGTTCTGATCTGAAGTTATGCCGCCTGAGTGGCGGAAAGAAAGCCCTGAAGCCGTGGAGATTCAGGGGTAGTAAAGAGATCTTCAGGCAGGCCTTCTTCTTCGATGAGGCCCTGGTGAAGGAAAACGACATGGCTAGAGATATCAGCGGCCATTTTCATGTCGTGGGTCACAATGATCATGGTGCGGCCTTCTGCAGCCAGGTCTTTGATCACCTTGATCACTTCTTGTTCCAATTCGGGGTCCAGCGCCGACGTGGGCTCGTCAAACAAAAGCGCCTCGGGCTCCATGCACAGCCCCCGCGCGATCGCGGCACGCTGTTGCTGGCCACCAGACAACTGTGCGGGGTAGGCGTCGCACTTGTCGCCAATACCAACTTTTTCAAGGTATCTGCGTGCGCTGTCTTCAACTTCTTTTTTGTCACGGCCCAATACCGTTACAGGTGCTTCCATCACGTTCTGCAGGATGGTCAAATGAGCCCACAGGTTGAACTGTTGGAAAACCATCGACAGGTTTGTGCGAATGCGCAGAACCTGTTTCGCATCAGCAGGCCGGCGCGTGTGGCTGTTACCGGACCAACGAACAGGTTCACCCTTGAAAAGGATTTCGCCCTGCTGGCTGTCTTCCAACAGGTTGCAGCACCGCAATAAAGTGGATTTCCCAGACCCCGAGGACCCAATCAAAGATACGACATCGCCCCGTCTGGCAGTGATATCCACGCCCTTCAGCACTTCCAGATTGCCGAAACTCTTGTGTAGGTTCTTGATCTCAATGACGGGAGTTGAATCTGTCACGGTTGGTCCAGGTGTTATTGGTGTTGGTGCGGTACTAGGGCTTAAAAATCAGCTCAATGCAATGCGCAAATGACAGAGTAAGTGGGTGATTCCGTCAATTTGACGAAGCGTTCTGGTCAATTTGATCATGAATTATCCATCGCAGTTTACAATTTCGACGGATTTGGGACGCGCAGATAATCTTTGGCAGGAATAGAGATCAGGTCATGCAGGTGCAGAAGGTTCCGATCTTGCGGTGACATGGTTTGAATCGCGTTGCGAACTGCGCGTGCGATCTGAGCGGCGTCCTGATCCTTCGCTGTGATATAAGGTAGCGCGGGGGTTGGGGTTGTTTCGGCGACCTCACGCAGAGCTTCTGGAAGGTCGGAATGGACCTTCAGCATCTCCCATGTCAGCGCATCCAGCGCGGCATAATCGGCACGGCCCTCGGAAATGGCTTGAGCAGACAGCGCATGACCACCGGATTGCAGAACCGACGATGGTGTTCGGTGGTATCGTTCAAGGTGAACCATTGGGGCGGCCCATCCGGATTGCGACAGCGGTTCATTATAGGCAAAAACACCATCGGCCAATTCATCAAGATCGCGGGGGTCGTGGCGGCGGGCTACAAAAACTGACCGGTAATGGCCAGGTGGGCAGCCAGGCAACGCGTAATCCGGCGTTCCAACCAACTGCACCTTGCCATGCAACCGGGTGCGATAGGGCATGCCGCAGGTCTGGGCAAAAACCAGATCCGGGTCCAACCAGACATCCCAGACATCCCGGTCTCGGTTTAGGTTTGCGGGGCCATAGCCAAGGTAATCCCGAATCGATGCCCAAAACCGATCATTCGCAGGGCGCAGCGCAGGCATGTCGTACATGCCCAGCGTGGCTATCAAGATTTGGCAGCCTTTTGACGGGCCATTGCAGAGTCGACATCACTGATGCCCAGCAGGCTGACGACCAGTCGCAGTAAGGAATCCTCTTCACCCGTGCGGTGCCCATCCGCCAGAGCGACCGACCACAAGGCCTGAACGACTGCCAGGCGGTCGTCATAGGCAACGGCCTCTTTGATTGCGCGAGTGAACCGTACGGTGTCCGGTGCTTCGGCCTCGAGATCTTCGGCGCGGGCGCGCAGGCCGGCGGCTTCGAACGGGGATAGGTCATAGCGTTCAATCGAAATCCGGTCGATTCGCGCCATTTCACTGTCGGCATAGTCGTTGTCAGATCGGGCAACGCGCACCAGCAGGGCCGTCAAGGCCAGTCGAGCATCGTCATCGGTGAAAGGGGCGGGCTGAGGCTGGGTCAGTCGAGACAGAAAATCAATAAACATGAGACAGGTATAGAGAGGCCTTACGCCTCTTCCAAGCGTCTTTGCACACGCTTTCTGGCGGTCTTGCTGTCGTTAAAGCTCAGACCCATGGCGATGCGGGCTTCTTCGACGATTTTCATCTCGCCCTCATCTGTATTCCCGTCGGCCAGAACCACCTCCCAGAGGGCATCCAAAGCGGCCAAGCGCTCGTGCAGGTCCGTGGTTTCCCGGATCAGCTTACCGAACGTGTCCGTTTCCGGTGCGGCTGCGTGCAGTTTCTCGCAGGTGGCGCGGACCTTTGCGGCTTCGATCGCATTATGTTGATAAAGTCGGGCGAGGATACGGTCGATCAGGCTGATCTCTTCCAGCTTATAATCCCTGTCCGCTTGTGCAACGCGCACCATAAGCGCCCCGAGTGCAAGTTCAGCGTCTGGGTCGGGCAGATTGTCGTGTTGTGGCGGGCGGAAAGCCTGAAAGAGTTTTTTCAACATGGTCAGAGATTATTCCATATTTGATAACCCGCCAAGCACGGACTATCGCGCAAGGCTCAGAATGATCAAAAGACCGCCTGCTACAGCCGGATAGCGCGCTGGGTCAGAGTACCTTTCGCGCTTCGTCTTGCAGCCAGGCCAGCATTTTCCGATAGGGTACAGGGCCATAGCTTATACGCGCGACTCCCAGCCCAGCCAAAGTGGCGGTGTCCGGTGTGCCGGGTAATGCTATGATATTTAGCGGCAGGTCGATTGACTCTACTAACCGGGCAATCATGGCCTGATCCCGTAGGCCGGGGGCGAAGAATCCGCTGGCCCCTGCATCTGAATAGGCTTGTGCTCGGACCATTGCCTCTTCCAGCATCGCATCATCATGGGTTTCGGGCTGCGCCTTCAGGAAAATGTCGGTCCGCGCGTTGATAAACGCAGGAACGCCCGCCGCATCGCAACCTTCACGCATCGCGCTGACACGGGCGGCCTGAGTTTCAATATCGTACAACTCATTTGATCCGATGATCTGGTCTTCGAAGTTGAAGCCGACAACGCCGGATTCAAGGGCCAGCCTGACATTGGCAGAGATACCCTGAGCATCAGCCGCATACGCACCTTCGAAATCCAGAGTAACCGGAAGATCAACGGATTCGACAATCCGGCGAGCATTGTCCAGCGCGGCCTGCATCGGGATGTTTTGGCCGTCGCTGAACCCTTGTGCCATCGCAACAGGAGCGCTTCCAGTGGCAATGGCTTGGGCGCCAGCGTCGCGCACGGCACCGGCACTGCCAGCATCCCAGATATTGTACAGGATAACCGGTTCGCCCTTTTTGTGCAGGGCCGCGAATGTCAGTGCATTGGTGATCTGATCGGTCATGGACGGTCTCCTATCTCTGAGTTGCGGACAGTTAACCGTGCAAAGGGTCAGCGCGTACAGTCTTTTCGCGCTGACCGATACAATCTGCTTTCGTGCCTGGTGTCAGACCAGACGCGAGGTGTCCTTGGCAGCGCGCACAAAGTCGCGGAACAAAGGATGCGGGTCGAACGGCTTTGATTTCAGCTCGGGGTGGTACTGGACCCCAATGAACCACGGATGATCCGACCACTCGACGATTTCTGGCAACCGGCCGTCGGGGGACATGCCTGAGAAATTGAGACCAGCTTTTTCCAGCTTGTCGCGGTATTTGATGTCCACTTCATAGCGGTGGCGGTGGCGCTCTTCGATGGCGGTACCGCCATAGACATCGGCCACTTTTGACCCTTCGGCCAGAACTGCGTCATAGGCTCCCAGGCGCATGGTGCCGCCCTTGTCATCACCGACTTTGCGTTCGACCTTGTGATTGCCCTGCACCCATTCTTTCAGGTGATAGACCACCGGTTCGAAACGCTTTTTACCGGATTCATGGTCGAATTCCTCGGACCCGGCCTCTTTGATGCCAGCGGCATTTCGCGCGGCCTCAATTACGGCCATCTGCATGCCCAGGCAGATACCCAGGTAGGGCACTTTATGTTCGCGGGCGTATTGCGCAGCCTTGATTTTGCCTTCGGTACCGCGCTCACCGAATCCGCCGGGCACGAGGATCGCGTGGAAGCCTTCCAGATGCGGGGCGGCCTCTTCGGTATCGAATACCTCGGCATCGACCCATTCGACCTTGACGCGGACACGGTTGGCCATCCCGCCATGGGTCAGCGCCTCGGCTATCGACTTATAGGCGTCTTCCAACTGGGTGTACTTACCGACGATGGCGACCTTCACTTCGCCCTCGGCATTGTGGATGCGATCACTGACGTCTTCCCATTTGGTCAGATCGGGCTTGGGGGCAGGGCTGATCTGGAAGGCATCCAGAACCGCCTGATCCAGTCCCTCGCGGTGGTAGGCGAGCGGAGCATCGTAGATGGTGCTGAGGTCCTGCGCAGCAATCACGCTATCGGGGCGGACGTTACAGAACAAAGCCAGCTTTTCACGTTCCTTCGTCGGGATCGGGCCTTCGGACCGGCAGACCAGAATGTCGGGGGCGAGACCGATCGAACGCAGCTCTTTCACCGAGTGCTGGGTTGGCTTGGTTTTCAATTCGCCCGAGGCTTTGATGTAGGGCAGCAGGGTCAAGTGCATGAACAGGCATTGGCCGCGTGGTTTGTCCTGGCTGAATTGGCGGATGGCCTCAAAGAAGGGCAGGCCTTCGATATCGCCCACGGTGCCGCCGATCTCGCACAGCATGAAATCGACTTCATCCTCGCCTATGGCGATGAAATCCTTGATCTCATTGGTGACGTGCGGGATCACCTGAATGGTTTTGCCCAGGTAATCGCCGCGGCGTTCTTTTTCCAGCACGTTGGAATAAATCCGCCCGGAACTGACCGAGTCGGTTTTGCGCGCGGCGACGCCGGTAAAACGTTCATAATGGCCAAGGTCCAGATCGGTTTCTGCCCCGTCATCTGTAACGAACACTTCGCCATGCTCAAAAGGCGACATGGTGCCCGGATCGACATTCAGATAGGGGTCCAGCTTGCGCAGACGCACCGAATATCCGCGGGCCTGCAACAACGCGCCCAAAGCCGCCGAAGCCAATCCTTTGCCCAAGGATGAAACCACACCACCAGTGATGAAAATAAAACGCGCCATGTTTTTCGGCTGCTCCCCGTGAGACGTCAATATCAGCTGCCCGGCGGTTCAAGAAAAACCGCTGCATCACGGGACTTCACGTATAAAGGATTCGCGCCAATAGCGCAAGAGAACCGCAAGATGCTGTTGCAGTTCTCTTTTCTGTTTCTAGGTTTTGTGTGTCAGTTGGCCTGCGGGATCAAAGGCGCGTTGTCACCCTGTGCCGGAGGCAACAGGTCATCCGCCGACGGAATTGCCGGTGTGCTTTCTTCGGTCGCGGCCGGTGCCTGTGTCCCAATCCGGTCGAGCACAGAGCTGCCCGAGGATTTTTGTGCCGCCAGAATGGTCAGTGTGATCGAAGTGACGATAAAGCACGCGGCTAAAATCCAGGTCACCTTGCCCAATGCTGTTGCAGCCGACCGGCCAGCCATGGCACCGCCTCCGCCGCCACCCATGCCAAGGCCGCCGCCTTCGGACCGCTGCATCAGGACGACGGCGATCAGGCCCAAAGCCAGAAGAAGATGGATAATGAGAACGACGTTTTCCATGGTGGTCCTGTACAGCGTGGCGTGTATCGCGAGGTACTTATGCAAGTTTGGTTCCGGGGGCAAGTCACGAGTTACCATCACGCCAAGTGATCTTCGGGATCACAGCAAAGAGACTGGACAGGCAAGGGGATGGTAAAGCAGGCTGCGACCCATGCCACATGACGATCCCGACCATCCGCACGCCTTATTGCCGCCTGAACCCGCCCTTCGCGTCAAGGCGCTGGAAACGATTCTGACCCGCAAGGGGCTGATCGACCCGGCCGCTTTGGATGAGATCATCGACACTTACCAAAACAAGATTGGCCCGCAGAACGGTGCCCGGGTTGTTGCCAAAGCCTGGACTGACCCGGCCTTTAAGGCAGCACTGCTTAAGGATGCAACGCCCGAGGTGACAAAGCTTGGTTTTTACGGTCGGCAAGGTGAACATATCGTTGTTGTCGAAAATACCCCTGATCTCCACAACATGGTCGTTTGCACGCTGTGCAGTTGCTACCCATGGCCTTTGTTGGGGATTCCACCGGGGTGGTATAAATCGGATGCCTATCGTGCGCGGGCCGTGCGTGAGCCGCGTAAAATTTTGTCAGAGTTCGGAGTTTCTCTGGCGGATGAAACAGCCGTGCGGGTTTGGGATTCAACGGCCGAGATACGCTATCTTGTTCTACCCATGCGCCCCGATGGCACCGATGGGATGACCGAAGACGACCTGACCGCGCTTGTGACCCGTGACAGTATGATCGGAACCGGCCTGCCAAAGGTGCCGTCATGACCCGCGTTCACGATATGGGAGGACGGTTCGGCGACGGTCCGGTGATCCCCGAATCCCAAGATGCAGTGATTTTCCCAGAAGAATGGCACGGGCGCGCATTGGCACTGACATTGGCTGCCGGGTTTCTGGGACAATGGAATATCGACATCTCGCGCCATGCACGCGAACGACTGTCGCCCAAAGACTATGCACGATTCTCTTACTACGAAAAATGGGTGTCAGCACTTGCAGATCTGTTGGTAGAGCAGGGGGTCCTGACATTGGAAGACCTTCTGGGCCAAGGAACGGATGCTTCACATCCTTTGGCTTCCCGCGCGCTGACAGCCGGGGCGGTTGAGGGCGCACTGTCCAAAGGCGGTCCGGCTGATCGACCCTCGAATATCGCGGTGCAGTTTGATCCCGGCCAAAAGGTGCGTACAGTACGACCGGCTGCCAACCGCCTGAAAAACGGTGGTCATACCAGATTGCCATCTTACGCTTCTGGCGCTTGCGGTCGGATATTACGCCTGCATGGGACGCATGTTTTGCCGGATTCCAATGCTCATGGTCTGGGAGAGGCACCTGAACCATTATATGCGGTTGCATTCCCGGCCTCGGAGCTTTGGGCCGATCCCGAGAACCGAAATGACGAGGTCATATTAGATCTGTGGCAAAGCTATCTGGTGCCCGATGAGTGAGTGTAACGCACAGCCATTACCCGAGTTGGCATTCGCAGAGCCCTGGCATGCACAGGTCTTTGCGGTCACTGTCGCGCTGAATGAAGCGGGACGATTCGAATGGTCGGAATGGGCCGATCGATTTTCGAAGATGCTAAAACGCCATGGTCTGAGCAAAGAGCTGAATGGTGGCAACGACTATTTCCATGCCTGGCTGGAAACACTCGAGGCCTATTTAGCCGAAATGGGTGACGCGAACCCAAGTGATGTCGCTGCAGTCTCGTTGGATTGGGAGGAGGCCTATCTGACGACTCCACATGGTGAACCCGTTCATTTGTCGAATGGCTAGAAAGGGGGCGCTGCCCCCACCGCGGCAAGCCGCGACTCCCCCGAGGTATTTTGAGCCAGATGAAGCAAGGGATCCTCTCTTCATCTAGCCAAAAATAACTCCGCCGGAGGCACCACGCACAGTGTGGTTATGATCTGCGGCGAATTATCGGTTTCCCTGTCGCTGACACATCGCTATACGAGCCGGGTTTGATATCTCAGCGCAAAAGGACCAGATATGGCCAATGTGGTTGTTGTCGGCGCCCAGTGGGGTGACGAAGGAAAAGGCAAGATCGTCGATTGGCTCAGTGAACGGGCCGATGTGATCGCGCGTTTTCAAGGCGGGCATAATGCCGGTCATACGTTGGTAATCGACGGTGCCGTCTATAAGTTGCACGCTCTGCCATCCGGTGTGGTACGTGGCGGCAAGCTGAGTGTCATTGGCAATGGCGTTGTTCTTGACCCCTGGCACCTGCTGAAAGAGATCGCAACGATCCAGGCGCAGGGGGTCGAGATATCGCCCGAAACGCTGATGATCGCAGAGAACACCCCGCTGATCCTGCCCATCCACGGTGAACTGGACCGCGCACGCGAAGAGGCGGCAAGCAAAGGAACCAAGATCGGGACCACGGGTCGGGGAATTGGCCCCGCATATGAAGATAAGGTTGGGCGGCGTTCTGTGCGGGTTGCTGACCTGGCAGACGAGGCGACCCTTGAGGCACGCGTAGATCGCGCGCTGCAGCACCATGACCCGCTGCGCAAGGGATTGGGGATCGAACCCGTGGACCGCGATGCACTGATTGCTCAGCTAAGGGAAATTGCGTCCGAGATTCTGCCTTTCGCAGCACCCGTTTGGAAAGTACTGAACGAAAAGCGCAAGGCTGGTAAGCGTATTCTGTTTGAAGGCGCGCAGGGTGCCCTTCTGGACATCGACTTTGGAACCTATCCGTTTGTGACCTCGTCCAACGTGATCGCCGGTCAGGCGGCGACCGGCGTCGGCATCGGGCCCGGCTCGATTGATTTTGTCCTTGGCATCGTAAAGGCTTACACGACCCGTGTGGGTGAGGGGCCGTTTCCAACCGAATTGGATGATGCGGATGGCCAGCGTCTGGGTGAGCGTGGGCACGAGTTTGGTACGACCACCGGGCGCAAGCGGCGTTGCGGCTGGTTTGATGCCTGTCTAGTGCGCCAAACCTGTGCCACTAGTGGCGTAAACGGTATTTCGCTAACCAAGCTGGACGTACTGGACGGATTCGAGACGCTGAAAATCTGTGTTGCCTATGACCTTGACGGTAAGCGTCTGGATTATCTTCCCACTGCAGCCGATCAGCAGGCACGATGTACTCCGATCTACGAAGAGGTGCCTGGTTGGAGCGAATCAACGGAAGGCGCGCGCAGTTGGGCGGACTTGCCTGCAAATGCCATCAAATATGTGCGTCGGGTCGAAGAGTTGATCGAATGTCCGGTTGCATTGCTGTCCACTAGCCCAGAGCGGGACGACACCATTTTGGTGACAGACCCGTTTGCTGACTGATGGCCGGCGAACAGAAAAATGGCCTGAGCTATAAAGCGCGTCGTCGTTGGTCGATGGTGCTGCTGCTGATTGGCCTGCCGGCTTATATCGTTGCGGTGGTGACGGTGATAAACTGGTTGGACCGGCCACCAATATGGTTGGAACTTCTGGTATACGTAGCGCTCGGCATTTTGTGGGCTCTGCCTTTCAAATTCATCTTCAAAGGTGTTGGAAAAGAAGATCCTAACGGATCCTCTGACTAAGCGGCCTATTCGGGGCTCATCCTGCGGCGGGTTCATACGCCTGCCCACAAAAGATCGCCCAATGAAAAAGGGCCGGAGTTGGTCTCCGGCCCTTTTTTCTTTTCGGTTTGAATTCAGCCTGCGGCGCGTTCATCTCCGTCAGGGCGGAACCCGATCTCGTCCGAAGCCGCAAACCGACCTCCGCCAGCTTTCTCAATCTTGCCGTCGCGCAGCAGTTGCCCGAATGAGCGCAGGCTTTCCTCGCGATTAAAATCGTCCTGCTTGAGAGAACGGATCTTGTTCATCAGTTGCGGGCGCGAGAACTGTTCCTGTCCTTCGATGAACGACAGATAAGATGCCGCAGCTTCCAGCAGGTCCGGCAGAGATTGTGCGCCCTGTTCCTGCGCATAGTGCGCAAAGCCGCTTTCCTCGATCGGAAGACCCAGCGGTTTGGATTTTACACGGCGCGGAGAAATCGGCCCCATTTCATCCTCGTCTTTATTGTCGATGCGCTGTTCAGCAACCAGCTTGAGGGGAGCGGCAGGCTCTGCCTTGGGACGGGCAGTTGTAACATTGCTTTCGGGGCGGCGCGGGCTGATCTGCTGAGCCTGATTACGGTTTAGCGCATCTGCACGATCAGCATTGGTTGCGGCCACTGCATTGCGCAGACGGGAATATGTCTCGCGCTGATTGGCGGTCGCGGGATCATCCATCTGTTTGACCGCCTTTTCCATCAGGCGAGAAACGTCCTCGTCCAGGTTCGGTTCCTCAGGCAGAGGCTCGGATGCACGGGCGGACAACACGGCTTCGACGCTGGCGATTTCATCAAGCAGAGTTTCCTCGTCTTCTTCGGTCAAATAGCCGGCAACCTCTTCAGATTCGTCTGCGTCCGCCGAAATGTCTTCTGTCAGGATATTGTCGATTTCGTCGCTCTCGGCTTCGTCCGTCTCGGCACTCAGATCCGAAATCAAAACCTCTTCTGCCTCGACAGTGGTCACGTCGTCGGCAGTAGGTGCGACATCAATTTCTGGCACGGCGGGGGTCTCTTGGGCCGGGCCTTCGATCTCTGCCTCTTCCGCGGCGGGTGGGGGCATGTCCATCTGAGGTTCGGGCTCAAATTCCTGAGCCGCTTCAACCTCAGCATCGGCCGCGGGGGATTCGGCCAGATCTGTGGGGGTCAGAGTTCCGGCCTGAAAGGCAGCCGATACGGCATCAGTTGGGCCGGTTTCGGATTTCATCAGGGGGGAATCTTCATCCTCGGCGTAGATCACCGAGTTTTCTTCGCTATGAGAGACCACCGCCCGGATCCGTTGCAGCTTTGCGGCGATACTATCGGCGGCGGGTTCGGGTCGACCCTCAACCGGCTCGGCCTCTGCGATGGACGCGGACTGTGAGGGGGCAGCGGTATAGGCCGGAGCACTTGGGGTACTGGGCGGGGTCATGGGCGCGGTAGAAAGGGGCGGTGAAGCGGCACGGTCTTGCGCCCGCAGAAGCAATCCGTTTTCGCTCTGGCTGGCTTCGACTTTACGCGTCGCATCTCGCTGAGCAATGCGGGTCAGCATTTCGGCGTCTGGTTGCGGAGGTTCGGACCCAAAATACCTGTCATCCGCTGCAAGGTCGCGGAAGTATTCGGCAATCGACTTCATCGTTTCAAAAGAATCGTCAAATCCTTCCAAAGTGCACGAGAAGGTTCCGTAGGAAACTGTCAAAACCTTGTTATTCTGTACCATCAGACGTACGTCCTCTACAAACTACACGAGCCATCAGCCCGGTCGTGGGCAGAGCTATTGGCTCAGAACTTTGTCCATGAACCTATCATTTTGTGGTCTCAATGTGTCAAAACCCGGAAAAAATGATCAATCTCATGAAAAAGACGCGAATTGTACGTTCGAAAGAGTCAATCACGCTAGTTGGAAGCGGTCAAATTGGCCCTGAAGATTTGGATTTGGCGTTGATTCGCACCAAGTTGGCCGTCGCCGCAGATGGCGGGGCGGCAAGTTTGTTGGAAATTGGGCGCATTCCAGACGCTGTTATCGGTGATTTTGATTCGCTTGATTCGGATCACAAAGATCAGATTCCGCTGGATCGACTGTTTCCAATTAGCGAACAAAACAGCACGGATTTCGACAAAGCCCTGCGCAGTGTCGAGGCGCCGTTGGTGATTGGGGTCGGTTTTCTCGGGGGGCGTCTGGATCACCAGTTAGCAGCACTAAACGTCTTGGTTCGCAGGCAAGATCAGCCCTGTATTCTGATTGGCGAAAGTGAGATCATCTTTCACGCACCCCCCCAAATCTCGGTTTCTATGGCACCTCGAGATGTCGTCTCATTGTTTCCATTACAGCGTGTATCAGGGGAAAGCCGCGGCCTTGAATGGCCAATCGACGGTTTGGTGATGGAGCCGAATGGCGCTGTCGGAACGTCCAACCGCGCATTGGGCTCGGTTGAATTGCGTATGGATGGGCCGGGCCTTTTGGTAATGTTTCCCAGGGCGATGCTGGATCAGGTCATGCAGGCGCTTCTGTCGGGGCCGTCCGGGCGCTGGCCCGCTCACGCAGAATGACATAGAGGCCGGCGGCGATGGTGATGCAGATGCCCAAAGCGGCGACACCGTCGGGCAGGTCGTGAAAGATCAGCCAGCCAAACACCGTGGCGACCGGGATTTCGAGATACTGCATCGGGGCCAATGTTGCAGAGGGTGCATATCGCAGCGACCAAGTCATGAACAGATGTGCGACCGTACCGAGAAGCCCGATTGCAAGCAAAAGCCAGACATCGCCCAAATTCGGAGCAATCAGGGACAGCTCCCAGATTCCGGCGGGTGTTCCCACCAACAGTGCAGGCAGTAGGATGACAGAGGCTATGACGCCCGACACGGCCTGCAGCGCAATGGGATCTGTAGCTTTTGCAATTTGCCGGGTCACGAGCATGAACAGGGCAAACACCACCGCGACGACAAGTGGAAGCAAAGCCGCATATCCGACTTCGGCAAAGCTGGGTTGAATGACAAGCAATGTACCACCAAAGCCCACAAGGCACGCAATCAGGCGCCGCTTGCCGACTTCTTCCTTTAGTACCAGTTTGCCAAGAAGCAACATGATAAACGGCATAACAAAGGCGATGGCCACAGCGTCTGCCAGGGGCAAGTATTGCAGGGCACTAAACATCGCGGTGATACCGACGATGTGCAGCAGAGTTCTTATGACAGCGAGACGAAAAATGCGCCTCGGCATTTGCCAGGGCCTGCCGGTCCAGGCGACCAGCGGAACCAGCAACAGGGCCTGAAGTGTAAACCGGACAAAGACCAGCATCCCAAGTGGCATGGTTTCGCCCAGCAATTTGGCGACCGCGTCCCCCAACGGTGCGAGCGCACAAAAGCCAAGCATCAGCACGATGCCAAAAACGGGACGATCCTGTGTCATGCAGCGACGCTAGCGCTTTGGCTGAACCGGGGAAAGCGAAAGCTAGGTTTCAGGCAAAGGCTGCATCTTGGTGTAGTCCGGGCCGATACAGATCGGTAGCCCGTCATCCATTTGCAACCAGTCCAGCTTTTCCTCATGCGCGACATGCAGTGTTGGCTGCAACTGGTTGGGGTCCTTCAGAAGGGCCACGTAGAGGTGCATTATGCCGGACATGGACGCAGACCGGAATGAGATCGGCGAGCCGCAATCAGGACAAAAGCTGCGTTCTACGCCGGGTGAGGATGCGAATGTCTTTGGTGCCTGGCCCGTCCATTTCAACTGTCCATCGCGGATCCCGAAATAGGCCGTCATCGGGGCCGCGCATTGTCTGCGGCAACTGTCGCAGTGGCAGGTTACACAGGACAGAACAGGCGGGTCCACCTGAAATGAAACTTTACCGCAAAGACAATGGCCATCCATCATGCTTCCCCGCTTTGTTTCAGCAATTCGGCACGTTCACCGCCAAACCGCCCAATGACGTTTCCTTGTATTTTTCGTGCATGTCATGCCCTGTCTGACGCATGGTTTCGATGACGGCGTCCAGTGGTACGAAATGGTGACCATCTCCGCGCAGGGCCAAGGAGGCCGCTGATACCGCCTTGATCGCACCCAGCCCGTTGCGTTCGATACAGGGTACCTGAACCAGTCCGGCGACAGGATCACAGGTCATGCCCAGATGATGCTCGAGAGCGATCTCGGCGGCATTTTCCACCTGTTCCGGGGTGCCGCCCATAACCGCGCACAGCCCGGC
This sequence comes from Ruegeria sp. CDSB022, assembly GCF_059611145.1. Classification (NCBI taxonomy): domain Bacteria; kingdom Pseudomonadati; phylum Pseudomonadota; class Alphaproteobacteria; order Rhodobacterales; family Roseobacteraceae; genus Ruegeria; species Ruegeria sp. CDSB022. The sequence continues at coordinate 1,023,585 of NZ_JBXWOZ010000001.1, read as the reverse complement.
TGCAGCCATGGCTGCGGCGCTGCCGACTTCAGCCTGACACCCGGCCTCGGCGCCCGAGATCGAGGCGTTGTATTTGACCAGCCCGCCAATAGCGGCCGCAGTCAGCATGAAATCTTCGATGTGGTTCTCTGAAGCACCGGGTACATGGTCCAGATAATAGCGCATTACCGCTGGAAGAACCCCGGCAGCACCATTGGTGGGGGCGGTCACCACCTGACCGCCAGCTGCGTTTTCTTCGTTTACGGCCATGGCGTAAACGCTCATCCAGTCGTTGATCGTGTGGGGCGCGTTCAGGTTCATGCCACGCTCGGCCATCAACGCGTCATAGATGCCTTTGGCGCGACGACGCACGTTCAAACCGCCTGGCAGAATGCCGTCGGTGGTCAGACCGCGCTCGATACAGTCGTTCATGACCTGCCAGAGGCGCGCGGTGCCTTTGGCAAAACTGTCTGCACAGCCGCGCGCGATCTCGTTGGCGCGCTTCATCTCGGCGATGCTTTTGCCGCTGGTTTTGGCCATGTCCAACATCTCGACCGCCGATTTGAAAGGAAAGGGCACCGGTGCGCCTTCATCGGTTGCCTTGCCCTGGGCCAGTTCTTCCTCGGTCAGAACAAAGCCGCCACCGATCGAGTAATAGACCTGCCGCAGGATCACGTCGCCCTGTGCGTCCGTGGCCATCAGGACCATACCGTTAGCATGGCCCGGCAGATTGTTTTCATAGTCGAAAACCAGATCGGCCTTGGGATCAAACTGCAGCGTGGGCAATCCTTCGGGGGTCACGCTGTGGGTCTCACTTATGCCAGCCAGTGCGGCCTCGGCCCGTTCGTGATCATATGTGTCGGGCACAAATCCGGCCAGGCCCAGGATCGTGGCGCGATCGGTTGCGTGGCCGACACCGGTAAAGGCCAGCGACCCGTGCAACGACCCGCGCAGCCCTGAAAATTCGAACGGAGAGGCGCGCATCATGTCCAGAAACCGCGCGGCAGCAACCATTGGTCCCATCGTATGGGACGAGGACGGGCCAATGCCCACTTTGAACATATCGAAGACAGACAGAAACATATCAGGTAGCAAAGCCTTCCGGTGGGTTAGCATAGGTTGGTGAGGTAAAGGGTGTAACCCCTAAACCCTCGGCCGCGATTGCGGCACGTGTGGCAGGGCGCGTCTCCAACTGCATCAGCATTCGCTGCAGATGCGGCGTGTCAGCGATCTGAAACCAGCTGCGATCAGCCTTCGCAGGATAGAGCGCCATCCAGCGCATCTGACAGGCCAGATAATAACTCAGGACCGATGGTATGTCCGGGCTCAGCCAGGAAGGCGCGCTTTTCGCAACATCGTCAAGCAGGCGCAAGTGCTGGCGCAAACGAGGGCGGATACCGGCGCGCAAAGGATTGACCTGCGCTGCGTCTATATATTTTTCGGCATAAAACAGAATACGCAGATCAGCGTGCAGCGTATTGGAGGCAAAGAACAGCCACTTCAGAAACGCGGCGCGGTTGCTGTCCATGGGGGTAGGGGCCAGCCGGCCATGCGTATCCGCCAGCCACAACAAGATAGCAGCGGTTTCGAAGATCGGCCCCTGTGGTGTTTCCAATACCGGGATCAGCCCATTGGGGTTCAGCGCGCGATATTCCGGGCTGTCCTGTGCGCTTTGGCGGCGGTCTACCAGAACGGTTTCATAGGGCAGGCACATCTCTTCCAGCGCCAGCCGGATGACCAGCGAAGCATTGTCCGGGGCATAGTGCAGGCGGTAAGGCGTGTTCATGCGAACTATGTATACCTCACGTATGTTTTCAACAGACCTGATTGCGACGTTTCCCATAGGAAACGCGTAGTTTCGCGACATGTTGGTCTACCGATCCGGACAATTCTCTCTCGCAGTTGTTGTAGGCATTCCGTATAAGTTCCGCAGCAAATTAGGGGGATGCTGAAATGGCCGGTGATCTGTCGCCCATCGACACTGCAAAATACGTCGCAGCACGCCGTGCGGCTGACATGGTGCAGAATGGGATGCGAGTCGGCCTGGGAACCGGATCGACCGCTGCATGGATGGTGCGTCGGCTGGGGGAACGGGTCAGAGAAGAAGGTCTGGCGATCAAGGGTGTTCCGACATCGACCCGGACGGCCCAACTGGCCCGCGAACTGGGCATTGAGGTTGTTTCTCTGGATCAGGCGGGATGGCTGGACATCACCATCGACGGTGCGGACGAATTCGACAGAGAGCTTAATCTGATCAAGGGCGGCGGCGGCGCGCACCTGCAGGAAAAGATCGTAGCCACGGCCAGCGACCAGATGGTGGTCATCGCCGATGCCGGCAAAGAGGTCGAGACTCTGGGTGCCTTCCCATTGCCGGTCGAGGTGATCCCCTTTGGCTGGCAGACCACACGCACCCTGATCGAAGAGGTGCTGGATACCATGGATGTTCTCGGTACCCGCTCGGCGCTTCGCATGAACGGAGAAGCGCCGTTTGTCACGGATGAAGGCAATCACGTGCTGGACCTGCATTTGCAACGGATCGGAAACCCAAGGCAGATGGCGCTGGTGCTGAACCAGGTACCCGGCGTGGTCGAGAACGGGTTGTTCATCGACATTTGCGACAAGGTCGTGATCGGTTATGGAGATGGACGGGTCGAACTGCGCGACATCAACGAGGGAACGGTGGAACTGGACGAGTTGTTTGATGGCGGCAAAGACAACCTGTTCACGGATTTGGCGGATTAAGGAATGAGCACCTCTCCGGTTGCTGAATACCGCGAAACCGAAGCAGATTTGGCTGCGCGAGCCAGGACGCTAAAACGCAACCTGATCAAGATCGGGATTGCGGCTGTGGTGGCGGCGTGGGGTTTTGTTTCCGCGGGGTGGACAGGTGGCACGCTTTTCACATTGGTGCTCGTTGTCCTTACTTCCGTCGTGTTGTTCATGAACTATCTAGTCTCACTCAATATGCCGTCGCTTGTGGCCCTAGTGGACTCTGGTGGATTGAAGCTCCGCACGCGTAGAGGAACGATCCAAGACATTGTTTGGCCTGATGTACGCTACATTGATGCGTTGGACGAAACCGAGCAAAAACGACGCCTTATTTTTTTTGTTAGCTTCAACAAGTCAGATGGCGGGCATGAGTGTTTACCCCTTCCGTTGCAATCCATGCCGAAACCCATATCTGAGTGTTTCGTAGAGACGATTGAGCATTATCGACCAAATCTGTATGCGTCCTGGCAAGATCAACTGTCCCAGTGGTCCAGCCTGGGCCGTCATGAGTGACCGGGTACATCATTGATGATGGCTCGATAGCGTTGTCAGAAAACTGAAAGAGGCACTGTAAATGAGCTTTGACTATGATCTTTTCGTCATCGGAGGCGGCTCGGGCGGGGTCCGGGCGGCGCGTGTGGCGGCTGGCGAAAACGGGGCCAAAGTGGCACTGGCGGAAGAGGATCGCTATGGCGGGACCTGCGTGATCCGCGGATGTGTCCCTAAGAAGCTGATGGTATTTGCTAGCGAGTTCTCTGGCATGGTTGAAGATGCACAGGCTTATGGCTGGGACGTCAAACCCGGTGCATTTGACTGGGATCTCTTCCGCGGCAAACTCCATGTCGAGCTGGACCGGCTGGAAGGCATCTATCGCAACATCCTGAAAAACAACGGCGTCGAAAGCTTTGATCAGCGTGCACATGTGGTGGACGCACATACGGTTGAGCTGGCCGATGGCACCCGCATGACGGCCAAGCATATTCTGGTCGCCACAGGGGGACGCCCTGTTGTGCCCGAGTTTCCGGGCTCGGACCTGGCGATCACCTCGAACGAGATTTTCCATCTGGAAAAACTGCCCGAAAGCATCCTGATCGTTGGTGGCGGTTATATCGCCAGCGAGTTTGCAGGAATCATGAACGGCATGGGCGTGAAAACCACACAGTTCTACCGCGGTGCGCAAATCCTGCGGGGCTTTGACGAAGAAGCTCGCGGTCTGATCAGCGAAGAGATGTGCCAGAACGGGATTAATCTGCATCTGGGCACCAATGTGCTTGAGATGGCCAAAGACGGTGACAAGATTCGCGTAAAGGCCACCAATGGCACGGAACAGCTGTTTGACGTGGTCATGTATGCCACTGGTCGCGCGCCCAATGCCGACAATCTGGGGCTTGAGGCGATCGGCGTTGAACGCGGCCGCAAAGGTGAGATCATCGTGGATGATTACAGCCAGACCGGCGTGCCCTCGATCTATGCGATTGGCGACGTGACGGATCGGGTAAACCTGACTCCGGTTGCGATCCGCGAAGGGATGGCTTTTGTCGAAACCGTATTCAAAGGCAACCCGACACCTGTGGATCACGACCTGATTCCAACTGCGATTTTCACGCAGCCGGAATTCGGCACGGTCGGGTTGAGCGAAGAAGACGCTGCAGCCCAAGAGCCGGTCGAGATCTATGCAACCTCGTTCAAGCCGATGCAAAAGGCATTCGCAGGTGGCACGCAGCGGGTTTTGATGAAACTGATCGTCTCTCAGGCCACGCGTAAGGTACTGGGCTGTCACATTGTGGCACCGGGCGCCGGCGAGATGATTCAACTGGCTGGCATTGCCGTCAAAATGGGTGCAACCAAGGAAGATTTCGACCGCACCGTTGCAGTTCATCCGGTCATGGCGGAAGAACTGGTAACAATGCGTCATCCTGTGCGTACGGCTTGATTTGCAACCGCGCGCACACAAGTTACAAGGGAACCCGTGATCACACGGTTCAACACAAGGGAATAGATAAAAATGGCGGGCAACAGCGGCGGCCCCTGGGGGGGCGGAGGCTCTTCTGGCGGCGGAGGAAATCGGGGTGACAACGGGGATGGGCGCAAGCCTCCCGAAAATGAAGGCCCGCAGATTCCCGAGATCGACGAGCTGATGAAAAAAGGCCAGGAACAGCTGCGCGTCCTGATGGGCGGCGGCGGTGGTCGTGGCACCAATGGTTCGGGCAGTGGCGGCGGTGGTGGTCCCATCTTTACCAAAGGGACCGTTGCCATTGGGTTGGTGGTGGGTGCAGTCCTTTGGGGGGCGGCCAGCTTTTATACGGTAAAGCCGGAAGAACAGTCAGTAGAGCTGTTTTTGGGTGAATTTTCAAACGTTGGAAATCCCGGTCTGAACTTTGCGCCTTGGCCATTTGTAACTGCCGAGGTCATTCCTGTGACCCGCGAGCAGAACGAAGACATGGGCGGAGCCCGTGGTAGCGATGATGGCTTGATGCTGACCGGCGACGAAAATGTTGTCGATATCGACTATCAGGTGGTCTGGAACATCAATGACCCGGCCAAGTATCTGTTCAATTTGCGCGACCCGCGCCAGACGATCCGCGCCGTGTCGGAATCGGCCATGCGCGAGATCATTGCACAAAGCGAGCTGGCACCGATCCTGAACCGAGATCGGGGTGTGATTGCTGATCGCTTGCAGGAATTGATTCAGTCGACGATGGACAGCTATGATTCCGGCGTGAACATTGTGCGTGTCAACTTTGACAAAGCCGACCCGCCACAGGACGTAATCGCGGCCTTCCGCGATGTTCAGGCCGCCGCACAAGAACGTGACCGTCTGCAGAACGTCGCCGACGCCTATGCCAATAAGGTACTGGCCGAAGCACGTGGTGAAGCCGCGCAAGTTGTGGAAGAGGCCGAAGGATATCGCGCCCAGCAGATCAACAGCGCACAAGGTGAAGCCAGCCGCTTTAGCGCGGTTCTGGAAGAATACTCCAAAGCGCCGGATGTAACGCGCAAACGTTTGTATCTGGAGCGGATGGAGCAGATTCTGGGTGATGTCGACAAGATCATACTGGACGAAAACTCGGCCGGTCAGGGACAGGGCATTGTGCCGTATCTGCCGCTGAACGAACTGCGCCGCAATCAATCCGGGGAGAGCAACTGATGCGTAAGTCACCCATTATCCTCATCCTTGTGGTGATCCTTGGCGTCGCTGGGCTGTCTTCGATCTTTATCGTTGATGAACGCGAGCGTGCGCTGGTTCTGCAATTCGGCCGTGTGGTCGCGGTGAAAGAAGATCCCGGTCTGGCGTTCAAAATTCCACTTATTCAGGAAGTTGTCCGTTATGACGACCGTATCCTGTCCATCGACGTTCAACCGCTTGAAGTGACGCCGTTGGATGATCGGCGTCTGGTCGTCGATGCCTTCGCCCGCTACCGGATTTCCGATCTGAACCAGTTCCGCCAGGCGGTTGGTGTCGGTGGTATCCCGGTTGCCGAGGATCGTCTGGACCGCATCTTGCGCGCTGAAACCCGCGAAGTTCTGGGTTCAGTTTCATCCCGTGACATCCTGAGCTCGGACCGGGCTGCGCTGATGTTGCGTATTCGCAATAGTGCGATTGCCGAGGCACGTGCGCTGGGTGTGACCGTCATCGACGTGCGTCTGAAAGCGACCGATCTGCCGCAGGCCAACCTCGAAGCGACGTTTGACCGGATGAAGGCCGAGCGGGAGCGCGAAGCAACGGACGAACGTGCCCGTGGTAATGAGGCGGCACAGCGCGTACGTGCCCAGGCCGACAGGACCGTTGTCGAACTGGTGTCGGATGCGCGGCGTGAGGCTGAGATCATTCGCGGTGAGGCTGACGCCGAACGCAATGCGATCTTTGCCGAAGCTTACGGAGCGGACCCTGAATTCTTTGAATTCTATCGTTCGCTGACCGCCTATCAGAATGCTTTGCAGGGCGGTAACAGCTCGATGGTATTGAGCCCGGATTCCGAGTTCTTCAACTATCTCAAATCACCCACCGGCCGGGGCCAATCGGCGGGGCAGGCGTCTGAATAATGGGTATGATCCTTCTGGCCTTTGGGCTGGTGTTGATTGTTGAGGGGCTGGCCTATGCGCTGGCCCCTTCGCTTATTGAACGTATGCTAGAGGCGTTGCGGTCTATGCCAGAGCAGGCACGTCGGCTTGCAGGATTGTTATGTATGGTGGGAGGTCTCGTGTTGCTATGGGGTGCATATCAGGTCGGGTTTTGAACAACGGCTACACTTCATGGTGATTTCCCCGCGATCCTCAGTTGCGGGCAAGGACAAACCAGCTACATTGGATATCAAGAAGGGCCGCCTGCGGGCGATCCAGATAGTGTTGACGACAAGGAGTTCCCACGTGCAGTCACAAGCGCGCAGTATATCCGTCCGGCGGGGCGACGTTGTTGGTTTCATGCGGTTGATGTGGCTGGCCTTTGCCGGGATGCTGCTTGTATTGGCGCAGTCAGTGGCCGCCCAGGCGCGGGGCGAAAGCCTGGCTCCGCTGGCCGATAAGATCAGCCCAGCGGTGGTCAACATCACCACTTCGACACTGATCGAGGGCCAGACCGGCCCACAGGGGATCGTTCCCGAAGGCTCTCCGTTCGAAGATTTCTTTCGCGAGTTTCAAGACCGTAACGGGGATGAAGATAACCGCCCCCGCCGCAGCAATTCGCTGGGCTCGGGGTTTGTGATATCCGAGGATGGTTTCATCGTTACTAACAACCACGTTATTGCCGAGGCTGATGAGATACTGGTCGAATTCTTCCCGGGCGACGGTCAACCGAAGAAAGAACTGCCTGCGAAAGTGATCGGAACAGATGAAAAAACCGATATCGCGCTTTTGAAGGTCGAAGCCACCGGGCCGCTGAAATACGTCAAGTTTGGTGATAGTGACATTGCGCGCGTTGGCGACTGGGTGATTGCGATGGGCAATCCCCTGGGGCAAGGGTTTTCGGTTTCGGCGGGGATCGTCTCGGCGCGGAACCGCGCGCTCAGCGGATCTTATGACGACTATATCCAGACCGATGCTGCGATTAACCGGGGGAACTCGGGCGGGCCGCTGTTCAATATGGATGGCGAGGTGATCGGCGTGAATACGGCGATCCTGTCGCCGAATGGTGGTTCGATCGGGATTGGCTTCTCGATGGCCTCGAATGTGGTGGTCAAGGTTGTCGACCAACTGCGCGAGTTCGGCGAGACCCGCCGCGGTTGGCTGGGTGTCCGCATTCAGGACGTGACCGAGGATATGGCCGAGGCGATGGGCCTGGACAAGCCGGGTGGCGCACTGATCAGCGATGTACCCGAGGGCCCGGCCAAAGAGGCAGGCCTGTTGGCGGGCGATGTGATCCTCAGCTTTGATGGTGTCGAGGTCGATGACACCCGTGGATTGGTACGTCAGGTTGGTGAGACAACGGTTGGCAAGTCGGTCCGTGTGGTGGTGCATCGGGATGGCAGCACGCAGACAGTGCTTGTGACTCTGGGCCGCCGCGAAGATGCCGAGCGGGCCGAAAGCGAAGAGGGTGAGGCAGAAGAAGCCCCGGTTGAGGAAAATGCCGATATTCTGGGGCTGACGATATCGCCCGTGACTGAAGCCCTGCGTGCTGATCTGGGGCTGGAGCCGGATACCGAGGGGCTGGTTGTGACCGAAGTGGACGAGGCGTCAGAAGCCTATGCCAAGGGTTTGCGCGCCGGTGATCTGATCACCGAGGCTGGCCAGCAGAAGGTCACTGCGATTTCTGATCTCGAGGACCGAATGGAAGAAGCCCGCACGGCCGGGCGGAAGTCACTGCTGCTTTTGGTGCGGCGCGGTGGAGATCCACGCTTTGTCGCGCTGAGCCTTGAAGAGTGATCTCTTAGGTTGAACAAACAGAAAGGCCAGGGCACCTGCTCTGGCCTTTTTTCTGTGCTGAAAAAAGATGAGCCACACGCCGGGGAAGGCGTATGGCTCTGGTACAGGGAGAGGTCAGTGGACAGATATCGGGGATGATTCTCTGACCTCCTACGGTAACAGTTCCTAACGTAATCTTAATGCGATCCGTCGTATGTGAAGCAGGTCACAACAGGTCAAATGAGGTCGGAATCCGCCAGTTCCCGCAGCGCCTCAAAATCATGGATCATCAGGCCGCCCCGCGAAGCTTCGACAACCTTGTCGCGTTTCCAGGTTGAAATTGTCTTTGAGACAGCTTCGCGCGTGGCACCAACGAATTCGGCCAGCTCGCTTTGGGACAGGGTAATGCGAGTGGTTGGATCGTCTTGAAGGTTGGACAGATGCAGCAGTTTGCGCGCAAGCCGGATAGGCATCGGCAAAAAGACCTGTTCATTCAGTTGCGACCCCATCCACCGCATGCGCAAACCGGCCAGTCGGATCATATCCACCGCAAGGTCAGGATGTTGGCGGATCTGGTTCATGACATCGGACCTACGCACACGCAGCACCCGAGAGGCCTCGGCCGCGGCCACGGTTGCGGTGCGGGGGCCATTGTCGAACAAGCCGATTTCACCAAAGACCTCGCCAGGCTTCATCAATGTCAACGAGAGTTTTCGACCGCTCATCGCCAAGAAGGACACCTCTAGCGTGCCGGCAAGAATGGCATAGAGGGCATCCCCTTCATCCCCTTGTTCGAAAAGGATATCACCAGGTTCGAGAGAAATCTCTGTCGCCTGTGCTGAGAGCATTGATCTCAGCCGGTCTGAAGCTTCGGATAGAAAGCCACTATTTGGGAAAGCCGTCATTTGGTGTGGTGCTCCGGCGGGAAAAGGTGAGTGGTGACACAACTTTTCATAGCCCAAGCGTTTAGCCAAGGATTTTGTTAGGTTTTATGGCCTCCCGCGCTTCACGGAAAAGTCATCCGAAGGGCGGTTGAGGATTTAGCCGTCATTGATGATCGGGATCATCCATATAGCTTTGCAACAGGCTGAACTGCAGCATCAGGAACGCCATCAGGGCAATGGGAAATCCGAAGGTTTCAATCTTGACCCACAGGTCAGTCGACATCGTGCGCCACACGAATTCATTTGCGACGGCCAGAACAGCAAAACACGCACACAGACGACGGGTCAGGATCATCCAGCCTTCGTGTTTCATGGGCAGCATCTCGTCCAGAACATAGGCAAGATAGGATTTCTTTTGCAGCAGCCCGATCCCCAGGATCAGAGCAAACAGGCCATAAACAAGCGTGGTTTTCATCTTGAAGAACCGCTCGTCATTGAACCAGGCGGTCAGGCCGCCGAAGAAAATGACCATGAAAGCTGTAAATATCTGCATCCGACTTAGCTTGCCGGTCAGGTACCACAAGATGCCCATTGCCCCCAGCATCAGCGGCACAAAAATGATCGTGGCAATGATAAAGCCGGAATACTCGATGCCGCCGATCATAAAGCTGTCATCGCGCAAGCGCAGGTAGATGAAGAAAAAGGCCAGCGGAGGACCCAGTTCCAGCACCTGTTTCAGAAATGGATTTATGTCGGTCTTGCCTGTCATGTCTTTTGTCCTGCTGCTTACCCGCCCATTTCAACTATTACGGCGCCGAGTGCAATCAATGCCATCAGCGCGATCCGCCTTGGGCCGACGGTTTCTTTCAGAACCAGCCAGCCGATCAGGGCGGCAAAGACGGTGGAGGTTTCCCGCAGAACGGCGGCTTCGCCGACCTTGTCCAACCGCGTGGCCAGCATGATGGCCCCGAAAGATAGGGGGGCGATGATCCCGCCGGCGATGCCGCGCAGCGCCAAGGGTCCCAAGGCCGGGCGATGGGCCATCACGCGCCAGCGAAAGAACGCATAGATCGGCATGGCGGCCCCGTCGATCATGAAAAACCAGGCCAGAAAGGTGAACGGATCGGCCGTCGCACGAATGCCATAGGCGTCATAGGTGGTATATAACGCCACAAACAGGCCAGTTGCGAGGGCCAAGGCTAGGGCGATCCCAAGCGTTTCGCGGTTGGTTTCAAGAAACCGCAGATTATAGGCCGCAAGCCCGAATATCCCGGCCAGCAAGACCGCGACACCAAACCATTGCGTGGCAGAGAAGGTCTCGCCAAACAAAAGATAGGCGCCGAAAACGGTGAACAGTGGTCCGGTGCCGCGCACGACGGGATAGACCACCGTGTAAGAGCCCTTGGTATAGGCCATTGCCTGCAGTATCTTGTAAGCGATGTGGATCAGCCAGACGGTGGCGAAGATTGGCCACATATAGGGTTCGGGCCAGGGCACGACAAAAAACGCGAAAGGTGCAGCCAGAAGACAGTAGCTGGCGTCTATGGCCCCGCGGGACAGCCACGGGTCGTGACGGCCTTTTTGCAAGGCTCCGAACACCGCGTGCAAGAAGGCGGCCATCAGCGCGAGCCCGAGGGCAAGGTCATGGCCCTTGGGCGTGCCTTCCAGAGAGATGAGCCAGTCGCTCAAGACATCGACCTTTCGCGGGTGGAGAGGGTGGGGGGCTGTCTGCCCCCCACACCCCCGAAGATATTTTTAGCCAGATGAAGTAGGGACTAGCCTTTTTCCAGGCCTGTTAGGGCCGCTGCGAATTCTTCGGGATCGAAAGGGGCGAGATCGTCGATCTGCTCTCCGACGCCGATTGCGTGAATGGGCAGGCCGAACTTGTCAGCCAGAGCCACCAGCACGCCGCCTTTTGCGGTGCCGTCCAGCTTGGTCATCACCAGGCCGGAGACATCGGCCAGTTTCTGAAAGGTATCGACCTGACTGAGTGCGTTCTGACCGGTGGTGGCGTCCAGAACCAAAAGGGTATTGTGCGGTGCGGTTTCGTCGACTTTGCGGATCACCCGGACGATCTTGGCTAATTCCTCCATCAGGTCGGCACGATTTTGCAGACGACCGGCGGTGTCGATCATCAACAGATCGGCGCCATCCTCTTGCGCGCGCGTCAACGCATCGAAGGCCAGGGAGGCGGGGTCCGAGCCTTCGGGGGCTGTCAGGACCGGAACGCCTGCGCGGTCTCCCCAGACCTGCAACTGTTCAACGGCGGCTGCGCGGAAGGTGTCTCCAGCTGCGATCACTACGTTCTTGCCGGCCGCCCTGAACTGGCTGGCTAGTTTGCCGATCGTGGTGGTCTTGCCCGATCCGTTGACGCCAACGACCAGTACCACCTGTGGGCGTTTGGAATAGAGCGGCATGGGCTTTGCAACGGGTTCCATAACCCGGGCGACTTCCTGCGCCAGAAGCTGCTTGATCTCTTGTGTCGAAAGTTTGCGGCCATAACGGCCCTCGGCCATATTGGCGGTGACGCGCAGCGCTGTGTCCACACCCATGTCGGATGCAATCAACAGCTCTTCAAGTTGTTCCAGCATGTCGTCATCGAGCGTGCGGCGAACTGCTGTCTCGGTTTCGGCGCGCCCGAAAAGCCGCCCGAGCATGGATTTGGACGGCGCAGACTCGGCTGTAGTGGCCACCGGTTTGGCAACTGCCTGTTCCGGTGCCATGTCCGGTTGCGCGACTTCGGGTCCCGGTTCGGAATGCGGCGCTGGCGCTGGCGGGATTGAATCCGGTGCAGTTGTTTCCTCGCCCCCATCTTCAACGATGGCATCCAACCCTTGCTCAAGGCGGGATGAGGATTTGAACAGCTTGTCCTTGAGCTTTGAGAATAGCGCCATTTTTGGTCTCCGTAGGTGTTCCTCTCACCTAATGCGGAATTGCAGCAGTTGCAAAGGGTCAGAGGAAGGCGATCAGAAGACCGGCTTGCGCCCCCCAATACAATACCCAAACCAGATAGGAGGTGAAACGGCGGCTGGGATGGTCCACTGGCAGAAGAAACTTCTCAGTCGCCAGGATCAGGTCGGACGCGATAAAGGACAAAGCCGCAGGTAAAGCCCAACGCAGCGCGCCTGTTTCGGGCAGGGCCAGGACCGTGATGCCCATGCCCAGAATGATCGGAATATACCCGAGAACGGGCCATTTCAGGTCACCGGCACGCGGCGGTAATAGGGTGACAACGACAATACCGAGGAGGATCAAAGACCAGAAATATCCGGGCTTCTCCAGAATAAGCGCGGCGTCGCTGGCCGGATGGGACAAGAACAGCCCGATATAGGCCAGATGACCAGTTGCAAAGGCACCGATCCCGGCCATGAAGGTGGCATCACTTTCCCGGGACAGAAGGGCGTCCCCCAGCGCACAGAATGCCAGCGCAAGGATCAACAGAAATGGAGCGCCACTTTGGGCGGCAATGACCGCCAGAACTGCGACGGATAGGGTCTTTAGGATTGACCGAACAGCACCAGCGCCACGCGAGGTCAATGGCAGGTAAGCCAGAGCGCAAGCTGTCGCAATCAGAAAGAGGGCATTGGTCATAGAGTTATCTCCGCAGCAGGTACTGAACACTTTCGCAGCGCATAACCGCAAAACTCAATCGGTGACGTGAAGGCACCCGGTTGGAATGAAAAGGGAATTGGCCTAGCGGCCTGCCATCTGACAGAATGAACCCATGCTGAAACGAATTGCGATTCTGTTGTCAATGGCTGCCCCGGCGGTTTGTGCTGACACATCTCTATCCGGCGCCGAATTTGACCGCTATACGCTGGGAAAAACACTGTTCTATGGCTTTGAAGGCAGGATCTATGGGGTCGAGCGTTATCTGCCGGATCGCCGCGTGATTTGGTCTTTTCTGGATGGGAACTGCAAAGAAGGGCTCTGGTACGAGCAAGAAGGACAGATCTGTTTCGTCTATGAAGACCGGCATGACCCGCAATGTTGGGTATTCACCGAATCTGGCGGCGGTCTGATCGCTCAGTTCGAGGGAAATCCTGAGATGACCGAACTATATGAGAAAGAAGACACAGACGCCGAGATGGTCTGTTACGGTCCTGAAGTCGGTGTCTAGCCTGTGCAGGGGTCAGAACAACGACCCCTGATCCGGCGCATCTTTTTTCGGCGGCTTTTTCGAAGTTGACGGTGACGCGGTAGACGGGCCGGTCTTCAATTCGCCATCTGCAAATTCAATGTCAAAGGATTGGTGTTTTGCCGCCTGATTACGGGTTGTCAGTACTTGCCCTTCGGCGCGTACGACCGCATATCCACGTTGCAGCGTGGCCTTGTAGCTGAGCGTTTCCCGCAGCCGGTCTGCGGTTTCCAGGGATTGACGCACCCGGTCCAGACGCGCGGCTTGCGCTGTACTCAAGCGTTCGGCTAGGCGGTTGATGTTTTGCCGTTGGCTGTCGATTTCGCGCTGGATCGGCCGGACAGACAGGCGCGACGAAAGGCTGCGCAGTGTTTCCTGTCGGGTTCCGACCAGTGAGCGTAATATGGACGGGCGCAGATGGGCGGACAGTTTCACAACTTGAAGGCGGCGGTTTTGTACGCCGCGCTCAAGTGCTGGTGTCAGTCGGTCCGCAATTAAATCAAGGCGTTGTCGCGGGTTGTTCAACAAGCTATCCGGGCGTGGTAATGCGCGGGATAAATCCCGCAACCGTTGCGACCGTCTTTGCACAGCGTCCGTGGCTGCACGGGACAGGCGGGCGCCCTGCTCTCCGGTCCAGGCCAAAAGTTCCATGCGGACGGGAACCGCAAGCTCGGCTGCGGCCGTGGGGGTTGGGGCCCGGCGGTCTGATACAAAATCAATCAGGGTCGTGTCGGTCTCGTGCCCAACCGCCGAGATCAGCGGGATCTCTGACGCCGCCGTAGCGCGGGCCACGATCTCTTCGTTGAACCCCCAGAGGTCCTCGATTGACCCGCCACCACGGGCGACGATGATCAGGTCCGGTCGTGGCAGCGCACCGCCAGGAGTCAGTTGGTTGAAACCAGTAATCGCGTTCGCCACCTCAGGTGCGCAATTCGAACCTTGCACGGCGACAGGCCAGATCAGCACTTTGCGCGGAAACCGGTCACGCAACCGGTGCAGGATATCGCGGATCACCGCGCCCGAGGGTGAAGTCACCACGCCGATGATCTGAGGAAGATAGGGCAGAGGCTTTTTACGCTCGGGTGCGAACAGGCCCTCGGATTCCAACTGTTTCTTTCGCTTTTCAAGCAGGGCCATCAGGGCACCCTGTCCGGCCACCGAAACCTCATCCACGTTCAGATTGTATTTGGACTGCGCTCCAAAAGCGGTCAGACGGCCTGTGACGACCACTTCCAGACCTTCCTCGGGAACCACGGACAGGGCAGCAACCTGGCCTTTCCAAGTGGTGCAGGCCAGTACGTTCTTGTCGTCCTTGATGTCATAGTACAGATGACCAGATCTGGCTTTGAACACGCGACCGACTTCACCCCGAACACGGATTCGGCCGAAACTGCCTTCCAGCGTCCGCTTCACCTCGCCCGAGATGTCGGAAACAGTGTATTCTGGGGTATTTTGGCCGGGAATGGGGTCGTCAAGTAGGTCGGACATTTCAGCGCCTTGTGTCAAATGCTCGGCCAGCTTAGAACGCGCGGAAGGCGAGGCCAAGCAGATCGGAGAGCAGTCATGAACATCCTCATTCTCGGTAGTGGTGGGCGCGAACACAGCCTGGCCTGGGCGGTGATGCAAAACCCGAAATGCGACCGCCTGATTGTGGCGCCGGGCAATGCCGGGATCGCCCAGATTGCCGAATGTGCAGCGCTGGATATCGAAAACGGCGGTGAGGTGGTCAGGTTTGCGGATGAGAACGCGATCGACTTTGTGATCGTCGGCCCCGAGGCGCCATTGGCTGCGGGGGTTGCGGATCGTTTGCGCGAGGCCGGTGTGCTGGTTTTTGGCCCCTCGGCCGCGGCTGCACGTCTCGAGGCGTCCAAGAGCTTTACTAAAGAGATCTGCGACGCCGCCAATGCTCCAACCGCAGGATACGCCCGGTTTACCGAGGCCGAGCCAGCCAAAGCCTATATCAAAAAGCAGGGCGCACCTATCGTCGTCAAGGCTGATGGCTTGGCCGCGGGCAAGGGTGTGATCGTTGCGATGGACGAAGCGACGGCCTTGGATGCGATCGATGACATGTTTGGCGGAGCCTTTGGTGGTGCCGGTGCCGAAGTTGTGGTCGAAGAGTTCATGGAAGGTGAAGAGGCATCTCTGTTCGTGCTATGCGACGGGGAAAGCATCCTGTCCATTGGCACGGCGCAAGACCATAAACGGGTAGGCGAGGGCGATACCGGTCTGAACACCGGCGGCATGGGCGCGTATTCTCCGGCTCCTGTGTTAAGCGCTGTAATCGAAGAGCGCGCGATGAACGAGATTGTGCGCCCCACCATGGCAGAGATGAAGCGGCGCGGAACGCCGTTTCAGGGCGTTCTTTATGTTGGTTTGATGATCAAAGACGGCCAGCCACGGTTGGTTGAATATAACGTGCGTTTCGGCGACCCGGAATGTCAGGTGCTGATGATGCGCCTGGGCGCGCAGGCGATGGACTTGATGCACGCCGCAGCAGAAGGCCGGTTGGCCGAGGCGCGTGTAAACTGGGCGGATGATCACGCCTTGACGGTAGTCATGGCCGCAAATGGTTATCCGGGCGCCTACCAAAAAGGCAGCGTGATTAAAGGGCTGGATGACGTATCTGAAGATAGCGGTAATATGGTGTTTCACGCAGGAACCAAAGAAGCCGACGGTCAGATCGTCTCTAGTGGTGGCCGGGTATTGAATGTCACCGCACGCGGACGGAACCTGCAGGAAGCGCGTGACCGCGCCTATGAGCTGATCGACGGGATCAACTGGCCAGAGGGGTTCTTTCGCCGGGATATCGGATGGCGGGCGCTGTAATCGCGACGGCTCCCGCGCTCAGCCACTGCATCAGAGATGCAGCGTCAATGGACTTGGGCCGGGCAGCCCTCTGACGCGGGCTGCAGTCAGGGCGAGGGTACGCAGTTAAGCGCAGAGGTCATTGCTTTCGGGCTAAAGGGGGCGACCAGATGCTGCACCCAGCCATTGTCAAAGCGGATGCTGACAATTTCGCGCCAGTCCGCAGACGCGACTACCAGTTCCGGGCCATTGCCACAGTCGCGCAGGCCCCCTGTGATGAAACCTTCGCCGATCCGATGATTTGTCAGCCCTGGTAGAGCGGCAATCTGGATTAATTCGCCGTCGACAAAGCGCCAAATGCGCAATGTCTTGGCCAGATGAGGGCGGTCGACATAGGCGATTTCGATATTGCCATCCCCATCCAGATCCGCCGCCCCGACCGGAGCAAGCCATCGAAAGCGGGTACCGATATGCGGAGTTGCGGCGATTTTATCGCCTCTGGCATCATAGATGGCCAACTGAGCGCCCGTTTGATCCTGAGATTCAATGACAATGACCTCGGGGGTCCCGTCCTGATCCACGTCCACAAGCCGTGGAGCGAGATCTTCAAATACGCGATCAGATGGAAGGCGGATGGTCACATTTCCGCTTTGGGTAGTCAGTTCCAACGCGCCATATTCGATGTTATCACCCAGAACTCCGTGGGCGTAACGTGTTGTCGGCTCGGTGAAACGAGCGGCTGGGACGGTCTCTGCCAGTGCCAGCGGGACATGGCCCGTCAGCCAGAAGCACAACGTCAGCGCTGCGCCGCGGGCCTGACCCTGCCAAGTTCGGTAGGGTAGGCGCGGCGCTTTGCAGGGCATCAGATCTGTTTTTCCGGCATCTGAACGATCAGGCCATCCATCTCGTCTGTGACTTTGATCTGGCAGGTCAGGCGCGAACGGGCAGGGTCGGGCTCATAGGCAAAGTCCAGCATGTCTTCTTCCATGTCATCCTTGCCGGGAATTTTCTCAACCCAGTCGGGGTGGATATAGACATGGCAGGTCGAACAGGCACAGGCGCCGCCGCAATCCGCTTCGATGCCGGGAATGTTGTTGTCACGGGCTCCTTCCATGACGGTTAGTCCGTTGGCGACCTCGACAGTGTGCTCGGTACCGCCATGCTCGACATAGGTGATCTTTGCCATTGCGTGCGTCTTCCTTTTTCGATTGTCGATTTCTTCCTTAGTGAAGGGCGTTGCCTGTTTCCAGTGGGAATTGCGACATGAACGGTCGCGGCTGAATATTCTTATCGACAATATTGCAATCGAGCCTGCACCGATGTCAGTCGCTTTGACCGATCTCTAGAACCATGTGCAGGTGCATTCCTATTCCATGCTCGTCGTCCAAAACGGGCACGCGCGATTCAATTTCGACGCTAAATCCAATATGTTCATAAAAACTAACGGCTTCATTGTTGGCAGCTACATCAAGGCATATTTGATTGCACCCACCCGCCAAAGCCCGTTTCGTTGCTATTGCAAAGAGTTGGCTGGCAATGCCTGTACCCTGCATGTCTGGGTTCACAGCGAATTCGAGAATGTAGTAAGAGTTTTGACGCGGGGCGGGAAACAACCGATCCATCCAATGCAAGGCAGATTTTAGATGACGGGCTTCATCTTCGCCAAGAGCATTAGCTTGATGATCGACGGAAAAATCGAAATTCGCAGCATATTCTTCTTCTGTATGCCCAATAAGGAGGCCGGCGACTTTGCCACGGTGCATGGCCGTGAAGGCATGTTTGAACGAATACAAACCTAGTTGCGCGGGCCATTCTGTTCCGATGATCTTAAGCAAGACATCCATTTTTCCAAATATGTAACCGTTTAGTTTTGGATCTGTGCTCCATAGAAGATCGGCGAGAGCCTCGGGTGGAACAGATTTGGAGGCCGGTTGTACTAGGACGGTCAAAATTCACTCCTGATTCTGGCATCCAGAAAATGCGACATACCGTGTAAACAATACCCTCGCTTATCGTTTAAACAAAACGCCCTGCGATTGCCTGTCACGGTGATCTCCGCGCAACTCGGCATGCAAGGCGCGGCCCGCTTGCACACCGCGGCGAGAGCTTACGGTTTCCAACCAGCGGGTAAAGTGAGGCTTGTTTTCCAACACCTGTTGTTGCCCTTCCCACAAGCTCGCCCAGCCCCAGATCGACATGTCGGCGATGGAATAGAAATTGCCGGCCACATATTCGTTCTCGGCCAGCCTGCGATCCAGAACGCCGTAAAGACGTCCGACTTCGGCACGGTAGCGATCCTTGGGGTAGGGCAGGTCTTGCGGCGGGTCCAGCTGAGGTGCGTATTTCAGGAAATGGTGTGCTTGTCCCGCCATCGGGCCGATGCCGCCCATCTGCCACATCAGCCATTCTTCGACAGCGATCCGGTCACGTTCAGTTTCACCATAGAAGCGTCCGGTTTTTCGGGCGAGATACATCAGGATCGCGCCGCTTTCGAATACAGATACCGGCGTCCCTCCGGGTCCGTTCGGATCGACGATCGCGGGCATCCGGTTATTGGGGGCGATTTTAAGGAACTCGGGGTCGAACTGGTCGCCTTGGCCGATGTTGATCAGGTGGGTTTTATAGGGCAGCTCCATCTCTTCCAAAGCGATGGACACTTTCCAGCCGTTGGGCGTGGGCCAGAAATATAGATCGATCATGTCATCTCCTCAAACTGGACGCGATCATGGAGGTTTCAGCGCGTTCGGCAAGAGGGCGCGCAGGTGTGTTACGAAAGCGTGACCTTGGTGCAGCCGGTCTTGACGTGATCTGGGACGGGGCGTAAATGCATCCTCATCAAGTGGCGATTTGTTACCGGATTGCGGGCCACGTTAAACAACACCGCTAAAAGGTCAGGATGAAAGACCCCTTTCGCTTGGCCGCGTCTGGGGTTTTTTGTTTGCCTCCCAAGCGGGGCTGAAAGGAATGACATGAGCGAGAGCTGGAACAAGCGCACACAAGCCGTCCATGGCGGCACGCGCCGCAGCCAATACAACGAAGTGAGCGAGGCGATCTTTCTGACCCAGGGATTTGTCTATGATACGGCCGAGCAGGCCGAGGCGCGGTTCATCGAAACCGGCCCTGATGAGTTCATTTACGCTCGGTATGGCAACCCGACAGTTTCGATGTTTGAACAGCGTATCGCGGCTCTGGAAGGGGGCGAAGACGCTTTTGCCACCGCCTCTGGAATGGCTGCGGTGAATGCGGCACTGACTTCGATGTTGCAAGCCGGTGACCACGTTGTTTCTGCCAAGGCTCTGTTCGGGTCGTGCCTGTATATTCTGGAAAACGTGCTGACCCGGTTCGGGGTTGAAGTGACCTTTGTGGACGGTACCGATCTTGACGCATGGGAGGCTGCGATCCGCCCGGACACCAAAGCGGTTTTCTTCGAATCCATGTCCAACCCGACGCTTGAGGTCATCGACATCTCAGCCGTTTCCCTTCTGGCCCATGCGGTTGGTGCAACGGTCATCGTGGACAATGTGTTCTCGACCCCAGTTTTCTCGCGCGCGATCGCTCAGGGGGCTGACGTGGTTGTCTACTCGGCGACCAAGCATATTGACGGGCAGGGCCGCGCCCTGGGTGGTGTCATCATCGGCACCAAAGAGTTCATCCGTGGTACGGTCGAGCCCTATATGAAACACACCGGAGGCGCGCTTAGCCCCTTCAACGCGTGGATCATGTTGAAAGGGCTTGAGACCATGGCCTTGCGGGTCAACGCACAGGCCGAAACCGCCCAGAGGATTGCCGAGGCGCTAGAGGGCCATCCGGCGTTGGAGCGGACGCTTTACCCCGGTCTGAAGTCTCATGCGCAGAATGATCTGATACAAACGCAGCTTGGCGGCAAAGGCGGGACAGTGCTGTCGTTAGATATCAAGGGCGGAAAAGAGGCGGCATTTTCCTTCCTTAACACCCTGACGATTCCGGTGATTTCGAACAATCTGGGCGATGCCAAGTCGATTGCCACCCACCCGGCAACCACCACACATCAAAGATTGAGTGACGACCAAAAAGTTGAGCTGGGCATTGCTCCGGGCCTCATCCGGTTCTCGGTCGGTTTGGAAGACGCCGATGATCTTCTTGCCGATATCAAGCGCGCATTGGACGTTTCTCAGCAATAGGGGCGTCAGCTGAACTGTTAGGCATGGTTCGAAAACGGTTTGTGACTTGTGCGCATGATGCGCCCATCACGAAGTTTCGATCCGGGCTGTGTTTCGGCGCGTATACCATTAGACTGGAAATCGCGTCGAACATATATATAGTCCGGCGACCAACCCGAGGAGCCCTGATCGATGAACGTGTATCCCCGTGACATTGATGACGCCCCCAACAATGATGAGGCCGCGGCAGCGTTGAAAACCCTGCGGAAATGGGCCGAGAACGCGACCGAGGCTGAAATTGGTCAGCTTGATCCTGCTGTCGCGCGGCTTGTGCCGGGGCTCCTGCCGGTCAACTACCCATCCCTGTCGCGGCATTACCCCGAGGGGTTTGCTGTGGATGAGGCCTACCGCGCCTCGTTGCCTGACCTTCAGAATGGACCTTCCAGTCTGATCCGTGGGGCAAAGCAACAGATTCAACATGTTGGCATATCGAATTTCCGCCTGCCGATCCGGTTTCACCGCAAGCAGGGCGACGACCTGACGCTGGAGACCTCAGTGACTGGCACTGTCAGCCTTGATGCGGAAAAGAAGGGCATCAACATGTCCCGTATCATGCGTTCGTTCTACAAACATGCCGAGCGCACGTTCAGCTTTGAGGTGATCGAGGCTGCGCTGAACGACTATATGACCGATCTGGACAGCTTTGACGCACGTATCCAGATGCGGTTCTCCTACCCGGACAGGACTCAAAGCCTGCGTTCGGGTCTGGAAGGCTATCAATATTACGATATCGCGCTGGAACTGGTCGAACAGAATGGCGTGCGCCAAAAGATCATGCATCTGGATTATGTGTATTCCTCGACGTGCCCATGTTCTCTGGAGCTCAGCGAGCATGCGCGGTCTACACGAGGGCAACTGGCGACGCCGCATTCGCAGCGCTCGGTTGCGCGGATATCGGTTGCGGTCGATTGCGATGCCGATTGCCTCTGGTTCGAAGATCTGATTGCGCTGTGTCGCAGGGCGGTGCCGACCGAGACGCAGGTCATGGTCAAACGTGAAGATGAGCAGGCATTTGCCGAGCTGAACGCCGCAAACCCGATTTTTGTCGAAGACGCGGCACGCCTGTTTTGTGCCGAACTTTTGGCCGACCATCATATCGGCGATTTCCGCGTGATCGCCAGCCATCAAGAAAGCCTGCACAGCCATGATGCCGTTTCTGTTCTGACTGAGGGCCCGACCTTTGTGTCCTCCAGTCTGGATCCGAGGCTGTTTACGACATTGTTTCACGTCGGATAGGCGCTAAACTTTTGTAAAACCTTGATTAAGTACCGGTGCGGTGAAATTTCGCCGCATTGCAGCGATAAATGCTGCAAGCGCGAAGTTCTTGCTGTAAACTATCCTTGAATGCAGCCATCTCGTGGTCACTGTTCTGGTGATCATTTCACTCAATCAGGAAGCCGGCACGTGCGACGCCAAGGACTGCAAGGCAACGTAATCCGCCCGTTTAGTCAGGGCGGGCAGGGTTCTTTACTCATTCGCGGGTTGCATCACTTTCACAGGAGAACAACCTCATGAACCCGTTTACCCAGCCATTTGAATTTCAGGCAGCGGCAATTCGATTTGCCGGTGAGGCAATGACCAACCATTTGAAAATCATGCAAATTCTGACCAACTCTGCGATTGAACTGCCCTTCGTCCAGGTTCAGGCTCTGCGTGTCGCCTCCGAAAAGACTGTTGCTGACGTGAAGGCACCTGAGTTCAAATCTCAGGCGATGCCTGTGGTCAATGCTGATCCGCAACCTGCGGCAAAGGTCAAAGTGGCTGTCCAGAAGAAGGCAGAAGTCATGGCAAAGGCCGAATCGCCTAAGCCCGCCCTGGCGAAACCTGTGACAAAAGCCAGAGCGTCGGGGCGTGCGAAAAAGGCACAGACCAAATCCGTGGCAAAACCTGCAGTGGCAAAAGCCGCAGCCCCAAAAGTCGCAGCTAGGCCCGCTGCCCCCAAAGCCGCTACGGCAAAGCCTGCTGTTACCAAAACCGTAACTGCCAAATCTGAAACGCCCAAAGTAGAAGCCGCTAAACCTGCTGCAGTCAGACCTGCAGTGGCAAAAACTGCTGCTCCCGCCGCTGCGATCGACGCTGCTGTTGCAAAAACCGCAGCTGTTAAACCGGCAGCGTCCCAGGTGAAGGCAGATCGGGTTGCAACCGCCAAACCTGCACCTGCAAATCCGGCCGCGTCGAAGGCTCAGGCGGGACAGGCGGCAGCTGCACGCCGGTCACGCGCGCCTTCGAAACCGCCCGTGATGCCCGTCTCGAGCGGCAAAACCGAAAAGTAATCGGGACATCCGCTTGACTCAGTCGTGCAGGCGCGCCAACGCTGCGCCTCATGACGGACATGCGCCCGGTAGGATATGTGATTGGCCTGTTGGTCGCCATTCTTGGGGCGACCATGATGTTGCCCATGCTTGCGGACCTGATCGAGGGCCGCGGTGAATGGCATGTGTTTCTTGAAAGTGGCGTTATCACAATACTGACGGGCGCTGTTCTGGCTATGAGCTGCTCAAATGGCGTTGGCGAAGGGTTGACGATCCGTCAGACCTTTCTGCTCACGACCGGCGTTTGGGTGGCTTTGCCTTTATTTGGGGCAATTCCTTTCCTGTTCGGGGAAACCGAGCTGCGCTTTGTCGATGCCTATTTCGAGGCCATGTCTGGCCTTACGACCACGGGATCGACCGTGATTTCCGGGCTCGACGGGCTGCCGCAGGGGTTGCTTTTGTGGCGCGGTGTGCTGCAATGGCTGGGCGGTATCGGGATCATCGTTGTTGCAATGGTTTTTCTGCCCGAGCTTCGGGTCGGAGGAATGCAGATCTTCCGTTCGGAAGGTTTCGAAACCATGGGTAAGATCCTGCCGCGGGCGCAAGAAATCGCAGGCCAGATTTCCCTGATCTACGTGTTCCTGACCGTGGTCTGCGCGCTTGTTTACACCGGCCTTGGCATGAGTTTCTTTGACGCCGTGGTTCATTCTATGACCACAATCTCGACCGGTGGGTTTTCAAACTATGATGCATCGTTCGGCACCTTTTCGGGCCCGGCGGAATATGCGGCGTCGATTTTCATGATCCTCGCTGCCCTGCCATTTGTGCGTTATGTTCAGTTTGCCAATGGCAGCACCGGCTCCCTGTTCCGCGACAGTCAGATTCGGGCGTTTTTGGCCACGATCGTGGTTCTTGTAGCCGTCATGGCGGTGTTTTTGACCTCTGTCTTTCCGCATCACTGGGAACAGGCGGTGCGGGAATCGCTGTTCAACATCACGTCGATCATTTCAGGTACCGGTTATGCCAGCGTCGATTATATGGGTTGGGGCAGTTTTCCGATCATGGTGTTCTTCCTGATTGGCCTGATCGGAGGGTGTGCAGGATCAACTGCCTGTTCGATCAAGATTTTCCGCTATCAACTGCTGTTTGCATCCATCAAAACTCAAATCCGGCGTATCCGTTCACCGCATGGGGTATTCATGCCTCTCTATGACGGGCGTCCCATCGGAACGGATGTCCTGACTTCGGTCATGAGCTTTTTCATGTTCTTCGTATTGTCTTTGGGCTTCCTGGCATGGGCGCTGGCGCTGACCGGGCTGGATTTCATTACCTCTGTATCGGGTGCAGCAACAGCATTGGCCAATGTTGGTCCCGGCCTTGGGGATCAGATCGGACCAGCGGGTAATTTCAGCGGGCTCAGCGATACAGCCAAATGGCTACTATCTGCGGGGATGCTGGTCGGTCGGCTTGAACTGCTCGCGGTCTATGCGCTGTTCACAGTCCATTTCTGGAGAAGTTGATGAAAAGACCACTTGGCGCTCAAATCTCGCACATGCTCCGGGATCGGGGTGTTGATGTGATTTTTGGTATCCCCGGCGTTCATAATCAGGAGATGTATCGCGGGATCGAAGAAGCAGGCATCACCCATGTTCTTGCGCGGCACGAGCAGGGGGCCGGTTTCATGGCGGACGGATATGCGCGTGCAAGCGGCAATCCTGGCGTGGCCTATGTGATCACTGGGCCTGGGCTGTGCAACATCATGACACCCATGGGGCAGGGGTATTCGGATTCGGTGCCAATGCTGGTGCTGTCCTCCTGCCTTGATGATGATCAGGCGCTGCAGGGACAGCTTCATCAGATGAAGGATCAACGTGCCGCCGGAGAAACGGTTGCGGACTGGTCGTTGCAGGCTAGTACAGCTTCGGCCGCCTATGGCCTGGTTGAACGTGCTTTCGAAGAGTTCGCGCTGAGCCGCCCCAGACCCAAGCACATACAGGTGCCGATTTCGCAGCTTAAGGCACAGGCTGACCCGGCCCCATTCCCGAACCAGTCGGGTTTGCGGACAAAGGCTCTGCCGCCGGACGTCGCGCCGGTCTTGTCGATGCTGAACATTGCGCGCAGGCCGCTGTTCATTCTGGGAGGCGGTGCAAGATCAAACCTGTGGCGGCAGATTCTGACACAGATCGGAGCGGCCTGTTTCACCACCTATGCGGGGCGTGGAATGGTGGGGTTGGATTATGCGTTGGATTTTGGCGCTGCCTTGTCTCGCCCCGAAAGCGCCCAGATCATCGCCTCCGCCGATCTTGTGGTGGTCGTCGGAGCCGAGCTGGGTGAGGCCGATCTGTGGCGCGATGCGCTGGGGCATACGGCCAATATGATCCGCATTGATCTGGACCCTCAGGTCCTGTCAGACCATCATCGGGCATCGGTCAAGTTGCAGGCGGATGGCGAAAGTTTTGCCCACGCGATGTGGGCGTCTATTGATCATGTCAAACCGGCAAATGGCTGGTCTTCGGATGAGGTCTCCGAAGCCCGCAGTAAATGGCGCGCCGAGATTGATGCAGAACGGCCCGGAATTGTCCCGGTGTTGGATGCCTTGCGTAAGGCAATGCCAGCGGATGTGATGGTGTATTCGGACATGACCCAGTTCGCCTATGTTGCCAAGGGGGTGTGGGAAATGCCTTTCCCCTATCATTGGCACCACCCGAACGGCTTTGGCACGCTGGGCTATGCGTTGCCGGCTGGAATAGGTGGCGCTATCGCGCGGCCGGGCAGGCCGACTGCTGTGATAGCTGGGGATTATGGCTTTCACTACACGATGATGGAATTGGGCGTGGCGGTAGAGCTGGGTTTGCCCCTGCCGATCATTCTTTGGGACAATGGCAAGCTGAAAGAGATCGAAGACAGCATGGTGGGCAGTCAGATCGCGCCGAATGCTGTCGTTGCGCGTAACCCAGACTTTTGCAAACTGGCCGAGGCATTCGGCGCCTTGTCTGCCGCGCCCTCAACACTGGAAGACATGCAGTCTGCGGTGCGAAAAGCGTTTTCCGCTAAGGGGCCGACATTGATCCGGATCACTCCGGACATATGGCGCGCAGAATAAAAAACGCCGCCCGGATGGGCGGCGTTAATGCGCGATTTTACGAACTCAATCCCAGCATTGTACCAGAACAGTCATCCCATTTGCCCGGCGGCTAAGCTCATTGGGTGAGACCTGCGTGGCGGCGGTGGCGCTGGATTGACCTGCCAGCCCAGCCTTGCTCAGCGCCTTGTTCAGGCTCTCTGTATTGGCAGACAGGCTGACCGAGGCGGGCAGGGTCCGCCCATTCGTCGGGGTCGGCAAAAGCATCCCGACCACCTGACCGTTGCCGTCAAACACGGGGCCTCCTGCATCGCCGGGTTGGGTGGCCAGCGCCAGACGCTTCACGCCATCCTCACCGTTCAGGCCGCGCAGGTCGGCGATCTGCCCATATGACAGCGTCGGACCGCCCAAAACGCCCTGATACGAGAATCCGGAGACCGCAACCTCGGACTGAATCCGCGGCTTGGTGCTGCTGAACTCGGCCACGCTGATCGGGGAAAGGTCGCGGCTTGGCCGCAGAACGGCGATGCCGATATTGGGATCGGTCGAGGCGACCTCAAGCTCGTGCGCGCCGTCCAGCGTGATCCGCGAGCAGCTATCTGCCGCCTCGGTCACGGTCAGGACGGTGCCTTTGGCATCCGCAAAGAACCCCGAGCGTGACAGGCGCGGTTTGCGAACCTGCAGGCCGGATACAAGATCAATGCTTTGCACAGCGTCCGATCCGGCGGCGGCGTTAAGAACCGCATCAGTGGTGCTAAAGCCCGCTTTCATGGCGGCAAGAACGCGGGTACGGCGCGCCTCGTCCCCTTCGGGCCAGACCAGGGTAAAACCTTTAATCTGACCATCTTTCAGCTTGGCCTCGGTATAGGATACAATGTCATTGCCGCGACCTTCCAGCGTAAAGCTGTCACCGCGCAGCTGGCGAGGGCCTTCAAGCGGAACGATTTCCAGCGACTGCATGACTTCAAAAAGGGCCCGCAGGGTTGCTTTGGTGCCATCCTGACTGATCAGCAGGGCCTGAGCATTCAGGTCGGTCGAGCCGTTGAAATGCACGAAGGGGGCCTCGTAACGGTCGAATGCAACCACACCCAGCGGCATGGCCATCTCGATACCTGCCTGTGGGTCTGTGTAGCGCTGCATTCCGGCGCTGATTAGTGGCGCGTTATAGTCATCCATCAGGGCCTTGCGCTGTGCCGTCGTCAGAACCCCGGTCGCCTCGTATCCGTTGAAACTTTGCCAGTCGCCCATCGAGCGGCGTGTCCCCTGACCAAAGGCACCGTCAATCGTCGAATTGTAGAAACCGGCTGCCTGAAGTGCGGTTTGAAGGCCCATACGCTCCTGCGCGCTCAGCAATCGTTCGCTTTGCAGCGCCTGTGATCTGGTTTCATCGGCAATTTGCGGGGTTGCCTCGGCCACTGGTTGTTCCGGTTCAGGTGCGACCGGCGCTGTCACAGCGGCCTGGTCCTGAGTATTCGCACTGACCGGCCAGAACTGCTGCCCCAGAGTGTTCGAGAAGGCGATAAAGCTGTCGGCTGGAATTTGCCCCTCTGCACGGTACACCCGCAGAACTTGCTCGGCATCGCCGCGCAGATACGGGCCGATAACAATGGCATACCAGCCCGAATTCAGGCGAAATCCATTCACGTCTGGCAACGCGCCAGAATAGGCTTGTGCGCGTTCCTGGGCTTCACGCAGCGAAGGCTGCGCCTCAACCTGGACCCAAACACCTCCGTCTTGCTGCGCAAATGATGCCCGCACGCCGAAAAGGAAAAGAACTGAAATTACCGTTAGTATGCGTCTCATTGTGTGCCTGTGTCCGCGGTGTTTTTCTGCGATGAAGAGTACGCGATATGCGGGTTGAAACACCATGCCTGGAATGCGGGGAATTTCCAGTTTGGCCGCTCAGTGGCTTCCCGGGCACACTGTCCCGTTGACGCCCCTTGGCCCCTTGCATAGGAAGGGCAAAACCCACCGGAACAGGGCGCAATGGCGTCCAAAGGGAATGTGATGACCGTTCAGTCCAACGCACCTCGCTCTTTTCAGGAGATCATCCTGCGCCTTCAGACCTATTGGGCGTCAAAAGGCTGCGCCATTCTGCAGCCCTATGACATGGAGGTCGGGGCAGGGACATTCCATCCCGCGACTACTTTGCGCGCGTTGGGGTCCAAGTCCTGGGCCGCAGCTTATGTACAGCCCTCGCGCCGCCCAACAGATGGGCGCTATGGCGAGAACCCCAATCGCTTGCAGCACTATTATCAGTATCAGGTGTTGATCAAGCCTAGCCCGCCGGACCTGCAGGCGTTGTATCTGGGCAGCCTTGAGGCAATCGGCATCGACATGGACCTGCATGACATCCGGTTTGTCGAGGATGACTGGGAAAGCCCAACCCTGGGCGCCTGGGGCCTGGGCTGGGAGGTCTGGTGCGACGGCATGGAAGTCAGCCAGTTCACCTATTTTCAACAGGTCGGAGGCCATGACTGCGCGCCGGTTTCAGGTGAATTGACCTATGGGTTGGAGCGGCTGGCGATGTATGTGCTGGGTGTTGATCACGTGATGGACATGCCCTTCAACGATCCGCAGTCACCCAGCCCGCTGACCTATGGTGACATATTCAAACAGACCGAAGAAGAATATGCCCGCTGGAACTTTGACGTGGCCAATACCGACGTGCTGCTCGACCATTTCAAAGAGGCCGAGGCTGAATGTGCCACCATTCTGGCGCAGGATCATGACGATCCCAAGACCGGCAAACGCATCATCATGGCGCATCCGGCCTATGATCAGTGCATCAAGGCGTCGCACATCTTTAACCTGCTGGATGCGCGTGGCGTGATCTCGGTGACGGAACGGCAGGCCTATATCGGACGCGTGCGCGCCTTGGCCAAGCAATGCGCCGACGCCTTCGTCCAGACCGAAGCCGCCGGGTACGAGGTCTGATGCGGCAGTTACGCCAAACCGGGAAGCAGAACTTTAAGTCCGTCCGCGATCATGCTGATTGCGATGGCAGACAGGATCATACCCATAAAGCGGCTCATGATCACCCGAGCGTTGTCCGAAAGCCGCTTGGACAGCGCCGCGGCGTTCCAGAATGTGACGAACAGCAAAAACAGCACTGCCAGAAAAACGCCCGCATAGAGTATGACGTCCATAGGTTTGGACATTTGATGTGCATAGAGGATCAACGTCGTGATTGTGCCAGGCCCAACGAGGATGGGAAAGGCCAACGGATAAAAGGCGACGGTGTCGGCCTCGGGATAAGATTTCTTTTCGCCTTCGGTTCCGTGATGCGCCGTGCTCTCGGTGCCGCTCAGCATGTTCAGGCCGATCATCAGGACAACAAGACCGCCCGCAACGCGCAGATCATTGACGCTGATGCCGAACAGTCCCAATGTCTTGCTGCCAATGGCTGCAAAAGCACCGCCCAGGATCAGACAGTAGGTGACGGTTTTCACCGCAACCTT
This sequence comes from Ruegeria sp. CDSB022, assembly GCF_059611145.1. Lineage (NCBI taxonomy): Bacteria > Pseudomonadati > Pseudomonadota > Alphaproteobacteria > Rhodobacterales > Roseobacteraceae > Ruegeria > Ruegeria sp. CDSB022. Next base: position 994,178 of record NZ_JBXWOZ010000001.1, on the reverse strand, counting down.
GCGTTGATCTGCGGGGGTCAGACCATCAGTCACGCTCAGAAAAACGGGCAAGTTGGTGATCGGGTTCATGATCGCAAAAAGCGCGCCGAAAAAACCTGCGGCGAGAGTCGTGTCCATTTTCATTACCCTAATGTCAGCCTGTATCAGGTTGGAAACTGGCCCATTTTCGACCTCAATGAAAGAGGCCACGTGAATAGGATGCTCGAACGATGACCGGAAAACTACTTGCTATTCTCCTTCTTGGGTCGGCTGTTCTGGCTGGTGGGGCCATGTACTATCTGCAAGTTTACGGCTTTTATTATGAAGTGGTCTCAAAGCCGGGACAGGATGTCCGTTTGCTAGCAATCGGCGCAGATGAGCCCGAGACCATCGCCTATACGGACTTTCAGGCGATTGATGCGGACAGCTCTCCGATTCGATACCGCGCCTGCTTTGAAACTGACCTGACGCCAGCAGATCTGGCTGGTTATCAGACCGCCAATGACCCCGAACCGTTGACAGCGCCCGGATGGTTTGAGTGCTACGATGCCATCGAGATTGCCAACGCGTTGCAGACTGGTCAGGCGCAGGCCTTTGTCGGGGCTAAGAATATACACTTTGGCGTGGACCGGATCGTCGCTGTAACCCAGGATGGAAAAGGCTATGTTTGGCACGCGCTGAACAACTGCGGGGAAAAGGCCTATGACGGCACGGTCGTCGGAGAGGAATGCCCGCAGCAACCGGAAACGGGGCAATGACTTATCTCATCCCGGATATGATCGCCGCCACGTTGGGGCTAGCTGTCTATCTTTTGGGGGCGGAGTTGAACACGCAGGTGAAGCTGCTTCAGCGCTTCAACATACCCGAACCGGTCAGCGGCGGGTTGGTCGCAGCGCTGGTGATGTTGGGATTATACATGGCCACAGGCATCTCATTCGATTTTGAGATGGCCACGCGGGATTACATGCTGGTGCTGTTTTTTGCGGCAATCGGCCTGAATGCCCGGTTCCTGGATCTGCTTACCGGCGGCAAACCTCTGTTTTTGCTGTTGGTTCTGACATTGATCACCATCATCATGCAAAACGGCATTGGTGCGGTCGGGGCTGTTGCATTTGGTTTTCCTGCCCAATCCGGAGTGTTATTCGGATCAGCTGCACTGATCGGCGGGCATGGAACCGCCATCGCATGGGCGCCGGACGTTGGTGCCGTAACTGGGTTGGAAGGCGCGACCGAGTTGGGGGTCGCAGTGGCGACATTGGGTCTGGTGTTGGCCGCGGTGGTTGGCGGTCCTGTGGCCAAGTATCTTGTCGAACGCTATAATCTGACCCCCGACCGCCCCAACGAAGAACTGACAGTTGGTGTCGCAACCGAAGAACAGCGTTATCCCGATATTACGCCGCTTGGTCTGATGCGGGTCATGCTGTACCTCCATCTTGCCATTATCATTGGCTATGGCGTGAATGTCCTGATCGCAGAGGCCGGCCTGAAACTTCCCCTGTTTGTACCTTGTCTGATCATTGCCATTTTGATCGGCAACCTGCGCAGTTGGTTGCGGCCGAATGCAGTTCCCGTCAGCCGCACATCCGCGCTTGGGCTGGTTTCAGAGCTTGCGTTGGGTACCTTTCTGGCCATGTCGCTGATGAGCCTGCAGTTGTGGACGATTGCGGAACTTGGTGTGACCATTTTGGTCGTACTGGCGGCACAAACCGCCTTTACGGTAATCTTCGTTATCTACGTGTTGTTTCCGGTGATGGGGTCGGGATATCGCGCCGCGGTTCTGGCCGCAGGCTTCGGTGGGTTTGCGCTGGGCGCGACCCCCACCGCCATCGCCAATATGACCGCCGTAACCAAGCGATATGGCCCGTCCCCTATTGCCTTTATCGTACTGCCCCTTGTATCCGCATTCTTTGTGGATATCGCCAATGCCATCGTCATTCAGACGATCGTCAATTTCTAAGGACCGACTATGCCCGACCTGCTGATCGAACTGTTTTCCGAGGAAATCCCTGCACCCATGCAAACCCGTGCCGGTGAAGACCTGAAAAAGCGGATCACCGATGGTCTGGTCGAGGCCGGTCTGACCTATGCCGGGGCCGCCTCTCTGACCACGCCCCGCCGCCTGACGCTGGCGGTCGAGGGTTTGCTGGCCGAAAGCCCGTCCATCCGCGAGGAACGCAAAGGCCCGAAAGTGGGCGCACCCGATAAGGCCATCGAAGGCTTCCTGCGCGGCGCCGGCCTGACCCGCGACCAGTTGGAAGAGCGTGAAACGCCCAAAGGTGCGGTCTATTTCGCGATGATCGAAAAGCCCGGCCGCCCGGCGGCTGACATCGTGGCCGACGTGCTTGAGGCGACGATCCGCAATTTCCCCTGGCCCAAGTCGATGCGCTGGGGCAGTGGCCCGATGCGCTGGGTGCGTCCGCTGCATTCGATCCTGTGCATCCTCAATGATGAGACCGGCGCGCAGGTCGTGCCTCTTGAGGTCGAAGGGATCAAATCCGGCGACACAACCGAGGGTCACCGCTTTATGGCCCCGAACCGGTTTTCTGTAACGTCGTTTGAGGATTATGCCGCCAAGCTGAAACGCGCTTTTGTGGTGCTATCGCCTGAGGAACGCGCCGAACATATTTGGAATGACGCGCAGAACATGGCTTTTGCCGCCGGTCTGGAAGTGGTCGACGACAAGGGTCTGCTAGCCGAGGTGGCCGGGCTGGTCGAATGGCCCGTGGTGCTGATGGGGCAGATTGACGAAGAGTTTCTGGAGCTGCCGCCTGAGGTGCTGCAGACCTCGATGAAGGAACACCAGAAGTTCTTTTCTGTGAAGAACCCTAAAACCGGCCGGATTGAACGATTTATCACCGTTGCCAACCGCGAGACCGCCGACAATGGCGCGACCATTCTGGCGGGCAACCAAAAGGTGCTGTCGGCGCGTCTGGCGGATGCGAAATTCTTTTGGGAGAATGACCTGCGCGTTGCCAAGTCGGATATGCCTCAGTGGACCCGCGCGCTGCAGAATGTGACCTTCCACAACAAGCTGGGCACACAGGCGGAACGGATTGACCGCATCGCAGCACTAGCCCGCGAACTGGCGCCAGTAGTCGGAGCAGATGCGGATCAGGCCGAGAAAGCCGCGCGTCTGGCCAAGGCCGATCTGAACTCGGAAATGGTCTATGAATTCCCCGAACTTCAGGGGCTTATGGGGCGGTATTATATCGAAGTCACAGGTGAAGACGCCGCCGTGGCCGCCGTGGCGCAGGAACATTACTCGCCGCTGGGTCCGTCGGATGACGTGCCGACCGCGCCGCTTTCGGTGACCGTGGCGCTGGCCGATAAGCTGGACACGCTGACTGGGTTCTGGGCGATTGATGAGAAGCCGACCGGGTCGAAAGACCCCTTTGCCCTGCGTCGTGCGGCGTTGGGGGTTATTCGGCTGGTTTTGGAAAACGGACTGAAACTAGAATTAGAAGAACTTGTCACCTCTAGTCTGCTAGAACGAGCCCGGCAGAAAAACTTGGCTGAAGGCCGGGAACAAGAGCAGCGAGTGCTCAAGGTCGCAGATGAGCTCAAAATGAGTCCGCTTTCGCTAGCCAAAGCGATGAACAAAGAACGCCGAAACCCCACGACTGCTTCCGGTATGCTTAAGAAGGCCATCGAGGAAATTAGCCCGTTGAAAACCATGGTTGAAGCTCTAGGATTGACTAAAATCTGGGATGATACAGACGACCTCATCTCCTTCTTCCACGACCGCCTCAAGGTCTTCCTCCGCGACGAGGGCATCCGCCACGACATCATCGACGCCTGTATCGCTATTGACGGCAATGACGACCTCAACCTGCTGGTCAAACGCGCTCGCGCGCTGAACGCGGTGATTGCGACCGAGGATGGCGAAAACCTCGTGCAGGGGTTCAAGCGGGCCAATAACATCCTGACCCAGGCCGAGGAAAAGGACGGGGTGGAATACTCTTATGGCGCGGATGTGAAATTTGCCGAAACGGACAGCGAAAAGGCTCTGTTTGCCGCATTGGATCAGGCGCAGGCGCAGATCGATACAGCACTGGCGTCCGAGGATTTCCCGGCCGCGATGACAGCCATGGCCGCGCTGCGCGGGCCGGTGGATGCGTTCTTTGAGGATGTGCAGGTCAATACTGACAATGACATCCTGCGCCGCAACCGTCTGAACCTGCTCAGCCAGATCAGGAAGGTCTGTTCCAGCGTGGCCGATCTGGCCCGAATCGAAGGTTAACGCTCTTGCGCCACGGGCGCAGGCGCCTATGCTGCGGTGAAACCAAAAGGTGCCGCAGTGCAGAATAACCCGCATACCACTCTGATCACAGCCGAAGCGCCCGTAGCGGCGAATACTCATGGCGGGCGCGCGAAATGCCTGCAGCGCTTGGTTCGGCTGGATTTTCCCGTACCACGAACGGTTGCATTGTCCTTTGATGCAGTGCAACGGATCGCCGGCGGGCAGGTGCCCGACATTGCGGCCATTCTCGAACAGTTCGACGAGGCGGCGCTGCTATGTGTTCGTCCAAGTTCCGAGGACCCCGATTGGGGCGGGCCTGGGGCAATCCTCAACATCGGTATGAATGATGCGCGCTATGTGGATCTGTCAGACGAGATGGGGAACGAGGCCGCGGCTGCACTGTCGCTGCGCTTTGTTCAAAGCTATGCCATTCATGTGGCGCGTCTGGATGCGGATGTGTTTGACGACATCGAGGCCGATGGGCTGGAAGGTCTGCGCCAGTCGTTGCGGGCCTATGAGGATGAGACCGACGAGCCCTTCCCACAGGATCGTGGTGAGCAGCTGGTTGCGGTTCTGCGTTCGATGGCGCGGGCATGGGATGGAACCTCAGCCCGGCTGTTACGCCAGGCAAAAGGTGCGCCAGCGGATGCAGGTCTGGGTCTGGTCATTCAAGAGATGGTCCCGGGTGTGGGGCAGGGCGAATGCGGGTCCGGCGTTCTGCAACTGATTGATCCGACAACAGGGCTGCAGCAGATAACCGGTCGTTATCTCAGCCAAAGCCAGGGTCGCGATGCGTTGGGCGAGGGGGTCGCTGCGCTGTATCTGGAAAAGGATCCGCGTGGTAAGTCGCTTGAGGAAGTTGCGCCCAAGGCATTCGCGGAACTCAAGGCACATGCTGCAATCATGCGCGAAAAGCTGCGTGAGGAAATGCAGGTCGAATTCGTCATCGAAAATGGGCACGTTCACATTCTGGACGGTGTGCGCGTGCAGCGCAGTGCCCGTGCCGCCATGCGGATTGCCGTTCGGTTGGCCGAGGATGGCATCATTCCTCAGCAAGAGGCGGTGATGCGGGTCGATCCGCATTCTCTGAACGAGTTGCTGCACCGGCAGGTTCACCCCGACGCGCGCCGTGATGTGCTGACCACAGGCATTGCAGCCAGTCCAGGGGCGGCAACCGGAAAGCTTGTGTTTACTGCGGCCGAGGCGCAGGCCAGTGCCGCGCGGGGCGAGCCCTGTATTCTGGTGCGCCGAGAGACGTCCCCGGAAGATGTCCGGGGAATGCACGCCGCAGTGGCTGTTCTGACCGAAAAGGGTGGGATGACAAGCCATGCGGCCGTGATCGGTCGCGGCTTGGGCCTGCCTTGCATCGTCGGCGCCTCTGAAATGCGGTTTCAGACCAAAGAGAAGATGTTGACAGCTCAGGATGGCCGCGTTTTCAAAACGGGCGACAAGCTGACGATAGACGGAACTTCGGGGCAGGTTCTGGCGGGGCAGCCCGCGATGCTTGAGGCGGCGCTAGACGATTGTTTTCAGACGCTTATGAGCTGGGCAGACGCCGAACGTGATATTGAGATCCGCGCCAATGCCGATACGCCTGCGGATGCGCAGACCGCTCGGAACTTTTCGGCACAAGGGATCGGCCTGTGCCGGACGGAACATATGTTCTTTGATCCCGGCCGCCTGATCGTGATGCGCGAAATGATCTTTGCCCAAACCTCTTCCGGTCGTGCGGCGGTTCTGGAACGTCTGCTTCCGATGCAACGCGCAGATTTCGTGCAACTCTTTCGAATTATGGAAGGTCAACCGGTCTGTATCCGCCTGTTCGACCCGCCGTTGCATGAGTTCCTGCCCACGACTCGCAGTGGCCAGCGTGAATTAGCAGAGGCACTTGATCTGCCGGTTTCGGATGTGGAACGCCGTGTCGCCGAGATGACCGAATATAATCCGATGTTGGGATTGCGCGGCGTCAGGCTGGGCATCACGGTGCCGGAAATCTATGATATGCAGGCCCGAGCAATCTTTGAGGCGACGCTTGAGGCCAGCGAAGAGGGCGCTCTGGTGGTCCCCGAGGTGATGATACCGCTGGTTTCGGCCAAGCGCGAGGTTGAGCTTGTCAAATCTCGGATAGACACGGTTGCGGCGTCGGTAGCCGCTGAACGAGGGCAAGAGTTCGAATATCGGCTGGGGGTCATGGTGGAAACGCCGCGTGCTTGCCTGCGGGCGGACGAAATCGCTCCACAAACTGCGTTCCTTAGCTTCGGCACCAATGATTTGACCCAAATGACCTACGGATTGTCTCGTGATGACGCTGGTCGTTTCATGTCTGCTTATGTGCGTCAGGGTGTTTTCGCCGAGGATCCGTTCCACGTGCTAGATCCCGATGGTGTAGGGGAATTGCTGAAGCTGGGGTCTGAACGCGGACGCCGGGTTCAGCCGGACGTGACCCTGTCGGTCTGTGGTGAACATGGCGGAAACCCCGAATCAATCGCAATTTGTCGGGATTTGGGGTTCGACTATGTGTCATGTTCACCCTTCCGGGTACCTGTCGCTCGGCTGGCTGCCGCTCAACTGGCGATTTCGTCCAGACTTGGGGGTTGACAGTAACTGCCGACCCAAGGATTAGTGGGAAAAGAAGGTAGCCGTCGTCAACTTATTTTGACGTTACGGCGATTTTCCACTTGCATCTTCTTCTGATCTGGACGTTTCCGATTCAATTCGGTATGAGCCTCATCGCGCCCGCCGGGGGAGGGTATGGCGCAGAATGTGCCTGTGCGAGGTTATCTGATGCTAAGATATATTCTGGCTGTTGCCGTTATGGCGACAACCATGCTGCCTAGTGTGTCCTTCGCTGAGAGGGAAGCAACCGATACTGCGAAACGTGAGCTGGTCGCCCGTAGCGAACTGCCCGGTCAGAATTTTCGCGATTATCTGAATTTGTTCAAGCCCCGACAGGAGCCTGAGCCGAAAGAAGTGTCCTACTCCAAGAGCTGGTTGGACGAGCAACCCACCGCCACCGGAGGCGAACAGTTCAAGTGCCTGGCCGAGGCGTTGTACTTTGAAGCGCGCGGCGAAGGCGTGCGCGGTCAGTTTGCTGTGGCGGAGGTAATCCTCAACCGTGTTGCCAGCAGCCGCTTTCCCGACACGCTGTGTGGTGTGATCAATCAGGGCACAGGTAAGAAATACCAGTGCCAGTTCACCTATACCTGTGACGGTCAAGAGGAAGTGATCCGTGAAAAGAAGGCCTATGAGCGTGTAGCGAAAGTCGCGCGTACAGCCATCGACGGGGCTGCCAAAAAGCTCACCGAAGGGGCTACGCATTATCACACGACCGCAGTGCGCCCGTCTTGGGCCAAGGTCTACAAGGAAACCGCGCGTATCGGTGTCCATATTTTCTACCGTCACAACTATCAGACGGCGAGTAACTGATTGACGCACCCGCGCTGGAACCCTACTGGCGCGGGACGAAAATCGGTTTAGATTGCGGGTCCAGGAGGCCCGTATTGGTGTTATCACGCAGACAGATTTTGCAATCCGGTACAGCAATGTTGCTGTTGCCCAAGGCAGTACATGCCGCAATAGATGATTTGGTTGCCCAGATCGTCTCCCGACAGCTGGCCCCTGACGGGTACCCCGAGACCTCGGTTTGGTCCTTTGGTGGAAATGTGCCCGGTTCAGAAATTCGCCTGCGCAAAGGGCAAAGCGTCCGGCGCAGATTGGTAAACGATTTACCCCAACCCGCTACGATCCACTGGCATGGCATTCGGATTGTCAATGCAATGGACGGAGTCCCGGGTCTGACGCAGGACGCTGTTCAGCCTGGCCACAGTTTTACCTATGACTTTGTGGTCCCGGATGCGGGAACATATTGGTATCATGCCCATAACCGATCCATGGAGCAGGTTGCGCGTGGCCTCTACGGCCCATTGATTGTCGAAGAAGATAATCTGCCTGATGTGGATCAGGATTTGACCCTTGTCCTGGACGACTGGAGGTTGGCCCCGGAAACCGGGCAGATCGTAGAAGATTTTGATAACCAGCACGACCTCAGCCACGCCGGGCGTTTGGGCAATCTCGTCACAGTTAATGGCCAGTTTGATCCAGAATATGCAGTGGCGCGCGGTGCGCGCCTGAGGCTGCGGCTGATCAATGCGGCAAATGCCAGGATATTCGATCTGGGGCTTGATGGTCTTACAGGTTGGATTGTCGCCTTGGATGGAATGCCTCTGGTTGACCCTTTGCCGTTTTCCGGGAACGTCCCGCTTGCACCTGCTCAGCGGATGGATCTGATCGTGGATGTGCAAAGTGATGAGGGTCAGATTGCCGGGCTTGTAAGTCAAGAACGCGGTGACAGCTTCGGTCTGGTTCGGCTTGCTGTGGTCGGTCAGGTGGCGGCAAACAGGACTGGAATCCGCCCTTTGCCAGCAAATGAGATGCCTAAGGTTCGGCTGGACGACGCACCGATCCATCGCATGACGCTGCAAGGCGGGGCCATGCGCTGGCTGGATTCCGCCAATATGGGCGAGACCGAGCTATCAGGCCGTGAATTGGCCCAACTCGGGAGGTTTTGGGCATTGAATGGCTATTCTGATCGACCGGATGAGCCGTTTCTGGATGCGCGATTGGGAAGTGCTCATCAGATTGAGTTTGTCAATGAAACAGCGTTTCCCCACGCTATGCACCTGCATGGGCACCATTTCCGCATCATCCTGGATGGCGGCACGCTGGGCCCCTGGCGCGACACGATACTGATAGGGCGGGGTCAGACCCGTAAAATCGCGCTGATTGCTGACAATCCAGGCGACTGGTTGTTACACTGCCACATGCTGGGTCATTCAGCATCAGGAATGATGAGCTGGTTTCGCGTCAGCTGACGCCGCATTCGAAGACTGGAATGGCGCTTGTTGCAGTGTTATAGGGCCTGCAATGTGTAAATAGGTCCGAAAAGTCCACCAAGCCCAAAGGGTCAACCGCATGAGTTCTGAAATCCGTCTTGCCTTTGCGCACCCGTCCGAGCGGTCCGAGGCGACTGCCACGCGGGGACCTCTGGATCGCATCTCTCTGCGTGACCATATTGTCGAGGTCGAGATCGGCGCCTTTCAGGCCGAGCGTGGAACGACGCAACGCATCTGCTTCAATATCGTTGTCGAGGTGCGCCCGCTGACCGATCCTATTGACGATGATGTTGATCGCATCCTGTCCTATGATCGTGTGACCGAGGCCATCGCCTTTGAGCTGTCGGCCGAGCGGTTGAACCTGCTGGAAACTCTGGCGGACCGGATTGCCGAGAGAATTCTGCTTGAACCTCAGGCTGTAAGAGCCTTTGTCAGAATAGAAAAGCTGGATCGTGGCCCCGGCGCTTTGGGCGTTGAGATCGTGCGCGGTAAAGATGCAACTCACCACGAGCTGGTCGAGGAAGAGCGTCCGCACCCGCGTTTGGCCTTCCTGTCAAACGAAGCAATCGCGTCGGACAATCTGACCGGCTGGATTGACCAGTTGGAAAACCGGAAACGCCCCCTGATCCTCTGCGTCGGGGCGGCGGATATGGCCGTTTCGCAAACCGGTCACGCGATGACTCAGCGCCGGATCGACCTGCTGGCCATTGAACAGAACGCCTGGGTACTGGCCGCGCGCGACCTGCGCTGCGTTGTCGTTTCCACCCGGACCGAGTTGGATTGGGCCATGAAGAACGGGCAGATTTGCGTCTGGGCGCCGTCCAAGATCGTGCTTGATGCAGTGGACGGCCCGTCGGCTGCGCCCTCGGATGCGGTCGCTCTGGCGGCGTGGTTTGCCGCGACATTCGAAGCGAGCGAGCTGATGGTATTCGGAGGCGCCTTGCCGGACTCACCCCAGACTCCGCTGCGCGCTGTGCCGGTGGATCAGGCGACCCTGTGACCACTTACTATCGCCCTTTGGTTCAACATGGTGAGGCGCGCCCCGAGGGGGCGGTCGCCTTGGCCGGCCAGACGCTGTGGTTCACCCATGTCGAACGCCTCAGCCGGACCGCAGCCGCGCGCATCCTCCCGGCTGCGCAGGTTCCCGGCGATGTGCTGGATCGGCTGACACGTCCACGGGCCGCTATTTCTGGCGTTGCGATGGATCGGCCCCAGATCATGGGCATCCTCAATGCCACGCCGGACAGTTTCTCGGATGGCGGGGTGCATAACTCGGTCGAGGCGGCACAGGCTGCGGCGCGGGACATGGTCGCGCAGGACGCCAGTATTCTTGATATCGGAGGCGAGTCGACACGCCCCGGCGCAAGTTTTGTTCCTGAAGACGAGGAAATCGCCCGGACCGAACCGCTGATCAAAGCGATCAGATCGGCCACCGATGCGCTGATTTCCATAGACACCCGCAAAGCCGCCGTCGCCAAAGCCGCCTGGAAAGCCGGGGCAGGGCTGATCAATGACGTCTCGGGCTTTACCTTCGACCCGGACCTTGCGCCGTTCTGTGCCCAGGTTGGGGCCCCTGTCTGCGTGATGCACATGCAGGGCGATCCCGGTTCGATGCAGGACGACCCGACTTACGACAGTGTTTTGCTGGATGTTTATGACTTCCTACATGGGCAGGTTGGTTTTCTTGAAGACCTCGGCATGAGCCGGGACCAGATCGTTATCGACCCGGGCATAGGATTTGGCAAAACCGAAAAGCACAATCTTATCCTTCTGCAGAATCTCAGCCTGTTTCACTGTTTGGGGTGTCCGATCCTGCTGGGCGTATCCCGAAAGGGGTTTATCGGGCAGATAGGCAAAGAGCCCCGCAAAGACGCGCGTGCGCCGGGATCCATCGCCGTGGGGCTGGCCGGATTGGCACAGGGTGTGCAGATCCTGCGTGTTCATGACGTCGCTGAAACCGCTCAGGCCTTGCGTCTATGGGCCGCCGTCCGGTAATCCGGTCGCAAGCAAGAATTTACGGAGAGATACCAATGCGCAAGCTGTTCGGAACCGATGGGGTGCGTGGCACCGCCAATACGCATCCGATCACGGCTGAGATGGCCCTGCGCATGGGGGCCGCGGTTGGGCGGTACTTCCGACGTGACCAATCCGGCGTGCACCGTGTTGTTATTGGCAAGGATACGCGCCTGTCTGGGTATATGCTGGAAAACGCGCTGACGGCGGGGCTGACCTCGACCGGGATGAATGTTTTGCTGTTGGGACCGGTTCCAACGCCGGCTGTCGGCCTAATGACGCGGTCAATGCGCGCCGATCTGGGAGTGATGATCTCGGCCAGTCACAACCCCGCCGAAGACAACGGGATCAAGTTTTTCGGGCCTGATGGCTTCAAGCTGTCGGATCAGGCGGAAATTGAAATCGAACGGCTGATCGAAGAAGGGGTTAAGCCTGCGCAGGCGCAAAATATCGGTCGGGCCCGCCGGGTAGACGATGCGCGGTTTCGCTATGGCGAGCGGGTGAAATCTTCGCTATCCCGCGATCTTAGGCTGGACGGTTTGAAAGTGGTGGTGGATTGCGCCAATGGCGCCGCGCACCGTACTGCGCCCGAAGTTTTGTGGGAACTTGGGGCCGAGGTCATTCCTGTAGGCACCTCTCCTAACGGTAAGAATATCAACCTGAATTGCGGTTCGACCAAACCTCAGCTAGCAGCTGAAACGGTGGTGGCGCACGGGGCCGATGTCGGGATCTGCCTGGATGGTGATGCCGATCGGGTTGTGATCGTGGATGAGCACGGACACGTGGCCGACGGCGATCAGTTGATGGCGTTGTTGGCGACCTCTTGGGCCAAGGCCGACCGCCTGCGCGGCGGCGCCTTGGTCGCGACAGTTATGTCCAACCTTGGTCTCGAACGCCATCTCGGTTCGCAGGGGCTCAGGCTTGAACGAACGGCCGTAGGCGACCGCTATGTAGTCGAGCGGATGCGTGAAGGAGATTTCAACCTGGGTGGTGAACAATCTGGCCACATCGTCATGAGCGACTATGCCACCACAGGCGATGGCCTCATGGCGGGCCTGCATTTCCTGGCTGAAATGGTACATTCCGGGCGCAACGCATCCGAACTGTCGGTTCAGTTCGAAACAGTACCGCAACTGTTGAAGAACGTGCGCTATGGCGAGGGGCAGGCCCCGCTGGAAACAGCTGGTGTGAAAGCCGCAATCTCGGATGCCGAAGAGCGTCTAAAAGGAAAAGGCCGATTACTGATCCGTAAATCCGGCACTGAACCTCTGATCCGCGTTATGGCGGAGTGTGAAGATGATCAGCTGTTGGCCCAAGTCGTTGACAGTATCGTTGCTGAGGTCGCGGCGGTTGCAGGCTAGCGACCGGCCAGCATTCTGCGCAGGCTGAACCACTGGCTGATCGCTAGCCCGGTCAGGATCATCGCCAGAGCAACGTAAAACCGTATCGGCAATGCCTCGGACAGAACCCACGCGCCAAACACCATCGACCATATCGGAACTTGGTAGTTGACCAGCGTCAGAAAAACAGACCCGGCGCTGCGAATAATCGAGACGCGCAGCAACGTGGCAAAGGCGGTTGGAACAAGGCCCAATGCGATTATGGCGAGGCTAGGCCGTGCGCCATGCCAATTTGGCACCCCTTCGGTTACCAGCATGATGGGCAACAAGATCGCCGCGCCGACCAGCAAAGTGAGCGCAGCCAGAACAACCGGATCGACCGGAGGGCATCTGCGCGTGAATATAGAAGCGCAGGAATAGCACAGTGCAGCACCAATACAGGCCAGCTGTGCCAGTGGTTCCGTACCTTGACCAAGCTGTGCAAGGCCAGGGCCAATCAGCACCAGTGCGCCTGCAAATCCAAGTGATACGCCAACAAAACGCCGCGCGTTGAGGGGCTCATCCGAAAAGAAATGTGCCAGTGGCAACACCATCAACGGGATGGCCGCCATCGAAAGGCCCGCAAAGGCGGACGGAACATATTGCTGGCCCCAGCTGAGAAGCAAAAAAGGTAGGGCCGTCGACAGAATGCCGATCACGATGATTGAGGGCCAAAGGCCCCGCGTGGTTGTTGGCAATTTGCGACCCGTCGCCCCCATCAGCAGTATAAGGGTGAGCGCGCCCAGAGTCGTGCGCGCTGTTGCTACTGTGACGGGCCCGTACCCTTCGAGCGCGATGGCCACGACCATAAATGTGCCGCCCCAGATGAAGCCAAGTACAGCGACCATAAGCCAGTTTTTGTTGGTGATTTCAGAGGGTTCTCTCATGGTATTGCCTGCTTCGTCACAATTAGCTGCGAGTGTGGTATTGTAGGGGTATTGGAAAAAGAATTTGGAGACAAATTATGGACTACAAAGAAGTGAATGCTGTTTGCCAGCCCGGAGACGATGTGGCTTCACGAGATTGGTATGCTTGGAACAACAAGATGCCTCCGGGGCCCGCTAGGTTGATTGTGACGGGCATTGTCACGGTTGGTAATCCAGGGGTCGAGCCCATGTTGGTTATCGCCAATCCGCAGGGGATCAATCCCAGCCATTTGCTGCTCAACATCTTCCTCTGTCAGAAGCCCGGGAAATGGCCCTCGGTGGTTGTCGACAAGCCGGTGCGGTTCGAGCAGCATTCGAACCCGATGTATACCCATGTGGATATTGTTGGCGGGCCGTCGATAGAAATTTTTGACGCCCATTAAATGAATGACGCCGCCCCGGGGGGCGGCGTCACGATAGGATCAGTTCTTTTCCTGATCGACCAGTTTACCGGCCGAAATCCAGGGCATCATGTCCCGCAGCTTTTTGCCGACCACTTCGATCTGGTGCTCGTCATTGGAACGGCGCGAGGCTTTGATGGTGGGTTGACCCACAGCATTTTCCAGCATGAAGTCGCGTACGAACTTGCCGCTTTGGATGTCCGACAGGGTCTCTTTCATTGCCTTCTTGGTCTGCTCATAAGGCAGGATGCGCGGACCAGTGACGTACTGGCCGTATTCAGCAGTGTTCGAGATCGAGTAATCCATGTTGGCGATACCGCCTTCATAGATCAGATCCACGATCAGCTTGGTTTCGTGCAGACACTCGAAATAGGCCATTTCGGGTGCATAACCAGCCTCGACCAGAGTTTCAAAGCCGCAGCGGATCAGCTCGACGATACCGCCACACAGAACCGCCTGTTCACCGAACAGGTCGGTTTCGCATTCTTCGCGGAAGTTGGTCTCGATGATGCCCGAACGACCGCCACCGATGGCCGAGCAATAAGACAGACCGATTTCCAGCGCTTTGCCGGTTGCGTCGGTGTCAACAGCCACAAGGCAGGGAACGCCGCCACCTTTGGTGTATTCACCACGGACGGTGTGGCCGGGGCCTTTGGGGGCCATCATGATGACGTCGACGCCTGCTTTCGGTTCGATCAGGCCAAAGTGAACGTTCAGGCCGTGGGCGAACGCAATCGCAGCACCCGGCTTGATGTTGTCATGCACGTATTTCTTGTAAGTTTCGGCCTGCAATTCATCGGGCATGGTGAACATGATGACATCACACCAGGCTGCCGCTTCTGCAATGCCCATGACCGCCAGGCCTTCGGCTTCGGCTTTCCTAGCCGAAGGCGAGCCTTCGCGCAGGGCAACGACCAGATTCTTCGCGCCCGAGTCGCGCAGGTTCAGCGCGTGTGCATGACCCTGGCTGCCATAACCCAGGATGGCCACTTTTTTGTCTTTGATCAGGTTGATGTCGCAATCGCGATCATAATAGACGCGCATGATGCTGGTCCTTTCTGTTTCGATTGCTGTGGGTTTACGGTGGTTTTCCAAGGATAGCGACACTGTTATCCTTGAAAAATCACCTGAACATCGAGTATATATTCTTAAAAATTCAGAAAAAAGAAAAAATCATGCTTGATGATGTTGACCGCAGGCTTCTGCGTCATTTCCAGGCCGACCCGACGCTGACAACCGCTGAGCTGGCCGAGCTTTGTCGCATCAGCACAAGTGTCTGCTGGCGGCGTATCGAAAAAATGCAAGAGGCCGGGATTATTCAAGCCCAAGAGGCGATCATTGACTGGGCCGCATTGGGATATGCGGTCGAGGTTTCATTGCGGGTGACGCTGGATAAGACCCAACCGCGTGCATTCGACGAGTTCATGGGTGTCGCGCGTGAGGTTCCCGAGGTGATCGAGATTCAGACCTTTTTGGGCCGTGTGGATGTGCGCTTATCTGTGCTTGCCAAGGATATGGCACATTACCAGCAGCTGTATCGTGACCGTATTCTGACTTTGCCGCATATCGCAGATATCGAGGCATTGATGCATATCGCGCGGGTCAAAAGCGATGAGGTGCTGCCGCTATGACCGAATTGGATGAGCTCGACCGCAAAATTCTGCGCGCTCTGATCCAGGATGCAACGCAAAGCGCGGGTGCCTTGGGGCGTAGATTTGGCCTGTCTCAGCCCGCGATGTGGCGCCGTATCCGGAGGCTTGAAACGACGGGGATCATAAAGGGGCGCCACCTGCGTTTGAATGCAGAAGCGTTGGGGTTTGGGGTGACAGTTTTTCTGGGGGTCAAGTTAGCGCGGAAAGGTCAGGTCAGCCTTGAAGATTTCGAACGTGCCGTCAGTGCGATCCCCGAGGTTCAAACCGTTGAACATGTGTTGGGCCTCTATGATTACCGTTTGCGCGTCGTGGCACGGGATCTCTCGGACTTTGAACGTGTTCTGCGCCGCCGGATTATGACTTTGCCCGGGGCCGGAGATGTCGAAGCCAATGTATTGCTGAGCGAAGAGAGGCTACCCGGGCCTATCGGCTAGGTCCGTTTCAGTACCTGGTACGGATGTAATATCCGGGATGATGTGTCATGCGCGCAAAGGTAATTGGCTGCCCGTCTTTCCATGTCGTGCGCTCTAATTGGATCATAGACGTCCCCGAGGTTGTCCCCATGAATTCAGCCAGCCGTCCATCTGCCGAAATCGCGCAAAAGGCGACTTCAGCATCGGTGAAGGGGGCGGCGTGCAACAGCCACTCATGCGGGCCTTTGGTGTCGAGGTCAGCATGTTCCACTTCTGGAACTGCATCGATATTGATCCAGCGCTCTTCCAGTTGAAACGGCCGGTTGTCTGCATAGTGCATGCAGACAATATGCAAAACACGCGCTTCTTGCGAGACGCTTAACTGAGAGGCAAGCCATCCGGGGCTGGAGACGATATTACGCTCGACCAGCGCATAACGATAGGTGGAGTTCTGCCCCTCGACATCCAGTCGGGTCAGGGAAAACTCCAGTTTTGCGTGTTTGCTGGGTTCTTTTTTGACCCGCGTTCCGCTTTTACGTTTTCTTTCAACGAAGCCCTGATCTGCCAGTTCCCGCAAAGCACGATTTACCGTGGCACGGGCACAATTAAATTCTTCTGCCAACTGGGTTTCTGTCGGCAGCACCGACCCCTGTGGCCAAACTCTGGTTTCTATTCGTCGTTTTACTTCGTCACGTACAAACTGAAAACTGATCCGCTTATGCGCAGTCACGAGTGAAAATACCTTTCTTCTCCAAAGTGTATGTATCTGGTCAGAAACACGTAGGGGTGTAAAGGGTTGCTGACACTGTTTGGCGTCATTAGTTGTCGATAGGGCCTTTGAGGCGTTAAAATTTTCTTAGGAAACCGGGTTCCGTCGGGTCAATTTTCAGTAATAACTGAGAGGCAGTGAGCGAAGTTGCGAACACCCGCTCGTTTCGTGGAATTTGAAAGGAATACCAATGCCCCCGCTTTTGGACAAAATTGACCCCAATGGGTTAGAGGAGTTTTCGGTCGTCTTCACCGATCGCTCGCTTAATCACATGTCGGTTCAGTTTCAGCATGTGATGCGCGACATCTCTGAGATGCTGAAAGGCGTTTACAACGCTGACGGTGTGGCCGTTATCCCGGGCGGTGGTACCTACGCTATGGAAGCAGTCGCGCGCCAGTTTGCCCGCAATGCCAACGTTCTGGTGGTCAGGAATGGCTGGTTTTCCTATCGGTGGAGCCAGATCATCGAGTCCGGTGGGTTGACGGCGTCGGCAACAGTTCTGAAGGCGCGCCAGACCGGCAACTCGGCAACGTCCCCATTTGCGCCTGCTCCGATCGAGGAAGTCATCGAAACGATCCGCGATGGGCGCCCGGATGTGGTCTTTGCGCCGCATGTCGAAACAGCGGCCGGGGTCATTCTGCCCGACGACTATATTTCGGCGATGGCAGCCGCAGCCCACGAGGTTGGGGCGCTGATGGTTCTGGATTGCATCGCTTCGGGCTGCGCATGGGTGGACATGAAGGCGACGGGTGTGGATGTCCTGATCTCGGCCCCTCAGAAAGGGTGGAGCGCATCGCCTTGCGCGGGTCTTGTCATGCTGTCCGAACAGGCTGAGGCAAGGCTGGAGGAGACGACTTCGGACAGTTTTGCCGTCGACCTGAAGAAATGGCGTCAGATCATGCAAGCCTATGAAAATGGCGGTCACGCCTATCACGCCACGATGCCAACAGATGCGCTGAAAGCCTTCCGCGACACGATGGCTGAGACTCGAGACTATGGCTTTGACAAACTGCGTGACGCCCAGTGGGCATTGGGGGACGGTGTACGGGCAATGCTGAAGGATAAGGGCATTGTTTCTGTCGCCGCCGATGGGTTTGGTGCGCCGGGTGTGGTGGTCAGCTATACCTCGGATCCCAATATCCAGAACGGCAGCAAATTCGCCGCCCTGGGCATGCAGATCGCTGCTGGTGTACCCTTGCAATGTGATGAGCCAGACGGGTTCAGCACCTTCCGTCTGGGCCTGTTCGGTCTGGACAAGCTGTACGATGTTGACGGCACAATCGCGCGTCTAAAGCGCGTGCTGGACCAGGTTTTGTGACCATCGGGCTTTAGCGGACGCCGAGGCCCATCTGCATCAGCGTCTTGCGCACGGTCGGCAGCGAATACAGCGCGTTCAACCCCATTGCACGTATGTCCCGTAAAGGCCGCGCTTCGATCATCGAGGCGCGGTTCAGCAGGTCGATACCCTTGACCCGGGCCTCGATCTCGGTATGACGCGCTTTGTGATAGGCATCCAACATCTGCGCGTCACCCAGGCCCTCGGGACGGGCCTGTGCCAAATCCAGCAGGCATCGCAGATCACCCAAGGACATGTTCAGCCCCTGCGCACCGATGGGGGGCACGACATGGGCGGCTTCGGCCATCAGGGCCACGCGTTCGCCCGACAGACGCTCTGCCGATTGGCTGATGATCGGCCAGATGGTCCGACGAGAGGCCAGTTTCAACGGACCGAACAACCCGCAGGACCGTTCGGTCATCAGCGCTTCAAAGCTTTCCGGATCGGTGTTCAACAGCTCTACCGCGCGCGGGCCACGCTCCATCCATACAATCGCGGACGAGGGCTGACCCTGCCAGTCGGGCAGGGGAACGAGCGTGAACGGGCCGCCGGACCTGTGAATCTCGGTCGAGACGTTCTGATGCGGGATCGAGTGTGTAACCGCGAAGGCCAACGCCTTTTGCCCATAGCGCGTGGTGTGCACGTTGATCCCGGCGGCCTCTCGCATGGGCGAGTTGCGACCATCTGCGGCGATCACCAGTTTACAGCGGATGCGCGTCCCGTCGCTCAGGCCAACGCGGGCTTCGGCTGTACGGGTGAACAAGCTGACCGTGCCCGTTCCGGGGCGAAAATCGACATTGGGCAGTTCAGCGAGACGGGCCACCATTTCGCGCCGCAAGAGCCAGTTTGGCAGGTTCCAACCAAAGGGCTGGTCCGAGATATCCGCGGCATTGAAGTCGCGCACCACGCGCGGCTCGGGCACATCGCCGCCTGCATCCACAATCCGCATGATCTGAAGAGGGGCGGCATGCGCGTCGAGTTTTTCCCACAGCCCGCATTGTTCCAAAAGACCGTGGGCTGGTTGCAAAAACGCGGTGGTCCGTAAATCCGATCCGTCCACGTCCCGCTGGGTCACAGGTGGGGTAGGATCAACACAGACCACATTGAATCCAGCCGCGCCAAGGGCCGCCGCTGCGGTCAAACCGGCAATTCCGCCGCCGGAAATCAGGATGTCACACTGGTCGTTCATGGCGCCCTCTTTGGTTCTAACCCGACCCTAGAGCGGTTCGACTTCCCGCGCCAAGTGACATCCTGTCTCGCAGGTCAGCCGCGCGAGATCAGGATGAGGATCAGGAATATCACGGGCACCATCACGACGGCGGGGATATACAAGCCCGGCAAGCCAAACAGCATCACTGAACAGCCCCACATGCTGAAGATGGCGGCAGCGGTGTAATACCAGTCGTCCCCATCTGCATCGGCCGCATCGCGCGCCATCCAGCCAAACAGAGGAACAGCAAATAGCAGGCGCTGCCAGATGGGTGAGCGCGGGGGCATTTCGATTGCGGACATCTGGGTCTCCGTTCTGTTCGTCGCAGTTGGGATATAGGGGCGGCGCCCGGGTCGCAGTACGTGCAGATCGTCGCAGTGTGACAGCCTATCGCAGGCGGGCCAGAAAGGCGGTCAGGTCGTCTGTATGGTGGTGGATGTGATCGGCCATGTGCGGTTCGGGCGCGACATGAACCGTGCGCATCCCCATCTCATGCGGGGCCGCCAGATTGCGCGGATCGTCTTCGAACATGGCCGCTTTTTCTGCCTTGATTCCGTCTTGCGCAAAGATGGCCTGGAATGCGGCCTTCTCGGGTTTAGGACGGTATCCCGCATGCTCGACCCCATAGATGGCATCGAACAAACCGCTGAGGCCACGCGCCGCAAGGACGCGTTCGGCATAGGGCGCGCTGCCATTGGTATAGACAATGCGGCGACCGGGCAGAGCACGAATATGTGCCGCCAGATCCACGTCCGGGTCCATATGGCTCATATCCACCTGATGCACGGCATGCAGGTAAGGGTCGGGATCCAGATCATGTTCGGCCATCAGCCCGGCCAGCGTGGTGCCATATTCGCGCCAGTAATGGGATCGCAGTCGGTCGGCCTCGGCCCGGTCGACGCCGATGGCCTGAACCACATAATCCGTCATCAGCACCTCGATCTGATCGAACAGGCGCATATGCGGCGGGTACAGGGTGTTGTCCAGATCGAACACCCATTGGGAGACATGGCTGAAGGCAGGTTTGACCATACCTGCCGTTTAAGCGGCGCAGCGCAGGTTTTCAATGCAGTACTTGATTGTGCGCACTGCAGACGGATAGACATGTCCGAACGAGGAGAAAAACAAAAGATGCCCCAATCCAAGCAGTCCAACAGCGACGCCTACAGCCTTATTCTCGAAGCGATTGATGTGGGCATCTACAAGCCCGGTGACAGGCTGGTCGAAAGCGAGCTGGCCGAAAGGTTCGGTGTTTCGCGCACGCCAATCCGCGAGGCGTTGCAGCGGTTAGAGACCCAATCCTTGCTTGAACGCGACGGGCGTTCGCTGATTGTGGCCTCATTGGACCACAATCAGATGGCAGAGCTATATGTCGTTCGCCGTGAACTTGAAGGTCTCGCTGCAAGTTTGGCCGCCAAGCACGCGACCGAGGAAGAGATCAAGGTGCTGCAGGAAATGGTTGCCGAAGATGATGCGCTGGTGGACAATCCAAACGCCCTGTCTCGGGCGAACCGGCGGTTTCACGAACAGATCCATCTGGCCTCGCACAACCGCTATTTGGTGCAACAGCTGAACCTTGTGCACCGCACAATGGCCTTGATGGCAACGACATCGCTTGCGGTTTCCGGGCGCGGTGAAATCGCGCAAAGTGAACACAAAGGCATCGTCGAGGCGATAGCCGCCCGTGACGAGCAAGCCGCGGAACGTGCGTTGAAAGAGCATATCTCGGTCGCTTTCATGACGCGTCTCAAGCAGGATGCGGTTCGTCGCGAAAGCTGACGGTCACATGTCGAAGGCTTCTTCACTGGCTTGACCGTGTTGGGTTTTGTCCCAGAAGAACGGGTTGATAGCCAATTCCCAAAGGGCTTTGTAAGCTGCCAGCACACCCAAGGGGAAATACAACGGCATTGTCGGCACCCACGGCATCAGAAACTGTCTTTCACGGGCGGCGACAGCCAGTATCCCGATGGTCACATTCGTGATCTCTGCAAATACGAACAGAGCTATCAGTATGGTCATGACCTTGCCCGGAATGACGGGATCCAGCGGGCTGGCCAATCCGAATGTGGTAAGCCAGAACAGCCACAAAACCGGGGCCAGCAGGAATTGTCCGACGGTGCCCAGAAAAAACGCCTGGAGCCCAAGGAAGCGCAGCACACCCAGCTCTTTCAGCAGATGGATCGGCGAGCGCATGTGGACAAGATATGTGACCATAAAGCCCTTGAGCCATCGTGAACGCTGTTTGACCCAAGGCCAGGCCCGAAAGTTTGCTTCTTCGAAAGTGGCGGTATCAACCATCTCGGTCCGATAACCCGCGCGGCTGAGGCGGACGCCCAGATCCGCGTCTTCGGTCACATTATGGGCATCCCAACCGCCCAGTTCCAACAGCTTTTCGCGACGAAAGAAAAAGGTTGTACCACCAAGTGGAACCACCAGTCCCAACCGGGCAATGCCAGGCAGGATGACCCGAAACCAACTGTTATACTCGATGGTAAAGCAGCGAGACCGCCAGTTGGTGCGCGGGTTGTAATAGTCCAGAACGCCTTGCAAGCAGACGACGTCTTCACTGGCTTGGGTGAAATGTCCGACGACGCGTTCGATTTGATCGGGAAGAGGGGCGTCCTCGGCATCCCAAACGCCTAGAATGTCACCACGACAGAAATCCAGCGCATAATTCATCGCGCGCGGTTTTGTCGTCAGCCCGCTTAATGCCGGTACTTCGATCGTGCGGATCCAACAGGGCAGCTCGATTTTGGCCAGGGTTGCACGGGTTACCATATCCGTTTCTTCCAAAACCAGAATGACGTCCAAAAGAGCTTTGGGATATGTCAGACGCCGCAATCGGCGGATCAGAGCGCCAGCAATCTCTCGCTCTTTGTACAAAGGGACCATGATGGAAACGCGAGGCAGTCGAAGAGGAAGCGTGGTGGCGGTCTGACTGTGGCGTTTTCCTTTGTAACATAGAAACGAGAGCAATCCCGCCAGACGCAATGTCAGGAATAATACAAGCGACGTAACGGCCAAAACGACCAGAGCCAGCAGCCCCGGAATGGGTTGCGCCAGGAACAGTGTGGCGAGGCCAAGCACTATGGCAATCGGCCCAATACGCGAGCGCCGAGTCCAGGATCGGCAACTATGAGCTATTGCCACACGGGTTTCAGCCTTTTCAGCAAGGCTTTCCGAGAAAATTCTGGCGATCGCGTCGCCGATCCGGTCCGCATCGGCAAGCACGGGTATGATCGTTTGCTTTTCCTTTGCCAACTGCTTGCGAACTGCGTCGAATTGATCGGGATTGGCGGTAGCGACCAGCAGAATGGGACCGATGCGCATCCAGGGAATGATGTTGTGATCCAGCCAAAAGCTGGCGGGGCGGGTTTTGCAAAGGTCCGGATTTGGTGGATGCAGATCCAGGTCCGCGATCTGCAATCCTGTTTGTTCAGACAGCGCCGTCAGAACCTCGGACCGATCTACCCAGCCTTCGCCGACCAGGATTTCGCCCAGTGCAACATTTTGTCTGGATTGCAGGTGCAGGGCTTTTTGCAACTGATGGTTCGAAAGCAGCCCGCGGTCGATCAGGCAAGCCCCCAAAGGCTTGCGCACCGTTGCAGAAATCGGCGCGGCCGATGCGAAATGCTGCAGGTTCAGTTCAACCATTCAATCAACCCAGACGTGGTAATCTGCGTCAGGGTGGAGCGATTAAGGTTAACAGGCCGTTAAGGCTGTATGATTATGCCTGTGCCTTTCGGGCGGCCATCGCATGCGAGAACCGCTCGAACAGGTAGAAGCTGTCTTGTGGGCCTGGAGATGCCTCTGGGTGGTACTGTACCGAATAGACCGGTCGATCCGTCATGCGAATTCCGCAGTTTGAACCATCAAACAACGAACGATGAGTCTCAACGACACCGTCGGGAAGGGTTTGAGCGTCTACCGCAAACCCATGGTTCATCGACGTTATTTCCACCTTCCCAGTCTCGAGATCTTTTACCGGGTGGTTCGCCCCGTGGTGGCCGTGATTCATCTTGACAGTCTGACCGCCAAGGGCCAGCGCAAGCATCTGATGACCAAGGCAAATCCCGAATACGGGTAGGTCGGTGGTGTCCAATACCTCTTTGATCATCGGTACTGCGTATTCACCCGTAGCCGCTGGATCACCGGGGCCATTGGACAGGAATACGCCGTCGGGATTATGGGCCAGAACCTCAGCCGCGGTGGCCGTTGCGGGCAGCACAGTGACATCGCACCCGGTCGAGGCAAGGCATCTCAGGATATTGCGCTTTGCCCCGAAATCCAGTGCCACAACCTTATGTACTGGGGCCTCTTGCCGTTTATAGCCATCTGGCCAGGCCCAACGCATCTCATCCCAGCGATAGCTTTGCGCACAAGTCACTTCCTTGGCCAAATCCATACCTTCAAGCCCGGCAAAGCCACGCGCAGCCGAAACCAGAGCTTCGATGTCGAAATTGCCCTCAGGATCATGAGCCAATGCCACATGAGGTGCGCCTTGCTGGCGAATTGCGCGGGTTAACCGGCGGGTATCGACACCGCCAATGGCAATACGCCCACGCTGGGCAAGCCATGATTTCAGCTCTTCAGCAGACCGCCAGCTGGACGGTTCGGTTGGGTCCCATTTGACGACCATTCCTGCCGCGACAGGATCACCGGTTTCGTCATCCTCGGGGTTCACACCAACATTTCCGATATGAGGGAAAGTGAAGGTCACGATCTGTCCGGCATAAGAAGGATCGGTCATGATCTCTTGATAGCCGGTCATTGCGGTGTTGAAACACAGCTCGGCCACGGTCTGGCCTGTGGCGCCGAAACCGACCCCGTAGAACAGTGTTCCATCGGCCAAAGCCAGACATGCGGTGGGCTTAGACGGGGCGTTCTGGGCCATAGCGCGACTCTCCTGCAGGGTAAATCGGCGCATACCTAAGGGGGTTATGCGCTTGGGTCAAGTGTGTTCAATTTTTGGGCTATTGAGCAATATCAATGACTTAGATGTTGAGGCCCCCGGTTGTATCACGCTTTTTGTTTCGATATGGTCGGGGTTCCTTTTGTCATGGGGATGGACAAACTAAATGGATATGCGATCACGGGTGAATTCCGCCCTGAAGCAAGCAATGAAAGACAAGAACGCCGAGCGTCTGTCGACCCTACGTCTGATCAATGCAGCAATCAAGGACCGGGATATCGCGTCTCGTGCTGCGGTCAACGAGGAAGCCAAGGGTTGCGGTGATGCCGAAGTTCTTGAAATTCTAGGGAAAATGTCCAAGCAGCGTAAGGAAAGTGCGCGTGCTTACGAAGAGGGTGGACGCCTCGATCTGGCGGAGCGTGAACTGCGCGAGATAGAAGTCATAGAAGAATTCCTGCCCGAGCAACTGGACGACGATGAGGTGACGAAAGCCATCCAATCAGCGATTACGGCCACTGGTGCCGGGTCGATCCGGGATATGGGCAAGGTCATGGGCGAGCTCAAGACACGCTATACTGGCCAGATGGATTTTGGGAAAGTTGGGCCCATGGTCAAAGATCAGCTTTGTGCGGCTGCCAGCGGCTGACTGCCGTGACATGCTGAGAGCTTACTGCGCGACTGGTTCGCGCAGTTTTTCTTTGAGGTCATCGTAAAGCGCAATCCGCTCTTCCTCGGACAGGAATGCGCCGATTTCTACTTCGCGACCTTCACCCTTGAGGGTGACGTAGTTCGGAACCGGGCCGCCGCTCTGATGGATCTCGGGGCGGGCCCAATAGCGATTACAGGCCCATTCCTGCTGCCCCCGTCGCGGGTCATGATGTATCAGATGCGCCTGTGTTCCGGTCAGCGTCAGGACTTCGAATATGCTACGGGCCCGATAGTTTGACCGGAGAGCCAGCCAAAGGCCAATAACTGTTAGCAGCAGGAAGGGCAGCAACCCCCAAAGCAAGGCCGAGCCGAGCACGGCCAAAAGCGGGATCAACCCGAACAAAAAGACACTAAACACAACCCGAACTGCCCAATGACGCGGCAGCGAGTTATGCGGCCACAAGCGCAGCTCAAGTTCTGATGTGGTGGTTTGATTCCATCTGTAGGGCATGGCCGGAAGATAGCCCAAAGCGCGTCCGAGTCGACGCTGAAAATTCAGATGACGTGCCCGACGCGGGCCCACGATAGGGCATCGTCCAGCCGATCATCCCCCCAAAAGACTTCGTTCCCCACAACCAGGCTTGGGGCGCCAAAAATGCCCAGCTTGATTGCGCGTAGTGTTTCCGCCTCAAGTGCGGCGACAATGTCGGGGCTGCGCGCGCGGGACAGGATCAGTCGGGGATCCTGCTGACTGCGATGTAGCGCTTCGGACAGGGCGGTTTCGCTGCCGGCCTCTACACCTTCTTCGAACCAGATCCGATATAGAATTTGCGTAAAGTTCTTGCCCCAGCCTTCTTCCATTCCCAACAGCGCTACTTGATTTGCCAAGGCAAGGTCAGAAATGGGGTAGGGCGCAGGAAGCTGGGCGTGCATATGGTACTTGGCCGCCCGACGCTCAATGTCGCGCCACATATAGGCGGATTTGACGGGTTTCCCTGCAAAGGGGATGTTCTTCTGCTGCGACATCACTGTGCGTACATTGAACGGCCGCCATGTGACGGACGCATCGTGTTCAGAACACCAATCGTCCAGGCGCATGATCGTCAGAAAGCTGTAAGTGCTTCCGATAGAGTACCAGAAATCAAGATCGGGCATATGAACCCTCGGGGTTGCCGATTGTTTTGCCTTTACCAGAGTACCCTATTTTGACCGATCTGGCGAATTTCCGGTGGCACGCCACTTAGAAATGAAAAACCCCGCCAAGTTGGCGGGGTTTTCTGTTGGTTCAGAGGGATCAGTGCGCGTGGCCCTTGTCCCAGTCTTCTTGCTTGGGCAGCTGCTCGAACGTGTGTTCGGGCGGCGGCGAGGGCAGGGTCCATTCCAGCGTATCCGCGTATTCGTTCCACGGGTTGTTCCGGGTCTCACGTGCGCCACGGAACAAGGCGTAGAACACGATACCAAAGAACAGCAGGAACGAGGCGAAGGATACAAAGGCGCCAATCGACGAGACATAGTTCCACTGCGCGAACGCTTCGGGATAATCGATGTAGCGACGTGGCATGCCCTGACGGCCCAGGAAGTGCTGGGGGAAGAAGGTCAGGTTGGCGCCGATGAAGAACAGCCAGAAGTGAACCTTGCCCCAGAACTCTGAATACTGACGGCCTGTCATCTTGGAGAAGTAGAAATAGATCCCAGCAAAGATCGCAAACACTGCGCCCAGCGACATCACATAGTGGAAGTGTGCAACCACATAATATGTGTCGTGATAGGCGCGGTCGATACCGGCCTGCGACAGAACCACACCGGTCACACCGCCAACGGTGAACAGGAACAGGAAGCCGAAGGCAAACAGCATCGGTGTCTTGAACTCGATCGAGCCGCCCCACATTGTTGCGATCCACGAGAAGACCTTAACGCCGGTAGGAACCGCGATGACCATCGTTGCCAGCATGAAGTAGGCTTGCTGTTGGACCGACATGCCGACTGTGTACATGTGGTGTGCCCACACGACAAAGCCCAGTACACCGATCGCAATAAGTGCCCAAACCATCGGCAGGTAACCGAAGACTGGCTTGCGCGAGAAGGTCGCAATGATGTGGCTGATAAGGCCAAATCCAGGTAGGATCACGATGTACACTTCTGGGTGGCCAAAGAACCACAGGATGTGCTGATACAGGATCGGATCACCACCACCGGCCGGATCAAAGAAGGTGAAACCAAAGTTGCGGTCCATTAGCAACATGGTGATCGCACCTGCCAAAACCGGCAGCGACAGAAGAATCAGCCACGAGGTGATGAAGATCGACCAACTGAACAGCGGCACCTTGAACAGGGTCATGCCCGGGGCACGCATGTTCAGGAAGGTGGTGATCATGTTGATCGCGCCGAGGATCGAGGAGGCGCCCGATACGTGCACGGCAAAGATCGCAAGGTCCATGGACATGCCGCCCTCGCTCGTCGACAGCGGCGGGTATAGAACCCAGCCGACGCCCGAACCAAGCTGGTCATTACCACCGGGGCTCAGCAGAGAGGCCACGCCCAGCGAAGTACCGGCGACATAGAGCCAGAAGGACAAGTTGTTCATCCGCGGGAACGCCATGTCCGGCGCGCCAATCTGCAACGGCATGAAATAGTTGCCAAATCCGCCGAATAGGGCAGGGATGACCACGAAGAACATCATCAGAACACCGTGATAGGTGATCATCACGTTCCACAAATGCCCGTTCGGAGTGCAAAGCTCGGCACCGCTGCCGAACAAGCGGAACCCTTCCATGCACATGTGCTGTACCCCGGGCTCCATCAGTTCGATCCGCATGATAACAGTCATCAGAACCGAGATTAGACCGGCCAGGGCCGAGACGATCAGGTACAGAATCCCGATGTCCTTGTGGTTGGTCGACATGAACCAGCGGGTAAAGAACCCGCGCTGGTCTTCATGGTCGTGACCATGAATGGCTGCGTCTGCCATTAGGTGCCTCCTGTTGCAACTACACCGCGCTGTCGGACCTCTCCAACGCGCGGGATTCCTGCTGGTTTTAGATTGCGTGGGGGCGACCTTCAATGGTCGAGTTTGATCTGGATCAAGATTAATTGTCGCGGGTGCCGGTTGCAGGGCTTCGAAAAAGAGCACAACTTTCGGCAAATGGAGGAGACCGGATGGTTCTGAACTACGTGACGACCGAAAAGGCTCAGGCGGCCACCGGGCTACGCATGATCGTTGTCGGAGGTGTGCCAAGCCCTTGGAGCGAAGCCGCAAAGGGTATTTTTCACGTAAAGCGTCTGCCTTGGCTGCCAGTTTATCTGGACCATCAGGACCGGGCGCAGACCATCTGGGCGCAAACGGACAGCGCACCGGTTGTGTTCTGGAAAGATGAAGTACCGCTTTCCGAAACGGCCGATATTGTCGCCTTGGCACAACGAATCGCGCCTGAACCAGATTTGTTGCCAGCATCAATGGCGCCCGACATTCTCGCCTTCATTGACTTACTTACGGCCCCAAATGGATTGGGCTGGCAAAGGCGGCTTCAGCAAATCCATGCTGGTATGCGAGGCCAAGAAGGTGGGTTCCATCCCAAGATTGCCGACTATCTTGGCAAGAAATGCGGCTATGATACAGAAGCAGGTGAAATGGCTGCCGGTCGCGCTGATGGGATATTGAAACGCGTCAGCAGCAAGCTCGCAGAAAGTGGTGATTTTCTGTTTGGCAACACGCTCACTGCAGCAGATATTTATTGTGCTGCCTTCATGGCTTTGTTCGCACCGTTGCCGGAAGAGTTGTGTGCTATGCGGCCGAGTACCCGAAGGGTTTTCGAGCATATATCCGATCCTGTACGGGATACGCTTTCGGCAGGTTTGCTGTTGCATCGGGACAGGATATACCGCGATTTTCTGGAAACACCCTTGTCGCTTTGATCGCATGTGCATTGCGTCTTGACCGCCAAGATGCGGCACCGCACAAACACCTCATGAAAAACGTCCAAACGGAGGCCGAGTATGTCTGCCTATGATCCCGATAACATTTTCGCCAAGATCCTGCGTGGTGAAATCCCTGCAAACCGGGTCTATGAAGACGACGACACACTGGCCTTCATGGACATCATGCCGCGCACGGACGGGCATCTGCTGGTGATCCCGAAAACGCCTTGTCGCAACGTGCTGGATGCCAGCCCAGAACAGCTTGCTTCTGTGATCTCAACGGTTCAGAAGATGGCGCAGGCGGTGAAAGCGGCCTTTGATGCGGATGGCGTCACCATCCAGCAGTTCAACGAGGCTGCAGGCGGGCAAGAAGTGTTTCATCTGCATTTTCACGTTCTGCCGCGGCACGAAGGCGTTTCGATGCGACCACCGGGCAATATGGGTGATTTTGACCTGATCGCTGAACACGCCGGTAAAATCAAAGACACGCTGGCCTGATCACCCGCTACAGGATCAGTGCGATCCAAGGCATTTGCTATGGTCGCCAAACGCGTTCAGCACTTCACATACATGGTCGTGGGTGCCGTCACAGGCGGCTGTGATGCGTTCCAGTTCGGCCTCAAGGCTGCGCAGCAATGTTATCCGGTTGCGCAGTTCAGTCAGCTGACGATCCGCGATTTCATGAACATGGTCCAGATCCGCCCCCTGCGCCCCTTCCAAAGAAAGCAACGCCTCGACATCCGGCAAAGGCAGGCCCAGATCACGCGAGTGGCGGATAAATTGGAGGCGTTTCAGAGCAGTCTCGTCATATCTGCGCTGATTGCCCGCCGTCCGATACGGCTTGGCCAACAAGCCTTTTTCCTCATAGAAACGGATCGTGGGCACCTTGACCCCGGTTTGCCGCGACAAATCTCCGATTGAGTACATTTTGTGCTTTTTGCCTCTTGAACCTCTAGTGACTAGAGGAATTACATAGGATGGCAGTTCAAAACAAGGATCTGATCTGCCATGTCACATAACCACACCCACTCTCACATTGATCCTAATGCCGGTGACCGGAGGGTGGTCGGAGCGATCGGCGTCAATATGGTATTGACGCTTGCACAAATAGTGGGGGGCATTTTGTCTGGCTCACTGGCCTTGATCGCAGATGCCTTGCATAATTTTTCAGATGCCATCGCGTTGATCATCGCGTTTTTCGCTCGTAAGATTGCGCGACGCCCGGCAGATCCACGGATGAGCTTTGGTTATGGCCGGGCAGAGGTTGTGGCCGCTCTTGTTAACTACACCATTCTTGTCGTTCTGGCCGTTTATCTGATGTACGAAGGTGTCATGCGGTTTATAGAGCCCGAACCGGTGAATGGCTGGATCGTCGTCTGGATCGCAGTGCTGGCCCTGATCGTCGATCTGATCACGGCTGTCCTGACCTATTCGATGGCAAAGGACAGCATGAATATCCGGGCCGCCTTTCTGCACAACGTGGCAGATGCCTTAGGCTCATTGGCCGTGATCGTCGCCGGAACCTTGGTTATCCTGTTCAACTGGACCTGGGTGGACCCGGCCGTGACCATCATGATCTCGGTCTACATCCTTTGGCATGTGAAATCTGAAATTGGCGAAACCATTCACGTCTTGATGTTGGGTGCACCATCCGACCTTGACCCAGAAGAGGTCGCTTCGATGATCGAGGCTACCGAGGGCGTTGTCTCGGTCCATCACGTTCATCTGTGGAGTATGCAGGAGCATGAACCTGCCCTGACTGCACATGTGGTTGCGACCAGCCACGCAGACGAAGATGCCAGGTGGCTTTCCACAACCATCAAGAATGCGCTGCAGGATCAGTTCGGGATCGGCCATGCAACGCTTGAAATTGAAAGTGGGGAAGAGGTTTGTGGCCATCCGGCCCGGTTTGGACATGACAAACACGAGCACTAAAAAAGAAATTGCCGTTCCGATTTGGGGTCGGAACGGCAGACTCGTAACCAAAACACATACCTGTTTTCCCAGGGTATACCTGCGATCACCGGCTTAACACACCACTCACTCTAGAACGGTAAATTCATACTAGGCGTTAATGGGACCCAAGTATTCATATTTGTGAAATTTAACTAGATTCCGTCGGAAACCAGACGGACCAATCGAGAATTGTTTCCAAATTATGAAGCAGAGCGGATCTGACGGCTGGATTGTAGTCGGTGCCGGGCTGTTTTTCGATTCGTGATCCGAGTTAATCCGCCCCCGCGGGTCCAAAAACCTCAGCGAATGTTTTTCTAAGCGCGTTGTCCACATCATCCATCGCGACCGGAAGACCCAGATCGACCAGAGAAGTCACGCCATGGTTCGAGATGCCGCAGGGTACGATCCCAGAGAAATGGCTCAAATCCGGTTCGACATTGATCGAGATGCCGTGAAAGCTGACCCATTTACGCAATCGCAGGCCGATCGCCGCGACTTTGTCCTCGGCTTTTTCGCCTGCAGGCGTCAGCGGCTTGTCATCCCGTTGCACCCAGACACCAACGCGGCCGTCGCGGATTTGCCCGGTCACGTTGAACTCGGCCAAAGCTGCGATCACCCAATTCTCAAGCTGCTTTACAAACTTGCGCACATCCCTGCCGCGTTTGTTCAGGTCCAGCATGACATAAGCAACGCGCTGCCCCGGACCATGATAGGTGTATTCACCACCGCGTTTTGACGTATAGACTGGAAATCTGTCCGGGTCTTTCAGGTCTTCGACCTTGGCTGAAGTGCCCGCTGTGTACAGGGCAGGGTGCTCAAGTAGCCAGATACACTCATCCGCCTCACCCGCCGCGATATCCGCCACGCGCGCCTCCATAAAGGCGATGGCCTCATCATAGTCGGTCAATCCGTCAGTAATCTTCCATTCCATGTCGGCTCCTTAGCGGCTGGATGCATGGATGGAAAGACCTAGGCTGCTTCGGTCAAACAGCGCTGCAGGACCTGTGTATAGCTGTCCGCCCCCTGCGCCCCAGTCAGCAGATACTTTCCGCCAAACACCATTGCGGGAACGCCGGAAATACCACGACCGGTCCAGTATTGCTGCTTCTCTCGAACCGGCGCGGCATGAGCACCTGATTCAAGCACCCTGCGCGCAGCATTCCGATCCAGACCGGCGGTTTCGGCGGCCTCAAGCAGGATATCGATATTCGAGACGTCTTTTTGATTGGTGAAATAGGCCTCGAACAAGGCCAGTTTCAGCGGATGCTGGCGCCCTTGAGCCTCGGCCCAGTCAAGAAGCTGATGCGCGGCAAAGGTGTTTACGATGCGGCTGTCGTCGTCAAAGGCGAAGGTAAAGCCCAGGTCAGTCCCGATTTGCGTCAAACGATCCCGCATCATCTGGCTTTGTTCCCGAGAGGAGCCGTATTTCTCGGCAATGTGCTCACGCAGGTTCTGACCCTCGGGCGCCATGTTCGGGTTCAATTCGAACGGATGCCAGCGCAGCTTTGCCAGAATATTTTGCTGTTTGAGCGCCAGATCCAACTGCCGGAATCCAACAATGCACCAGGGGCAAACCACATCCGAGACTATGTCGATCTGAACGATGGGGCGAGGGTCGGGCGAGGTCATGGCGGGGCTCCTGACGGGGTCATTTGGACGACAACCTGTTAAAGATAAGAGCGCCGAATGGGAATTCAAACCAACGTGATTTTTGCCTCTTCACATCTTGATCATCAAAGTCTATACGCCCCACTATCAAGTCACTAACAGTGCGGTCGTGGCGGAATTGGTAGACGCGCAGCGTTGAGGTCGCTGTGGGGTAACACCCGTGGAAGTTCGAGTCTTCTCGACCGCACCAAGTGATTGGCTTTCAATCTTCTTATAGCTTGTATTCGCGACGCCCTCGGTGCGTTCAGCCGACCTGTAAAACCGGTCGCCAGCCACCTGATGTTAGGCAGTATCGGGGCTGGCAGCCGAGATTCTGACCATGTGTCAGGATTCTTAGGTGTCCGGCGTTGCGTTACCGATCAGGGACCTGCAGCTCAATTCGCCGGAATATCAGCGTGATGATGCCTGCAATGATCAGATAGATCAGCGCCAACAGCAACAATGGCTCATAGACAACAAAGGTGTCCGCCCGAATTCTGGACGACACAGCGTAGATCTCAACCACTGTTATCGTCGCCACCAGCGGGGTTGCTTTCAGCTGTAGGATCGTCTCACCGCCTAGTGTCGGCAGCACGCTGCGAATGGCCTGAGGCAGCCAGATCCTGCGGAACATGGTAAACCGAGGCATGCCAAAGGATTGCGCCGCTTCGAGTTGACCCTTCTTAACGCTGGCAAAGGCACCGCGCATGATTTCGCCCTCGTAGCCCGCGTAAGACAGGGTCAGGGCCAGAACCGCATAGGGCCAAGCCTGTCGCAGATAGGGCCACAGCTCGCTGCCGCGTATCCATGGAATCTGAGGGAAAAGCGATCCAAGCCCATAGTATAGCAGCCAGATCTGCAAAAGGATGGGCGTGCCACGAATGATCGTGCAGAACACCCGCGCCGGTGCCGACAGATACCAGGGCCCAATCGCCTGAGCGAGGCCCAGCGGAACAGCCAGCAAGAACCCAAGCACACAGGTGACGGCCAACAGCCAGATGGTTCTCCACAGACCTTCAAGTGCCAGGGGCGCATAGGTTGGAATCCAATCCCAGCGCAGTGAGACGGCGCACCAGATAACGAAAGCAGCAAAAAGTGCCATCAGCACGATCCGATGCGGCTGCATGAGTGCTCGCCAGTCCATTATCGGCTTCCTCCCTTCAGCGAAGGCTGCCCACGACGGGCCCATTTCTCGATACGCGCGAACACGACACCGGAACAAAGCGTGACGATCAAGTACAAGGCACCTGCAGCAAGGAAGAAGGTGAAATAGGCGCGGGTGCTGGCCGCAGCCTGACGGGTCTCCAGCGTCAATTCGCTAAAGCCGACAATGGCCAGTAGGGCCGTATCTTTGGTTGCAATGAGCCACAGATTGGCCAATCCAGGCGTGGCAAAAGACATCATCGCCGGTATCGTCACCCGTCGCATCAGCAAAAGAGAGGGCATGCCATAGGCACGGGCGGCTTCGATCTGACCAGTAGGAACCGCTTGAATCGCCCCCCTGAGGACCTCGGTCGCATAGGCGCCCTGAACAATGCCCAAAACCCATATACCGGCGACAACGCCGCTGATTTCGACCCGGGCGTATCCCATTGCCTGCGCGGCCTGATTGATCAGGTCGGTCCCGACGTAATACAGGATCAGGATCAGCACCAGTTCAGGCACGGCGCGCATTACAGTCGTATATATGCCGAGCAGGTCACGTGTGACCGGCCCGCCATATAGTTTTCCATAGGCCCCGAAAAGCCCGATGATCAACCCGAACCCGAACGCTCCAAAAGCGATCTGCAACGAGTTAGCGAGGCCACGCAGAAGGTTGCCGCCCCATCCCGGAGGACTAAGGGCAAGCAACTCCATGCTTTGGGCCAAACCCAGGCTTTCGAGGATAGCTTCCACGACGGATCTTACTCGCTGTAGATGCTGGCTGTGAAATAGCGCGAGGTGATTTCGTCATGCGTGCCGTCGGCAAGAATTGCCGCGATACCCGCATTCAGCTTTTCACGCAGCGCGTCATCGCCCTTGCGGACACCCGCGCCGACGCCGCGACCCAGGATCGAGACGTCATTTTCGACCGCGCCTTTGATTTCACAGCAGGCACCAGTGTCAGAAGAGACAAAATCTGCCATGGCGATGCTGTCGGCTTGGGTCGCGTCGATACGGCCGGCGAACAGATCCTGGTTGGCTTCGTCCTGAGTCTGATACACCCGGATTTCTGCCGCATCCTTGAAATGCTCGTTGGCATAGGCCTGATGGATCGTGGACGCCTGAATGCCGATGATCTTACCGGCCAGAGATTCTGGTGTCGGTTCAATGTCCATCGACTTGTCGGCGACGATAACGGCCGGAGTGTTGTAGTAAGGGTCGCTGAAGTCGATCGTTTTCATGCGCTCTTCGGTGATCGACATCGACGCCATCAGGGCATCAATCTGCTGACCGGTCAGCGAGGGGATGATACCGTCCCACGCAACCGGAGTGATCACACACTCAAGCTCGGCGGCGGCACAGACCGCATCAATAACCTCGATCTCCCAACCGACCCATTTGCCAGACGCATCCAGCGATGCGAAAGGCGGATAAGGCTCGGCTGCGATCCCGATCTTGACTTCATCTGCGCCAGCCGTTCCAGCCGAAAGCACAGCAGCAGCCAAAGCGGCCACGATTAGCTTTTTGTTTTTCATTGATATTCTCCCTGTTTGATATTTTGTTTGTTCAGCCGACTGATTTTAGGAATTGTTGCAGCCTTGCGGATTTCGGATTGTCGAAAAGTTCGTCGGGTGGCCCCTGTTCCTCGATCTTTCCTTCGAAAAGATACACAACATGGGTCGCAACCTCGCGCGCAAACTTCATCTCATGCGTGACCAGCAACATGGTTCGGCCCTCGGCCGCCAGATCGCGAATTACGGTCAGTACTTCACCAACAAGTTCTGGATCTAACGCGCTGGTTGGCTCGTCAAACAACATTACGCTGGGATCAACGGCAAGAGCACGCGCAATCGCAGCGCGCTGTTGCTGACCGCCTGACAGAAAGGAAGGGAAGGTATCCGCCTTGTCGCCAAGCCCAACGCGCTCCAGCAGCTGGTGCGCGCGCTTGATCGCCTCGTCCCGCGGTACTTTCAGCACGTGAACGGGCACCTCGATGACATTTTCCAGCAACGTGCGGTGGGTCCAAAGGTTGAAGGCCTGAAACACCATTGCCAGTCGGGTGCGGATGCGTTCCAGCTGACGCCGGTCCTTAGGCGTGCCATCCGGGCGCATCTCAATCGGCTCGCCGTTTACGACGATTTCTCCGGAACTGGGCGTTTCAAGGAAATTGATACAGCGAAGGAACGTGGATTTCCCCGAACCACTGCCTCCGATGATGGCGACGACATCACCCTGATGGGCAGTAAGTGAAACGCCTTTGAGAACTTCGAGCGAGCCAAAAGACTTGTGCAAGTCAGTGACCCGAATGGCTTCATCCGGCGTGGTTTCTGGGTCAGCGTTCATTTTGCAGTTTCATCCCTCTCAACCGTTTTTTTACTTGCAGCTTTAGCAAATCCCTACAATTATGCAACTGTATAATTATAATTTCTGGAAAGATAGATGTCGGATCACGCAACAAAATTCAAGCGAGAACCCGCGGAGCAGCGCAAAGAGGCGTTGATCCAGGCCACGCTGTCTTTGATCGCCGAGCAAGGTTTGCAAGGTGCGACCGTTCGGGCGATTGCCGAGCGGGCCAGTGTAACTCAGGGTCTGATCCGGCACTATTTTTCTTCGAAAGAAGATTTAATTACAGCAGCTTATGACTTTCATATGCGGCGACTGACGGATATGACGTCGGCCCCTGCAGACGGAGATTATAGCACAGCTAGATTGCGGCTGGCGACGTTTGTAACGACCGGGTTGACCCATCCGGTGGTCGATCCGGGGTCAGTGTCCCTATGGGCTGGCTTTTTGAACAAAGTTCTGGCGGACGACAAAATGCAAGCGATCCACGAACAGACATATCGGGATTTTCGTGACCGCTTGGAATCACTCATTGCAGATGCGCTGAACGAGGTAGGCATACCAGCCAGCCCGGCGGAACTGCGCAGGTTGGCTATCGCATGCAACGCCGTGGTCGACGGCTTGTGGATGGAAGGCGGCGCCCTGCCATACGCCTTTGAGCCGAATGAGCTGCCCGAGATTGGGCTGGCTTCGGTTGGGGCAATTATCGGTGTTGAATTGACGGATCTTGAGCAGAGGCAGACATGAAGAAAACAGCGATTACCGAACGCCTTGCCGGCCTGGGTGGCGCCAAATGGGAAGTTTATCTCAAGGCCAAAGAACTTGTCGAGCAGGGGCAGGATATCATCGAATTGACCATTGGCGAGCCGGATGTGCCAACGCCCACCGAACTGGTGGAAAGCGCTGTGGACGCTTTGCGCGCCGGGCGTACCAACTACTCCAATGGGCGTGGTGAGGCTGGACTGCGCTCTGCACTGGCCGATCGTTATTCGGCCAGATCCGGGCGCACGATCACGGATAATCAAGTGCTGTGTTTTCCAGGCACCCAGACCTCGCTTTTTACCGTCCTGATGGGCGTGGCCGAGGCGGGTTGCGAGGTGCTGGTGGGCGATCCGATGTATGCAACCTATCAAGGTGTGGTACGCGCAAGCGGTGCGGATATTGTGCCGGTTCCATTGCGGCCGGAAAACGGTTTTCGTATTTCTGCGGATGATATCGCGGACAGGATTACCGCGAAGACCACTGCGCTTTTGTTAACCACACCGCATAATCCTACCGGGTCGATCCTGACACGCGAAGACATAGACGCAATCGGCAAGCTGGCTATCGAGCATGATCTATGGATCATTTCTGATGAGGTTTATGAAGAACTGATCTTTGACGGATCTGTGTTTACCTCACCCCTGTCGCGGTCCGAGTTGGCGGATCGGGTAATCGTCGTCTCGTCGATATCAAAATCCCATGCCGCCCCCGGATTCCGCAGCGGTTGGTGCATTGGCCCCGAGGAGTTTACCGCGCGCCTTTTGTCGCTGTCGGAAACCATGCTGTTTGGAAATCAGCCCTTCATCGCCGACATGACCGAGACGGCTATTCGCAACGGATCAACCGTGGCCGAAGGCATGGCGCAACGGTACGCCCGCCGCGCCCGGATGCTGAACGACAGGCTGCCGAACGAGACACATCTGCGTGTGCATCTTCCACAGGCAGGTATGTTTGCGATGATTGATGTCTCGGCCACCGGGATGAATGGAAACGAGTACGCCTTTCATCTGCTCGAACATGGCAAAGTCGCGGTGATGCCGGGGCCGTCTTTCGGTGACACGGTTGAAAACTGGGTCCGTATCGCGCTGACGGTGGACGACGCGATCTTTACCGAAGCCTGTGACCGGATCGTTGCCCACGCGACCCAACTGCAACTGGAAAACGCATGACGAGCATTGGTGAGGCGCTGGTTGATCAACTGGTCAGGCGCGATGTGGATACCGTGTTTGGCATCCCCGGCGTCCATACGGTCGAACTGTACCGCGGGCTGGCCGCATCGGGCATTCGCCATGTCACCCCACGACACGAGCAGGGGGCAGGGTTCATGGCTGATGGTTATGCCAGGGTATCCGGCAAGCCTGGCGTGGCCTTTGTGATTACCGGCCCCGGTCTGACCAATACACTCACGGCGATGGGGCAGGCTCGGGCAGACAGCGTTCCGATGCTGGTGGTGTCGGGGGTCAACACGTTGTCCAGTCTTGGCAAAGGGCTTGGTCACTTGCATGAGTTACCGGATCAACGAGCGATGGCGCGAACAGTCGCTCTGTCATCGGACCGAGTTGAAAAGTCAGTTGAACTAGCAGCCGCGTTGGACCGCGCCTTCGCCCTGTTTCAATCCGGTCGCCCAGGGCCAACACACATCGAAATCCCGCTAGACGTTGCGGGGGACGAGTTTGCTGGTCCGACCGATGCTGCGAAAGGTCCCGTCGATAAGTCTCTTGATCCGGCGCTTCTTGACCGTGCTGCCAAGCTACTGGGGTCGGCAAAAGCGCCGGTCATTCTGGTCGGCGGAGGTGGGCGCAGCGCCGGCAGGTCGATCCGGCAGCTGGCCGAAGCGCTGGATGCGCCGGTTGTTCAAACCGTGAATGCGCGCGGGTTGATGTACGATCACCCGTTGAGTGTACCAGCAAGCCCGAGCCTGAATTCAGTGCGTGCTTTGATCGAACAGGCCGACGTGGTTCTGGCTTTGGGGACTGAGCTGGGCCAGACGGACTACGATATGTACGCCACCGGCACGATGGCTGAAATGCCATACCTGATCCGTGTGGACCTATGCCCCGATCAGCTGAAGCGCCACGCGACGGACATTGCCATTGTTTGTGATGCGGCGATGGCAGCGGCCGAGCTTGTGGATCGGTTTGCCGCATCGCCCAAGTCGGCAAACGGTGCCGCGCGCGCGGCTACCTCGCGGCGGAACGCGGTCGAAGAAATCGGGCCGGAAATGCAGGCGTTACTGGCTGTGCTGAACGCCATGCGCGATGCAGTCCCTAACGCGATCATGGTGGGCGATTCTGCTTATCCGATCTATGCAGGAAACCTGTACTACGATCATGATCGGCCCGGCGGGTGGTTCAACGCCGCGACCGGGTTCGGAGCGCTTGGATATGGCATACCCGCCGCGATCGGCGCTGCATTGGCGGACCCTGACGCTCCGGTCATTTGTATCGCAGGCGACGGCGGGGCGCAGTTCAGCCTTCCTGAGCTGATGTGCGCCGTTGATGAAAAACTGCCGATCACCTTCGTGATCTGGAACAACCACGGCTATCAGGAAATCGCCACATCAATGCAGGCGGTCGGCGTGACCGTGCTGGGATGTGATCCGACCCCGCCGGATTTTGAAAGCGTCGCCCGATCTTGCGGCATGCCGTTCTGGCGCACTGGCCCCGACCCGTTGGACGTGGCCCAAGCTTTGTTGTCTGCACAATCCCAAGATGGCCCGCGGCTTGTTGAAATCCGCGCGCCCAACCAATCACACTCTTGATGAAAAGTGAGACCGAAAATGACTGACCCGACCTATGAATTCTCGCGCGCGATCACCCGTCGCCCAGCAGCGTCCATCACCGATGGTCTGCGTGCAGAAGATATCGGTACGCCGGACCTAGACCGAATGCTTGCATCTCATGCGCACTATGTCGAAACCCTCAAGAAAACCGGAGCAGAGGTTATCGAACTGGCTCCCCTTGAGACGTATCCGGATGCCGTCTTTGTCGAAGATACCACACTGTGTCTTCCTCAGGGTGCGGTGATGATGCGCCCCGGTGCACCCAGCCGCATGGGTGAGGTGGCCGAGATGGAGCCGACAATCCGCGGCGTTTATGACGAGGTTCGGCAGATCGCTGGGCCCGGCCATATTGAAGGCGGGGACATTCTGGTAACGGGTCGCGAAATTCTGGTTGGCCGGTCAGATCGGACCGATGCGGCCGGTGTCGCAGAGCTGACCGAAATCGTTTCCGACTGGGGCCACACCGTACGCGAGGTTTTTACACCACCGGGCGTGTTGCACTTCAAAACGGATTGTTCGTTGCTGGATGGGGAAACCATCCTGTCCACGAAACGGCTGGACGCATCCGGGTGCTTCGAAGGATATCGGGTTCTGCATGTGGCAGAAGGCGAAGAAGCCGCTGCAAACTCGATCCGGTTCAACCAATTTGTCCTGGCTCCGGCCGGCTTCCCGCGTACCACCGAGATGTTGCGCCAGAACGGCTATGATGTGGTTGAAATCGACAATGTGGAATGCGCCAAACTGGATGGCGGAATGTCATGTCTGTCGCTGAGATTCTGACCTGATTCACGACGATTCAGAACCGACTAACCTTGAACCAGCCAAATGCGTCCTGCTGCAACCAAAGAAAGAGTGGGCGCATTTTGGCGTGATTAAGGTTAGCCGCTTCAACCGCTTGGATATTCATTCGAAATAGTATGATCCCTATCCAGTGGGTGTAGCTTTGCACCAGTTTCGCGCAGTATTTCTTTTGCACCCAAATCCCATCTCGCTCGTGCTTGCCGGGTTGTGTATGACTTGGGCAAAGAAGTTATGGCAGGAAATACATGTCTCAGGCGCTCACCGTATTCACGACGATGAAGAACGAAGGCCCCTATATGCTGGAATGGGTAGCATTCCACAAAACACTGGGAGTCGATCACTTTGTGATCTTCACCAATAGCTGTGAAGACGGCACGGATGCCATTGCCCGCAGGCTGCAGGAATTGGGTCTTGCCACACATGTCCCGAACGAGGTCAAAGAAGGGGGAAACCCGCAGCATCAGATGCTACGGCGCGCGCGGCGTCAGCCCAAAGTGAAAGAGGCCGACTGGCTGATGTGTCTGGATGTTGATGAATTCTGGAACATCCGCTGCGGGGACAACAGCTTTGCGGCGCTGATCGCAGAAACCGAACAGCGGGCCGGAAAGCCGGTGGATGCGATCTCATTCGCGTGGAAATTGTTTGGTAGTTCGGGGAATATCAGCTTTGAAGACAAACCTGTGACCGAGTCCTTTTCGATGGGGGATCAGGAATTCCCGTATCATTCCGGCCGGGCCTATGGTCTGAAAACCCTGTTTCGTAACAACGGAAAATTTACGCGGTTCGGCCCGCATCGCCCGAAAGGGGTCGAAGAAGGGAAAGAAAGCGAAATCGCTTGGTCCGATGCCGGTGGCAGGCTGTTTCCGTCCGAGAAGGTCGGGTGGCGCGCATGGAGGAAATTTGATCATTCTCTGGGGCGGATTCATCACTATTCCGTCCGGTCTTTGGATGGGTTTCTGGTCAAAAGGGATCGGGGCCGGACCAATCATATCCGCGTAGACCAAGGGCAAGCCTATTGGCAGGACATGAATGCCAACAAAGAAACAGATCACTCGATACTGCCAGCGGCGCATCGCGCGGCCCCATTGCTGGCCGAACTGAAAGCCGATGAAGAACTCGGCCGCCTGCACGCGCAGGCATGTGACTGGCATCGCGCCAAGATATCAGAGATCAAGTTGCGGCCTGACTGGGTGGATTTCCGCCTCTGGCTTGCGGAAAATCTGGTCTGATCACCATGGCAGAAGACCTTTCAAAAGAGCAGCTCAAGCCTGATCACCCCGATCGTAAGACGGGGTATGAACGGATTCTGACAGACCCTGCGCCCCCTTGGTTTGTCGAGCTGTATCCAGGTGGGGACGGGACCGGGTTTCTGCAAAAGCTGAACAGACACTCGGTTTTGTTTCACCAAAGGTCTGCGTCCCGGCTTGTGGTCAGCTTTGACAACATTGCCAATGCCAACGACCTGTCTTTTTCCCGCGAACCCTGGGGCTGGAAGTTCTTCCGTGACGAAGGCTGGTCCCATATGGGGATATTTGCGCGGACCAAAGCCTGGTACCGCGATCCCGAGATCATCTCGTATTTTCAGGCCCAAGCGGATCAGGGTTTTTTTGCACAGTTTGATCAGGTTGTGTTTGCGGGCGCTTCGATGGGCGGATTTGGAGCGCTGACATTCTCGGCCCTTGTTCCCGGCGCCAATGTCATCGCTTTCAATCCGCAGACAACGCTGGATGAACGGCTGGTCCCGTGGGAGACCCGGTATCGGTTCGGGCAGGTGCAAGACTGGGATCTTCCCTTTAGCGATGCCGCGCAAACCGTTGAGAATGTGGGGAAAGCCTACGTTTTCTATGATCCCTTTTTTGATCTCGATCGTCAGCAGGTGTCGCGATTGAAGGGCGATAACGTTTTGCTGCTTAAGACATGGTTTTCAAACCATTTCGCGGCCCCGATGCTGCGCAAATTGGATATACTGAAGCCGGTTATGCTCGAGGCGATGGACGGCACACTGGAACCTCAGGCCTATTACCGGATGATGCGGGTGCGGCGGCGACTGCCTTTGTATATGCGTGGGATCGAGGCGATTGGCGGCGAACGTCACCCACAGCTTGTTGCGCAAGCAAGGCAGAGGTTCCGACGGCTGCGGCGCGCAGCCTTGGCCGAAGCAGCCTCATGAAGCCCGAAAAGGGGGTCTTTATCGGCCAGCGCAAAGACCGGATGGGTGCCCGGTTGCTGATGATGCTGACCTGCATCCGGTTGGCCGAGGATTTTGACACCAGCTATCGGGTCAACTGGTTTCCCAAAGGTGCGGATGCGCCAGAGCTGGACCAGCCGCAAGAATTGTTCTCACAAGAGTGGATGGATGAGCATTTCCTGAGCACCGAATCCTTTGATGCTCTAGGCGAGAACTCCCTACCGATATGGTCGTTTCAGGGCGATGCGACACCGGATCGGCTGATATCCCATCTGAATTCCGGCCGCTCTGTTGTCGTCGAGGAAGGCTTTGAGGTTCTGGCCTTTCAATGGGAAGATGTCGAGCAGATCCGTCCCCGGTACCGAGAGTTCATCCATAAGATCGGGTTCACGGATGAAATCCGGAACATTATGGAAAAGGCAGATGCCAAACTAAGTGGCAAGGGGGTGTCGGCCTATCACATTCGCCGTGGCGACATCCTGAATGGTCTGCCGTGGAAGCATACGACCTGGCCGGCAAAGATCGAACCGGAAGAACTGTATGCGGCACATCTTGA
Organism: Ruegeria sp. CDSB022; assembly: GCF_059611145.1. Classification (NCBI taxonomy): domain Bacteria; kingdom Pseudomonadati; phylum Pseudomonadota; class Alphaproteobacteria; order Rhodobacterales; family Roseobacteraceae; genus Ruegeria; species Ruegeria sp. CDSB022. The sequence continues at coordinate 951,315 of NZ_JBXWOZ010000001.1, read as the reverse complement.
AAAAAACGCAGGGTGTGCCGCGATCATGTTTTCAGATCAGCCCGAGCTTGTGGCTCGATTCCAAGTGCAGTTTCCGCACCTTATGCAAATGTCAGATATCGCGGATCTTTCCAGTCTGACCCGCGCACAACGAGACTTTCTGGAACTCTATACCATGTCGCGCGCGGATCAGGTGATTGCACCGTTTATCTCGGCGTTTTCCATGGCAGCAGCGCGGATTTCCGGGCAACAAAGGAAGGTTTTTCGGGATGTTTTAGCGGAAAAGGACATCAACCAGGCCAACGAACAGATGATTGAACGGTTGCGCCTTGGTCCGGAAGAATTTCTAAATCTCTCAGAAGCCGCTCATATCTATTCCAAAGCGTCCTTTTACCTTCATGGTTTGGGCGCTGGAGATAGGGCCGAAGAGGCATTGGAACTCGTTCAGCCGCTGATGGATGCGGGTTCTGATAATGCCTTTGTGCCGCTGCTTCAGGCATTGAATTACTTTTACCTGACCCGATGGGCTGAAGCGTTGGAATTGACGGAAGAGGCCCTGAAGAACCCACATATCTGGCCGGAAGATTTTGCAGTCGCTACGGCACTAAAGGCAGCAATCTTGGGGGGGCAGAAAAAGCGCTGGATGGCAGCGCAAGTGCTTAGCCGGGCGTTCTGGACCAAACCAATGCGGCCGGATGTCATCATATTTGGCTCTCGGCTTTTGTATCGCGATCAAATCGCCCATCGCGCTATGCCGCCGATAGATTGGGCAATGCAAAAGATTATTCGGAGGCCTTGGTTCAACTATAATTCCCACGTTGCCCAAAGAAAAGTTCTGGTGCGCTTGCCCTGTAATTTCGACCTGATCCTATTGGATTGGGCTAGTCTGTCCGTAGATCAAAGGGCGCGCCGTCTAACCTCCAACCGATCCCGTTTGCAGACTTTGGCTGACGGGCTAGAAAGCTCAACTCAGTTGCCCGAGGACGTTCGTATTTCCCGCGAAGACCCGCGCTTTGAAGGGGTGCAATCTTTGCTGCGTTTGCATTTGGGAGATACATCTTTGGCGCAGTCTTTGGATATTGCGCGGAAAGTGGCCAAGCGCCTTCCGGATAACCCGTTATACTTAAAGCGACTGGCCGAACTGTATGAGAAAGATGGAGATTTTGTAAACGGAAGGCTGGCCATGGCAGATGCGTTGGCCTGTGATCCGGGAAACCCATTTCTGGTCTTTGCGATGGGGCAGTACCTTGAAAGGAACGGGGCTGAAGAACAGGGGCAAAACCAAATTATTCAGGCTGGGGAACTGGATGACAATACAGCGGCGATCCAAGGCGAGGCCGGCAGGATATATCTGCAACGAGGTGAAAAGCAGAATGCGCGCGTTCATCTTTCCAAGGCCCACGCGCTGTGCCCAACCCTTAAACGATATTCCAATCAGCTGAAACGTGCAGGTGGAAAATAGACGGATTTCTCTTGGTGACCAGCTTGAATACCGGTAGTTTGCGGTCAAAATCTTAAACAAATCTCCGATACCATCGGGGCAATGAAAACAAGCAGGGCAGTCAGGTATGGCCGAACAGGATCCTCGATATATCAGCGTTACCCCTATGAAGAACGAAGGACCATTCGTTCTTGAATGGATCGCCCATAATCGTGCCATTGGTGTGGACCAGATTGTGGTCATGACCAATGACTGTACCGATGGTACAGATGCCTTGCTGCAGCGATTGCATGACCTTGGCATTGTCACACATGTCGACAACAACTCGAGACGTCAGACCAGCCCGCAAAAACGCGCCTATAACGCCTTTCTGAAAATGGAAGTGGCCCGTCCACAGGATTGGGTGATCGTTATCGACGCGGATGAACATATTAACGTCAGAACCGGCGACCATACATTGCGTGCGCTGACAGGTGCCATGCCGGATGCAAAAACGATTTCAATGACTTGGCGTCTATTCGGAAACGCCGGCATTGTTCGGTACGAGGACCGTTTCCTGTCGGATCAGTTTCGCCAAGCTGCACCTGAGCGTATTTTTCGACCGCCGCAAGCTTGGGGCTTTAAGACCATGTTCCAACGCGGCCTGTGGGATGCGCTCGGTGTCCATCGACCGAAAAGGCCGACCGTTGAAACGATGGAAGAATGCCATTGGTACAACGGATCCGGTCAACCGATGCCCGAAAGGTATTTTACTGCCAGTTGGCGATCGGCGCGGGACTCCGTCGGGTACGAGCATGTTCAGATCAATCACTATGCTTTGAAATCCTGTGAAAGTTATCTGGTCAAGAAAATGCGTGGTCGGGCCCATCATCTGGGGGAAAGCCTTGGGATGGAATATTGGAACATGATGAACCAAAACGCCGAAACTGAGACCTCGATCGACACAATCCTCGATCGGAAACGGGCTTTGTATTACGAAATGCTGTCAGACGCTGAGACGGCCCGCCTGCACCATATGACCTGCGATCTGCATCGCCAACAGGTTGCCCAGTTGCGCGAACAACCCGAGATGCAAGACCTCATGCGTCAGATGACCGCCGGGTTCTCAGCCAAGGCCGAGACCTGAGGTCGCTTGGCGAATAGGAACGTTTCATGCTCTGGCTACACATAGGAATGCCCAAGACTGGGTCGACTGCGTTACAGGGGTTTGTTCGCAAAAACGGTCAAGTGATGGCTGGGGCCGGATTACACTATATGGAAACGGGCCGCAGGCGAACCGAGGGGCAGGGGCGTCTGGCCAGCAGTCATAACCTGATTGCCTTCCACATGAACCAAACCGAACAGCCGGTCACCGCCCTGCGCGAAGCGATGGCAAGGGAATATGCTGAGCATGAGGATAAGGCATGCTTGGTATCGTCTGAGATGTTGTATTCAGTCGATCTGCACAAACTGGCCGAGATTTTCGCTGAGATCCCCGCGCGTGAGATGAGGATTGCTTTCTACTGCCGTAGATATTCTGACTTTTTCGAAGCCGACTACAAACAAAGGGCAAAGAACGGCAGGCTTGCCGGGGGCGGTTCTGAATATATTCGTACCCAGCTGGACGAGATACGTGCGCATCCTGAGCGTTTCAGCTTTGCCAGTGCTGCGGCTCGGATAAGGTCGGCTTTTCCGGGCGTCTCGTTGGTGCCTATGCTGTATGAGCGCTCTGAAATGGCTAATGGCAACATTATCGATGATTTTCTGAATCGCATCGGCGTCCAACTGCCCTTGGACAGCAAGACCGAAACATCGTCCAATCCTTCGCATTCAAGAGCCGCGTGTGAGGCGTTTGGTGTGGTCACTAGGGCTATGGGACGCAAGAAAAGTCGCCAGTTGCGACGTCGGGCTGTCGATGATCCCGTGATGATGCGTAAGAATGATGTGCTTGAACCGGATGAACGCGCCTGGCTGGACGCGTTTATGGCAAATGAAGATGTGAGTTTTCATCAAGAGTTTTTTCCCGACCGGACGCAGCTTTTTGCCCCTGTCAGGTTGAGCATGCATGATCAGTCGTTTCGCCGGGACACAGCTGCGGAATATCAGGCGCTGCGCCAGGCATCCGAGATCGTGTTTCGCATGGCGCTAGAGGGTTAAGCCCTTATTCGACGGTAATTTCCTGGCGCTGCCGGCCAGTGGTTTTGTCAAAGATCAGGATGCGATTGTCATCAGTCACAACCGCAAACCAGTTGTTTCCAATGGTGACCGCCTGCGCTGTTGCGCCATCGGGCAACTCAACCTGATCGGGCAGGGTGGGGGTCCGGTCCGATAGCCGGATGACAATCAGTGCGAATGTCACTAGAACCCCGCCAATCATCACCGCGGTCAGCAGCATGACCATTCTCCGCAGCAGGCGAAGCTGCGGCGTTTCCTGCGGTTCTTGGGGTTCGGAAGGGACAGTCATGGGCACTCGCCAGATTGAGTTTCAAATCGCGGCCGATCCGCCGCCCCGCCTTGATAAGGCGCTTTCCCGCGATGTGCCAGCGGGGGAAAGCCTGTCGCGGACCCGATTGGGGAAGCTGATCGAAGAGGGGGCCGTGATGATCAACGGAACCGCCGCCCGCGACCCCAAGGCCAAGGTGGCCGAAGGCGCAGTGGTGGCGATCACTGTGGCCGAGGCCGAAGACAGCCATATCGGCCCGGAAGACATCCCGCTGGAGGTCGTATTCGAGGATACCGACCTGATCGTGGTCAATAAACCTGCGGGTATGGTCGTGCATCCTGCGCCCGGCTCTCCGAACGGGACATTGGTCAATGCGTTGCTGCATCACTGCGGTGATGACCTGTCTGGCGTAGGCGGCGTAAAGCGCCCCGGCATCGTGCATCGTATCGACAAGGAAACCAGCGGGTTGCTGGTGGTGGCCAAATCCGACGCGGCCCATCACGGGCTTGCCGCGCAGTTCGAGGCGCATAGTGTCGAACGCTATTATCGCGCCATCTGTTACGGTGTCCCGGATGCCAATGATCCCCGGCTGCGCGGCGTCAAAGGTGTCAGCTTTGAGCCCGGAAACATCATGCGGATCACCACTCAGCTGGCCCGTCACAAGACAGACCGGCAACGACAGGCTGTGCTGTTTCACGGTGGTCGCCACGCTGTCACGCGCGCCCGCCTGGTCGAAACGTTTGGGGCGCCGCAGGGGCTGGCTCTGATCGAATGCTGGCTGGAAACAGGCCGCACACACCAGATTCGGGTTCACATGACCCATGCCGGTCATGGTCTGGTCGGTGATCCGGTTTATGGGGGCAAGCGGAAACTCGCAGCCAAAGCCTTTAGCGCGGCTGCCGCAGAGGCCGTACGAGACTTTCCTCGTCAGGCGCTTCATGCTGCGGTTTTGGGTTTTGAGCACCCGATATCGGGTGAAAACCTTCGCTTCGAGGCTGTGTTGCCGGATGATATGGAAAATCTGATTGAACAGCTGCGCACACCGCTGACATAATAAGCAAAGTTACGTGAATAACGTTTTCTTAGGTTTCCTTTATCAAACGTTAATTTCAAACTGTTAACGGTACCTCTTGAACGGATCGGGACGACCTCCCATATCCATGTTAACGACTTAAACATTTGTCGGAGGGACAAGAAACATGGCCAATTACGCAAATCTCCCCGCGCCGACGCCGGAAGGCGGGCTGAACCGCTATATGCAGGAAATTCGGAAGTTTCCCCTGCTGGAGCCAGAAGAAGAATACATGCTGGCCAAAAGCTGGGTTGAGAAGCAAGATACTGAAGCTGCACATAAAATGGTGACTTCCCACCTACGGTTGGCGGCCAAGATCGCTATGGGTTATCGCGGTTATGGGCTGCCACAGGCCGAAGTGATCTCCGAGGCCAATGTCGGTCTTATGCAGGCCGTGAAACGGTTTGACCCGGAAAAAGGATTCCGGCTGGCGACCTATGCCATGTGGTGGATTCGCGCCTCGATTCAGGAATACATTCTGCGGTCATGGTCTTTGGTCAAACTGGGTACAACCTCGGCGCAGAAAAAGCTGTTTTTCAACTTGCGCAAAGCAAAGGCACGCATCGGTGCGCTTGAAGAGGGCGACCTACGTCCGGAAAACGTGGCCCGGATCGCAAATGACCTTGGTGTGACCGAAGCAGAAGTGATCAGCATGAACCGCCGGATGTCCGGTGGCGACGCCTCTCTGAATGCGACCGTCGGGTCCGAGGGCGAAGGCACCATGCAATGGCAGGACTGGCTTGAGGACGAGGATGCCGATCAGGCGGGCGATTATGAGGCCCGCGATGAGCTCGACGCCCGCCGCGAGCTGTTGGCGGCTGCTCTTGAAGTTTTGAATGACCGGGAAAAAGACATTCTGACCCAACGCCGCCTGATGGATCAGGCCGTCACACTGGAAGAGCTGAGTACGCAGTATAATGTCAGTCGCGAACGCATTCGCCAGATTGAAGTCCGCGCTTTTGAGAAACTTCAGAAGAAGATGCGTGAGCTTGCCCGCGAAAAAGGGATGCTGGCCACAGCCTGACCTCTTCGTTATTTGAACGGGCCCGGTGCGACATTGGTCGCGCCGGGTTTTCTATTTGTGTTAGCGCTAATGACACTCGGACTGAGGGCGATTACAACAGACCGGATCAAAGCCATAGGGGGTGTCCATGATGCAGAATCCGGTGAATTGGGGTGTATTGGGAGCGGCGAAATTCGCGCGGCAATATATGGCCCCTGCAATCCACGCAGCTGAGGGCGCGCGTCTGGCAGGCCTTGCGACGTCCGATCCCGCCAAAGCCGAACCGTTTCAGGCCTTTTGCCCGGATTTGACGGTTTATGACAGTTATGATGCGTTGCTGAACGACCCACAGATTGAGGCCGTTTACATCCCGCTGCCCAACCATTTGCATGTCGAATGGAGCCTTAAGGCACTGGACGCCGGTAAACATGTGCTGTGTGAAAAGCCGATGGCTATGACCGTGTCCGAATTTGCCCCATTGATCAACAAACGGGATGAGACCGGATTGTTGGCGGCCGAGGCTTATATGATCGTCCAACACCCTCAATGGAAGTTTGTACGCAAGCTGATCGCCGACAAGGCGATCGGGAATTTGGCCCATGTGACGGGTGCGTTCAGCTTTGACAGCCGGGCGGATACGGCAAACATTCGCAACCGGGCTGAGACCGGCGGAGGTGGGCTGCGTGATATTGGCGTCTATGTGATTGGCAGCGCGCGCTTTGTCACCGGGCAGGAGCCTGTTCAGGTCGAATCCGCCATCCGGTGGGAGGATGGGGTCGACGCTTTTACCGAGATTCGCGCTCAGTTCCCGGATTTCACCTATTCCAGCTATGTCTCGATCCGAATGCATCCGCATCAAGAGATGGTGTTTCATGGCGACCGCGGCATGATCCGGCTGACTGCGCCGTTCAATCCGCGTGTGTTCGGAGAGGCGCGTGTCGAATTGCACCGCCCCGGCCTGGAAATACAAGTCACACGTTTCCCCGCGGACGATCACTATAAGCTGCAGGTCGAAGCTTTTTGTCGGTCGGTCCGTGAGGGTGCCGAATATCCCTGCCCGCTGGAGTTTTCACGCGGCACGCAGGAAGTGATTGACCGTGTGCTGGAGAATGCACTGGCGCTGCCATGACTTGCCACGCTTCTTGAATCGCCGCAAAATCGGCTAACACCTTAACAGGAGGCATCCCGATGGCAGGTGGCTGGGCGCGCGACGGCGCAGTAAGCGAACAGATCGAGGCATCCATTTCGGATGAGTTGGCCCGAATGCAGGCCCAGAAACGGCCCGTAGGCGAAAGCCTGACCCATTGTGCCGAATGCGAAGAACCAATCCCAGAAAACCGCCGCACAGCACTGCCGGGCGTGAAACTGTGCCTCGAGTGCCAGCAAGAACGTGACGTCAGCACAAAATGCGCGGCGGTATCAACCGGCGCGGGTCGAAGGACAGTCAGTTGAGGTGAGTTTATTATGTTTGCTTTGAGCCCAAAGTTTCACTAGTCGGTACGCAGTTTTGAGAGCATGGGGCAAGAGACATTCCCGCTGTCGCAGTTGGCTGTGAGTTCGTTCAGCGCTGCTTCCAATCGCTTCAGCTCGTTTATCTTTTCACGCACATTGAAGATATGAAGCTCAGCCAGTTCTTTTACGGATCGGCAATCTTCTCCGTCGCCTTCGGACAGGGTTAGAAGCGTCTTTGTATCGGCTAGTGGAAAGCCCAAATTACGGCATTTTTTCAGGAAACGAAGCCTTCCAACATCGTGCGCGGAGTACATCCGCCGGTTATTAGGTGCTCGTTCTGGTTTGGGCACGATCCCTTCGCGTTCATAGTAGCGGATCGTTTCAATGCCGACACCGCTTTGCCGGGATGCTTCCCCAATCGCAAACATGTGAGTTTTCCCGTCTTGATCCTGTAGCGACTACAGAAGTTATACGAGAAGCAGTCACTTTGACAACTCCAACTAATCAAGGGAATGAGATGCAGAAGTACCTTAGCGTTAGTTATCTGGGATCACTGACAGCACTTGGCGTCGCGACTTGCTGTGTATTGCCCATGACAATGATGTTGCTGGGACTGGGGGGCAGTTGGCTAGCCATTTTCGGAAAGATCGCGGCGGCAAGCTACTACGTATTGGCGATATCGACGGCGCTTGTCGCTATATCGTGGCTTGTATCTTATCAGCGCGGTTCCCTAACAAAGTTGAAATGGTGGCTTTCGGGGACTACCGCAATCACCGCGTCAGCTTGGGTCGTCGTCTATAACGAGGCCCGTATCAACGATTACCTGATAATGCAGATGTGAAACAATGACAGAGCAAACTGTAGTGCTTGAAAGCACCCTGACGTGCCCGAAATGCGGTCACAGCGAAAGCGAAATAATGCCGACGGATGCTTGCCAGTGGTTCTATGAATGCAAGTCTTGCGCAGCGGTCTTGAAGCCATTGGAAGGGGACTGTTGTGTCTACTGCTCCTATGCCACGGTGCCTTGCCCCCCGATCCAGAATGGCGATAGTTGTTGCGGATGACAAAGTCCGCTTTGTCCGCAAAGCAGACATCACCGTCTCCGCTTCAGGCGACTTCAGCCCTCCATCGCTTCCAATTCATCAATAAAGCCCGAGATCATCGACAGGCCTTTGTCCCAGAACTTGGGATCGCTGGCGTCCAGACCGAACGGGGCCAGCAGCTCTTTGTGGTGTTTTGATCCACCGGCGCGCAGCATGTCGAAGTATTTGTCCTCGAACCCGTCGGCGCCGCTTTCGTAGACGGAATAGAGCGCGTTCACGAGGCCGTCGCCAAAGGCATAGGCGTAGACGTAGAAGGGCGAGTGCACGAAATGTGGGATATAGGCCCAGAACGTCTCATACCCTTCCATGAATTCAAATGCGGGGCCGAGGCTTTCGGCCTGAACGCTCATCCACAGGGCGTTGATGTCGTCCGGGGTCAACTCGCCCTCGCGGCGTGCGGCGTGCAATTTGCATTCGAAGTCATAGAAGGCGATTTGGCGCACGACCGTGTTGATCATGTCCTCGACCTTGCCAGCCAGCAGAATCTTGCGCTGCTCAGGGGTTTCGGCCTTGTCCAGCATTTTGCGGAAGGTCAGCATTTCACCAAAAACCGAAGCGGTTTCGGCAAGCGTCAGCGGGGTGGATGACAGCATCTCGCCCTGATCGGCGGCCAGCACCTGATGGACGCCGTGGCCCAGCTCATGCGCCAGGGTCATCACGTCGCGCGGCTTGCCCAGATAGTTCAGCATCACGTAAGGATGCACGTCGGTAACAGTGGGATGCGCAAATGCGCCTGGTGCCTTGCCCGGCTTCACCGCCGCATCAATCCAACCCTTCGAGAAGAACGGCGCGGCGATTTCACCCATACGGGGATCAAAGGCCTCATAGGCATCCATCACGGTTTTCTCGGCGTCATCCCAGCCGACAATCTGCGTGTCTTCCATCGGCAGGGGCGCGTTGCGGTCCCAGACCTGCATCACATCCAGACCTAGCCATTTGCGTTTCAGCTCGTAATAGCGGTGGCTCAGCTTGGGGTAGGCGGCCACGACCGCCTCGCGCAGGGCCTCGACGACTTCGGGCTCGACGTCATTCGACAGGTGACGACCAGTTTGCGCGGTCGGCATATTGCGCCAGCGGTCGACGATTTCCTTTTCCTTGGCCTGCGTGTTGTGAACGCGCGCGAAGGTCTTGACGTTGTCCTGAAACACGCGGGCCAATTCGCGAGAAGCCGCTTCGCGTTTGCTGCGGTCCTGCTCGGTCAGTAGGTTGAGTGTGCCTTCGATGTTCAACTCTTCTCCGTCAACATCAAAGGTCAAGCCTGCGATGGTCTCGTCGAAAAGGCGTTCCCAGGCATCGCCAACAACACCCAGATCGTGCAGGAATTTTTCAAGCTCGTCAGATAGCTGATAGGGTTTCATCGCGCGGATGCGGCGGAATACGGGCTCGTAACGGGCCAGATCGGTGTTGGCGTCGAAATGCGCTTTTAGCGCGTCGTCGTCGAGGCGATTGATTTCCAGCGTGAAGAACACCAGCGGCGTGGTAAAGACAGTGATCTTTTCCTGCATGTCCGAGAGGAACTTGGCGCGCTCGGCGTCGGTTGTCAGCTGATAATAGCGCAGTCCGGCAAAGGACATGATACGCCCGGCGATCGAGTTGATCTTTTCGTTCCGCAACACGCAGGTCAGCAAGCCCTGGGCATCAAGATCCGCCAAATTGCCTTCGTAATCTGCGGCAAAGGCGGCGCATTCGGTTTCCAACCAGTCCAGGTCACGCGCAAGCTCGGCCGCGTCTTCCGAAGCATAGAGATCCGTCAGATCCCATTCCGGCAGGTTGCCAAGATTATCGGCCCCGCCGACTGCGTTTGCGTCACGTACTGGAAAAGGAAGGTCGCGCATGGATCACCTCGAAAATCTGCTTTGGCAAACATCTAGGCGCGACCGGCGAGGATCACAAGCGGACAGTCAAAGGGAAAGCGCCGGTTCCAGGGGGTGATCCGTCTATGCAGCTTTGAAATGCGCGGCGATTTGGTCAAATGCTGGGTCGCGCACCTCTGGCGGTTCCATCAGGACTTCGTGTTCACCGTCTGGAATTTCGATCAACGTGCTGTTGGGCCAGTTTGCCATGCGTGCGCGGATGGCCTTGCGGTCCACAATCTGCTCGTGGGAGCCAAGATATGTCAGGCATGGGATGGCTGGGGCAGTCTGCACCATCAACCAGTCGCATTCATCTAATGCCTCGCGCAGCCAGATCGTCGACGGTGCACCAAGAGACAGTTCAGGATACTTGGCCAGATGATCCTGCATCATTTTGTACATGGCAGGATCGCGCGTCAGGCTATTGCCTTCGAAAGGCTGTGTCAGAACATAGCTGTCCAGTGATGTGGTCGGGGGCGTCTTTTCGCCAAACCCCAGTCGTGGGGCCCAATTTGCGGTCAACCGGCTGATGGGTTTCATAAGGGGCGTAAAGAAAATCCCCCACATCGGACCGGTAAAAACACAGGTAGAAAAACAATCGTTTTCCAAAACTGCCCGCAATCCAATGGCACCGCCCATAGAGTGGCCAATAACATGCCAGGGCCTGGGCAGATCAAGCTTTGTAGCCAGCTCTAGCGACACATCTACGTCTTGCTGATAGTCAGTGAATTTATCGACATGGCCAACCCGCGGATCGTCAAGCAACCGGTCTGCCAATCCCTGACCCCGCCAGTCGATCACCAACACGGCAAAGCCACGCTTGACGAATTCACTCGCCGCATCACCGTATTTTTCGATGTATTCAGTGCGACCGGGAAACAGCATGACAGTCCCGTTCGCTGTACCTTCGGGGCGCCAATGCGCCACGCGAATTCGGGTACCGTCGGCGGTGTTCAACCAATGTGCAACACCGCCAGCGGGGCCGCCAGCCACGTCTTCGAACAAAGGGGCCGACGGGTATTCCATCAGGCCAGGGCCGAGGCGAGTTTCATTGCCGCGCCCATGTCGCCGTCGATGCTCAGTTTTCCGGCCATGAAGGCGCTTGTCGGGTCCAGATCACCATTGAGAATTTGCTCGAACGTGTCCGCATCAGCGTTCAAAGTCACGTCCGTTTCTTCATCGCTGATGCGCGCGCCGCTTGCATCAACTACGATCGCGCCCAAATCCGCGATGGCAAATTTAGCCGATGCGTCGAAATCGCCGCCCGACAGTTTCTCATTCAGCACTGCTGCGGCTTTTTCCAATGAATCGCTCATGATCTTCCTCATTTTGTTAGTACGCCGTGAATGGACATCCTCGGTCGCAACGCTACACTGACACTTGTTATGAGCAATGCAATCAACAATCTCAAAGGTACCGTTGCGGCACTTTTTGTCCTAGTCATGTTTTCCTCCACTTGCCTTGCGCAGCAGGAGGATTCCCGCGACGAGGCCGAGTTGTTGCAGAACCTTGCACAGGCCGCACCGGACCAGGCGACTGGAATCGACCGCCAGTTACGGGCGCTCTGGTCGCAATCGGGTTCGGCCTCCGCCGATCTGCTGCTGGAGCGTGGGCGCGAAGCACTGGATGATGGTGACACCTATGCCGCGATCGAGCATTTGACGGCCCTGACAGACCACGCGCCTGATTTCGCCGAAGGCTGGCACGCGCGGGCCTCTGCGTTTTTTGGGATCGAAAAGTTCGGGATGGCTGCCGCAGATCTGGAACATGCCCTGACGCTGAACCCGAACAACTATGAGGCCATCTACGGGCTTGGATTGATATTTGAGATTCTGGGTCAGCCCGAAAAAGCATTTGCGGCCTATTCCCATGCCTTGGCTATACATCCCCATTACGAAGAAGTAACCAATGCAGTGAATCGACTGAAAGCCCAGGTCGAGGGCTCGGCCCTCTGAGAACCGGGGGCAGGGGGCAAAGGTGAGCGGGTCATCCCGAATCGTGGCCGTACTTGGCCCAACCAATACAGGCAAAACCCATTACGCAATCGAACGTATGCTGGGGTACCGCACGGGGGTGATCGGCCTGCCGCTGCGCCTGCTTGCGCGCGAGGTATACGACAAAATCGTCGCCATTCGCGGACCGTCGGTGGTGGCGCTGATCACCGGGGAAGAACGTATCGTACCGCCACGTGCTAAATATTGGGTCTGTACGGTCGAGGCGATGCCCGAAGGCATGGGTGCCGATTTTGTGGCTATCGACGAAATCCAACTCTGCGCCGACCCGGAACGCGGCCACGTCTTCACCGACAGGTTGCTGCGCGCGCGCGGCACTAATGAAACCCTGTTTCTGGGATCCGATACCATGCGCGGCCCCATCGCGGCACTTGTGCCCGAAGCACAATTCGTCCGGCGAGAGCGGATGTCGCAATTGGTCTATGCCGGTTCCAAGAAAATCAGCCGCATGCCACCGCGCAGCGCCATCGTCGGGTTTTCGGTCGACAACGTCTATGCCATCGCCGAGCTGCTACGCCGTCAAAAGGGTGGGGCGGCTGTGGTCATGGGGGCGCTCAGCCCACGTACACGGAATGCGCAGGTTGAGCTCTATCAGAATGGTGAGGTCGACTATTTGGTTGCCACCGATGCCATCGGGATGGGGTTGAACCTGGATGTGAACCATGTTGCGTTCTCGTCCCTGACCAAATTCGATGGCCGGCGCATGCGGCCCCTGGCCCCGAATGAGCTTGCCCAAATTGCTGGCCGCGCTGGGCGCGGTATGTCCGATGGAACCTTCGGCGTGACCGGCGAGGCGCCGCCTCTGGACGACGGTGTCGCGCAGGCCATTATGGACAGCCGCTTTGCGCCGATGAAAAAACTGAACTGGCGGAATGCCGCCTTGCAGTTTGGTTCGATTGACGCTCTGATCCACACGCTCGAGATTAGCCCGGATAGCGAACACCTGATCAAAGCCCGTCCGGCAGATGATCTGAATGTGCTTAAATCCTTGTCGCAAGTTGCCGAAATTGCGGCCCGTGCCAGTGATCCGCAATCCGTTCGTTCGTTATGGAATGTGTGCCGAATCCCCGATTTTCGCGGCATCAGCCATGCCGAACATGCCAGCCTGCTCGAAGTGATTTTTGGCCACCTGCATGAAGGTGGTTCGATCCCGGATGACTTTATGGCGCGGCAAATCCGCCGGATCGACCGAACGGATGGCGATATAGATGCACTGTCAAAAAGGTTGGCATATATTCGCACCTGGACTTACGTTGCGCAACGAAATGGTTGGGTGCGTGACGAATCCCATTGGCGTGATGAGACGCGCATTGTAGAAGACAGGCTGTCAGACGCTCTGCATGACCGTTTGACTCAGAGATTTGTGGACCGGCGCACATCCGTTTTGTTGCGCCGGCTCAAACAGAAGGAGGCCCTTTTGGCCGAAGTAAATGACAAGGGTGAAGTGACCGTCGAAGGTGAATTCGTCGGTCGTCTGGAAGGGTTCCGGTTCAGTCCGGACAAAAGCGCGCAAGGAGCCGAGGCGAAAGCCTTGAAATCGGCGTCCTTGCAAGCCCTCGCGCCGCAATTCCATCTGCGTGCCGATCGCTTCTATAATGCACCCGATACCGAAATTGATTTTACCGATCAGGGTGGCCTGATGTGGGGTGAATATGCCGTTGGCAAGCTGGTTGCCGGGGCAGAGCCTCTCAAGCCGCTGGTCGAGGTTTTTGTGGACGAGGCCGCGGGCCCCGATGTTGAACAGAAAGTTCAGCGTCGCCTGCAGCATTTCATCGACCGCAAAGTGGCCGCACTGTTCGAGCCGCTGCTGAACCTGTCGCGCGATGAAGAACTCAATGGGCTGGCCAGGGGCTTTGCCTTCCGCATGGTTGAGGCGCTAGGCGTATTGCCGCGCGCAGGTGTCACGCAAGACGTCAAGGATCTGGATCAGGACGCCCGTGGCGCGCTGCGCAAACACGGTATCCGCTTTGGTCAGTTCACCATTTTCATGCCGCTGCTGCTGAAACCGGCCCCAACGCGTCTGCGTCTTGTTCTGTGGGCATTGGCAAATGGCCTGCAGGAATTTCCCGACGCGCCGCCTCCGGGTCTTGTTACTGTGCCCATCGCCAAAGGCGCACCTGACGGTTATGACACTATGTGTGGTTATCGCGATGCGGGCGAACGCTCGATCCGGATCGACATGCTGGAACGTCTGGCCGACATGCTGCGCGCTGAAGACAGCCGTGGTGGGTTCGAGGCCAAGCCTGACATGCTGTCGATCACCGGTATGACGCTGGAACAATTCGCTGACCTGATGCAGGGGCTGGGCTACAAGGCCGAACGCGCCGAGCGTGAAAAGGTTAAGCCCGCACCGGCAGAGCTACCTGCCGCAGAGGCCACGGAAGTAGCTGCCTCCGAGGAAGTACCCGCACCAGAGGGAACCCCCGAAGAGGTCGCCGCACCAACCGAGGCGTCAGCCGAGGCCACCGAAAGCACCGAGGCAGCAGCCGAGGCCACCGCGCCGACAGCAGCAACAGATGAACCCGAGGTTGAGGTCTTCTATACCTTCACCTGGGGCCGTCAGCGTCAGGCCAACCAAGGCCCACGCCGTGAACAGCGGCAGGGGCAGGGCAAAGGTAAGCCGCGCGGTAAGCCTCAGGATGGCCGGGGCAAGCCGCAGGGCAAGAAAGGTGGCAAGCCGCAGGGTGCCAAGACCTTCTCGTCTCGTCCGCCGAAAAAGGAAAAGCCCATTGATCCCGATAACCCGTTCGCGGCCGCGCTTATGGGTTTGAAGGAAGGCAATTAACGCCTTATGACCGAGGCCCGGCTTCGGATCGATAAATGGCTGTGGCTGGCTCGGTTCTTCAAGACCCGCAGCCTGTCCGCCAAACAGGTCAGTGGCGGCCATGTCCGCGTCAACGGAAACCGGATCCTGAAACCGGCGCAGCCTGTGGCCCCCAGTGATGTTCTGACCTTCCCTCAGGGGCGGATTGTGCGCGTTGTGCGTATCGAAAAACTGGGTGATCGGCGCGGACCGGCAACCGAGGCGCAGACACTGTATACCGATTTGACCGAAAAGCAGGACACGCAGCCGCGAAATCCAGGGTTTGAGGGAAAAGGTCGTCCCACCAAGAAGGATCGGCGTCTACTTGATCTTTCTCGCAATCAAGATAGCTGAACATATCTTGAAGCTGACGCCATACTGATTTAGCTAGACGCCCAAACCGCAAACGGGAAATTCACCATGACCTATGTTGTCACTGAAAACTGCATCGCCTGCAAATACACCGACTGTGTCGAAGTGTGTCCGGTGGATTGTTTCTATGAAGGTGAGAATACACTGGTCATCCATCCCGATGAATGCATCGATTGCGGAGTATGTGAACCTGAATGTCCCGCTGATGCGATCCGTCCGGATACTGAGCCGGGCATGGATCAATGGGTCGAGTTTAATCGCAAGTTCTCCGAGCAGTGGCCGGTGATCGTGACCAAGAAAGACCCGCTGCCTGATGCAGAAGAGCGTGATGGCGAAGAGGGTAAGATGGAGAAATACTTCTCTGAGGCCCCCGGCGAAGGCGGCTAAGCGATTCGCGCTCTGAACTTGTCAGTTCAGCAGTGGGATGGCGCCTTATCTATCTGTTTCTTAACACCTTTCTTTCAAGTGGAAAGGGGCAGCCTTTCGAGTGTCTCAATTTTGTGATATACTCGGAAATTGAACGTTGATTGAGATGGGGATGACTCCGTAAGTATGCTCGCTTTGGAGTTCTGATTAGTTGAAAACACAGCAACCTGACCGGGCCGTACTGGCACGGGGTGGGTCGTTTTGTTGTCTGTCCCGCGCTCTCGTAACCAAGGAAGAACCTGTATGTCTAAGTCGAAGAAGCTTGAGTTTCGCCCCAACGACTATGTTGTTTATCCGGCCCATGGTGTCGGTCAGATCATTTCGATCGAAGAACAGGAAGTTGCGGGATACTCGCTCGAGCTGTTCGTCATTTCCTTTGAGAAAGACAAAATGACCCTGCGCGTGCCGACCAACAAGGCGACCGAGTCCGGTTTGCGCTCGCTCAGCTCGCCAGATGTCATCAGCCAGGCCATGAAGACACTGAAGGGCAAGGCCAAGGTCAAGCGTGCCATGTGGTCCCGCCGGGCACAGGAATATGAACAAAAGATCAACTCGGGTGATCTGATCTCGATTGCCGAAGTTGTCCGCGATCTGCACCGCACCGATGATCAGCGCGAACAGAGCTATTCCGAACGTCAGCTTTATGAAGCCGCGCTTGAGCGTCTGACCCGCGAAGTCGCGGCAGTATCCGGCGCAGGCGAAGTGTCTGCGGCCAGGCAGGTGGATGAGGTTCTGACCTCGCGCGCGGCAGCGGCGGCCTGAACCTGCTAAAATCAAAGTTTTAAGGCCATCCCCGCAAGGAGGTGGCCTTTTTATATTGCAGTCACCTATTGAAATCGGGGCCACTAAACCTGCGTAGCTACGGCCATAAGAAACCCTATCTCGGCCAGTTGTTGAGTGGCGCCCAGTATGTCACCGGTCTGACCCTCGATCTTGGCCTTGGCTAGCATCGCCATTGCCACCGCAGACAAAGCGGCAATCAGCGCAGGGAAAACCACCTGCAACCCGATCATTGGCAGAGTGAGCAGCAGCGCCATGGCCCCGCCGAGTATCACCGCGGTCGATCCGGGTGCGCCCACTGAATGGCTAAGGCCCGATTGGCGGGCATTTGGAAGGACGGACATAACAACAGGCATCATAGCCCGCGAAACGATGCATGCGGCCAATATGGTGGCAAAACCCGCATTCGAAAGGATCGCAGCAATCAACGACACGCGCAGCAGTTGCGAAGAAATCAGGGCAAGGACGCCATAGGTGCCGATGTGGCTGTCCTTCATAATCTCTAGCCGCCGTTCAGGCGTGAAACCGCCCCACAGCCCGTCAGCGGTATCTGCAAGCCCATCCTCGTGCATCGCGCCGGTGGTGATGGTCAGGACAAGAACGACAAGTATGGCACACGCTATCGACGGCAGCCCCATAGCCGTCGCCATCCATCCCACGGCACCGGCCAACATGCCGACAACAAGCCCCGCCAATGGAAAGGCCCAAACGGCGCTGGCCTGACGCGAGAACACTCTGTCAGGCAGCCGCGGCACGGGCAAACGCGTCAACAGGACCAAAGCCAGCGGAATATCCCAGGCAGAAATGAGCTTGGTGTCGTTTTTTAGCACTCCTGCGCCTTTCAGGGTCTTGTCGGTTTGATCGCTTCGGTTAAACACGCAGGACCACTCTGATGCAACGAGGCTTTGGATGCTGCCCGAAATTAACAATCTGAATTCTTTCCGCGAAGCTGTCCGGCAAGCCTCCGGGCCCGATGATGCCGCTGCGCAAGGGGCGACTGACCGTAATGGGCAGCTGACCAAACCTCCGGGCGCGCTTGGTCGGTTGGAAGACCTGGCAATCTGGTATGCAGGCTGGCGCGGGGATGCCCGCCCGCAGATCACCTCGCCGCAGGTTATCGTGTTTGCCGGAAACCACGGTGTCACAGCACAGGGTGTTTCGGCCTTTCCGCCGGAAGTGACCGTGCAGATGGTGTTGAACTTTGAACATGGCGGGGCGGCCATCAACCAGCTGGCCAAGGCGGCTGGGGCAACGATGGATGTCCACGCGCTGGAGCTTGAACGACCGACCGCGGATTTCACATCAGGTCCAGCTATGTCAGAGGACGACCTGTTGCAGGCGCTGCGCACCGGGTGGACTGCGGTCAGACCAGACGCCGATCTTCTTGTTGTTGGTGAAATGGGTATCGGCAACACAACCCCCGCAGCGGCGATTGCTTGCGCCTTGTTCGGAGGTCAGGCGGGCGATTGGACTGGTCGCGGAACAGGTGTCGATGATGCGGGATTAGCAAACAAAACCCGTGTGGTGGCCGAAGGTGTTACGCTACATGGCGGTTCGGGCGATGGGCTAGAGATTCTGCGCCGTCTGGGCGGACGCGAGATCGCCGCTATGGCCGGAGCCATTGCCGCCGCACGCGCGCTGCACATTCCGGTTATTCTGGATGGCTTTATCTGCTCAGCGGCCGCCGCGTGTCTGTCTGACCTTTCAGAGAGCGCGCTGGATCACACGATCGCCGGGCACCAGAGCGCGGAAGGTGCGCATGGCGCTGTGTTGGCCAAGCTCGGTAAAGAGCCTTTGCTGAAGCTGGGGCTGCGACTGGGTGAGGGCTCTGGCGGGGCGCTGGCGATCAATATCCTCAAAAGCGCTGTTGCCTGTCATTCCGGCATGGCGACCTTTGCCGAAGCTGGCGTCTCGGACAGTTGATCCGCGCGGCCTGACCGTCAGTTGAAGGTCAGGCCGATTTTTTGTCGTTTTCTTCCGCCAATTCCAGCAGTTCGGTCTCAAGGTCTTTTTCCAGCTGCTGCGCACGCTCGATGTATTTTTTGTTTTCGGCGGTGGGCAGCCCGGGAATCCAGAGCTCTGCCAGTTCACGAACCGACATGCGATCATGGTGGTAGAAAGTCTGTTCGGCCTGCGCTGCCTCGTATTCGCTGAGACCCACATTCTCGAGCACATATCGCCCGGCCCGCAATGAGCCATCGAATGTCTCGCGCACAATGTCGTTCGCGCCGGCTTGATACAGCTCGTACACATGGGTCCGATCTCGTGCCCGCGCGACGATGTGTAGGTCTGGGCGCTGGCGGCGCGCATAGCCGACAAGACGCGTCACCTTCTTGCGATCATCCATCGCAGCCACCAGAACAGATGCTTTTTCAAGGCCGGCCGCGCGCAACAGTTCCGGACGGGTCGGATCCCCCAGGAACCCTTTTACGCCAAAGCGACGCATCAGCTGGATGGTTTCGATGTTATGGTCAAGAACGATGGTTTTGAACCCGCTTGCCTGCACCAGACGATTGACGATCTGACCAAATCGCCCGATCCCGGCGATGATGACCGGGCCTTTCTCGTCGATCTCATCCGGTTCGGGTGCCGGTGTGCCATCTCCCATCCGGCGCGAGAGAAGATCATAAATGATGAACAATAGCGGCGTGATCAGCATGGTCAGCGCAATGATCATCAGAAGTTTTTGTGACAGATCCCCTGGAATCACATTCTGCTGGGTCGAAAACGCCAGCAGGACAAAGCCGAACTCACCTGCTTGCGCCAGCCCCAGTGTAAACAGCCAGTGATCGCGTCCGCGCAGTTTAAAGGCGCGGCCAACCAGGAACAGAATGATCCCTTTGACCAAGATTACCAACAGGGCCAGTCCGATCAGGTCGAAGGGGTCGTCAAAGAAATAGGCGACATCGATGCCCGCGCCAACGGTGATGAAAAACAGACCAAGGAAAAGGCC
Source organism: Ruegeria sp. CDSB022 (assembly GCF_059611145.1). NCBI lineage: Bacteria > Pseudomonadati > Pseudomonadota > Alphaproteobacteria > Rhodobacterales > Roseobacteraceae > Ruegeria > Ruegeria sp. CDSB022. The sequence goes on along the minus strand of NZ_JBXWOZ010000001.1, from coordinate 931,644 downwards.
TTTGAACGGCTCTAGGTCGCTCTCCATTTCATGCCGGAACTCGGAACTGGCCAGCACCACACCCGCAAGAAACGCGCCCAGAGCGGGTGACAGGCCAACCAACGTCATCAGGAAGGAAATGCCAACCACAATCATCAACGCCAGCGCCGTATACATCTCGCGGAGGCGGGTCGCATGAATAAAGCGGAACAAGGGCCTGGTCAGGTACACTCCTGCGAGAATGACGAAACCGATCGCGGCAATGGTGACAAGCGTTACCGCCCACCCTGGCAACCCCTCGACCAATGACAAGCTATGATGCGCCGCGCCGTGGTGCCCCGTGGATATGCGGTTGATAGATCCGTCATTTGCAATCTGGGGAATGGCAGGCAGAGCCAGCAGTGGAAGCAGTGCCAGGATTGGTATGACCGCGATGTCCTGAGTCAGCAGTACTGAAAAGGTCGCCCGTCCTCCGTTCGTTTTCATCAAGCCCTTTTCCGACAGGGTCTGCAAAACAATCGCAGTTGATGACAAGGAAAGCGTCAGCCCCACTGCCAGGGCTACGGACCATGGATGATTTGCATACATGGCGACGCTGGCGATCACTGCGGTCGATAAAAGCACCTGGAGGCCGCCAAGCCCCAAAAGCCTGTCCCGCATATCCCAAAGAGCGCGCGGTTCCAGTTCAAGTCCAATCAGGAACAGCATCATGACTACGCCGAATTCAGCCACATGCTGCAGGTTTTCCGTTTCCGCACCCACCAATCCGAACAACGGCCCTATGACAAGGCCCGCGGCCAGATATCCCAGTACAGAGCCCAGTCCCAGACGCGCCGAAAGCGGCACGGCGATCACAGCCGCAGCCAGATAGATCGTCGCCTGGTAAAGGAAGTTGTCCATGATCGTCCTTTCAATGCGCTCAGGTGGGCAGGGGGGCGTCGCGTTTGAGCTGATCCATAACGATTTGGCTTTGTATCCGAGCCACTGCAGGATGTGGAAGGATTACCTGATGAAGCAAGCGATTAAGCGCGGATAGATCGTCGCAATAGACATGTAGTAAATAATCGGCCTCACCTGTCATTGTCCATGCGCTGGTGATTTCGGCGCGTGTTTCGACCATACGGGCAAAGCCTTCAGATTGCTCGGGGCCGTGCGTACTCAGATGAACCTGAACAAAACCCTGCACCTGCAACCCTAACTTTAGAGGATCGAGGCGTGCGACATAGCTGGTGATATACCCTTCAGCTTCCAGCCGTTGGCGTCGGCGACCAGCCTGACTGGGCGACAGGTTCAACATCTCTCCAAGTTGGTGTGCTGTTAGGTGGGCGTTTTTCTGCAGCGCTGACAGCAGGCGCGTATCAGTGGAATCAAGCATGTGCGGAAAAACTCCGTGATTGGCCATTCTTATGCGCAAATTACGCGCGCCCCTTTAAGTTATTGGAAAACTATGCGCGAAAAAAGTGCCGATTAAGACGTATTTTGAAATCAGCAAATAAATTCCTGTATTAACGGAGACGCGCCATGGGTCCTTTCCCTCACAACGCCCCGAAATCAATCATATCGGATGAAAACCCCGCCGGAACCGATGGGTTCGAGTTTGTCGAGTTCGCACATCCCGAGCCGCAAGAGCTGCGCGATCTGTTCGCAAAGATGGGATTCGCGCTGGTAGGTCACCACAAGGACAAGCCTGCGATTGAGTTGTGGCAACAGGGTGATGTGACTTACATCCTGAATGCAGATCCCGACAGCTATTCTGCCCGGTTCGTGGGCGAGCATGGCCCTTGTGCTCCGGCGATGGGATGGCGCGTCGTGGATGCGCAGAAAGCCTATGAGCACGCTGTAGCGAAAGGGGCTGAACCTTATGACGCGGCAGACAAGACACTGAATGTGCCTGCAATCAAGGGGATTGGCGGATCGTTGATCTATTTCATTGATCAATATTACGAAACATCGCCCTATAATCAGGAATTCACATGGACCGAACAGTCCAAGCCCCGGGGGGATGGGTTCTATTATCTCGATCACCTGACCCACAATGTTTACAAGGGCAATATGGACAAGTGGTTCAAGTTCTATGGTGATTTGTTCAACTTCCGTGAAATCCGTTTTTTTGACATTCAGGGCAAATTCACCGGTCTTTTTAGTCGCGCGCTGACGTCTCCATGCGGGCGTATCCGCATTCCGATCAACGAAGATCGCGGTGAAACCGGGCAGATCGTTTCCTACCTGAAGAAATACAAGGGCGAGGGCATCCAGCATATCGCTGTGGGCAGCGAGGATATCTATGCCTCGACCGATGCGATTGCCGAAAAGGGGCTGAAGTTCATGCCCGGCCCGAACGAAGCCTATTATGAGTTGTCTAAAACCCGCGTGGTCGATCATGAAGAGCCGTTGGACCGGATGATGAAGCACGGCATTCTGATTGATGGAGAGGGCGTTCTGGACGGTGGTGAGACCCGGATTCTGCTGCAAATCTTCTCGAAAACGGTCATCGGACCGATTTTCTTCGAGTTCATTCAGCGCAAAGGCGACGATGGGTTTGGCGAGGGAAACTTTAAGGCGCTGTTCGAATCCATCGAGCGAGAGCAGATTGAAAGTGGAGAAATTTCAGCAGCTTGATGCAAGAAGGTAATCCTGCGTGGTCACTCGCGCAGGCCGCCCCTTAACCACGTGGCATCTTGAGAACCACGTTTCGCCCGCGTTTCTGATAGCGCAATTCATTGTCGCTGATAGCAATGACATTGCCGCCGTCAAGCCTGTCCCCGATCTTAAGCTTTTTGTACCTGCCACTGGGCAGCCGAACCAATGCGCGGCGATTGGATGGGCTGCCGTAAACCCCGATCAGGTTCAGTTTCCGCAGGTTGATTGCATTGTCGATTGTGGCCTGCCGTGCAACCGAAGCCGAGGATGGGATTTTGGGCGCTGTGGTTTTGGGCTGGAACGTTCCAACCTCATTGTTGAGCTGTTCAATTCCAGCTGCCGAACCCAAAGTCGCAGTACCTGCACTGGCCTGCCGAGTCAGTCCGGCCGGTCGGAGTTTGGGGCGCGGCACCCTCATTTCCGCAAGGGGCTCAGTCGATTCCGGGGGCGGCGGGGCACGCAACAGGGATTCCGGGCGCGGTTTCGGGCGAATTCCGGACAATTCCTTCAATGTACGCCCTTGAAGCCGTTGCCGTTCAAAATTTTCGGCCAGGTTCTCGGGCCTTGGTTTTGGTCGCAATGTCGCCAGCCTGTTGTCGACCACTTCCTCAACAGGTGCCTTTTCCAGCCGGACCAAAGCCGATGGAGGGGGAGTTTTAGAAGGTGTTCCCAAATAGACAACCACCCCGTCCGGGTTCAAGACGCCTTCTTTGGTTGGTATTACCAGCCCGCGCTCGTCAAGGCTGAACCTAGCCCCGGCAGCGGTTGAAAGTGGTTCGAAATCAAATGGCAGGTCGGTGTCGTATGTGTGTACTGGCGGCAATGCGATTGCATCACGCGACAGATTCGAGTCGTCTTTGGAGGCCAGATACAGCTCAATTTGCGGATCCTGCGCTGGCGCTATCAAAAGGCCCGGTGACGTGATTTCGATCTCCGGCTGTGTCGGAACTAACTGAGGTTCAGGCTCAAGCTCGATTTCGTCTACCAACGCGGGCGCAACGTTCAGCGCCTCAAGAATGGCCTGGTCGGTTGCAGACAGCTCGGGCTCTGATTCAGAGGTCGGTGCCATTTCTGGCTCTGCGGTCTCAGGCACTGTGACTTCGGCCTGTGCTGCGGGTGTCTCTGCAGGCTCGACAGGTCCAGAACTCGGTTCGGGTTGGGATATTGTTTCGTCCAGCAGGGCCAGTTCTGAATCGACAGGGGCAGGGCTGTCTTCTCCGAAAAGGCTCCATATGCCACCGGCTACCAACATCAAAGCCACCGCCGCTGCAATTCGCACTGATGGCAGAGAGGCCCAGTTAGGTGCGGCCACTTTTTGGACAGGCCAAAAGCTGGTCGGAGCGGTAGAATCGGCGATCGCGTGAACAACCGGACTATCCTGCGCGGGGTCTGTGGCGATCGCTTTGGGCGCGTTTGTGGTCGCAGGCGCGTCCCCAAGCGGGAAAAACGGTTCGGTCGGAAAGTCATCTGTTTCATATGCAGCGCTGAACGCGACCGGAACGAATCCGTATCCCAGCACAAACCCCCGAGATTCCTCCAGTGTATCGCGTGGAACGACGGCGACGCATGTGGTCGCCCCGTCATGTGCCGTGACATATACCAGCTCTGTCAGATCATAAGGGGTGGCATCGGATACAGCGTTTTGCACAGCCTGTTCGGTGTCTTCGAAGGATGATCCGGCGGCCTCAACCTTGATGAATTTGACCTGATCCCTTGGGATGATGACCTTGCAGCTCAGGTCATTTTCAAGCGCAAACCCCTTGTCCCGAAGCGCTTTCAACTGCTCTTCCAAGTTGGAGGCATCCAACGACACCTCACCTATGGCGAACCAGTCGCCATCGGAATTGTGGTGCAAAGAAATTCCGGTTGTAGAAATGGACAGCGCAAAAGCGGGTTTCATAATCCGGAGGAACCATAATTGTCAGTTGCAATGCAAACGATGCCTCGTCCGCAGACCGACATTAAAGCAGGATCTCGCCGAGGGAAAGAAAAAGCCTGCGTCTCCTCTTGCCCCGTGACCCGGTGCAGCCCCATGTTGAAATCAGGATAATTGGAGGGAAGATATTGAAGAAAATCGCTTTTCTGGCCGCTGTGCTGGCCATGACGTCGGTAGGGATGGCAACTGCGGAAGAACGTCGCATCATTGTTGATGCGGTAGGCATGGTGCATGTGGCCCCGGATATGGCCACCATTACCCTGGGTGTAACAAACGAAGATGCACAGGCATCAAATGCGATGCAAGCGACTTCGGACGCGGTGGCCAAAATTCTGACTCGACTGGATGAGATGGGGATCGAAACCCGTGATGTGCAAACACGTGATCTGTCTTTGTCGCCGGTATGGTCTGGGCGGAACAGTTCTAGCGGAGAGCGGCCCGAGATTTCCGGCTTTGTCGCATCCAACAGCGTCGTGGTGCGTGTTCGCGATCTGTCGCAGCTGGGTACCATCATGGATGCGGTCATTGACGACGGGGCCAACAATTTCGGCGGGCTGAGTTTCGGAATTCAGGACCCTGCACCGCTTGAGGCACAGGCGCGGGCCAAAGCTGTCGGTGAGGCGCGGGCAAAGGCCAACCAACTGGCACAGGCGGCCGAAGTCACGCTGGGACCGGTTCAGATGATCCGCGAACAGGCCGGAGGGTTCAATCCCATGCCTCAAATGCGTGCAATGAACATGGCGGCTGAGGGCGGCGTTCCGGTTTCCGGGGGCGAGATTTCGGTCTCGGTCAACGTGTCGATGGAATTTCTGATTTCCGACTAGGATGTGTCGCTGGTTCGGGCCATCAGGGATTGCCGCTGCTGGCCCGATTGATCAAAATTGTCCGGCGACAGCCAGGCCTCGAAAGCCGAGCGGATGCGCGGCCATTCTGTATCGAGGATCGAGTACCAGGCCGTATCGCGGTTGCGCCCCTTATAATGGGTGGCCTGCCGAAAGATGCCCTCGAAGGTAAAGCCCAGCCTTTGGGCCGCGCTGCAGGACGGGGCATTCAGCGCGTCGCATTTCCATTCATAACGGCGATAACCCAGTTCATCGAACACGCGGCGCATCATCAAGTACATCGTCTCGGTGGATTTCGGGCTGCGCTGCAGCAGCGGTGAGAAATGGATGTGCCCAACCTCGACCACACCGGCCGCAGGTTCAATCCGCAGGAACGAGGCCATGCCAATCGGGGTGCCATCACCGTCTAGCACTGTGTGGAACATGGGATCGGCATCCATACAGGACGCGCGGGTCCAGGCGGCGAAATCTTCTTCGCTTTCGAATGGGCCATAGGGCAGATAAGTCCAGTTCCGCCCATCAGTGTCATTGGCAAACGCCCGGTACAGACCGGGCGCATGCCTGTTCACATCAAGGGGCACGACCGAGCAATAGTGACCTTCCATCGGCGTATAAGGCGGCGTCGGGCGCGGAAAATTGCCCGAAACCGGCCGGCCGATGGGTTGGCCAAGATCGTTGATGTCGTGCCCGGCCATTTGTCAGGCCGTTGCCTTGGCCAGCGCCTGATCAAGATCGGCAATCAGATCGTTGGCGTCTTCGATGCCAATGGAAACCCGAACAACGCCGGGACCGGCGCCTGCGGCCTCTTGCTGTTCCGGGGTCAGCTGACGGTGGGTGGTCGAGGCCGAATGAATGATCAACGATCGCGCGTCGCCCAGGTTGGCCACATGGCTGAAGATCTCCAGCGCGTTCACCAGTTTGACACAGGCGTCATAGCCGCCTTTGACCGCAAACGTGAATAGCGCACCGGCCCCTTTAGGGTAATGCGTCTTGACCCGGTCGTGATAGGGCGAGGACGGCAAGCCCGCATAGGTCACATATTCCACGCGGTCATCGGCCTCTAGCCAGGCTGCGATCTTTTGCGCGTTCTCTACATGACGCTCCATTCGCAGAGACAGGGTCTCGATCCCCATCAGCGTGTAATGCGCCGCCTGTGGGTTCATCGTCATGCCCAGATCACGCAGGCCGATGGCGATGCCGTGGAATGTGAAGGCCAGCGGACCGAATGTCTCGTGGAATTTCAGCCCGTGATAGGCCGGTTCCGGCTGGCTGAGCGAGGAAAATTTGTCATTCGCGGACCAATCGAACTTGCCCGAATCCACGATACAGCCGCCGGTGACAGTGCCGTTGCCGGTCAGGTATTTGGTGGTTGAATGCACAACCAGCGTCGCGCCGTGCTCAATCGGGCGGCACAGATAGGGTGTGGCCGAGGTGTTGTCGACGATCAGCGGAATGCCGGCGCCATCCGTCACATCCGCCAGTGCGCGGATATCGGTGACATAGCCGCCCGGGTTGGCGATGGATTCGCAGAACACCGCTCGTGTATTTTCGTCGATCGCGTCCTTCACAGCATCCAGATCGTCAGTATCCACAAACTTGGCAGACCAGCCGAACCGTTTGATCGTCTGGCTAAACTGAGTGATCGTGCCGCCATACAGCCGGGTCGAGGCCACCACGTTGCAGCCAGGTCCCATCAGCGGGAACAGTGCCATGATTTGGGCGGCATGACCGGACGAGCAGCAAACTGCTCCAACGCCACCCTCAAGCGTTGCCACGCGTTCCTGCAGAACCGCCACGGTGGGATTGGTCAGGCGGGAATAGATAAAGCCGACTTCCTGCAGGTTGAACAGAGCCGCCGCGTGGTCTGCATCGCGAAACACATATGCCGTTGTTTGATAAATCGGCGTCTGACGGGCACCTGTTGCCGGATCAGGGCGCGCGCCTGCGTGAATTTGAAGCGTGTCGAAACCGTAGGTGGGGCCGTCAGACATGGTAAAAATCTCCTGTTGGGCTATGTGTTGCAGAATCTCTAGGCGATTGGACGCGTGCGCACAACATTGCTGTCAGCGCATCCATAGACCTTTGCTTTTGATCTTGTTGCGAATGACCTGCTCGCGCTGAGGCAGGTTTTCGCGATCGAACATCTCGCGTATTTTGTGCCCTTTGCGCTGGAGCACCAGTTTCTTTATTGGGTCATAGCCCTTGAGCACTTTCTTGAACTTGTTGGGCGCAACCACAGTTTCCAGAACCTCGATCACATGGTCGCTTTCGCGGGCATACAGCAGCGGAAACAGACGGTAGTGGCACGTGACCGACCCGTCCAGCAGGCCAGTGGGCAGTGCGTCGCGGCCGCCGCCAAGGGCATGGATAACCAGCGGCAATGCGACCTGATCCAGCCATGGGTCCAGTGTTTGGCCCGCGAGTTCCAGGATATCCTCATCCCGGATGGTGCAGGCATATTCCAGGAACCGTTCGCCGAACTGGCGTGGGCATCTGTAAAAGAAATAACCCGCATTGAAATACAGGTAGCGCCGCCAGTATTCGGCCGGTTGGGCCTTGTCCAATGAGCTGTCGAAATCCAGTTCGAACCGCTCATACAGGGCGCGCCAGATACCGTCATACCCCGGACCATACAGGGTCGGGCGCGGCCATGTTCCCTCGACTTTCAGCGAGGCACCGGGGCGGTCAAAATCGAAGGGCACACTATTCAGGTCTCCGGTGACAAGCGTATCGCTGTCGAAAAAGACAAACGGTTCCCCCTCGGGCAGGGCCAAGAGCGCCTCGATCTTGTTTCCATAGGGATAGCTTCCACCGAAAGCCCGGTTTTCAAACGGTAGAATTTTGGCCCCAAGCTGATGTAGCGCTTTCAGGACATCCTCATCCTGAATGCTGGGATCCTGTGACCATCGGGCCCCCGGTTGAGGAACGGCTACAAACAGGCGGCCAGCGAAATCGGGACAGCTGTGTCGTAACGAGGCTGCAAACAGCAGTGCCTCGTATTGCAGCCGGTTGTTTTGGCCGATGACCACGATATTGAATTTATTGTTGGCGGTCTGCATCGGGCGTCTCTCGGGTTCGTGGCGTTGGTCCAGCACTGCTCGAATTTTGGTTGGGCGTACACTAGGTAGAGACGTGGCACAAAACCAGATGTGATCATAGATCATGCATCTGAATTTTGAATTCAGGACTTGCGCAACCATCTAGAGACCAGACCCAACAGGAGAAGCCGCATGAGAGTTAACGCAGATTTCACAAAACGTGTTGCTGTGCATTTCGACCGGAATGACTGGATTGCGTCACCTGCCGCAGGGGTCGAGCGCAAGATGTTGGACCGGATCGGGGAAGAGGTCGCCCGCGCCACCACGATTGTCCGCTTTGCCCCAGGAAGCGCCTTTGCCGCCCATACGCATGATGGAGGAGAGGAGTATCTGGTGCTGGACGGTGTGTTTCAGGACGAGACCGGTGATTTTCCTGCAGGTAGTTATGTGCGCAATCCTCCGACATCTTCCCATACGCCTTCGGCACAAGAAGGCGCGACGATACTAGTCAAACTGCACCAGTTTGACCCTGAGGACAGGACCGAAATTCGTCGGTCGATTACCGGGGATTCGAATCTTCAGCTTTTCAAGGGCTCACGCGAAGATGTTCGCGTATTGAATCTGTCACCTGGCGAAAAGCTGGATCTGGATGCAGTCGATGGGTTGGAGTTGTTTGTCATCGCAGGTTCGGTGCAGGAATCCGACGAAGAATTTTCGGTCTGGGACTGGTTGAGATTACCGCCAGGTGCGCGTTCCACTGCTTTGGCAGGAGCAGAGGGCGCGCGAATTTGGATCAAATCCGGGCACCTGTCACAGATGATCTGAGCGGTTCCGGCCCAAAAAACCAGCAATGTACAGTAAAAAACCGGGTGTTTCGGCCTGGTTATTCATTTTTTGACCATTTGGCAAAATTTACCATTTGATAAAAAATCAGATTGTGCCAAGCTGAGGCCATAACAACATATCTACAGGGAGTAGAGCGATGGCACAGGGCCAGATGGTCCCCGGCATAGTCTCCGGGAGGCTTTCCAGCGATGAGCTGACCTCGAATTTCACGGATCTGCATCCACCACTTGCCCCGCATGAGGCCGCAGTGGCCGCGGATCGGTGCTATTTCTGCTATGACGCGCCGTGTGTGACGGCCTGTCCGACAGACATTGATATTCCATTGTTCATGCGCCAGATTCAGGCCGGTCAGCCTGAAGCTGCGGGTGAAACCATCCTTGGCCAGAATATCTTGGGTGGCATGTGCGCCCGTGTTTGTCCGACCGAAACGCTGTGCGAGGAAGTCTGCGTACGCGAAACCGCCGAAGGATCGCCAGTCGAGATCGGGCGTTTGCAGCGGTTTGCTACTGACAGCGTTATGGCATCGGGCGACCATCCGTTCCAGCGCGCCGCATTCACCGGCAAAACGGTGGCCGTGATCGGGGCAGGGCCCGCAGGGCTAGCCTGTGCGCATCGGCTGGCGATGCTGGGGCATGATGTGGTCATTCACGAAAGCCGCCCAAAACCCGGCGGTCTGAATGAATATGGAATTGCCGCCTATAAATCGACCAATGATTTCGCTCAGGCTGAGATCGATTGGTTGCTGAGGATCGGCGGCATCACCATCGAGACCGGATCGGTGCTGGGCGAGGGCCTGTCGCTGGATGGCCTTGTTGACAACTATGATGCGGTTTTCCTGTCCATCGGTCTGACAGGTGTGAATGCATTGCGAGCGGGCGGCGAGGATCTGACCGGCGTGCGCGACGCGGTCGACTTTATCTCGGATGTGCGTCAGGCGGCCGATCTGGCTGAGCTGCCCGTTGGGCGGAATGTCGTCGTCATCGGAGGCGGCATGACCGCGGTTGACGCAGCTGTAAAGTCGAAATTGCTGGGCGCGGAAAACGTCACCATCGCCTACCGGCGCGGACGCGAGGCGATGGGTGCCAGCCGCTATGAGCAGGATCTGGCCGCATCGCACGGTGTCAGGATCATGACCAATGTTCAGCCCATAGCCGTACACGGCAACGGGGCAGCCGCCGAGATCGAATTGGAGTATACTGCCAGCCATGACGGTCAGTTGAAGGGCACCGGCGAGAAAACCCGCCTGCCTGCCGATCAGGTGCTGAAGGCAATAGGTCAGACGCTGGAAGGAGCGCCCGAAGGGCTGACGTTGGACGGGAACAAGATCGCCGTCACGGGCGCCGGGCGCACATCGGTACAAGCGGTCTGGGCCGGAGGCGACTGCGCCGCAGGCGGGGATGACCTGACCGTGACCGCAGTGGCCGAGGGGCGCGATGCCGCGATGGATATCCACGCAAGTCTGATTGCGTGAAACTCAATGATCAAGATGCCTGCAAGCATCAGGGAGGCCGGATAAATGGCTGATTTGAAATCGAACTTTCTGGGAATTGAAAGCCCCAACCCATATTGGCTGGCATCTGCGCCGCCGACGGACAAGGAATATAACGTCCGCCGCGCCTTTGAGGCCGGATGGGGCGGTGTGGTGTGGAAAACACTCGGGTCCGAAGGTCCACCGGTCGTCAATGTTAATGGCCCCCGCTATGGGGCGATCTACGGCGCAGACCGTCGGTTGTTGGGTCTGAACAACATCGAGCTGATTACAGACCGCCCATTAGAGGTAAACCTTGAAGAAATGGCGCGGGTTAAGGCTGATTATCCAGATCGCGCCCTGATCGCCTCGATCATGGTGCCGTGCGAGGAAGAGGCCTGGAAGGCTATCCTGCCGCGTGTTGCCGAAACCGGTGCCGACGGGATCGAACTGAACTTTGGCTGTCCACACGGGATGAGCGAGCGCGGGATGGGGGCGGCCGTAGGGCAGGTGCCGGAATATATCGAGATGGTGACGCGCTGGTGCAAGAAATACTATGACCGACCGGTCATCGTGAAACTGACGCCGAATATCACTGATATCCGCAAGCCTGCCGAAGCCGCAAAGAATGGTGGTGCGGATGCGGTATCGCTGATCAACACGATTAATTCGATTACCAGTGTCAATCTGGATAGCTTCAGCCCTGAACCCTCGATTGACGGCAAAGGCAGCCACGGTGGCTATTGTGGCCCTGCGGTGAAACCGATTGCCCTGTCGATGGTGTCCGAGATTTCGCGTGGACAGGCAACGAACGGAATGCCGATCTCGGGTATTGGCGGTGTGACTACCTGGCGCGATGCTGCAGAGTTTATGGCATTGGGTTGCGGCAATGTTCAGGTCTGCACGGCAGCGATGACCTATGGGTTCAAGATCATTGACGAACTGACGGCGGGTCTGTCGAAATGGATGGATGAAAAAGGGTATCAGGACGTCTCGGAAATTGTCGGTCTTGCGGTTCCAAACGTGACCGACTGGCAATATCTGAACCTGAATTATGTCGCCAAGGCCAAGATTGATCAGGATCAGTGCATCAAGTGTGGCCGATGCTATGCCGCCTGCGAAGACACCAGCCACCAGGCCATTTCAATGTCCGAAGAGCGCGTGTTCGAGGTTATGGATGACGAATGTGTGGCCTGTAACCTGTGCGTGGATGTGTGCCCGGTTGAAGGATGTATTTCGATGGTGCCGATGGCCGCTGGCGAAATCGACCCGCGCACGGGACAAGAAGTGCAGCCCGAATATGGCAACTGGACAACCCATCCCAACAATCCAATGGCGAAAGCCGCCGAGTAGTCCAAGAAAACTCGTCGAATTTTCTTAGAGCAGGATGTCAATGAGGGGGCGTTGTGGCAGTTTGCGAACTATTGGGTGGCGGTGCGGATCAGATGATATCCGCGCCTCCTCACTTCGTCTTGGAACGCCTTATGTCCCACTTCTCGCTCTACCCACCCAACGAAAGCCTTACCACGGCACTTGTGTGTGGACAGGGAAGAAAAGAGTAGCGTCATCCTAGGCTGAGGGTGAGCGGGTTCCGGCTAACGAAAACCTAAGGCGCCAGCAATTTGCGGTAGAGCGTGTCGATGAACGGTTCAGCACCTTCATACGGGTCTTCGTCGCCAAGAATGGCCCGAACCTGGACATCGAAATCCGCATAATGCTGTGTCAAAGCCCAGATGGAGAAAATAAGGTGGTAGGGATGGAGGCGCGCGATTTTACCCTGCTCCATCCAGGCCGTAAGGATTGCGGTCTTCTCATCCATCAAAGTTTTGAGATCATTGGACAATGCATCGTGTATGCGTGGCGCACCCTGGACCAGTTCATTGGCAAACAGACGGCTTTCGCGCGGAAGTTCCCGGCTCATTTGCAGTTTGCGATGGATATAAGCGCGTATCTCTTCCAATGGGTCCCCGTCGGCGTCGAGATCATGGAGAGGGGCCAGCCAAATCTCGAGAAGGCCAGATAGAAGGGCCGTGTGAATCGCTTCTTTTGAGGGGAAATAATATAGAAGATTCGGCTTGCTCAACCCGGCCTCGGCAGCAATCTGGTCGACGGTGGCACCGCGGAAACCGTAGGCAGAAAACACGTTCAAAGCGGCTTCTAGAATTGCAGCGCGGTTTTTTTTCTGAATTCGTGTTGGTGCGCGGTCTTTGGACATGTCTTTGCCTGTCTGATTTTTGGGCTCGCAAGTGCGGAATATGCCAAAAATTCCCACCGAGCTCTGCTATTTCTTGACTGATGTCGAACCCGTGATAGCGTGAGTTTGACCAGATGGTCAAATCAAGACACCAAAAGCGAGCAAATCGCAAGCAACAGGGAAGACTAGGATGGCAGCTCCGGCGCAGAACCTCAGGATCAATGGCGACAGGTTGTGGGACAGCCTGATGGAGATGGCCAAGATTGGCCCGGGTGTTGCGGGGGGCAATAATCGTCAGACCCTGACGGATGAAGATGCGGCAGGCCGCGCGCTGTTTCAGAAATGGTGCGAAGAGGCCGGGTGCACCATGGGGCTGGACCAAATGGGCAATATGTTTGCGCATCGAGAGGGCACGTACCCCGAGGCATTGCCGGTCTATGTGGGTTCACATCTGGATACGCAGCCGACAGGCGGCAAATTTGACGGTGTTCTGGGTGTATTGGGCGGGCTGGAAATCATCCGCACGCTCAATGATTTGGGAATCAAGACCAAACATCCAATCGTTGCGACGAACTGGACGAATGAAGAAGGCACGCGCTATGCACCTGCGATGCTGTCCTCGGGGGTTTTTGCCGGGATGCATACGCAGGATTGGGCTTATGACCGTGAGGATGCCGATGGTAAGAAGTTCGGAGATGAGCTGAGCCGCATTGGCTGGCGCGGTGACGAAGAGGTTGGCGCCCGAAAGATGCACGCCTTTTTTGAGCTGCATATCGAACAGGGCCCCATTCTTGAGGCCGAGGGGAAGGATATCGGCGTTGTCACCCATGGTCAGGGTCTCAGCTGGACCCAGATTACCGTTACCGGAAAGGACGCCCATACCGGGTCTACGCCGATGCCGATGCGCAAGAATGCCGGATTGGCGATGGCGCGTATCCTTGAAAAGGTTGACGAGATTGCTTGGTCCCATGCGCCCCACGCGGTGGGTGCGGCGGGGCATATTGATGTGTTTCCGAATTCGCGTAACGTGATCCCGGGGAAAGTTGTGTTTACTGTCGATCTCCGTTCGCCCGATCTGAACGTGATCACCGATATGGAAAATCGTCTGCGCGTAGCGGCCGAAGATATCGTGGATGGGATGGGCCTACAGATCGAATTCGAGAAGGTCGGCGGATTTGATCCGGTGCAATTTGATGAAGGCTGCGTGGCAGCCGTGCGCGATGCGGCTGAACGGTTGGGTTATTCTCATACAGATATCATTTCGGGCGCCGGTCATGATGCCTGCTGGATCAACCGGGTTGCACCAACAGCGATGGTGATGTGCCCTTGTGTGGATGGGCTAAGCCATAACGAAGCCGAAGAAATCAGCAAGGATTGGGCTGCCGCCGGGGCGGATGTTCTGTTTCATGCGGTCGTAGAGACGGCTGGAATTGTGGAATAGGGGGCTCTGCCCCCGTCGTCCGTTGGGCGACTCCCCCCGAGGTATTTGTAGCCAGATGAAGCAAGCGGCGCAGACCGCATCAGGGAGATTGATATGAGCACTGTTATCAAGAACGGGACCGTCATAACCGCGGATTTGTCTTACCATGCGGATGTGAGGGTCGAGCATGGGGTGATCACCGAGATTGGGCCGGACCTAAAAGGTGACACGGAACTGGATGCGACAGGCTGCTATGTGATGCCTGGCGGGATCGACCCGCATACGCATTTGGAAATGCCGTTCATGGGCACCTATTCCAGCGATGATTTTGAGAGCGGAACCCGGGCGGCATTGGCTGGAGGAACCACGATGGTGGTTGATTTCGCGCTGCCCAACCCAGGTGAAAGCCTGCTGGATGCGCTCAAGCGCTGGGATAACAAGTCGACACGTGCAAATTGCGACTATTCTTTCCACATGGCGGTGACCTGGTGGGGCGAGCAGGTGTTTGATGACCTCAAGACGGTGATCGAGACACGCGGCATCAACACGTTCAAGCATTTCATGGCCTATAAGGGCGCGTTGATGGTCAATGACGATGAAATGTATGCTTCGTTCAAGCGTCTTGCCGAGCTGGGTGGAACGGCCATGGTGCATGCCGAGAATGGCGATGTTGTTGCCGAGCTCAGCGCCAAGCTGTTGGCCGAAGGCAATACAGGTCCCGAGGCACATGCCTATTCCCGTCCGCCGCAGGTCGAGGGCGAAGCGACCAACCGCGCGATCATGATCGCGGATATGGCCGGAGTGCCCCTGTATGTGGTGCACACCTCGTGCGAAGAGGCGCATGAGGCCATTCGGCGTGCAAAGATGCAGGGCAAGCGGGTGTGGGGGGAACCTTTGATCCAGCATCTGACCTTGGATGAGAGCGAGTATTTCAACCAGGATTGGGACCACGCGGCGCGGCGGGTCATGAGCCCTCCGTTCCGAAACAAGCAGCATCAGGATAGCCTGTGGAACGGATTACAATCTGGTTCGTTGAGTGTCGTGGCCACCGACCATTGCGCCTTTACGACGGATCAGAAACGCTTTGGCGTGGGGGATTTCACCAAGATCCCGAACGGTACCGGAGGGTTGGAAGACCGGATGCCGATGCTGTGGACTCATGGGGTGAATACTGGTCGGCTGACGCCAAATGAATTTGTGGCAGTCACTTCAACAAACATCGCCAAGATATTGAATTGTTATCCAAAAAAGGGCGCAGTTCTTGTAGGTGCCGATGCCGATTTGGTGGTGTGGGATCCTGAGAAAGGCAAGACGATCAGCGCGAAATCGCAGCAATCTTCGATCGACTACAACGTGTTTGAGGGCAAAGAGGTCAAAGGCTTGCCGCGCTTTACTCTGACCCGTGGGCAGGTTGCAGTGCATGACGGAGAGATCAGGACTCAGGAAGGCCATGGCCAATTTGTTGAACGCGAGGCCAATACTACCGTCAACAAGGCGCTGAGTACTTGGAAAGAGCTGACAGCGCCGCGACCGGTGGTGCGCACCGGTATTCCAGCAACCGGTGTATGACAGAATATGTGGCAGATATCACGTCTTATTACGGTTTAAGTTCAAGGGGATGGAATGAATATTGAAACCGCTGCACCGCCTGTAATCGAGGCGCGGCAACTGGATCTGACCTTTCAGACCAATGACGGGCCGGTCCACGCTTTGAAGGATGTGAACCTGACCATCGAAAAGGGAGAATTCGTCAGCTTCATCGGACCCTCCGGCTGTGGTAAGACCACCTTTTTGCGGTGCATCGCTGCGTTGGAAACACCGACTGGCGGGACATTGACCGTCAACGGTATGACCCCGGATGAGGCGCGGCGGAAACGGGCCTATGGTTATGTATTTCAGGCCGCGGGTCTGTACCCTTGGCGCACCATTTCCAAGAACATCAAGCTCCCGCTTGAAATCATGGGGTTTACAGCTGCCGAGCAGGAAGAACGCGTAAAAAAGGTTTTGGAACTTGTTGATCTTGAAGGGTTTGGTGGAAAGTTTCCTTGGCAGTTGTCGGGGGGAATGCAGCAACGGGCCAGCATTGCACGGGCGCTGGCCTTTGATGCGGATATCCTGCTTATGGACGAACCTTTTGGCGCGTTGGATGAGATTGTCCGCGATCACCTGAACGAGCAGCTTCTGGCACTTTGGGCGCGGACTGAAAAGACCATTGGGTTTGTCACCCATTCCATCCCTGAGGCCGTCTATCTGAGCACCAAGATCGTTGTAATGAGCCCTCGGCCCGGACGGATCACTGACGTGATCGACAGTCCGTTGCCGAAAGAGCGGCCGCTCGATATTCGCGACACGCCGGAATTCATCGAAGTTGCCCATAGGGTGCGAGAAGGGTTGCGCGCGGGGCATTCGGATGAATAGCAGCGGGTTCAAGGCATTCTGGGCTGTATTGACGGTACTGGCCGTCATAGTAGCCTTTTGGTACGCCGCTTGTATTCCGATGAATATCAAAGGCGTTCTGACCGAACAAGAACGGGCCGGGGCCACAGTTCAGCCACCCTCGGCAAAAGATCGTCGCGATCTGTCCGAATTCAGCCTGGTTCTGGACAATAGCTTTGCCATTCCAGCCACGTGGGAACAGGATCGTCCTCGGTTGCCCGCTCCGCATCAGGTGGCCGTTGAGATATGGAAGACAACAGTTCAGAAGAAAATCACCTCAAAGCGCTCGCTGGTTTATCACGGCTGGGTGACGCTGAGTGCGACGATATTGGGTTTTGCCATTGGCACCGGTCTGGGAATTCTGCTGGCTGTTGGGATCGTACATAGCCGGGTCATGGACCTGTCGGTCATGCCCTGGGCGATAGTCAGCCAGACCATCCCGATCATCGCTCTGGCCCCGATGATCATTGTGGTCCTCTATTCCGTTGGCGTGCAGGGGATCATCCCCAAGGCAGTCATATCGGCCTATCTCAGCTTTTTTCCTGTCGTGGTGGGCATGGTCAAAGGTTTGCGCAGCCCGGATGCGATGCAACTGGATTTGCTGCGTACCTATAGCGCGAGCCACGCGCAGGGGTTCTGGAAACTGCGTTTGCCGGCCTCGATGCCGTATCTGTTCACATCGCTGAAGATAGGCATTGCGGCTTCATTGGTAGGGGCCATCGTGGGGGAATTGCCCACCGGGGCAGTTGCGGGACTGGGCGCGCGCCTGCTGGCAGGCAGCTATTATGGTCAGACCGTGCAAATCTGGTCGGCCCTGTTTGCGGCGGCGATTCTTGCGGCCTGTCTTGTGGGGCTTCTGGGGCTGATTGAAAAGTCGGTCCTGAAACGGATGGGGATTGCGCAATGATACCAATTCTGGGCGCACTCGGTGTGTGGCTGTTGGGATGGTGGTTGAACAGCCGCTTGGCCAGCGGGCCTTATGCTGATACGCGGATGGTCCGGTTTCTGGCTCCGCTGATCTTTGGTCTGACTATCATCATCATCTGGGAGCTTTTAGTGCGCGGCCTTGAGGTGTCTTTGGTCATTCTGCCCGCTCCATCGGTTATCTGGATTCGGTTCTGGGACAGTTTGCCAACGCTTTGGATGGATTTCGTGCAAACCATCATCAAGGGCGCGCTGAGCGGTTACATCATCGGCTGTGGAGCCGCCTTCCTGATGGCGATTGCAGTGGACCGGTGGGATTTTCTGCGCCTCGGGCTTTTGCCCGTGGGCAACTTCGTGGCCGCTCTGCCGATTGTTGGCACCGCGCCGATTCTGGTCATGTGGTTCGGGTTCGACTGGCACTCCAAAGCGGCGGTGGTTGTCGTGATGGTCTTTTTCCCAATGCTGGTGAACACCGTCGCCGGGCTGCGCGAGGCGACAGCAATGCAGCGCGACCTGATGGAGACCTATGCCGCCACCTATTGGCAAAGCTTTCTGAAGCTGCGCTTGCCTGCCGCGATGCCATTTGTTTTCAATGGTCTCAAGATATCCACCACCCTTGCATTGATCGGCGCTATCGTGGCCGAGTTCTTTGGCTCACCGACGCTTGGCATGGGTTTTCGGATATCAACCAGCGTGGGGCAGCTCTCACTGGATATGGTCTGGGCCGAGATCGTAGTGGCGGCTTTGGCCGGGACATCATTTTATGGTCTGGTTGCCATGATCGAAAAGGCGGTGACTTTCTGGCACCCATCGCAGCGCGGATAAAAATTCAACAGACCCCAAAAATGAAAAATGGGGCGCCAACTGAAACTAGGAGATGTGAAGATGAAAAAGATACTCAGCGGGGCGGTTGCCGCCTTTAGCCTGGCCGCCAGTGCAGCCTGGTCAGCGGATGAGGTGACATTGCAGTTGAAATGGGTCACGCAAGCTCAGTTCGCAGGTTATTACGTGGCCAAAGACAAAGGGTTCTACGAAGAAGAAGGTCTTGATGTCACCATTCTGCCAGGCGGCCCGGACATAGCGCCGACACAGGTCATTGCCGGTGGCGGCGCTGACGTGACGGTCGAGTGGATGCCAGCTGCGTTGGCCGCGCGCGAAAAGGGCCTGCCGCTGGTGAATATTGCCCAGCCTTTCAAAAGCTCGGGTATGATGCTGACCTGCTGGAAAGATGCCGGTATTTCCGCACCAGAAGACCTTAAGAACCGGACACTGGGCGTCTGGTTCTTTGGCAACGAATTCCCCTTCATGAGCTGGATGAGCCAGCTGGGCATTGATACCGGTGGCAAGAGCGAAAATGGCGTCGAGGTTCTGAAGCAGGGCTTTAATGTCGACCCGCTGCTGCAGCGTCAGGCTGATTGCATCAGCACCATGACCTATAACGAATACTGGCAGGTCATAGATTCCGGCGTCAGCCCCGACGAACTGGTCACATTCAAATACGAAGATCAGGGCGTCGCGACGCTGGAAGACGGCCTGTACGTTCTTGAAGAGAACCTGAGCGACGCGGCATTTGTCGACAAGATGGAACGTTTCGTACGGGCGTCGATGAAGGGGTGGAAATATGCCGAAGAGAACCCAGATGAAGCGGCCGATATCGTGCTTGAAAATGACGCGACTGGTGCCCAAACCGAAGCGCATCAGAAACGTATGATGGGTGAGATTGCCAAGCTGACTGCGGGCTCAAACGGATCGCTTGATCCGGCGGATTTTGAGCGCACTGTAGGGACGCTGCTTGCCGGTGGTTCTGATCCGGTTATCACCAAACAACCCGAAGGTGCCTGGACGCATCAGATTTCGGATGCAGCACTGAACTGAGACAGGTTCACGATGGAATATGGCGCGGTCCCAAACGGGGCCGCGTTTTTTGTTGGAAGCGTCGAAAATGTGACTGCACTTGTAGCGCGTTTGTCATAGTAATTACCTGTAAATTATAGCAAACTGTTCAATATGTGGAGTATTAGGTAGATAATGCAGGATTTCACAACAGAATTCAGGTCGGCGCTTGCTTTGATCCTTCATTGGGATCCGGAGCTGTGGGCGATTGTTCTGTTGTCCCTGAAAGTCTCTGTTTTTGCCGTTCTGATTTCTGCCGTTATCGGGATGCCCATGGGCGCGGCTTTGGCCGTTGCGCGTTTTCCAGGGCGGCGGATTCTGATCGTCTTGATGAATGCCTTGATGGGCTTGCCCCCGGTTGTGGTAGGTTTGCTGGTCTATCTGATGCTGTCGCGTTCCGGTCCGTTGGGGGTCCTTGAATTGCTCTACACACCGACGGCGATGATTATTGCTCAGGTCGTTCTGGTGACCCCGATCGTTGCCGCACTGACACGTCAAGTGGTCGAAATGCTGGCCGAGGAATATTCCGAGCAACTCCGCTCACTCGGCGTGTCGCGGATGGCATCGATTCCGGTGCTATTGTGGGATGCGCGGCTGTCTCTTGTTACTGCATTGTTGGCAGGGTTTGGCCGTGGGATTGCCGAAGTTGGAGCGGTTATAATCGTTGGCGGCAATATCAACCACGTCACGCGGGTGATGACGACGACAATCGCCCTTGAAACGTCCAAGGGTAATTTGGCCTTGGCGCTTGCGCTTGGGGCCATCCTGATTGCCATAGCCATCGCAGTAAACGCCATGGTCAGCACGCTTAGCCTGCGGGCCGAGAAGGAAGGGTTGCGCCATGCGTGATCTGGTGCCCGAGATGGTGAAATGTCTTTCTGTTCACAGTTTACAGATTTCCCGCAAGGGAAAGACACTGCTTCAAGTGCCAGAGTTATCCCTGATGGGGCTGGGACCAACTTTGATCCTTGGGCCGAACGGAGCGGGCAAGAGCCTGCTTTTGCGCTGTTTGCACGGGCTTATCGTCCCGGATAGCGGCAGGGTTCAGCAGGACGGGATTGCCCTGAATGCGTATCACAAATCACGACAGGCGATGGTGTTTCAAAGACCGGTTCTGTTGCGCCGGTCCGTGTCAGCCAATCTTGATTTTGTGCTAAAGCGTCAGGGCATGTCCCGTGCAATTCGCAAATCCCGGATCGACGAATTGCTGGCCGAAGGTGGGCTAGAAGGTAAGGCACGCCAGTCCGCCAGATCGCTGTCCGGGGGCGAAGCGCAACGGCTGGCCATCCTGCGCGCGCTGGCGCTGGACCCGGAGACTTTGTTCCTGGACGAACCAACCAGTTCGCTTGATCCCGGTGCTACGCAGATGATCGAACGGATGATCTTGCGCGCTTCGAACCGAGGGGTGCGCATTGTCATGGTATCTCACGATATCGGTCAGGCACGCCGTCTGGCAGCGGATATCGTCATGATGCAGGCCGGGCACGTGGTCGAACACGGTGCTGCCAAACAAGTGCTGGATGCCCCGACAAGTGACGCCGCGCGCCGGTTTGTTGCCGGTGGTCTGGTAACCTAATCAGAATATGGAGTTCAAATGATCCGCAAATTCGTCGGGGCTGCAGTAATAGCGCTTGGCCTGAACACTACAGCCGCATTGACCGAAACCCCATTTATTGTAGTCCAATCAACCACGTCGACGCAGAATTCGGGCTTGTTCGACCATATCCTGCCAGGCTTTGAAGCCGAAAGCGGGATTGATGTCCGCGTAGTGGCTGTTGGTACAGGGCAGGCGATCCGCAATGCGATCAACGGTGACGGGGACGTCTTGCTGGTTCACGCCAAACCTGCCGAGGAGAAATTTGTGGCTGACGGTTGGGGCGTTGAGCGGTCGGACGTGATGTACAATGATTTCGTCCTTGTGGGGCCAAAATCCGATCCCGCCAAAGTGAAAGGGGGGACTGACATTATCGCGGCGCTGACTGCGGTCGCTGAGGCCGAGGCGCCCTTCGCCTCGCGCGGGGATGACAGCGGGACGCATAAGGCGGAACTGGGCCATTGGGCCACCTCCGGTATTGACCCGATCGGCGCCTCGGGCACCTGGTACCGGGAAACCGGATCCGGGATGGGGGCGACACTGAATGTGGCCAGCGGGATGGGGGCTTATGCGCTGACGGATCGCGCGACTTGGCAGAGCTTTGGCAACAAGGGAAACCTAGAGGCCATGGTTGAGGGCGATCCGCGCCTGTTCAATCAATATGGGATTATTCTTGTGAACCCTGACAAGCATCCCAAAGTGCGGGCGGCCTCGGGGCAGCGCTTTATTGACTGGTTGACCGGGCCCGAAGGGCAGGCGGCCATCGCATCTTACACGCTGGACGGCCAGCAGCTGTTCTTTCCCAACGCCCAATAGGGTCAGCCGCTGGCTCCATTGTGATGGATGGTTCCCAGATCCGACAAGTCATACCCGCCGAATTCTTCTGCCCGGGTGGCAAAGCGGTCGGATTGCACAAAGCCGAGCAACCGAAGCATCGGGCCTTCGAAATAGGCGCGCCTCCAGATGGCAAGGTCCAGGCGTTCGGTATGGGTCGGGGCAAAGCCCAGATTGTACAGCCCCGCAAGCGCACCCAGGCCGAATCCGGCATCGGCTTTGCTGTCATGCAGGGCTATGGCCAGCTCTTCTTCGGTACGTGCGCAGGTCGGCAGGGTATCCAGATCGTCTCGGTTCAGGCCGTGCGCCTGCAGTTGCGTGTCGAACAACCGTTGACTGGCGGCACTGTCCTGACGAAGAAGAATGCGACGGCCCCTGAGGTCAGAAAAGTCCGATATCCCAGTCACACCGGGGGCCATTAGTAGCCCACGCTGGCGTTTTGCTAGTTCGAACAGAATGACGGGTGCCTCTCCCAGATGGTCCTGCAGAGATTGCGTGTTGAATCCGTCTGTCTCGTGGATATGCAGCGCCGCAGCCTGCGCTGATCGTTCTTTCAGGCGATTCAAGCCGTCAAATGAGCCGTCATAATAAGTTGCCAGGCCCGACCCGCTTTCCCGCAGAGCCCAATCCAACAGCGGATCATGACTGCCCGCCACGATCGGCGGCAGCGACGGTTCTGCGACCTGCGGTCCGCAGCGCGATGCGTTCAGCCAGGCAATGACTTCGGCCCTTGGAAACAAGAGTTTGCCCATGGCACGGACACAGGGGACCTCGCCGGATGAGGCAAGGTCATAGGCTTTACGCTCGCCAATGCGCAGCAGGTCCGCCAGTTCTTTGGTGGTCAGGTATTCTGACATTCAGTCGAGGCGCACGGCCGAACCCGCGCTGGCATTCGCCGCGCTGAATCCGAATTGGCCTAAGGCAAATGGCGCAGCGACGGCAATTACAGCCATCGTGGCAACTGCGGCTAGAAAGGCTTTCATATTTACCTCCGGTTCAGTTTTCCGGTGCCGTGACGCGGCGCAGAAAGGCGATCAAATCTATGCGGTCATCCGCTTGTGTAATCCGTTGCATGGGCATCTTCGATCCCGGAATGTAATGGTCTGGTCCTTGGTCGAAAAGGGCATTTATCGTCTCGCCATTCCAAATGATATCAGAGTCTTGCAGCGTGTCCGAGTAGAAATATCCCGGTAAGCTGCCCGCCCGGCGACCAAACACACCAGAGAGCGTAGGTCCAGCACGTCTGTGCCCGTCCGCCGTCAGGCTGTGGCAGATCGAGCATTTGCGCACGAATTGGCGCTCGCCATTGTCCATCTGGTCAGGGTTCTTCAGAAAACTAGGTTCAGTCGCGGCCATCTGTTGTTGGTCGCCAAGGTCAGATACCGGCCAGCTATACATCGCCTCATCTATACCACCTGCATAGATGTTTTTACCATCGGTTGAGAAGGCCAGCGCCCAGACCGGACCGCGCAATGTGGCCCGGAAATCCTGTGCGATGCGCCAGTCGATGGTATCGACCAACATGATATGACCCTCACCATCCCCCACCGCCAGCAAGCTGCGGTCCGGGCTGAGAGCCAGCGCAAGGATTGGACGGCGGTCCAGGGTGAAATCATGCTCGTCGCCTGTAGTCAGATCACGAATGCGCGTGACGCCATCGACGGCCCCATAGGCAATCCAGTTTTCATGGGGATTCAGGACCAGTTCGTTGATGCCGAACCCGTTATCAACCAGTCGCAGTTTTTCCTGACCGGTTGCGACATCCCAAAGACGAACCGCCCCATCAACCCCGCCGGTATACAGCGCATCCCCGTTTGGTGTGAACACAACAGCATTCACACCGCTGCCTGTGGGCCCCAATATCCTTGGCTCTGACCCGTCAAGCGGCCAAACCCCTATCGTGCCGTCCCAACTGGCAGTGGCGATGTGGGAGTTTGAAACAGCAATATCGACGATCTTGCCTTTGTGCCGCCCGAGGATTTGGCCATCCGGCCACCGGCGCAGGGTAAAGTCGTCACCCGCGGAATAGATCGCTGTGCCGCCAAAGGCGACGCTGTTCACGGCAGCCTCGTGCCCTTCAAGCCATTGCGGCGTGCGGTCTGACCACAGGCCGACGGAGTTGTCGAAGCTGGCCGTCGCAATCCGGCCGTCCGGCGCGGAGGCAATCCCCATGATCGGCCCGCCATGACCTTTCAGCGTGAAAAACTCGGCCAAAGCGGGCAGGGGGGTCAACACCAGTGCAAGGATTAGACTGCGCATCTATTCCGCAGGCGAGACCGCTGCCTTATTGGCCTCTTTTTCCTGTACCTCTTCGAGCCAAAGCGAGTGGTGCTCACGCGCCCATTGTTCCTCGACCTCGCCGGTGCCCATCGCGTCGAAAGCGCCCTCCATCCCCACCGAGCCCAAGTAGATATGCGCGATGATGATGGCGATGAAGACATAGGCGACCATCACGTGCCAAACCTGAGCATATTGCATCTCTTCTTGTGGTGACATCTGCACCGGAAGGTTCAGACCCAACATCTGCGGGATGCTGGTGGCATTTGCGATTGAGAAGGTCTTAGCAAACAGCGGCATCTCAAACGGGAACAGCAGAGACAGGCCAGACAGGCTGATCGATACGCCCAGCAGGATACAGGCCCAGAAGATGATCTTTTGACCCGCGTTGAATTTTTTGGCCGGAGGATGGCTGCCTTTCGTGAACAACCCGCCGCCGGCGGCCAGCCATTTCAGGTCGGTGCGGTTGGGGATGTTGTGGGCGATCCAGTTCACAGTGACCATGATCAAACCCAGCATGAAGGCCCAGGCGAGGTTGTTATGCAGCCATTTGCAGCCCTGCGCTATGGCTGCAAAGCCTTCTTTCCCGAAGATTGGGATCAGAAAGTCTCGACCATAAAGGGTCAGCAAACCGGTCAGGCCAAGGATAAGGAAAGAGCCCGCGAACAGCCAATGTCCGAACCGCTCAAAGCCTGAGAAACGCGTAACCGTGCGTCCCGTCTTTTCACCATCAATGCGGATTTTACCCCGGACCAAGAAGAACAGCAGCAGGATGCCAAGCATCCCGGCCAGAATATACGTGCCGTAATCGCGCAACGGGCCTGTTCGGAAATTCAACCACCACATGCCTCCGTCCTGTATCAAGACGCTGGCGGCGGGGCCATTCGACGAAACGGTCACATCTGCCGAGCCATAGCGCAAAGCGCGATAGACGTCGCTGTCAGATGCTACGCCGCGTGTGCCCAACTGGCCCAACAGGCCTTCGGCATTGCCCTGGCCGGTGTTATCCGAGCGATATGTGGTGTCCACGTCTTCACCTCGCTGCCGGGCCAAGATATCCTCGAGCGTGGTCGCACCACCCGTCGAATTGCGATCCGGAGCATCCTGAGCAAGGGCAGGAACAGTCAAAACAATGAGACAGAACAGAAGTCGCAGGAAAGTCATATGAACCTCGTGACGCGGTCATTGGCGTAGGCCCTTTTCCGGGCGGGCAGAGATTTTTCGTCGAAAAATCTTAGTGGTCCCCGGCACACGGTTTGCGCGCCGGGGAAGGTTTGGCCAAGGATCAGCCGTCTTTTTGGTCGTAGGCTGTGCCCCACCCCCAGGCGCCAGACCCGAAACCGCGCGCCACGACGCGTTCGCGATAGATGGCCGATACCACGTCGCCGTCACCGGCAAGCAGGGCCTTGGTGGAACACATCTCGGCGCAGATGGGCAGTTTGCCTTCTGCGATCCGGTTGCGACCGTATTTGGCGAACTCTGCGGTCGAGTGCGTTTCCTCGGGGCCACCGGCGCAGAAGGTACATTTGTCCATCTTGCCGCGTGATCCGAAGTTGCCTGCCTGTGGGTATTGCGGCGCGCCGAACGGGCACGCATAGAAGCAATAGCCGCAGCCAATGCACAGGTCCTTGGAGTGCAGGACGACCCCTTCTTCGTTCTGATAGAAGCAGTCAACCGGGCACACCGCCATACAGGGCGCATCCGAACAATGCATACAGGCAACCGAGATCGAGCGTTCGCCCGGGTCGCCGTCATTGATCGTCACCACTCTGCGGCGGTTGATGCCCCAAGGCACCTCGTGCTCGTTCTTACACGCGGTTACGCAGGCGTTGCATTCGATGCAGCGTTCAGCGTCGCAGAGAAACTTTGCTCTAGCCATTGTCGTCCTCCTTACGCTGCTGAGATCTTGCAGAGAGTCGCTTTGGTCTCCTGCATCTGGGTTACTGAATCATAGCCATAGGTCTGGGCAGTGTTCGAACTTTCTCCCAGCACATAGGGATCAGCGCCTGAGGGGTATTTGTCCCGCAGATCCTGACCCTGGAAATGGCCGCCAAAGTGGAATGGCATAAAGGCCACGCCGGCACCAACCCTGTTGGTCAGCATCGCCATCACCTTGACCTTACCACCCTCAGGCCCTTCGACCCAGACCTGAGCCCCGTCGCGAATGCCCAGGTTGTTGGCATCACGGGGGTTGATCTCGACGAACATGTCCTGTTGCAGTTCGGCCAGCCACGGGTTCGACCGGGATTCCTCACCTCCGCCCTCATACTCGACCAAACGACCTGACGTCAGGATTATCGGGTAATCCTTTGAAAAATCGTTCTTCTGGATCGAGGCATACAGGGTTGGCAGGCGATAGGACTGACGATCCTCATAGGTCGGATAGTCTTCTACCAGATCACGCCGGTTGGTATAGAGCGGCTCGCGATGCAGCGGGATCGGGTCCGGGAAAGTCCAGACCACGGTGCGGGCCTTGGCGTTGCCAAAGGGCGCACAGCCATGTGCAATCGCAACCCGCTGGATGCCGCCCGACAGGTCGGTTTTCCAGTTGGTCTTTGGCCCCGCAACGGCGTCGATGGCCGCACGTTCTTCGGCCGTCAGATCGCCGTCCCAACCAAGATCCATTAGCATCTGCATCGTGAATTCGGGATATCCGTCCTGAATTTCCGACCCAACGCTATAGACCCCTTCCGCCAGCAGGTTGTCGCCATCACGCTCCACGCCAAAGCGCGCGCGGAAGGTCAGGCCACCTTCGGCCACCGGTTTGGACATGTCATAGAGGTTTGGTGTCCCCGTATGACCCATCTCTGGCGTTCCCCAGCACGGCCAGGGCAGACCGTAGTATTCGCCGTCGTTTGGTCCACCTATAGCTTGTAGCGTGGTTCTGTCGAACGTGTGCTGATTGGCCATGTGGCTTTTCAAACGCTCTGGCGACTGGCCGGTATAGCCGATGGTCCAGAGGCCCGAGTTGAACTCACGCGTGATGCTTTCAACATTCGGGGTTTCGGCATCCTCCATCTCGATATTGCGGAAGAACCGATCCGCCCAGCCGAATTTGTTGGCGAACTTGGCCATGATGACCTCGTCCGGCAGGCTTTCGAACAGCGGTTCGACCACCTTGTCGCGCCACTGCAACGAGCGGTTCGAGGCCGTGACCGAGCCACGGGTTTCGAACTGCGTACAGGCCGGCAGTAGGTAAACGCCATCGGTCCGATCATGCAGAACGGCGGAAACGGTGGGATACGGGTCGATCACGACCAGCATGTCCAGCTTTTCCATCGCCGTCTTCATTTCCGGCCCGCGGGTTTGCGAGTTCGGAGCGTGCCCCCACAGAACCATGGCTCGGACATTGTTGTCCTGATCCATGTTGGCGGGGTCTTCCAGAACACCGTCGATCCAACGAGAGACCGGGATGCCGCGCTCGTTCTGTAGCGGTTTATCCTTGCCCTCCTTGTCTTTGATCGAGGCGAACTGGCCGGACAGCCATTCAGGCTCTTCACCCCAAACGCGCGCCCAATGGCCCCATGCCCCTGCGGACAGCCCATAATAGCCGGGTAGGGTGTGGGACAGAACACCAAGGTCCGTCGCACCCTGCACGTTGTCGTGGCCACGGAAGATGTTGGTGCCACCGCCCGACGTTCCCATGTTGCCCAACGCCAGCTGCAGCACGCAATAGGCGCGTGTGTTGTTGTTGCCATTGGTATGCTGGGTGCCGCCCATGCACCAGATCACCGTGCCAGGACGGTTGTTGGCCATGGTGCGCGCCACGCGCTTAAGCTGTGATCCGGGTACGCCGGTCACACGCTCAGTTTCTTCCGGGTTCCAGTTGGCGACCTCTTCACGGATCTGATCCATGCCCCAGACACGGGTGCGGATGAACTCCTTGTCCTCCCAGCCGTTGTCGAAGATGTGCCAGAGGATACCCCAGATCAGTGCGACGTCAGAGCCGGGGCGGAACCGGACATATTCATCCGCATGCGCTGCGGTGCGCGTAAAGCGCGGGTCGCAGACGATCAGCGGCGCGTTGTTCTGTTCTTTTGCGCGCAGAACATGCAGCAGAGAGACAGGGTGTGCCTCGGCGGGGTTGCCACCGATGATGAAGATAGCCTTGGAGTTGTGAATGTCGTTATAGCTGTTGGTCATGGCGCCGTAGCCCCATGTATTCGCAACACCTGCAACAGTGGTCGAGTGGCAGATACGGGCCTGATGGTCCACGTTGTTCGTGCCCCAATAGGCGGCGAATTTGCGGAACAGATAGGCCTGTTCGTTATTGTGCTTGGCAGAGCCCAGCCAATAGACGCTGTCCGGGCCGCTTTCCTCGCGGATGTTCATCATGCCGTCGCCGATCTCGTTGATCGCCTCTTCCCAGCTGATGCGCTTCCACTCGCCGCCTTCCTTTTTCATCGGATATTTCAGGCGGCGTTCACCATGGGCGTGCTCACGGACCGAGGCCCCCTTGGCGCAGTGCGCACCCAGGTTGAAAGGGCTGTCCCAGCCGGGTTCTTGCCCGATCCAGACGCCGTTCTGCACCTCGGCCACAACGGTACAGCCGACCGAGCAATGCGTGCATATGGATTTGATGTTTTCGACGGCTTGATTGGCCGCTGACTGGGCACTGGCTGGCGTCACGGTTCCACCCGTGGCGCTGATCGCGGCCAACCCGCCGATCGTCAGGCCCGATCCGCGCAGGAATGCGCGGCGATCGACGGTTTTCTCGCCGACCTGGGACAGGATACTTGTCCGCTGGGAGCGTCTCGCAACCCCGTTGGTCTTTTTCCTAAGCATTTCTTTCCTCCCTTGCTGGCCATGTTTTCCATGGCTGGCTTGGTCCTGTTGGTGCCGACGTCAGGGCCAATCGCAACCGTCAGTCGGGTGGTGACAACGTCCGGGGTTCAGAACCGGGCGCTGTCCAGATATGCGCGCGTATGCGCGGTGTCCTGAATGCGGGTTTCATCCGTCGGTAGCTCGGCTGCTTCGGCTTGTCCGCTCAGGCTGGCGGCGGCGACTGCAGCGGGCGCTGCGGTTCCGGCCAGTTTCAAGAAGTCACGGCGCGTGGCGCCTTCTTCCTTGGTTTTGCTCATGGGATCCTCCTTTCCCAATTGCGATCTAGCGCCTTTTGGGGCGCTGGCGAATGGCGGGATCATCCCGCCGTCATTCGAAAGGCTTCACGCTCGATTTCCATGAAAACCCGACCCGCGGTGCCGACCGAGGCATAGAAAACCGAGTTTTCCGCGGCTTCCAAATCTGAATAGAAATGTGCGGCCCAGGGACCGATATGCTTGTTCCAGAACGCTTTTTGATCTTCCAGCGAGGCGGGCGCGCCAAAGCGTCCGACGATCATGCCCGCCATCATCTCCATCAACGAGGCGATATTGTCTTCGGGTTCAAACACGTTCTGCGCCCGTGTGATCTGACGAACCGCCATGTCGTTGCGCAGTTGCGCCAGCGGTTTTTCGTTCAGGAAACCAGTCAGGTAGAAACTGGCATAGGGCAGCAGTTCTCCGCGTCCTAGCCCGATGAACAGGGCATTGAATTCGCGTTCGGCAGCCGCGGGTTTGGTCACCTTGGCGACCCGCGACATGGCCTTGATAGCCTGACCCAGATCGGTTTCATCGCCGGTCAGACCAGTAACCTGAGACAGCAGCATCTGATCCGGAGGCGCCGCAAGCAGCAGCCCAAGGAAGTTATAGAAATCCGCGCGCAGACGATCCTCGGCTGAGACGTCCAGGTTTTGCGCGTTGCTTGCGGTCATACGGTTATCCTTCGTATTCAAACTTCATGCGGCGTGGGGCAGGCGTAAGCTCTGCCTCTTCCGGGTCGTCGATTTCAGAAATCACTACAGGCTCTGACGATTGCATCTCGGTTACCTCGGGCAACTCAGGCTCTTGCGTGGTTTCTTCAACCTCAGGGATCTGGTCAGTGTCTTCCTCTTCGGTCTGAGCGGCCAAAGCCTCGATATGGGCCAGCATTCCCTTGCCGACCTGATAGGCGGTCTGGATATTTTCGATCACGCAGGCGGCGTCGGTATAGTCCTCGCCGTAGTCCACCAGCCCATCGACATTGGCCAGAACCGGGTTCAGACGCCAGAGCTGCCGAAGGGCGCGGCGGCGCAACCGGTCAGGAACTGCCTTGGCCATAAAGCCCGATACGTCGTCACCAACTTGCAACTGATCAGGATCGGGCAAATTGAATTCTGCCAGAATTTCAGCGTCAGTCTTTTCTTCCAGCTCGCCCCGCTGTTCAGCGAAAGCCTGTTCTTGTGCTGCTACAACCTCGGCTTTGGCCTCAGCCTGAACGGCGGCTTTGCGGCGCGACCAGAAATCGCGGGTTTCTGTCATTGCACAATCCTCCGCGGGGCGCGGAAAACATCCGAGTCTTGCCGGATGCGTACATCCCCTTTGCCGTCCTCAACCAGATCGGTGCGTTTCTTATCACGGCGGCGCTTGACGAAGACTTCGTTGCGATGATGCTCCAGTGCGAAATCACGTACCCAAGCGATCAGCCCATCAGTCATTGGGATTTTCTCGACAAGCTCTTCGCCGGTATCGGCGTAGTCCTGTCCTTCGAAGGGTGAGGCGGTCACCAGCACCGCGTCCATCGGCTGTGTTCCATCCAGCGCATCGCGCAGGACCAGATAGATCGAGGGTTGCCCGTCCGACAGGTTGACCATGTAGGCTTCGGCCTCATCTGACCAAAGGGTCAGGGGTAGGGTGGCCGCGTGGTACTCGACCGCTTCACCCTCGCGCCGCATCTCCAGCCAATCGGCCGGTCCAGCGCCGGGCAGCACGGCGACGGCGCGCCAGTTCCATTGCGCCCAGCGTGTAACCCCGGGTGTTTTGCGCACGACGACGCCGATTGGCATTTCAATCTGGCTGGCGGCCTTGGCCACTAAGTCCTCCCTGGAAAGCTCTCCCCTGCCTTCCTCAGGGTCTACTATGGTACACAAAGTAGCTTCCTGCCAAGTCCTTGGGTGGTCGAATATGCACCCTTCACCGATTGTTTACGGTCCTCGCGGCTCTTATCGGGCTTTGTTCCGGCGATCCGACCCCCACGGGCATTGCTACTTTCTTCAGAGGTTCTAAGCTTACCTTGGACTGGGGAGGACATCCGGGGGAGGTTATGGGAACAAGATTGCTGCTATGTGACTGCGCGGGATCGCAAGTCGTTGACGCCGAGAAAATATCGTCAGCCTGCGACGTCGCCTGTTCCAGAATTCACACCGCATTATGTACGAAAGAACTGGAAAGCGTCGCACAGCCGCTGCAAGAGGGCAAAGTCGTAATAGCCTGTACACAAGAGCAGGATGTTTTTCTGGCATTGGCCGATGAGTTAGGTGTCGAGGTGCCAGGGTTTGTCGATCTTCGCGATCGTGCTGGGTGGTCTGAACAAGGGCAGGATGCTGCCCCCAAAATGGCCGCGCTGGCTGCTGAGGCGGTGTTGCCTCAGCCGATCACACCCAGTGTCGATGTGGTCAGCGAAGGGACGTGTTTCATCGTCGGGCCCGGCGCGCTGAGCTTTGAAGTGGCAGAACGCCTGTCGGACCAGTTGGCCGTGACGGTCTTGGCTACTGATGACATGGACCCCATGTCGCGCAGCTTTGATGTGGTGCGCGGGCGCGTTCGTACTGTGAAAGGTGCGCTGGGCGGGTTTTCGATAAAGCTGGATGCGTTGCAACAGCTTGAACCCGGTGGGCGCGGGGCCTTTGGCTGGACCGAACCGCGCGATGGGGCGAACTCCTCATGCGATATGGTTGTGGATCTGACCGGCGGCACGCCTCTGGTTCAGGCCCCAGCCAAGCGCGAAGGGTATTTGCGAGCTGATCCCAAAGATGCGGTCGCTGTCGAACGGCTGGCGTTTGAGGCCATGCAACTGGTCGGGACATTTGAAAAGCCTCTCTATGTCCGGTTGGAAGAATCCCTCTGTGCGCATTCCCGTGCCGAACAGGTCGGGTGTACGAATTGCCTGGATATCTGCCCGACGGGGGCGATCACCCCTGCGGGCGAACATGTAGCCATCGACCCTATGGTTTGCGCAGGGTGCGGAGAATGCGCGGCGGTTTGCCCATCTACCGCGATAACTTACGAGGATCCGCCCGTTTCTGCGCTGCTGTCACGGATGCACATTCTGTCGCGCACCTACCGGCGTGCAGGCGGGCAAGCACCCCGGCTGTTGGTGCATGACGCGCATGGGGCCGAAATGATCCGCCTGTCCGCCCGTTTCGGACGCGGGATTCCAGCGGATGTGATCCCGCTGGAGCTGAACGTGATCTCGGGCTTTGGCCATGCCGAGATGCTGGCCGCGCTGGCGCATGGGTTTGCGCGGGTTGATGTGCTGCTAGCCCCAACAACCGAAAGGGATGCCTTGGACCGCGAACTGGCGCTGGCGCAGGCGATCGCTGGCGCGGGCGGTCTGGCACTGATCGATGAGGCTGATCCCGATGCGCTGTCCGACCTGCTATATGCGCAGGAGGTGCCGCCCCCCTTGGCCGACCCGGTTCTGCCGCTGGGAAATCGCAGGCAGATTACGCGACTGGCCGCACAGGCGCTGAACCCGCAGGCCGCAGCCCCGTTGCCCTTGCCCGAGAATGCACCCTATGGGGCCATCGCGGTGGATACGGACGCCTGTACATTGTGCCTCAGCTGCGTGTCCCTTTGTCCGTCAGGCGCTTTGGCCGACAACCCGGATATGCCGCAGCTGAACTTTCAACAGGATGCCTGTCTGCAATGTGGTCTGTGCCGGACAATCTGTCCCGAGAATGCAATAACTCTGGTTCCGCAACTGGATTTAAGTGATGCGGCCCTGTCTCAGGACGTGTTGAACGAAGAAGATCCTTTTGCATGTGTGGAATGCGGTGCTCTCTTTGGTGTCAAATCGACCGTCGAACGTATCATGGAAAAGTTGTCTGGTACGCATCCGATGTTTGCGACATCCGAGCAGGCGCGCATGATCCAGATGTGTGACAACTGTCGCGTGAACGCGCAGTTCCAACACAAGGACAACCCGTTTCAGTCAAACCCGAAACCCAAAGTCGTCACGACCGAGGACTATTTCTCGAAAAGAAAGGATCATTGAAGCTGTAGCGGCGCGCCCAGATCTGCTGCCTTGATGGCCGAGACAAAGGCCAGAATGGCCTCTAACTCCTCTAGCGTCATCTCGACCGGGTGGATTGGAGGGGGACGCAGAGGATCGAAGGGTGGGGTTATGTCCTCAATCTGTGTGAAAGCGGGATGAGGGTTCAGGGCAAAGAAGGCCTCGAACCGTTCGGACCAGTCCGGCATAGCCCGCAGCACGGCGAAAGAGGGGGTGGAGCCAAGCCCGTTCATTCGGTTCTCTGGACCGATCACATGGCACCGCCCGCAATGGGTCATCGACAATTCCGCACCCAGGACAGCGTCGCCTTCGATCTTCGGACCCTCTGTTGCGGCTTCGACAGTGAAACTGGCCGAATAGGACGGGCCGCTATCGGGGCTAAAGCTTTCAACGGTGCGTTTGCCGATGTCAGAAAGCAGCCACTCCCGAAACCGAATCTGCCTTGGGTCGTCCACAATGCGCAGGTGATAGGTGACGCCATGACGCTCGAATACCGGATCACCTGGCGGTGAACCGCCCAAAGCCATAGCGCCGGAATCGTCTGCAACGACGCGTATCCCGGTCTTGAGAGAAAAACGCGGAAGAATATGTTGCAACAGACCAGAGTCTGTAACCTCATCCGGGGCGGCAAGCCCCAGCGCCTCTTGCGACCAAGAGGGGGTAGCAGAGAGCAGCAAGCTCAGGCAAAAGAAGGTAACCCGCATAAAGGCAGCTTATCGGCCTGCGCCCGAATGCGTCAAATGAACGAAAAAAAGACGGAGACACATGCAATGAAACGTATCCCAACGACCGGGCAAACCAAAAGGGTAATGGCATGAGTGTTCGTGACGCGGTTCTGGCGAACCTGAAGAAAATCACCGATCCGGTTTCAGGCCAGGATATCGTCAGCGCCGGAGTTGTCCGCGCGTTGAATGTCGATGGCGATACAGTGCGCTTTGTGCTTGAGATTGATCCGAAACAGGCAGAGCGGATGGAGCCGGTGCGCGCCGCCGCCGA
Source organism: Ruegeria sp. CDSB022 (assembly GCF_059611145.1). Lineage (NCBI taxonomy): Bacteria > Pseudomonadati > Pseudomonadota > Alphaproteobacteria > Rhodobacterales > Roseobacteraceae > Ruegeria > Ruegeria sp. CDSB022. The sequence goes on along the minus strand of NZ_JBXWOZ010000001.1, from coordinate 897,237 downwards.
GCAGGCTGCGCAGTTGGTGGAGGGGGTCGACAAGGTTTCCGCCATGATGACTGCGCATTCCGAAAAGGCCCCGCCTGAACTGAAGCCCAAGCCGAAACCATCTCAGACAGGTCCGCAGGCCGTTCCGGGTGTCGATCGGATCATCGCCGTTGCATCCGGTAAGGGCGGAGTCGGTAAATCCACCGTATCCGCAAATCTGGCTTGTGCTTTGGCTGCAGAAGGGCGGCGTGTCGGGTTGTTGGATGCTGATGTCTATGGCCCTTCACAGCCTCGGATGCTGGGTGTCTCTGGCCGCCCGGCCAGCCCGGATGGCAAAACGATCCTGCCGCTGCGCAATCATGGCGTCACGATGATGTCGATGGGACTGATGACCAACGAAGGGCAGGCGGTCGTCTGGCGTGGTCCGATGCTGATGGGCGCGCTTCAGCAGATGATGGGGCAGGTTCAGTGGGGAGCATTGGATGTATTGATTGTCGACCTACCGCCGGGCACCGGCGATGTGCAACTGACGCTCAGCCAGAAGTTCAAGGTGGACGGGGCCATCGTGGTGTCGACCCCGCAGGACGTGGCCCTGATCGACGCGCGCAAAGGGATCGATATGTTCAATCAGCTCAAGACGCCGATTATTGGAATGATCGAGAATATGTCGACCCATATCTGTTCGAATTGCGGGCATGAGGAACATGTGTTCGGCCATGGCGGCGTCGCCGCCGAGGCCGAGGCGCTGGGCATTCCGCTGCTTGGTGAGATTCCGCTGCATCTGGATATCCGGGTTGCGGCGGATGGGGGCGCGCCCATCGTTGTCAGCAAGCCGGACAGCGCACAGGCCGAAGCTTTCCGCAAGATTGCCCGCGACATGATCACCAAGGGCAATGCATGACCCAGCCGGTCTTTCCTCCGTTGCTGACTGGACATGGCGTTCAGGGCGGGGAAGACCCGTTCGAACGCGCCCAGGCGATGGCAGCGCTGGGCTGTGATGCCGGAACGGTGGTCTACAACATTCAGGCCAACCGTTTGCGCGTTGCCATTGTATTTGCACCTGAGGTTCCATTGCAGGATGCCATGGTGATGTTGCCGCTTTGCGGAGTTGGGTTTCAGAATGCGCTGGGCGCTCTGGCCCCGCCCGAGGTTGCCGTTCATCTGGACTGGGGTGGCCCTATCTGTGTGAATGGTGCGACCTGCGGCAAGTTTCAGGTTGCTGCGTCGACTTCAGATCCTCAGATTGAGCCTGACTGGTTGATTGTCGGCTGGGAGCTGGCCTTGATACAGACCAGCACTGCGCCAGGCCAGACCCCGGATATCACAGCGCTCTATGATGAAGGGTGTGCCGAGGTCCAGCCTGTCCAGCTGATTGAAAGCTGGTCACGCCATATGCTGACCTGGCTCAACCGTTGGCAAGAAGACGGCAACGCGCCGTTGCACAGCGAATGGTTGGGTTTGTTGCGTGGTGTTGGCGAACCCTTCGGCGAGATCGGGGTCTTTTTGGGCACTGATGAACGGTTTGGCATGCTTATCCGCAATGGTGCGGACACCCGCCTGCACCCGCTGACTGACTTACTGGAGAACGGATGATGAAACTGGCCCGTGCGATCCATTTCGATGAAAGCGACACGAATGTGTTTCATTCTCCGGCGCGAACGGGTGAGTGGTGCATTTCAGGCGGGTTCGAGTTTTCGAATTGGGGCGAAGGCGATTTGGAGGGTAAAGCCCGCCAGGCCTTTGCGAATGGTTGGTTAGGGGTTGAGACATTCGGCCGGGTGACCTTTGTAGCGGTGACGCAGGTTGAACAGGCCGAGATCGACCAGATTGCCCGGAATTTGGCGGAACATTTCGTGCAATTCTACGGGGCCCCATCGGTCGAGGCCGCCCTGGGTGTTGCGCAGGAAGAGATCGCGCATATGGCAGAGCTATGTGATGAACACGCCGCCAATACTCTGCTGACCGTCGCCCGCGAGCTGTCTGAAACCGGGGTGCTTGAGGCGTTTCGCATCATCACACCGCAGGAAACCCAGCTTGAGGCGCTGGCGGTCCACGGATCGCTGGACGAATAGGGCTTATAGCAGATCAGCAAAGCCGCCGAATTGACCGCGTTTGAAGATCAGGCCTTTGCCGGTGCGGTACATGGCCTGTTCGACTTCACCCACGATGATCAGATGATCCCCTGCCTCGTGCCGGGCTTGAAGCTGGCAGTCGAACCGCGCCAGACAATCCGCCAGACGAGGGCGACCACGGTGATCTGCGGCCCAGTTGGCATGTGAAAAATCCGCACCCTCGCGCGCGAATTTTAGGGCCTGTTCCTGCTGTTCCTCAGCCATCACATGGATCGAATAGTGATCGCAGTCTTTGAAAGCGTCGAACCGGTTTGAATCCTTCGCCAGGCACCACAGCACCAGCGGAGGCGTCAGCGAGACCGAGGAAAACGAATTGACCGTGATTGCGCGGGGCCCCAGCGCAGTTTCGGTGGTGACAACGGTGACGCCGGTTCCAAAACACCCCAATGCCTCGCGAAACGCGGTGCTGTTGTCCGGGGTTGGGGTGAAGGTGCGGTCCGTCATCTCACGCTCATTCTGTGGCCGCGCCTCAGGTGCCACGGCAAGTCGGGATTGTCCATGAAAAGCTGCGCCTGAGGTGCATATTTCGCCCTCAGTTCAGGTCCTCAAGCAGACGACCGTGCCGGCGGGTTGCTTCGATGACCTCGCCAAACGTATTCATCCCGCGCGCTTGCAGCATCGGAAGCATCCGAACCAGCGCCTCGGCGGTGGCAACTGCATCACCCAATGCCGTATGGCGCAGCTCATGCGGAATTGTAATGTCCAGCCGTTCGCACAGCGCGTCCAAAGTGTGCGTGTCGCTGGCGCCGAACAGGACCGCTGATAGCAGGACCGTATCCAGTACGGGATGCGTCCACTCAACTTTCATACGGTCGGCGTGGCGTCGTAGAAACGCCATATCAAAAGGTGCATTATGAGCCACGATTACAGCATTTCGCGCGAATTCGTGAAAGATACGCCCGGCTTCGGCGATTTCCGGCGCGCCTTCGACCATTCGATCCGTAATCTTGTGAACCTTGGTCGAGGCGGCAGGGATCGGCATGACCGGGTTCACCAGCATATCCAACCTTTCGCCTTCGACCATCCGTCCATTTACCACACGGACTGCGCCGATCTGGACGATCTCGTCTTTGTGCGGCAGCAGGCCTGTGGTTTCGGTGTCGAAGACAACAAAACAAAGCTCGCGCAGAGGCAATGTCTCGAATGATTGGTCGGTGGATGTGTTCAGCAAACCAAAGTCATAGACCAGAGGTCTGGCAGCCTCAGGCGCTATATTGGCGGCGCTGTCATCTAGGATTAGCATATAGCCGGAAGTTTCCCCCAGCGGTTTCATGCGGGCTGAATAGGTCTGCGCCCCATCAATGCTGGTCAGCGAACAGGATGCCTCCATCCCGGTCTTGGTCAGTTTAGCATAGGCTTTCTGCAGCGCGTCTGGCTGGAAGTAATCGAACAGTGGCGCATTCAGGCGTGGATGCGAAATCTGTGCCAGAACCTCGGCCGCCTGTCCGTCATACAAAACGAGCCTGTGAGAGGCGCTAGCCAGCAATATGGCTACAGGAATTTCAGTCAAAAGCGCCCTAAGCCTTTGCTGTTCCGCAGCCAGATGCTCGGTTTCAGCAGCGACAGCCTCTGCCACGCCCATGGTCTTGTCGGACAGTTGGTTGGCCAGACCGGCAGCCGCAGGGGCCAGGTCGCCAAGATACCGCGCGGCTTGCAGATCGAGGTCGCGGCTGACACCGGCATGCGCTCGTGCGCGCAGTTCAGCGGAAAGCCTTTCGATCGGCTTGGCGACATTATCGTCGAACAATAGCCAGACAGCGGCGATCAGGGCCAGCAGACCGAACCCGATGACGATCTCTGCAAAGATAAACGCGTCAAAAAGGGCCGGATCCGCCGCCCGCCTGTAGCTGACCCAAAGCGCAACCGAGCTGACGGCAACCCCGCCGACCGCCAGTAGGCAGAAGAACAGGAAAATCCGCAGGCGCAGGCTTAATCGGGTCAGCATGTTACACTCCGCAAGTGGCCTCGATGATCGGATCGTTGGTAGAGCCTGTTACCCAATCGGCGTTCAGCAACTGGCCGTTGTCACCAAACTCTGCCCCATCCGCCAGATTGGCGCGTTGGTTCTTGTCGCAATCCACAGCGACCGGCAATTTTGAAACCGGTGCCCAGCGACCAAAGAAATACAGTTCAACGAGGCGTTGCTCAGGCACTTGGTCATTGGTGCGCACAGATAGGGTGTCGATTGCGGCAAAACGATCAACAAAGGGCATCGCATAGGTCCAGGGACGGTACAAAGCGCGGCTTTCGACCTCTTGAATGATGATCAGACCATCTGGAAGCGTATCGCGCGTGCGGTCAAACCATGAATACTCGCTGTTGATCGTCATCCCGATCATGCCAATGCCCGCCGCGACTGGTGCGGACCAACGAGGCAGGCGTCCACCTGTCAGTTTGTTGATCACCATCACGATGCCGGCTAGGGCGACGCCTGCAAATATCGTGCCGATCAGTTCTAAGAACATGAATACTCTCCAAGGTTCCTGAGGGTTTAGCCCAGCATTCCTTTACCGTGGCCGACCGCCGATTGCATTGTTTTTACCACGACAAAGGCATCTCGCAGATGACTTCGCTCAAAGTCCGAAAGATCGGAAGGGGGCAGGAAATTGTCCGGCTTCTTGTTGCCTTTCACCAGACGGGCCTGATGGTCCAGCCGCGTTTCGGCGATCAGATCGTAAGCGTCCAGCAGGTCGCGGGTACCTGAGGGGCTGAGGACGCCTGCCGCCCCAGCTGCTTTCAGGCGGGCACGTGTATTGGCCTGGGACAGTTGCCCCTGAAGGCTGTATATCCGGGCCAGGTCAACCACAGGCACCACGCCATTATGCTTTAGATCCAGCGTGTTGCGATGCTCACCCGAGCGTACCGTGGCAAACCCGCGTAACAGGCCCAGCGGCGGCGTGTGCTTTAACGAGTTCGAGATCATATGTGCCACAAAGATTGAATTCGCTTGGGCCGCGGCCAGCGTTTCGGCCTGCAGGTCATCGAACAGGTGAAATGCGCCGCCAATGGGGCGCAGGTCGAACATGACCGAGGCCAGCATCTGCGCCTCGGGGTTTGGTTTGGCGATCCACCCGCGAAAATAATCACGCCAGACACTTACCGGTTGGCACCAGCGTGGATTTGTCGCCATCATGTCGCCCGGGCAATAAAAGTACCCACATTTATCCAGCCCGTCCGACACGATTTTTGCCAGTGCCTGGAAATATAGCAGGTCGTCATCGGTTACTTTGTCATCCAGCATCAAGCAGTTGTCCTGATCCGACACCCCGGTTTGTTCCTGTCGTCCCTGCGATCCACAGGCCAGCCATAGGTAAGGCACAGGTGGTGGTCCAAGCTGTTTTTCCGCCATTGCCAGCAAACGTCTGGTGGCTGTGTCGGCGATATCGGTAATCAGGCGCGTAACGATCTCGTGGCGATTTCCGGCAGCGACAAGCTGGACCAGAAGCTGGGGAATCTCTTCGGTCACTTCTGCCATCTGCTGCGCGGTTTGCGCATTTGCTATCCGGCGCACCAACTCGGCGGAATTGACCGCCTGATAGTGGGTCAGGTCTGTCTGGGTGACAATTCCGACCAGACGCCCAGCTTCGGATACCGGAATATGGCCGATGCCGCGCTCCATCATGATGTGAAGAACATCCGATCCGATATCCGACGGCGACAGCGTCACCGGGTTTGCCGTCATTATTGCCGATACAGGGGTATCCACAGACATCCCATCGGCAACGTATTTGCCCGAGATATCTCGTAAGGTGGCGATCCCCAAAAGAATGTCCCCCTCGGTGATGCAGAGAGAGGAAATATGTCTGTCCCTCATCATCTGCGCCGCTTCGCGAACGGTGGTAATAGGGGGGCAGGTTGCGGGGTTATGTGCCATCAGAACGTCGATAGCGCTGGTTGCAAGGCTTTGGGGGCTGGAGCGTTCCGTGCGGGTCCGATCAAAGAATTTGGCGACGATTTCATGTTCGTCAATGAGGTCTCGGATCAGGTTGGGCGGGATCACCAGAAAAACCGAGTTTGCGTGCGCCTGCGCTTTGGTCGCGGCTTTACCGTCTTTCAGTAAACCGCGTTCCCCGAAAGAATTGCGCAGCCCCAGATGAGAGACAATCGCGCCGTTCCTGTCAGTGATTTCAACCTGTCCTTCGTAAATCACGAATACGCCGGGCAGGGGCGCGCCCAGTTGATACACCGGGGATCCTTCTTCGACCTCCCAAACTTCGATCTGATCAGACAGCGTTGCCAGATCATCGGCGGGCAGGGCGTCATAAGGGTGAACGGATTTCAGAAACCGCGTGATCTCGGCTTGGGGCAGGGGCATCGGATACTCCTCGGTTTCTATTCGAAAAATCCCGCCCGGTGGAATGCCGGGCGGGAGTAGTCAGTCGAAAGACACGGCCTTTGGCAAGGTGCTCAGGGGCCGCATCTCTACTCAGTGATCCTGAGCGGCACCCGCGCCACGGGGAATGCGGACGCTTTCGACCAGATCCTTGATCTCTTGCGGGGTTTCCTTGGTCATGCCAGCCACCACATAGGCGACAGTGAAGTTGACCAATGCACCGATCGCACCGAACGAAGTCGACTTGATCGTACCCAACAGAGGATCAGCATCCGTGAACGAGTTGGTATCCGGAATGAACAACCAGCCCTTGTGCAGGAAGATGTAGACCAGGGTCACAGTCAGACCAGCCAGCATACCAGCAACCGCACCGGTGTTGTTGATGCGGGTCGAGAAGATCCCCATCATCAGCGCCGGGAAGATCGAGGCAGCTGCCAGACCAAACGCCAGGGCAACGGTCTGCGCTGCAAAACCCGGAGGGTTCAGGCCCAGATATGTCGCCACAACAATGGCCACGCCCATTGCGATCCGCGCCGACAGAAGCTCGGATTTTTCCGAAATCTGCGGGTTGATCGCGCCTTTGATCAGGTCGTGTGACACAGCGGACGAGATCGCCAGCAACAGGCCCGCAGCGGTCGACAGAGCAGCCGCAAGACCACCGGCAGCGACCAGACCGATCACCCAACCCGGCAGGTTGGCAATTTCGGGGTTGGCCAGAACCAGGATGTCACGGTTGAACTTGGTCAGCTCGTTTCCGACCCAGCCCTTCTCTTCCGCAAGCGCCTGCATGTCGGCATTCTTGTCGTTATAGTACTGGATCTTGCCGTCGCCGTTCTTGTCTTCCCAGTCCAGCAGGCCGGTTTTCTTCCATGTGGCCATCCAGTCATAACGGGCGTCGTTGTCGATATCTTCGACGGATACGGCGCCACCTTCGATGCCGCCATTTGGCCACATCATGTCACTGATGTTTAGACGGGCCATTGCGCCAACCGCAGGGGCGGTCAGGTAAAGCAGTGCGATGAACACCAGCGCCCAACCGGCAGACCAGCGGGCATCAGCCACTTTCGGCACGGTGAAGAAACGCATGATTACGTGCGGCAGACCGGCCGTACCGATCATCAGCGACAGCGTGAACAGCACCATGTTCAGCGTGTCCGAGTGGTGGGCGGTGTATTCGTTAAAGCCCAACTCGGTCACGATCGCATCCAGCTTGGTCAGCAGCGGTTCACCGCTGGCGGTATCACCAAACAGACCCAGAGCCGGAACCGGATTGCCAGTCAGTTGCAGGGAAATAAAGATGGCTGGGATTGTGTAGGCGGTGATCAGCACGCAGTACTGAGCGACCTGTGTGTAGGTCACGCCCTTCATCCCCCCAAACACCGCGTAGGCGAAAACAACGGCTGCACCAATTAACAACCCGGTGGTGTTTGACACTTCAAGGAAGCGGCCAAAAGCTACGCCAACGCCGGTCATCTGGCCGATCACGTAGGTCACAGACGCTACGATCAGACAGATCACCGCCACGATACGCGCGGTCTGGCTGTAAAAGCGGTCGCCGATGAACTCTGACACGGTGAACTTGCCGAACTTACGCAGGTAAGGGGCAAGAAGCAGCGCCAGCAGCACATAACCACCGGTCCAACCCATCAGGAAGGACGAGTTGTCATAGCCGGTAAAGGCGATGAGGCCCGCCATCGAGATGAACGAGGCTGCAGACATCCAGTCTGCCGCTGTCGCCATACCGTTGGTGACCGGGTGAACGCCGCGACCGGCGGCGTAGAATTCTGATGTGGACCCAGCACGGGCCCAGATCGCGATGCCGATGTAAAGCGCAAAGGACGCGCCCACAAACAGCAGGTTGATGGTAAACTGGTCCATAGGGTCTTACTCCTCCTCAACGCCGTATTCAGCGTCTAGCTTGTTCATCCGCCAGGCGTAGTTGAAGATCAGCAGCAGAAAGACCAAGATGGATCCCTGTTGCGCGAACCAAAAGCCGAGATCGGTTCCGCCGACGGAAATGCCGGACAGAAGTGGACGCAGCAAAATGCCGAATCCAAACGACACCAGCGCCCAGATCACCAGGCTGATGTAGATAAGACGCAGGTTGGCCTGCCAATAGCCCTTATCGGCTTCGGCAGTCTGCGCGGAGTGTGTTGATTGATCCGCCATCGCGGGTTCCTCCTTCGCTTCCTCTTTGAGCGGCCCGTTGTCCTAACCCTCCAGCGCGCGGGGCCACTTTTCGATATGCTTGATGCCAGGTGGCATCAGGCAAGACTTCTCTGGTCCGCCAGAGCGGGTCCTTTGAAGTTTTCCTTTAGGAATTCGGCCCTTATTGAGGGCGGGTCATATTCCCCTAGTTCATTGTGTCGCTGACGATCCGTTCCAGATTGCCGGCGATGTCTTCGATATTGCCCATGGCGTTCAGACCTTTCAGAACGCCATGGTCTTGGTAATAAGTGATCAGCGGCGCGGTCTGCGCGTGATAGGCAGCCAGCCGTGAGGCGACGGTTTCAGCATTGTCATCTGCGCGGCGCTTGAACTCGGTCTTGCCGCATTTGTCGCATTTGCCTTCGACTGCGGGCGTTTTGAACCGATCATGGAACCCTTCGCCACATCCGGCACATGTGTAACGGCCGGAAATACGGATCACCATTTCAGCGTCTTCAACCTCAAGACTGATGGCTGCGTTGATCTGCTGACCGGTCTCTGACAGCAGCGCGTCCAGCGCCTGTGCCTGAACCGTGGTGCGGGGGAAGCCGTCCAGAATGACGCCCTTGGCGCAGTCCGGTTCGGCCAGACGATCCCGCAGGATTGCAATTACGATATCGTCACTGACCAGATCACCCGCCTCCATGACAGCTTTGGCGGCTTTTCCGGCTTCGGTTCCCGCGGCAACTGCCGCCCGTAACAGGTCACCCGTGCTGAGTTGGACAAGCCCGAACTTGTCTTCGAGCATACGGGCCTGTGTACCCTTCCCGGCGCCCGGGGGGCCGAGAAGGATCAGTACGGTGGGTGTAGTGATCGTGGCAGCGTCCATCACATCCTCACTTGCTTGCGCGGTTTTCGATCAAGTTGTCGACCACGGACGGATCAGCCAAGGTCGATGTGTCACCGAGCGATCCAAAATCATTCTCGGCGATCTTACGCAGGATACGGCGCATGATCTTGCCCGAGCGGGTTTTTGGCAGGCCAGGAGCCCATTGGATCACATCCGGGCTGGCAATCGGTCCGATCTCGGTCCGAACCCAGGTGCGCAGCTCTTTCACAAGCTCGTCCGAGGGTTCGCGATCATTCATCAAGGTGACATAGCAATAGATGCCTTGCCCCTTGATATCATGGGGATAGCCCACAACCGCGGCCTCGGCCACGGCAGCATGTGCCACCAGAGCGCTTTCGACCTCGGCCGTACCCATGCGGTGCCCCGAGACGTTGATCACATCGTCCACACGTCCGGTGATCCAGTAATCGCCATCCTCGTCCCGGCGGCAGCCGTCACCGGTGAAGTAGTAGCCTTTGTAGTCCGAGAAATAAGTCTTCTCGAACCGTTCATGATCGCCCCAGACCGTACGCATCTGGCCGGGCCAGCTGTCCTTGATGCACAGCACGCCTTCGACGCCGTTGCCGTCGATCTCGACCCCGGATTGCGGGTCCAGAACCACAGGCTGGATGCCAAAGAACGGCTTCATGGCCGAGCCGGGCTTCATCGCGTGGGCACCGGGCAGGGGGGTCATCAGGTGACCACCGGTTTCGGTTTGCCACCAGGTGTCCACGATCGGGCAGCGCCCACCGCCGACAACGTCATTGTACCAGTTCCACGCTTCCGGGTTGATCGGCTCACCCACAGTGCCCAGCGTGCGCAGATCGCTCAGATCGCATTTCTCGACCCATTCATTGCCTTGCCCCATCAGGGCGCGCAAAGCGGTAGGGGCCGTGTAGAATTGATTGACCTTGTGCTTTTCACAGACCTGCCAAAAGCGGGATGCATCCGGATAGGTCGGAACACCTTCGAACATCAGCGTGGTCGCGCCATTGGCAAGCGGGCCATAGACAATATAGCTGTGGCCGGTCACCCAGCCGACATCGGCGGTACACCAATAGACGTCGCCTTCATGGTAATCGAAGGTGATCTCATGCGTCATTGCCGCATAGACCAGATATCCGCCGGTCGTGTGCACGACACCTTTTGGCTGACCGGTCGAACCGGAGGTATACAGAATGAACAGAGGGTCTTCGGCGTCCATTTCCGCAGGCGCGCAATAGTCATCCGCCTCGAGCGCCATCTCGTTATAGTCGTAGTCGCGCCCGTCGATCCATGTGGTCTGGCCGTTGGTACGCTTGACCACCAGGCATTTCACCGTGTCCTTGCAGTGCAGCAGGGCCGCGTCTGCGTTTGACTTCAAAGGTGTCTTACGGCCGCCGCGAGGGGCCTCATCAGCTGTAATCAGAACCTTGGCGTCGCATCCGTTGACGCGTGCAGCCAGGGCATCGGGGGAAAACCCTGCAAAAACAATCGAGTGGATTGCGCCGATACGTGCGCACGCCAGCATCGCATATGCAGCCTCGGGGATCATCGGAAGATAAATGACCACACGGTCGCCTTTGCGCACGCCCATGGAAACCAGGATATTTGCCATCCGGCAGGTACGGCGGTGCAGTTCGGCATAGGTAATGTGTTGGGCGGGTTCATTCGGGTCATCAGGTTCCCAGATGATCGCAGTCTGATCGCCGCGTGTATTCAGATGACGATCCAGGCAGTTGGCTGAAACGTTCAGAGTGCCATCCGCATACCAGTTGATCCCGACCGAGCCCAAATCATAGCTGACGTCTTTCACTTGGGTATAGGGTTTGATCCAGTCAACGCGTTTGCCCTGTTCGCCCCAGAATGCAACGGGGTCGTTTATAGAAGCCGTGTACATTTCGCCGTATTTCTTGGCATCGACATGCGCACGCGCTGAAATTTCTGCGGATGGCGGATAAACTTTGGCATCTGCCTGAGCAGCGGTTGTCATTCTGAGGTTCCTCCCTCTGGACTTAAATTCACTGGGACAATCTTGCCCGCTGAACAGGCAATGTCGACCTGTTTCCTCCCGATGCAGGATAATACGGAGATCAGAAAACAAAGAAATAAATTACAGAAATAGCAGGGTTTATTTGTTAATAAATTTCATTCCGTCTGGGGGATTTGTAAAGGAAATCGTAAGATAGTAAAAAAACATATTTAAAACAGCAATATAGATGTTAACCACATTTCAACTGTTTTCAAAGTGCTCGCCCGTGAAATTTACACATTTCATATACACCTTATGATTGTTAGCGCTGGCGGGCGGATTGCAGATTTTGGTGGGTGGTCTGGCAGGGGTTGGCACATATCGATGTTGGCGCTAGCTTTACGCTCAAGCGACCCAAAAAAGGGGGCGCATCAATGGGAGAAATCACTATGACTAAAATGTTGAGCGGTGCCGCCGTCGCCGCCCTGACTGTTGCATTCGTTACCGAAGCTGCAGCAACAGAATGGAATGCTTCGGTCTGGGGCAAACGCCGGGCCTTTACCGAACATGTCGAGAAACTGGCTGAACTGGTCAGCGAAAAAACCGGTGGCGAATTCACGATCAATGTCAGCTATGGCGGGCTGTCAAAGCCGAAAGAGAATCTGGACGGGATTGAGATCGGTGCATTCGAAATGGCGCAGTTCTGCGCAGGCTATCACCGCGACAAAAATCGGGCGATCACTGTACTTGAACTGCCGTTCCTGGGCGTGAACAATTTGGAAGAAGAGGTGGCCGTCAGCCACGCTGTATATGATCATCCCGCCGTTAAGGATGAGATGGCTCAGTGGAATGCCCGGATCATCATGACGTCGCCAATGCCCCAGTATAATATCGTTGGAACCGGTGATCCGCGCTCAACGCTTGCCGATTTTGACGGCATGCGTGTACGTGCGACTGGCGGGCTGGGCAAGGCGTTTGAGGCCGTTGGCGGTGTTCCAACATCGGTGCCCGCGACCGAGGCGTTTAATGCGATGGAATCCGGTGTTGTTGATACAGTGGCCTTTGCTCAGCACGCACATTTGTCTTTCGGCACTATCAACGAAGCCGACTGGTGGACGGCCAACCTGAACCCCGGCACTGTAAACTGTCCGGTTGTGGTCAATATCGACGCCTACGAAGCGCTGCCTGCGGAACATCGTGAAGCGCTTAACAGTTCTGTCGACGAGGCCATTGCCCATTATCTCGCCAATTACGGCGGTCTGCTGGAGCAGTGGGATGGTGTGTTGACCGAAAAAGGCGTGCAGAAAGTTCAGATCGACGAAGCCGTGCTGGAGGAATTCCGCACCAAGGCTGCTGATCCGATCCGCGAGCAGTGGATCGCTGACATGTCCGCGCAGGGTCTGCCTGCGCAGGATCTATATGATCTTGTTCAACTGACGCTGAAACAACAGCGTGGCGGGAACTGATCACGCGTTCCGGGTACCCAGCGCGGTACCCGGACACTGATTCCAATACAGAAAGGGCCAGCGGAATGGCAGGACAGGCGACGGTGCTTGCAGATGATAGCCGTCTGAGCAGGCTGGACCAGCTGCTGTTAAGGGCCGAGCGTACGCTTGCACTGATCAGCGGAATTGCCGTGTTCGGGTTAATGGTGCTGGCAGTTGTCTCGGTGAGCGGGCGCAACGCCTATAACGCGCCATTGCCGGGCTATGTCGATTGGATCGAGCAAGCCATGCCTTTGATTGCGTTTCTAGGTATCTCTTACGTACAACGCGATGGGGGCCATATCCGGATGGATATTGTCATTTCGCGGCTACACGGACGGGCTTTGTGGCTGTTCGAGTTGATTTCGGTCGTTCTCATCCTGGTGCTCATGTTGGCATTGGTCTGGGGCAGCTGGTCCCATTTCGACAGATCATTCGACTTTGGCGCACCTCTGTGGAGCCGGGACAGCTCGATCGACATTGGCATCCCGCTCTGGCCTGCCAAGTTACTGGCACCTATTGCGTTTTCGGTACTTTGCTTGCGGCTTGTGCTGCAAATCTGGGGTTATGGATGGGCCTTTGTGCTGGGCCTACAAAACCCAGTTGCGGTGCCGATGATACAGGACGCTGCTGCGCAGGCTGCCGCTGAAGCCGAACAATTCGAAGGGCAGGACTAGTAAATGGACTCGATTGAGATTGGCCTTTGGGTCACCGGTGGTCTGCTGGTTCTGGTTATCACCGGAATGCGTGTGGCTTTTGCCGCGGCTTTGGCGGGGCTGATCGGTCTGGTTTGGATATTCTGGGCCAAATTCGGATATGATCCCGACCGGTTCGGCAAGGCGCTGACCGTTGCGGTAAAAACCGCAGGGCAAGTGCCGCATTCCAAGGTTGCAGCCCATACGCTCAGCCTGATTCCGACCTTTATCCTGATCGGTTACCTTGCCTACTACGCAGGCCTGACGCGCGCGCTGTTCGAGGCCGCCAAGCGCTGGGTAGCATGGGTTCCGGGTGGGCTTGCGGTCGCAACCGTGTTCGCCACCGCTGGTTTTGCTGCGGTCTCGGGGGCATCGGTCGCGACATCTGCGGTATTTGCCCGGATCGCGATCCCGGAAATGCTGAAGGTCGGGTACAACAAACAATTTGCGGCGGGCGTAGTTGCTGCAGGTGGCACTTTGGCCTCACTGATCCCGCCCTCGGCGATCCTTGTGATTTATGCGATCATCGTAGAGCAGGATGTGGGCAAACTGCTGCTCGCCGGGTTCATACCGGGAGCGTTTTCGGCGGTTATCTATGGTCTGCTGATCGTCGGCATCGCCGTTGTGTTCAAAAATGTCGGCCCGCCGGTCACTGGCTTTACTTGGAAACAGCGTTTTGCCGCGCTGCCTGGTGCCCTACCGATTGTTGCGGTGATCCTGATCATCATCTGCTTCGTCTATAACCCGTTTGGTGAAAAAGCCTGGGGCACGCCAACCGAAGGCGGGGCAATCGGTGCCTTTATCGTGTTCTGCTTCGCGCTGTTCCACGGCATGAGATGGGCAGAGTTGAAATCCGCACTGCTTGAGACCGCCAAACTGACCGCGATGATCTTTTCGATCATCTGGGGCGTGCTGATCTATGTCAGGTTCCTGGGTTTCGCCGATTTGCCAAGCGCGTTTTCCGACTGGATCACGTCGCTGACAATGTCACCCATGCTGATCCTGATCTGCATCCTGCTGGCCTATGCGGTGCTCGGCATGTTCATGGATGCCATCGGGATGCTATTGCTGACTCTGCCGGTTGTCTATCCGGCAGTTATGGCGCTGAACGGGGGCGAGGCCGTCACCGTTGCGGAAAGTACGTTTGGGATGTCCGGTCCGATGTGCGCCATCTGGTTTGGTATTTTGGTGGTGAAAATGGCCGAGTTCTGCCTGATCACGCCACCGATCGGTTTGAATTGCTTTGTCGTTGCCGGCGTCCGCCCTGATCTGAGCGTTCAGGACGTGTTCAAGGGCGTGACGCCGTTTTTCATCGCCGACGCCGTGACGATTGCGCTGCTGGTCGCCTTTCCGGGCATCGTTCTGTACCTGCCTTCGCTGGCCGGGTAATTGGCATCTGGCGAAGTCAATCTTTGGTGATACCTGCCCCCGGCTGGCGCACGGGGGCAGAGTATCTCTATTTCGCTCGCATCAGCATTCCGTACAGATCGCGCGGGTCGTCAGGGTCTGCCAGCATGTCCAAGGGTTCGTAGTAATCTGTGCCCCGGACTGCGGACTGGATGTAGCGCAGGGCTGAAAAATCCTCGATCGCGAAGCCTACGCTGTCAAACAACGTGATCTGACGATCATCTTTGCGACCCTCGGCCTGACCCGTCATGACCTGCCACAACTCGGTGACGGGATGATCGTCTTCAAGGGCCTGAATCTCGCCCTCAATACGGGTTTGCTCCGGGTATTCGACGAATATTTCAGAGCGTAGCAGGATATCCCTGTGCAGTTCGGTTTTGCCAGGACAGTCGCCGCCGATCGCGTTGATGTGGACGCCTGGGCCGACCAAGTTATCGGTCAGGATCGTGGCATTTTTCTTGTCCGCCGTGCAGGTCGTGATGATATGCGCGCCTTCGATGGCGTCCTCAGGGGATTTGCATTTCACGACCGAGAGGCCAGAGCCCGCCAAGTTGGCCGCACATTTTTCGGTAGCAGCCGCGTCGGTATCGTACAAGCGAACAGTATCAATCCCGCACATGGCCTTGAAGGCGAGGCACTGAAATTCGGATTGCGCGCCATTCCCGATCATTGCCATGGTCGAGGCCGATTTGGGCGCAAGATAGCTGCCGACCAGAGCAGAGGTTGCTGCGGTGCGCAATGCAGTCAGCATGGTCATTTCGGTCAGCAGGGTCGGATAGCCTGTGTAGACGTCTGCCAGCAATCCAAATGCGGTAACGGTCTGTAGGCCTTCGGAGGTGTTCTTGGGGTGGCCGTTGACGTATTTAAACCCATAGGCCTCACCGTCTGAGGTTGGCATCAGTTCAATCACCCCATGCGGCGAGTGGGCAGGGATGCGGGGTGTTTTGTCAAAGCTTTCCCACCGTTTGAAATCAGCTTCGATTTGCGCCGCAATATCGGTGATCATACGTTCGACGCCGATGTGGTGGACCAGTCTCATCATATTGTCGACAGACACAAACGGCACCAGGGCCTTTTCAGATGGTTGCATTAGGGGCTCCTATCGGCAGGACAGGTGGATGCCCGCAATCATGCAGCGCACGGATCCACCGGCAGTTTCAATGGTGGGAATCGAAAGCGGCAGAGGTGTCGCGCTGGCTTCGATTGTAGCGATTTGTTCCGGGGTCAGGGCGGCAAGTGCCCGGCTGGACAGCGCCAGCACGGGACCATTCAGGCCGCTCAGTTCGATGGCGTTGCCAGCAAATTCAGCGATCTGATCATGGGTCAGGTCGATGACCGTGCGACCGGATTCTTCCAGCCTGGCTTTCACTGTCGCGCGGCGTTCGGGGTCCGCGATCATATCAAGACAGATCAGCGCGTATTTGGAGCCGATGCCCATCAGAACATTCGTGTGATAGACATCACGTCCTGCGGCATCATGCGCCTCGAATGCGATGGGCTCATAGTTGAAATGGGTGCAGAAACGCTCCAACAGAACGGGGTCGGCGCGGTTGGATTTGACCGTGTAGGCCACGCGGCCAATGTGGTCCAGAACCATCGCTCCGGTGCCTTCCAGCGCCAGTCTGTCCTGTTCAAGCCCGGAATAATCGATCACGTCCTGAACACGATACTCCTGTTTCAACATTTCTATGACGTCGGCGCGACGTTCGCGCCTGCGCGACGGCACAAACATCGGATAGATTGCCACATGTCCGCCGGGATGGGTCGAGAACCAGTTGTTCGGAAATACGCTGTCTGGTGTGTCGAGGTCTCCGAAATCGTCGAAGACATGAACCTTAATACCCGCATCGCGCAGCAGCGCCACCGCCTGATCATGTTCATCGCGTGCTTGGACAGACGTGGCCGCTGCCGAGCGGTTGGCCAAGGTCTGGAACGCATTGTCGTCGCGTGTCTCGGGGTTCGAAGCAAACGCATGGGGCCGGATCATCACAACGGCTGGTGGGGCTTGTAGAGATTGCATCAGAAGCTCCGGGTGGGGCGGTCAAAGATGCGGCGGCCCAGCAATGAGGCGGCCAGATCCACCATCAATTTTGCAGTGCGGCCGCGTTCGTCCAGAAACGGGTTCAATTCTACCAGATCCAGCGAGCAGACAAGACCGCTTTCGTGCAGCAGTTCCATCACTAGATGAGCCTCGCGTTCGGTCGCGCCACCTGGAACTGTTGTGCCAACTGCAGGAGCAATGGACGGATCAAGGAAATCCACATCCAGCGAAACATGAAGGATGCCATCCGCTGCCCGGACCCGCTCCAGAAAGGCCATCAGCGGTGCTTTGATGCCGTTTTCGTCGATGCTTCGCATATCGGCCAGCATTGCGCGATCCTGTTCCAGCCGAGCCCGTTCGGCTGGGTCGACCGAGCGCAGACCGATCATGCCGACCCGGTCGGTCGGAACTGGCGATGAAACCGGTGGGAAGTCGTCAAATCCGGGCTGTCCGGTGAAATAGGCTACGGGTGTCCCGTGCAGGTTGCCGCTATCGGTGCTCTCGGGTGTGTGGAAATCGCTATGCGCGTCCAGCCAGAGAACGAACAGTGGGCGTTCGATCCGCTCGGCGTGCTGTGCCATGCCCAAAACCGTGCCCATCGAAAGCGCATGATCGCCGCCCATGAAAATTGGCAGGCCTTGTGGGGCAATATCCTGCGCGACACGGCTGAGAGCCTTGGTCCAGCCGATACACTCGGGCAGGGCGAAGAGATGCGAATGTTCGGACATATCCGGAATGTCAGGTGTGATATCGCCGAGATCCCGTAGGTGAAGACCGAGATCGGAAAGAGCTGATTGAAGCCCCGCAACCCGATAGGCATCGGGGCCCATCCGGCAGCCCTGTCGACGCTTGCCCGAATCCATCGGGGCGCCAACCAGAATTACGTTGTTTGTATCCATATGGAATACTACTCCGGCAATGTGGCTTGCGGATAGGGATCAAAATGCTCAAAATGGAACCGCAAGTGACATAACGGAAGTATTGAATGGACGATTTGGATGGCAAGCTTCTCAGCGCTCTGCATCGGGATGCCCGTGCTTCACTCTCGGAACTGGCTGAAACACTGGGAGTCACACGCACAACAGTGCGCAGCCGTCTGCAACGTTTGAAGCAATCCGGCGAGATTGTGGGCTTTACGGTTCTGACACGGCAGGATGTGGCGCAAAGCCCGGTCAGAGGGTTGATGATGCTGGAAATCGAAGGGCGCGGCACCGAGCGCACCATGGCCCAAATTGCCGCCATGCCACAGGTGCGGGCTGTCCATTCGACAAATGGCGGTTGGGACTTGATTGCCGAGATTGGGACCGAGACCCTGGCCGAACTGGATGAAATCCTGTTTCGCATCCGCAGGATCGAAGGGATTACGCGATCCGAAACCAACTTGCTTCTTTCTACTCGGAAAGGCCGCGTCTGATTGCTGTAGTGCTTTGAGCAGCAAGGAATATGTGTAAAAGTTGCGATGCGTTCGCCACCCGCGCAAAGGCAGCTGCAAACCTGAAACAGGGAAATCACATGACTGATCAGGATACAGGCAAAGAACTCTGGGCCATCAGACTTGCCGAAAGAGTATCCGGTTTTCTGGAACGACCCCTGGTCAGAATCGCCATTCCCGTAATCGTCATGCTGGTCGCCCTGACCGTGCTGCATGAACTGTCTGCACATGTGAAATGGTCATCCGTTCAGACGGATGTGGCGAACACCTCTTGGACGCTGTTGTTCATCGCCTTGTGCTGGACCGCTTTTAGCTTTGTTTCCCTGTCTTTATACGACGTCTTTGCAGTCCAGAGCGTTGCCGACGGTGAGGTTCCTTTGCCGGTTGCGGGCATGGCCGGGGCCTGTGGTTATGCGGTGTCAAACTGCCTTGGGTTTTCCTACATCACGGGCACGGCGATCCGGTATCGGATCTACGCATCTTTGGGGCTGGATCTGGGGCGTGTCGCTGGGGTTATTGCGACCTCGTGGATCGCTTTCTGGTCCGGCATGACCTTGCTGTTAGGGGCTTTGCTGACCTTTCATCCCGACGGGATATCGAAGGTTTTGCCAATCAGCGATACGGTCGAGACGGTCATAGGATTGGGCCTTTTGATCGCTCTGGCAACGCTGTTCATCTGGCTGTCGAAAGGCGGGCGCAGGCTGGCCTATGGCGGGGTTGGATTTAACCTTCCCGGCGGCAAACTGGCCGGGTTGCTGACGCTGGCGGCCTTGGGCGATGTGTTTGGTGCGTCGATGGTTCTGTATGTGCTGCTGCCGACAGACCTTGGGATCGGCTACCCCTATTTCTTCACCATCTTTATTGGCGCGATTGCGGTCGGTATCCTCAGCCATGCGCCGGGTGGAATTGGCGCCTTCGAGGCGACTATGATCGCGGGACTTGGCGCGTCAGGCCGGTCGGATGTCATTGCCGCGCTGTTGCTGTATCGCCTTGTTTATACGTTTCTTCCCTTCCTCATCGCCACACTCTCGATCGCTGTGGCATCAGCATTGACCCATCGTCGACATATTACTGGTGCAGCCACTTGGGTTTATCGAGTGATCCGTCCGATCGTGCCCATGGTGGCCGCAGGTGTGGCCGCAGTGGCCGGTGTGATACTTCTGGTCTCCGGCGCGTTGCCTGCAAGCAGCGGTAACCTGGGTGTGCTACGGGATTTCCTGCCCCTGTCCTTTGTCGAAGCGTCCCACCTGGCCGGAAGCGCGGTAGGGGTCTTGCTGATCCTTGTATCACGGGGGCTGTTTCGCAAGCTTTACCGGGCTTGGGTTGTGGCCATGCTGTTGATGCTGGCCGGTTTTGTCGCTTCGCTGACCAAAGGGCTGGATACGCACGAAGCGCTCAGCATGGTGGGTAGCATCGTTCTGCTGGCCATGTTCCGGGATGCGTTCTATCGGGTTAGCGGCGCGTCGATCTTCAGGTTGAACATACCCTGGCTGGTCAGCGTTCTTGCATTGCTTGCCGTGATCTTTTGGGTGGGTCTGTTTTCTTATTCCCATGTCGAATATCAAAATGCCCTGTGGTGGGAGTTTGCCTGGAACGGCGACGCCTCGCGGTTCCTACGATCCAGCCTTGTGGTTGCGGTCATCCTTGGAGTGGTTGCCGTTAGCTCACTGTTCGGGCGCGAGATTCCTGTTCCAGCCCGCACAGAAATCCCCGAAGTAGTCGAACGTCTGGTGATGGAAAGCGAAGACACAGAATCCCAGATTTCCCTGACCGGGGACAAGCAGTTCCTGATCGCGCCGGATGAAACCGCTTTTCTGGCTTATGCCGATACCGGCAACGCACTGGTCACCAAAGGTGAGCCAGTAGGGGATGAAACCGCCGGTAAACAGCTGATATGGCAGCTGCGCGAGATGGCGGACCGTGAGGGTAAACTTTGTGCCTTCTACAGCGTTTCCACCAAATACCTGCCGACCTTTCTAGACCTTGGCCTGTCGATCCTGAAAATTGGCGAAGTAGCGCGGGTGCCGCTGAAAGATTTTTCGCTGGACGGAAAATCCCGCAAGCGGTTCCGTCAGGCCAAGAACCGGGCCGAACGCGAAGGGTATGTTTTCGAGATTATTCCAAAACAGGAACTAACCCTGATCCTGCCCGAGTTGCGCAAGATTTCGGATGACTGGCTGGCGCAAAAGGCTGGGGCCGAGAAAGGTTTTGCGCTTGGCGGATTTGATGAAACCTATCTGTCCTATTTCGACCACGCGGTGCTGCGGAATGGCGAAACAGGTGAGATCGTCGCGTTTGCTAACCTGTTTCAGGGCGGGCAAAAATCAGAACTGTCGCTGGATCTGATGCGGTATGAACCAGATAGCCCAAGTTTTGTTATGGATGCGCTGTTTGCCGAGATGATGTCATGGGGCGCCGAGCAGGGGTTCCACTGGTTCTCGCTGGGGGCGGCACCGTTTTCCGGGATCGAAAACCGGCAACTGGCATCACTGTGGAACCGCATTGGCGGCTTTGTCTATGAACATGGCGAACAGTTTTATCACTTCGAGGGGCTGCGCTCGTTCAAGCAGAAATTCGAACCAGAATGGAGCCCGAACTATTTGGCCAGCCCCGGAGGACTGGCCGCGCCGCGTATTCTCTACGAGGTCAACATTCTGATTTCGGGCGGCTTGCGCGGTCTGACGAAATAGCGCTCAGTTCAGGCTGGCTTGGATCGGAGCCTGTTGCAGCAGGTCTCCCCAATCGGTGCGATAGGCCATTTCGGCCAGCACGGTTTCCGGCAGGAACTCCTGATTTTGCCGGATTTGCCAACCACCGCCTAAACCTTTGTAGACTGCAACCAGATTGCTCGAGACCTGCTGGCGGGCTTCGATCAGATTGGCCTGTGATCGCAGCAATGCGGTTTGCGTGTTCAGAACGCGGGAATAGCTGGCGATGCCATCCCGGTATTGGTTCACCGCGATCTCGGCAGCTTTGCGCGATGCGGTGACGCTGTTTTGGTAGAATGTCACTTGTTTGCGTGATTGCGCATAGGCGACCATGGCGCTTTCAACCTCGGAATAGGCGGTCAGGACGGTGTTTTGATAGTTCGCAATCAAGGCCTGATAAGCTGCGTCCTGGGCGCGGACATTATTCTTGATCCGCCCATAATTCAGCACATTCCAGACCACTCCGGCACTGGCCAGCCCAGTATTGCTGGCGGATGAAAACAGGTCCTGACTGCCCGAGGCCTGCAGGCCGATCGAACCGGACAGGATGAACTGGGGATACAGGTCAGCAATCGCGATCCCAACTTGCGCAGACTGTGTGGCAGCGGCCAGTTCTGCGGCGCGTACATCCGGGCGTCGGCGCAGCAATTCCGCTGGTACTCCAACGGCGACGTTGGATCGGGCCGAAGGGATACGACCGGAATTACCCAGCAACCCGGCCATGCGCGAGGGTGTTGTTCCCAGTAAAACAGCCAAAGCATTCTTGGTCTGCTGAAGATCGCTTTCAATCTCCGGCACCAGCGCCATGGTATTGTTCAGCAGGGCGGTGGCCTCTTGCACATCCAGTTCAGTGGTGACGCCGTTGTTGAAACGCAGTTGCGTCAGATCAACCGATTCCTGTTGCAGCTTGATATTCTCTCGTGCCACGAACAGGGTTTCTTGCAGCGCGCGGAAGCTTACATATAACGCTGCTACATCGCCGGTCAGCGTGACCAAAGCGTCATCGTAATTAGCGACCTGAAGTGCCAGATTGGATCGTGCGGCCTGCACACCCCGGCGTTGCTGCCCCCACACATCCAGTTCCCATTGGGCGTCGAAGCCAACCTGCGAGGTCGAGAATTCAGTATCCAGAGGGATGATCCGATTGATATCGGAAATCGGTCCGATATTGTCGCTGATCTGGCGCCGCTCGATCGAACCTCCGATGGCCTGCGATTGGGGGTAAAGCTCACCAAAGGCAATCCCAAGCTGTGCGCGGGCCTGCAATACGCGCGCACCGGCCACCTGTAGCGCCAGGTTCTGGGCATAGGCTTCGGCGATCAACCGGTTCAAAGTGGCGTCGTTGAAGGTCTCCCACCATTTTGCCACAGGGGCACTACGCGAGGTGAGGCCGCTGGGACCGACTGAGGGGTTGTTTACCTCGATCCATTCCTTCACGACCGGAGAGTTCGGTCGCACAAAATCAGGACCGACAGGTGCGCATCCCACCAGCAGCGCGGCACACAGGGCTGTGCCCATCAAACTGCGGTTTAGCCTGGCCCGTGTCATACAGCGTGTCCTTAAATGTCCAGTGGTCGGATGAAGTTTGCGAAGGAATAGAGGCGGATATTGATGCGCCGCAGGAACTCAAAGCTTTTGCCCTGGCCGGTATAGATTGCCACCGCGGCATGTCCACCGGCGGGAAAGACGTGGCCATCTGGAATTTCGACCGAAATCTGCACGGCAATATGTCCAGGAATTTTTGGCAGTTCAAATCCGGGCAGGCGGCCTGATGGCAGATATTGACCCTGGCGGGTTGCCCACCAGATTGCCTCGACTTTGCCGGTCAGGATTTCTCCGGGATATAAGTCCAGCGCGACCTCAACCTGTTGCCCGGGTTTCACAAATTTCAGGTTCTGCTGCCGGTAAGTGGCGAGAATATAGGGGTTTTCCTTGGTCACAAAGCTGGCGATTGCGCCCAATCGGATGTCACCGACAACCAGACCCGGGCGTGCCTGTTGTGAAACGATCATACCATCTTCGGGCGCGTAGATCGTAGTATTGTCCAGAAAGTACCGGGCCTTTTCCAACTGAGCCTGAGCTTGAACGATTCCGGTATTGACCCCGTCGATCTGCGAATCCAGCGCCAGCTTTGCCTTTTCCAGATTGGCTTCGGCCTCTTTTATCTTGGCCTGATCTTCCGTGACCTGCTCGTTCCAGCGATCCAGCTCATCCTCTCGGGCACCACCCGCAGGGACAAGGTTTTCATACCGTGCCTGCTGGGTCAGTGCATATGCCAGTTGCGCGTTTGCTCGCTCGACGGCTTCACCCGCGACGATCACATCCTGTTCCAGAATTTTGGCGTTCTGCTGGGCTGCAACCAACTGTGCGGATGCCTCTTCGAATTCAAGCGCAAAGACGGTGTCGTCGAACCGATACAGCGGATCCCCTTTCTTCACCTCTGTATTCGGCTCGACCAGAACCTCGGAAAGGATGGTTGGTTCAGTCAGGCGCGGTACGATCTGTATGGTTGAGCGGACCACGTGGCTGTCGATCGAAAATGGCTGGAAGAACCGCAGCGCAACCATAAAGATCAATAACAGATGAGCACCCACCCAGAAGGAAACGATGCCCCAGGCGATGCTGAACTTAAGCCATTGTAGTTTGAAGAAGATCAGCCAGACAAAAATGATGTAGAAAAGCGTAATGCCAAGAGCGACAAACATATTGTGGGACTTCCTTTAGCCTTAGCTTTTTTGTGTTTCGTCCGGGTCCAGTGGATCGCGATATTCTTCGGTCAGATCACCGCCTAACCGTTTGATATCCTTCCGTATCGCATCGCGTTCATCATCAGGCATACGGCGGATATCGACAGTGGCTGCATCGTGGAAAGCCCACATAAAGGCGTGAATCCAGGGAACGACAGCCAGAAACCCCATCCAGCCCATGATCTTGACTGCCTCAGCATGCGGATGGTTGCGTTTGATTGCGATGCGGCCGGGCAGTCCCATTATGAACAGAAACAGTGCCATTACAGCGGCCAGCAGCAGTATAAGTGCGATAAATGTCAGATAGTCATAATAGCCTAGCGGCTGCCCCAGTAGTCCCATTCCGATGCCTCCATGAGGGAAGGTTTATCCATCCTCAGTTGTTGGTGTCCAGTTCGTCAATCAATTTGTAGCTTGTCGGCGGGTCAGCGCAGATACCTGGGCCACATTCCAACAAGGTCGACCCCGCATTCAGCGCGGCCAGCCCTAGCATCACAAAGAACGCGGTTTTGGCCAGCGTATTGCCCCCGAACCGTGGTTGATCGTCGGTTGTGTCCTGATATTGACGGTCGAAAAGCAGCATGTTTGCCGTGCCCAGCAGGATCAGAAAAAAGCAGATCGCGGCCCATGTGTAGTAGTGATACCCAAAAACAGGCGAACCATAGTGGCCGGTACCCGGTACGATATGCAGCAAGATCTGGCGAACGGAAACGCTGATCCCAAACAGTGCCGCAAGCAACATCAACGCATAATGCTGCGGCCGGGCTCCGTATAGCAGGTTCAGGCCCAAACCAACGCCCACCGCTACGAACCCGACCCGTTGCAATAAGCAAAGCGGGCAGGGCAGTTCGTTCAGCGCCAGCTGGTATCCGAAGGCCAGCACAAGAACGAGGCTGACCGCCAGGGTTCCCAACGCGTTCAGGGTGCGGGAAAGCTCGGGTGTCATTGTGGCCTCCTACAGCTGAATGGTCAGTTGGCTGGTGGCATGAAACTTCAGCCAATAAACACTTAGGGCCATGGTAATGAAGAACACAACATTGGCCGCTTTGGTTTTTCTATAATAATTCAGCCCCATAGTGGCTGTGAGTAACGCAAATAAAAGCGCGATCATGGCCCGGATCTCCCCCTTGCCGTGCACTGATTGCAATATGTTGCGATACTGTCAGGGCCGGTCGCCTATGACAAGAACCACGTTTGGAATTACGCGTTTAATGCGAATCTCCGGTGGTTCGGCCGCTGTATACGACCCGCGTTCCCCATTCCTTGCATTTACGTGCAAGCCCACTTGGAAGAGGTTGATCTGTAAAGAAAACGTCAACTTCGGACATCGAGGCAATACGGGCAGGGGCCGAGCGCTGAAATTTCGAATGATCGGCAACCAGAAAGCTGTGTCTGGCCTGTGCAATGATAGTCTGGCTGACACGGACCTCCTGGAAATCGAAATCCAGAAGATCACCATCGGCGTCCAGTGCGGAACACCCGATTACCGCATAATCGAACTTGAATTGTTCAATCGTTGAATTTGTCAGGTTGCCGATCAGACCACCGTCCGACCGGCGCAGAACACCACCGGCGACGACGATCTGGCAGTTCGTGTTTTCCACCAGGATACGCGCGACATTCATGTTATTTGTCACCACCATAAGATCTTTGTGGTTTAGCAACTGATGCGCGACAGCCTCGGTCGATGTACCGATGTTCAAAAAAAGCGATGCACCATCCGGTATGTTGGCAGCGCAAACCTGTGCGATACGGGTCTTGATTTCAGCATTCAGGGCGCGCCGGTCCTCGTAACCGATATTCGAAACGCCGGATCGCAGGACCGCGCCGCCATGAACCCGGTCCAGCTTGCCCAATTCCGCAAGCTCGGAAAGATCGCGCCGGATCGTTTGGACCGTGACACCAAACTGCAACGCCAGATCCTCGACCATGACGCGACCATTCTGCTTGGCGATTTCTATGATGTCTGACTGGCGGAACGAAAGAGACAAGGGAAGCTCCGGTTATTGGGTTCTTTCGTTTTTGTTCCTTTTTTCGCAATATTGCAACCGGCAGAAATCAAGCATTGTTTGTACAACAACAAAAAATCACTATTCTTGTTCGTTAAGCGAAAAAAAACGAAAATCTACATTGACGAACCGAGTATCGAGCGGGTTAATTGCCGCACGTTTTCAGCAAAAGGACTGACCTGCAAATGGCACAGCAGACTGGCCAGGTTACTGACCTATTCATCATCGGTGGCGGTATTAACGGTTGCGGGATCGCGCGTGATGCGGCCGGGCGGGGATTGTCGGTGACATTGGCCGAGATGAACGACTTGGCATCGGCCACGTCCTCGGCCTCGACCAAATTGTTCCACGGCGGCCTACGGTATCTGGAATATTTTGAGTTCAGGTTGGTCCGCGAGGCGCTGATTGAGCGGGAAACGCTGCTGCGGGCAATGCCTCATATCAGTTGGCCGATGCGCTTTGTGCTTCCCTACCACGATGGGATGCGATTTGACTCGGACACTCCGACCTCACGGCTGCTGAGTACAGTGATGCCTTGGATGCGTGGTCGTCGTCCAGCCTGGCTGATCCGTCTTGGCCTGTTCATGTACGATCACCTTGGAGGGCGGAAAATTCTACCCGGGACCTCTGCGCTGAATTTGCGTTCCGCGCCTGAAGGTGTCCCGCTGCAAAATAGGTTTGAGACCGCGTATGAGTATTCCGACTGCTGGATCGAAGATTCCCGTCTGGTAGTTCTGAATGCCCGTGATGCCGAGGCCCGTGGCGCCGATATTCTGGTTCGGACCGAAGTTCTTTCAGCCGAGCGGGTGGATGATGTTTGGCATGTGACGATCCGCGATAACCAAAATGACGAAACCCGTATCGTCCTGGCAAAGATGTTGATCAATGCCGGTGGGCCCTGGGTTGGCGATATCATCCAGGAAAAAATCCACGTGAACTCGCGCGAGGGGGTTCGGTTGGTCCGCGGCAGCCATATCGTAACCCACAGGTTATTCAACCATGACAAATGCTATTTCTTTCAGGGCGAAGACGGGCGCATCATCTTTGCCATTCCCTATGAGAGAGATTTCACCCTTATTGGAACAACTGATCAGGATCACCCAGACCCATCGGTTCCTCCAGTCTGTACCGAGTCTGAACAGGAATATCTGTGTGCGTTTGCGTCAAAATATTTTGAGCAGCCTGTGACCCGCGAAGACATCGTCTGGACCTATTCCGGTGTGCGCCCTCTGTATGACGATGGGGCCAGCAGCGCAACGGCCGCGACCAGAGACTATACTCTGAAGGTCAATGGGCTTGGCGGTGCTCCGGTTTTGAATGTTTTCGGCGGCAAGATTACGACCTATCGCAGATTGGCCGAAAGTGCGCTTGAGAAAATCGCTGAGTACTTCCCGGATTTGCCCGGTCCATGGACCGCTGGAGTTTCTTTGCCGGGTGGCGATTTCCCCGTTAGCGCAGTGCAAGACCTTATTGCCGGTCTGGAATTCGACTATGCTTTTTTGAATCGCACATGGGCGGAACGGCTGGTGCGCGCCTATGGAACCGAGGCGCGCGCTATTCTGGCCGATGCAAAGACCGCTGAGGATCTGGGGGAAGAGTTCGGGGCGACGCTGACCGAACGCGAAATGGAATGGCTGGTCACCAAGGAATATGTGCGCTGCGCTGAAGATGCCATCTGGCGCAGAAACAAGCTGGGCCTAAGACTTGATGCCGATCAGATCGCTGCCATCCAGCGCTGGATCGAAAAGCGCCTGGCCCATTAAAGAAAAGCCCCGCGTTTTTGGCGGGGCTTTTTTTGATTTATGCGGCTTCTTCCGAAGGGTCGGGGTCGTTCTTTGTCCCTTTGAGCCATTCCCTCAGCCCCTGCATCAGGGCGTAAAGTACCGGCACAAGGATAACGCCAACCAGAGTCGCCGCCAGCATTCCGCCAAAGACGGCGACACCGATGGCCTTCTGGCTAGCCGCTCCCGCGCCGTTCGCGGCAAGCAACGGTACAACACCCAACAGGAAGGAGAGGGCGGTCATCATCACCGCGCGGAATCGTTGATGGGCGGCTTCGGCTGCAGCATCTTTGATCGAAAGGCCATTGGCACGCTGTTCCATTGCGAATTCAACGATGAGGATACCGTTCTTCGACGCAAGCCCCACCAGCATGATCATCCCGATCTGCGTGTACAGGTTTATGTCGCTACCCACGATGGCCACCGCCGCAACCGCCCCGAATAGGGCAACAATAACCGATAGAAGAATGGACACCGGCATCGACCAGCTTTCGTATTGCCCCACCAGGAACAAATAGGCGAACAGGACAGCAAGCCCGAGGATAATGATCACAAGGCTGCCGGATGCAAGCTGCTGTTGCGCGGTACCTGTCCATTCAAACGCGTATCCCGAGGGTAGGGCGTTGGCGGATTCTTCTGTCATCACAGTGATAGCGTCGCCACTGGACAGCCCTGGCGCAGGTACAGCTGTAACAGTTGCCGAACGGAACAGGTTATGCCGTTTTAACAGGACTGGCCCCAACACGTTTTCCACGTCGATCAACGTACCCAATGGAACCATATCGCCCTTGGTCGAGCGCACATACAGGTTCGAAATATCTTCGACCTTGTTCCGATAGCTCCCCTCGGCCTGAATCATCACGCGGTAGACGCGGCCGAACAGGTTGAAATCGTTCACATAGTACGAGCCTAGCTGGGCTTGCATCGTCTGGAAAATCTCAGCAACAGACACTTCCAGGGTTTTCGCTTTCTCACGGTCCAGATCGACAAATAGCTGAGGAACATTGGCCCGGAATGTTGTATAGGCCTGACCAATCTCGGGTCGCTGGTTTGCAGCATAGACGAAGGACCCAACGGCCGAGGCCAGATCCTGAGGCGTACCGCCCCCGACTTGCTGAACCTCCATTTCCACACCGGCTGACATGCCGAGGCCCTGAATCGGTGGCGGGTTGAAGGCCACGATCGAAGCTGCGGATTCGCCATTTGCAATCGCCAGAACCTTGCCCAGAATGGCATCGGCAGACAGGTCGGGATCTTGCCGCTCGTCCCAGTTGTCGAGGTTCACAAAAACGGTCGCTCCATTTGTGGTTGTGCCGTTCAGCAGCGAAAACCCGTTGATCAGAACCGTACTGGCGACCCCCGAGATATCGCGGATTTGGTCGTCGACCCGACCTGCGATAGTCTCGGTTCGTTCCAGTGTTGCCGCATCTGGCAACTGGATGTCTACAAAGAGATAGCCGTTGTCTTCAAGCGGAATAAAACCGCTTGATGTGTTCGACATGATCGTCCCTGTACCCATGGCCAGAACAACGATGACGCCCAGTCCGGCGACTGGCAGAATTAACAGTTTTCGGACAATGACAACATAACCGTCACGCAGCGTTCCGATGAAACGCTCAAACAGGGCCAAAATACCCTTGGGCGGACCTGAGCGTGCGCGCAGAACCAATCCGCAAAGCGCCGGAGACAAGGTCAAAGCGTTGATTGACGAAATCACGACCGCAGTCGAGATGGTGACTGCAAACTGAGAATACAGTCGCCCCGAGATGCCAGGCATAAAGGTTACGGGCACAAAAACGGCCAGCAGAACCAGTGTGGTTGCGATGACAGGTCCGGTGATTTGGCCCATCGCTTTCCGTGTCGCCTCAGGCGGGGACAACCCTTCGTCGGCGATAATGCGTTCAACGTTTTCAACCACCACGATGGCATCATCGACCACGATCCCGATGGCCAGTACAAGCGCGAACAAAGAAATTGTGTTCAGGGACATCCCAAACGCCAGCAGGAACGCGAACGTCCCGATCAGCGAAACAGGAATAGCAACCGCCGGAATGATCGTGGCACGCCAACTGCCCAAAAAGACAAATACGACCGAAATCACTAAAACGAACGTCAGCATCAGGGTGGAAACCACGTCGTTCAGAGATTGTTCCACGAAGTCGGTCGTGTTGAACGGAACCTGATATTCAACATCTGTTGGGAACGAACGCGACAGCCGGTCTAATTCGGCCTGAACACGATCTGAAACAGCCAACGCATTGGCACCGGGGGCTTGATAGATACCGATAACCGTTGCGGGTTCTGCCTGGAAATAACCCGAAGCCGAATAGAACTGCGCTCCAAGTTCGGTTCTGGCAATGTCCCTTATGCGTACGATTGCCCCTGCATCACCAGTACGGATGACAATATTGCCAAATTCAGCGGCCGAGGTCAGCCGGCCCTTGGTCTTGATCGTATATTGAAATGTCTGTCCCTCAGGGACCGGCGGCGAGCCTATCGAACCGGCAGACACTTCGATATTCTGTTCTCGGATAGCGTTTATGACATCACCCGGTGAAATCGACAGGGCGGTCATCTTGTCGGGATCCATCCATATCCGCATTGCATATTCAAGGTTAGTCAGAACGTCGGCTTTACCAACACCCTGTACCCGCGCCAACGCATCTTTCAGGTTGATCGAAGCGTAGTTCGACAAGAATACACTGTCATAGGTGCTTTTGGGTGAGGTCAGCGTGACCAGCATCAGCATATTGGTCGATGCCTTCTGCGTAACGACACCCGACGAAGTCACCTCTGACGGAAGCGAAGACATGGCCTGCGCAACGCGGTTCTGCACGTTGACGGATGCAATGTCAGGATCGGTGCCGACTTCGAAGGTAATATTCAACGAATACGATCCGTTATCCGAAGAGGTGGACGTCATGTAGATCATGTCATCCACGCCGTTGACCTGCGCCTCGATCGGCGCGGCGACAGTGTTCTCGACCGTTTCGGCATTGGCACCGGTATAGGTGGCGGAAACGCTGACGACCGGTGGCGTAATATCAGGAAACTGGGCGACCGGCAGAACCATATAGCCGATCCCGCCCATGATCGTCAGGACAAGCGAAATAACTAGGGCCAGCTTGGGCCGGCTGATGAACAGGGATGAGAACATCTGTTACTCTCCCGGCTGCTCGGATGCGGTGACAGCATCCACTGCCACACCCGGGCGCACGCGCTGGAGGCCCTCGACGATCACGCTTTCCCCTTCGCGCAGGCCGTCTAGAACGATCACAGCAGTTCCGACATTGTCGCCGGTGGTGATATAGCGCTGTTCGACCATTTGCTTATCGTTAACGACCAGAACGAAATCACCGCGCTGATCACGCGACAAGGCCGCCTGCGGGATCAGAACCTGCAAGGTCGGCTCCAGGGCTTCGATATGAACGCTCAGGAACTGACCATCGAGGATCAGCCGGTCGGCATTTGTGAATTCGGCCCGCATTGCAATCGTTCCAGTTAGCGGGTCGATATGGTTGTCAACGAAAACAATCGAACCTGTTTCGCCCAAGTCCGATCCATTGGGCAGCGTTACATGCACATTCGGGCTTTTGGGGCTTTCGGCCAGCGACGATGCATTCTCGCCATATTGTTCAAGAACCGAGGTAAACTGTTTTTCGTTCAACGAGAAATTCACATACACTGGTGCCTCGCTGACGATATTCACCAATGGTGGGTTGTTCGGGCCAACAACGTCCCCGACGCTGATAGCGACCCGCCCGATACGGCCGGTGAACGGTGCGTGGACCTTAGTATAGCTCAGATCAAGTTCAGCCTGTTGGATCGCGGCTTTCGCGGCTTTGACTTCGGCAATGGCCACAAGTTCGTTGGCACGGGCGATATCCCGTTCGCTTTCCGGAGTGGCATCGCGTTTGTAAAGTTCTTCCTTCCGGGCCAGGTCAACTTTGGCGAGCTCAAGATTTGCTTCGGCACGGTCCAGATCGGCATTCCGTGCATCTAGTGTCGCCTGATACAGGTCCGGCTCGATCGTGAACATAAGGTCGCCTTCATTCACCATCGCGCCGTCTTCAACATTCTGACTGTCCAGAAATCCGCTGACCCGGGCGACAATATCGGCCTTGTTCAGCGCCTCAGCTCGACCGATGAAAGTCGCCTCGTCCGTGATTTCTTGCGTGTAGGCCGCTGCGATGGACACTTTGGGCGGTGGGGCGTCACTTTTATCCTGCGCGGCAGCTGGCACCACCAACCCACACAGGGCCAAAGCTGCGGCATACCAAACGGATTTGGCTATGGGGTCATTCGGTCGAAAGCTGAAAAGTGTTGATGCAAGGATCATGGCAGAAGCCCCATTGAAACAAAAACTGGATACAACTCGGGTCGCCGCCAGCGGTCCGAGTCGCCTAAACTCTTTGTGAGGATGGCTGGTTTTGGTAGGTTTCTCAAGCGTGTTAGCCCGTAAGGCAATCGCTTACCCAAGGATATTTTTCTGTAGGGCGGCAGGTTTACGCAAATCGGCCAGGGCTAGTTTCCTGATCTGGCAAGGGCGTTTCCGGCAATCTGGATCAAACGCAAAATGAAAAAAGGGGGCCGTAAAGCCCCCTGTATTCTTTTCCCGGTCGGGTGTCTTAGGTGCGGACACCTGCAAAACGGTCCTGCCAGTCTTCGCGCTGTTCGTCGGTGATCTTGGCGAACAGAACATCGGGAACGGCAAAGTCGTGGCCTGCGGGCAGGGCGGACAGGGCCGCCGCAACATCGTCAGGCCAGGCGGTATCCATCGTGTTCATCGCGCTCAGCATACGGGCGGTGGTTTCGGGAATGAACGGCGCACTGAGCACGGCATAGAGCCGGATCAAGTTCAGACCCAGACGCACCTGTACCGCGGCCTGTTCTGGATCTTCCTTGAAGGTCGACCAGGGTGCCGCGGATTGAAGATACTCGTTCCCGGCAACCCAGATGGCGCGCAATTCCTGGGCGGATTTGCGAACTTCCATTGCCTCCATGAACCCTTCATAGGCGCGGACGCGGCGGGTCAGCTCTTCGATCAGGGCCTGCTCGCGGTCGCCATAGGTGCCGCCTTGGGGCACCGCCTCGCCGAATTTTGAGCGGCAGAACTTGGTGATCCGGCTGACGAAGTTGCCCAACACATCGGCCAGATCCTTGTTCACCGATTGCTGGAAGTTCTCCCAGGTGAATTCGCTATCGCTGCTTTCGGGCGCATGGCTCAGCAGCCACCAGCGCCAGTAATCGGCAGGCAGGATGTCCAGCGCCTGGTCCATGAACACGCCGCGACCTTGGCTGGTTGAGAACTGGCCGCCGTCATAGTTCAGGTAGTTGAAGGATTTCAGATGGTCGACCATCTTCCACGGCTCACCCGAACCTAGAATGGTCGCCGGGAAGGACAGGGTATGGAAAGGCACGTTGTCCTTACCCATGAATTGAACATAGCGCACGTCATCGGCACCTTTGTCAGTGCGCCACCAGCGCTCCCACTCGGCATCCGGCTTGCCGGTCGCATCAGCCCACTCCTTGGCGCAGGCGATGTATTCGATCGGCGCGTCGAACCAGACGTAAAAGACCTTGCCCTCCATGCCGGGCCAGTCCTGATCGCCCTTCTTGACCGGCACGCCCCAGTCCAGATCGCGGGTAATGCCACGGTCTTGCAGGCCGTCGCCGTCATGTAACCATTTCTTGGCGATCGAGGTGGTCAGGATCGGCCAATCGGTCTTGGAGTCGATCCAGGCGTTTAGTTGATCCTTCATTGATGACTGGCGCAAATACAGGTGCTTGGTTTCGCGCACCTCAAGGTCGGTCGAACCGGAAATGGCCGAGCGCGGCTCGATCAGGTCGGTCGGATCCAGTTGCTTGGTGCAGTTTTCGCACTGGTCGCCACGTGCACGGTCGTACCCGCAGTTGGGGCAGGTGCCTTCAATATAGCGGTCAGGAAGAAAGCGCCCATCGGCGTGGGAATAGACCTGTTTCTCGCTCACTTCGCGGATCAACCCGGCGTCATCCAATTTGCCAGCGAAATGCTGGGTCAGCGCCTTGTTCTGGGGGCTGGATGAGCGGCCAAAGTGATCAAAGCTCAGGCCAAAGCGCTGTGCGATATCGGCCTGCACGCCATGCATCTCGGCACAGTATTCGGCGACCGGCTTGCCTGCCTTGGCGGCGGCCAGCTCGGCGGGGGTGCCGTGTTCGTCGGTGGCGCAGAGAAACATGACCTCATTCCCCCGGCCGCGCTGATACCGCGCATACAGGTCGGCGGGCAGTTGCGAGCCGATCAGATTGCCGAGGTGCTTGATCCCGTTGATGTAGGGGATCGCCGAGGTGATGAGAATCCGAGCCATGTTCCGTTTCCGCGTATGTAACTGCAGGCCCGTCTATCTTATGTCACAGCCCAGCAAAAGCCCGGCTTTTGCACGGATGCAACTTTCCGGCCCCATGCACGGAAAAATCCCCAAAGAACGGGTTTCCCGACTGCCGCTGTGTCACCGTGTCAATTACCCATAGGTTGAAATATAGAATCACAACCTCTTGAAACTTTGTCATGACTCCCCATATTTACTGCATACCATCGTATACAATAACGGAGACGGCCCACTGATGTTCAGTTTTCTACTCGAGGGTGCATTTGTGCCCTTTACCATCGCGATTGCTCTGTTGTTTGGCCTTTTGGGGCTGGAACTGGTGGCGCTGATGCTGGGTGGAAGCCTGATGGCGGGCGAGGGCGACGTTGACCTTGATCTGGTTGACGCTCCGGAATTGGACATCGGTGATTTCGAACTTGATCTGGATGCGGATGTCGATCTGGGTGAGTTCGAGCTGGCCGAGGTTGCGGCGGAAACGCCGGTTGTGACCTCGGACGGTCCTGCAAGCTGGCTGGGCTTTGGAAAAGTGCCGTCCATGATCTGGCTGGTGGTTCTGCTGGCTGGTTTCGGCCTGTCTGGCATCGGCTTGCAGCTGGGCCTGCGTGATGTGATGGGCTTTGATCTGCCCTCATGGATGGCTGCGATCCCGGCTGGGGCCTTAGGCATCTGGTTTGCGCGTGGCTTTAGCGCGGTCTTTGCCCGCCTGCTGCCGAAAACCGAGACCGAGGCTATGTCCGAACGGATGCTGGCCCGCCGTCGCGGTTTCATCTCGCAAGGGACAGCATCGCGTGGCCGCCCGGCCGAAGTGCGGGTCATGGATCGCTTTGGCAATGCGCATTACCTGCGCGCTGAGCCCCTGCAGGACAAGGATACGCTGGAACAGGGCACTGAAGTGCTTGTCCTGCGCGACCGACGGCAAGACCGGTTCGTTCTGGTCGGCTTGTCAAACTAACTAAATTTCAAACCCCAATCTCGGAGGAATTTGCATGGAACTTACATTCCTAGCCGTCACAGTTGTGACCATTTTAGCGGTCGTTATGTTCATCGGCCTTGTACTGGCCCGACTCTACCGCCGCGCAACCCGCGAGGTGAGCCTGGTGAAAACCGGTGCTGGTGGTAAGAAAGTCATCATGGATGGTGGCGTCATCGTCGTGCCGCTGTTGCATGAGGTCAGCCCCGTCAACATGAAGACCCTGCGTCTTGAGGTGCAGCGCAGCGCCGAGGCCGCTTTGATCACCAAAGACCGGATGCGTGTTGACGTGGGGGTCGAGTTCTATGTCTCGGTCATGGCCACCGAAGAGGGCATCGCACGCGCGGCCCAAACCCTGGGCGACCGTACATTCGACGTCGAACAGCTGCGGGAAATGATCGAAGGCAAATTGATCGACGGTCTGCGCGCCGTGGCCGCGCAGATGACCATGGACGGTCTGCACGAAAACCGCGCTGACTTTGTGCAAGAGGTGCAGAATGCGGTCTCCGAAGACCTTTTGAAAAACGGCCTGTCGCTGGAATCGGTCTCGCTGACCGCGCTGGACCAGACCCCGTTCGAAGCACTTGATGAAAACAACGCCTTTAACGCCGTGGGTATGCGCAAGCTGGCCGAGGTGATTGCGACCTCGAAAAAAGAGCGCGCGCAGATTGATGCGGATGCCGAGGTGGAAGTGCGCCGTGCAGCGATGGAAGCTCAGCGTCAGAAGCTGTTGATCGACAAGGACGAAGAGCAGGCGCGCATCGAACAGACGCAACAGATCGAAACCCTGCGCGTGGCGCAAGAGGCCGAGATCGCCGCGCGGACCGAGGATTCTGTACGTGAAACCGAGCGTGCCCGGATTGCGCGCGAGGAAGCAATTCGAGCGGCTGACATTGAACGCGAGCGTAAAATCCGTGAGGCCGAGATCTCGAAAGAGCGTGAGTTGGAGGTTGCCGAGCAAGAGCGTCAGATCATCATCGCGCAGAAATCCGAAGAGGAAAGCCGCGCCCGTGCCTCTGCCGATCTGGCCCGCGCTGAGGCGACCAAAGCGACCGAAGCGGTGGTTACCGCCCGTCAGGTGGCCGAGGCCGAGCGACAGAAGCAGATCGTTCTGATCGAAGCGACGCGTGAGGCGGAACGTCAGGCCACAGCCATCCGTCTGGCCGCCCAGGCCGAGAAAGAGGCCGCCGCTGACCGTGCTGAGGCGCGCCGCGAAGAGGCGCAAGCCGAAGCGGATGCGCTGAACATCCGCGCCGAGGCCAAGAAGAACGACATGCTGGCCGAAGCGGAAGGTAAGCGCGCGATTGTCGAGTCTGACAATGCCCTGTCCGTTGATCAGATCCGTCTGAAGGTTGATCTGGCCCGGATTGAGGCGATGCCGACGATCATTGCGGAAATGGTCAAGCCCGCGGAGAAGATCGACTCGATCAAGATCCATCAGGTTGGCGGGATCGGTGCCGCCGGTGGTGGCGGAGGCGCCAATGGCGACAAGCCGGTGGTGAACCAGGCGCTGGATTCGATCATGGGCATGGCCGTTCAGATGCCCGCGTTGAAAAAGCTGGGCGAAGAGCTGGGCCTGTCGATGGAAAACGGGGTCGGGGGCATCGTCAACGGCGCGCTAGAGCCCACTGTTAAACCAGCCGATGAGGCAGAAGTGGTTGATCAGAAACCACGAACCGAACACTAAAAGAATGGGCCGGGAATTTCCCGGCCCTTTTTACTGCTTCTCGCGCGACCGTTTCAACAGGCGCCCGATAGTAAAAGAAGTTCGTGGCGAATAGACATAGTTGGTGCGCTCTTCGGGGGTCGGACGTGAGCGCATCCGCGCCAGTCCAAAGATGATCAGGAAGACGTGGCCAAGCGCTACAAAGGCAAAAAGCGCGCCGGGTCCAAAGGATTGGATCAAAGTGGATGACACGTAAGGCGAGGCAATCGCACCCAGCGCATACCAGAACATCAGCGCGGCAGAGAGCTCGACCCGTTGTTCGGTTGTGGCAAAGTCATTGGCGTGCGCGGATGAAACCGAGAAAATCGGGAAGGTCGTAAAGCCGAACAAACACGCGGCCAGCATGACGCCGACGGTTCCGGTGTTGCTGGCGGCCATGGTCACTCCACAGCTCAGGACGGCGGCAACCGAAAGCCAGATCAGTACCCAGCGCCTGTCGTATTTATCGGCCAGCCATCCCATCGGATATTGCGCCAACGCGCCGCCCAGCACGAAAGACGCGAGGAAAAACGCGATCTGATCGACGCCAAGCCCGACCTCTTGCCCGTAAACAGGGCCGACCATCCGAAAGGACGCCGAGCTTAATGCGGCAACCACCACCCCGGCCACCGCCAGAGGAGAGCTGTTCCAGGCCAGTTTCGGGCGCAGCCGCGGGGCGTCGGGCGTTTCGGGCTGGCTGGCGCGCGTCAGGGTCAGTGGCAACAGGGCAGCGCAGCACAGGATCGCCAGCAAGTTATACGAGACATATGATGCTGGTGGCAGAACTGCGATGATCAGCTGGGCGCAGAGGGACGCGCCCATATCGACGATGCGATAGGTGCCCATGGCGCGCCCGCGCGTCTCATTCGTGACTTTTGCGTTCAGCCAGGCCTCGATCACTGTGTAGCACCCGGCGACACAGGCGCCTGACGCGATCCGAAGGGCCGCCCAGATATAAGCGTTGTCCGTCAGGGTGTGCCCCAGCAACCCCATTGCGCCCAAAGCTGTGCAAACGGCAAATGCCCGCGAATGGCCGACGCTTCCCATCAGGCGCGGGGCCCACCAGCATCCGACAAAGAAGCCAACGAAATGGGCCGAGCCCAACAGACCAATTTGCCCGGTGGTGAAATTCAGGGTCAGGCCGGAAATCGCATCCAGCGGGCCAACGCCACCGGTGGACAGTTGAAGCAGAATGACGGAAAGAAATAGGGCGGCAAAGGAAATGATCGTGCGCATGATGGGCTCAGATTGCGATATTTACAGCGCGGTGCGCGCGGCTTATCGACTTTGTGGCGTCGTTTTTGATCTATCCAGTCTTTTTGATCTTGGCCCGGATATCAAGGCCAACAGTTTCCTTTACGAGGTCGGAATAACCCGAGGCGCCAAATTCGTGACGGTTCAGTGAACCGCTGAGTTGGATGGAGAGGTTATTCAAGTTGTCTCGGGCGCTGCCGGGCGGGCGAAAAATATTGGCGCGCAATGTGATTGGTCGCGTTACACCACGCAAGGTCAGATCACCTGTGATCTCGGCCCCGTTCGAGATACGTCCACCTTCGCCAAGCTGAATATCGGTCGAGGTGAAATGAATTGTGGGAAATC
This sequence comes from Ruegeria sp. CDSB022, assembly GCF_059611145.1. Classification (NCBI taxonomy): domain Bacteria; kingdom Pseudomonadati; phylum Pseudomonadota; class Alphaproteobacteria; order Rhodobacterales; family Roseobacteraceae; genus Ruegeria; species Ruegeria sp. CDSB022. The sequence goes on along the minus strand of NZ_JBXWOZ010000001.1, from coordinate 858,859 downwards.
CTGTGGCGTCCAGAACCCCAGCGCTGAGCATGGGTTTGCGGGCAAAGGGCAGGTTGGTTCGCGCCTTGGCAACGTTCAGCGAAACATCCACCCGGCTGTTGGCCAGGTCGGTCGTGTCAATTCGGATATCTGCAGATCGTATCGGCATGGTTCCGGACTGTGTGATTCCGGAAAGCTCGAACGTAAAATCTACGGAAGTGCCATTGCGGACCAGTTCATAGGGACGCAACCCGGCCAGAGCCGGGTGCGCAAATGGAAGGGCGGTCAACCCGGACAGTACAGCGCGCCTTGTCAGTTGGGTCATATCATGACCTCCTGCCTGCGGGGCCGCGATCGCCTTAGCAACATCAGCAGGATAGCGATGTTCAGCCCGTTCCAGAGGATGCCATTGATAAAGGCCAGTTGATAATTTCCGGTTAAGTCGAATATCCACCCGGAGATCCATCCGCCCAGTGCCATGCCCATGATGGTCATCATCATGACAAAGCCAACGCGTGCTCCGGCCTCTTGCGGGGGCATATATTCACGTACGACGAGCGCATAGCTGGGGACAATGCCGCCCTGCGCCAGACCGAACATGAGGCTGATAATGTAAAGTGAGGCCATCCCGTCATAGGGAAGGAACAGAAATAGGGCGATACATTGCAGGAAAGAGCCGACCAGCAATGTCATCAACCCGCCCAGCTTGTCGGCGACCAACCCCGAGATCACTCGGCTGACCACGCCGCCCAGCAACATCAGCGAGAGCATCTCGGCCCCGACCGCCGGGCCATATCCGAGCCCGACGCAGTAGGACACGATATGGACCTGCGGCATCGACATGGCCACGCAACAACCGATTCCGGCCAGACCAAGAACGTATTGCAAGCTGCGCGGCGATATTCCCACGCTGCGCGCGTTGATCTGCGCATTGGCGGCGGCGGTTTGATGGGCCTCGATCGGGACTTGCCGGCGCAACAGCAGAGACAGGGGGATGACAACGAGCAGCGTTATGACCGCCAGCGTCAGATAGACCTGCTGCCATCCCTCACGTGCAAGGATGCCTGACAGAAGCGTTGGCCAGATCGCCCCGGACAGGTAGTTTCCGCTGGCAACCAACGCCACCGCAATCCCGCGGCGTTTCATGAACCAGTGTGAGATATCCGCGATCAGAGGGCCAAAACCAACAGCCGTGCCCAACCCCAACAGCAGATGGGCCAGTGACAAGAGCAGCATATTCGGCGCCCATGTTGCCAACAGATAGCTGACCGCGCTCAGAAGGGCGGCACCGATCAGTGCCTTGGTCACGCCCAACCGATCAACCAGTTGCCCCAGCCACATGTTCCCCAGTGCAAACCCGATCATCGACAAGACATAGGGAAATGAGGCTTCGGCCCGACCGGCGCTGAATTGCGCCTCGATCGCGGGCATCACGACGATTACCGCCCACATGCCCACATTCGCCACCGTAGCGATTGCGAGGGTGATCAGAAGGCGAAGCCAAGAATAGCGGCTGTCATGGATTGGATGGCTCATACCGGAACGCTAGGGTTGGATGTAGCACTTGGCTAGTCACAAGTGCCGTGAGCCGCGTAACTTATTCCCCCCAATACACATCTTGGGCCTTGATCCGCGTCAGGTTCAGCCCGGCATGCGTCTTGGTCTGGGTGGCCTGCCAGCTGACCGGGGGCAGGGCGCGGGCGCGACGGCGGGTCAGGGTCCAGCAGGGAACCCCGGCGTGATGATCCGCAGCCATGTGCCAGCGGGTTTCAACCCCCTGTGCGCCGCCATCGCCAGGGGTCAGTAACAGGCCCAGCGGGGCTGGCCCCATCGTGCCGCCTTGTTCCGCGGCCAGATGCATCCGTCGGACCGGCGTCAGGCCGGGCGCCTCGGGCAGATCGCAGATCACCAGTGGGGTTGCCCCGCTGCGCAACGCTTCTTCCATGCACCACAGCAGATCCTCGGCATGGTTGGGGCGGGCAAACAGGAACCGGGCCGGATCGGCAAAGGCCATCATCCCACCGGGGTGCAACTGGCTGGCCTCCCACGCGGGGGAAATCCACAGAACCGGCCCCTGTGCCTGACCGGCCAACCACATGGCAAAGCTGCGCCGGGCGGGGCCGCAGGCCTCGTGCACGCGGGCCAGTTGCAGGGTGATCTGCGGATGGAGATTCAGCCCTGCCATTTGTCGTGCGGGTTTGCGGCCAAGAAGGTGTGTGGACATGCTATTACTCTAGCATGTTCTTATTATGTTCTCAATATCGAGAGGGTATCAGCGCGACAGGATCAGACGCCCATCCGCGAATTGTATATTCGAGAACCGGTGCAGGTAATCCATGCCCAGCAAGGACTGATCCAGCGCCCCTTCATTCACCCAGGCCGAGACATTGCGATCCGTGATGGGCCCCAGTTCAAGGCTGTCCAGCCGTATCGGGGCGGTGCGCACCTCGCCATTGGCCGTCAGGGCCCGCCCGAAATAGTTCAGCTGATCGGGGTCAACACCGATGCGTCTGGCATCCGCCTCGTTCAACACAATCTGGCTGGCGCCGGTATCGACCAAAAAGGTGATGGGCTCTCCGTTGACCAGAACCGGTAGATAGTAGTGCCCGTCATAGGCGCGCGGCACCTCGATGCTTTCGCCGGTCACGGTCATCTGCGGGGCAGGGCCCACAGTGCTGCGGATATCGCCCCATAGTCCATAGGCGGCAATGATGCCGATAAAAATAAACACCCAGGCCAGAGCCTGTTGCAACGTTTTGTTCAGGCTTTGCCGGTTCTGAGAGATAAACCAGGCCACGACCGCTGCGCCCAGCAATCCAAGATAGGCCAGATTTGCAATGCTGTCGCCGTCCATACCGCTACCTTACTGCGTCACTCGAATCCAATATGGGGATTTATGACGCAAATCCAAAGGCTTTTAGCCCATCCAAGATAAACTGAACTGACAAGGCCGCCAGCAGCATGCCCAACAGGCGGGTCAGCACATTCAGCCCGGTCTTGCCCAGAATTCGTGCCACCGCGCCTGAAGACAGGTAGGTGACGAACACCATCGCCACTACGATCAGCATCATGCCGATCACCACGGCCAGACCCTCTATGCCCGGATGCTGCCCGGCCAGCAGGATCATTGTGGCAATCGCGCCGGGTCCTGCAATCAGGGGAATACCCAGCGGAAATACCGAAGGATCGGGATGCTCTTCTTCTTCGGCGCTGTTTTCGCGACGCTTGGTGCGCCGTTCGAACAGCATGTCCAGCGCTGTGAGGAACAACAGAACGCCGCCGGCAACGCGGAACGCCTCCATCGAGATGCCAATAAAGCCCAGAACCGCCTCGCCGAATGCGGCGAACATGGCCAGAATCCCAGCCGCTGTCAGACAGGCGCGCACCGCTATTGTATAGCGCGCATGCCGATCCATGCCTTGTGTCAGGGCCACAAAGATCGGCGTTTGTGCTGGCGGATCAATGACCACAAGCAATGTTGTAAACGAGGTTATGAGAAAGGCTGTATCCATCATGCTGCGGTCTCCGCCTGTTCCAGCCGCTCTGCTGCAACCACCCAAAGCGCCTCGGCTTTTTGCATGGCCTCGACCACCTCGGCAAATTTCCGGTTCCAGGTTGCCAAGTCGTTGATCTTGTCGTCTTCATACAAACTGGGGTCCGCCAGTTTGGCCGAGAGCTTTTCGTGCATATCCGTCAATTTCTCGATCCGTTCCTCGCATTTGCGCAGATCGGCGCGCAGGTTCAGAACCGCCTCGCGCGATGGGCGTTTGGGCTTGGCCGTCAGCGGCTTTTCCTTAACAGGTTTGTCGCGGCCCAGCAGTAGGGACCGATAAGATTCCAGATCCCCGTCAAACTGTTTGACGGATCCGTCCGAGACCAGCCAGAGGTGGTCCGCCACCAGCGAAAGCAGGTGCATGTCATGACTGACCAGCACTACAGCCCCGGAATAGGCGGTCAATGCCTCAACCAGCGCCTCGCGGCTTTCGATGTCCAGATGGTTGGTCGGTTCGTCCAGAATCAGCATATGCGGGGCGTCGATGGTGGCAAGCAGCAGCGACAGGCGCGCCTTTTGTCCGCCGGACAGCCGCCCGACCTTGGTTTCTGCCTGATCGGCATTCAATCCGAACCCGGCCAAACGCGAGCGCCACTTGCCCGGTGCTTCATTCGGGCGCAATCGGCGCAGATGATCCAAGGGCGTCTCGTCCACATGCAGCTCATCCACCTGATGCTGTGCAAAATAGCCGATGCGCAGCTTAGTGCTGCGGCTCATCTTGCCAGCCATCAACGGCAGACGATCAGACAGCAGCTTGGACAGGGTCGATTTGCCCTGACCGTTCTTGCCCAGCAGCGCGATGCGGTCATCCTGATCAATGCGCAGGTTCAGTCTGCGCAGCACCTCGGTCTCGCCGTATCCCGTTACACCGCCTTCGATCTGAATGATCGGGGGAGACAGTTCTTCGGGTTCGGGGAAGGAAAAAGCGCGCAGAGCAGCCTCTTGCGGGGTCGAGACCAACTGAATGCGTTCGATCATCTTCAGGCGCGACTGGGCCTGAACTGCTTTGGACGCCTTATAGCGAAAGCGATCCACGAAGCTTTGCAGATGCGCGATGCGCGCCTTCGCCTTGGTGTTTTCCGATTCCGCCTGTGCCAGACGTTCGGCGCGGCGTTCCGCGAATTTATCGTAAGGCACCGCGTAATATGTCAGCTTGCGGTCTTCCAGATGCAGGATCGACCCCACAGCGCGGTTCAGCAATCCGCGGTCATGGCTGATGATGATCACTGTGTGCGGGTATTTCGCCAGATAGCTTTCCAGCCACAGAGCGCCTTCCAGATCCAGATAGTTGGTCGGTTCGTCCAGCAGCAACAGATCAGGCTGCGAGAACAGTACCGCTGCTAGCGCGACGCGCATGCGCCAGCCGCCGGAAAAGTCCGAACAGGGTTTCAGCTGATCCTCGTCATCGAACCCCAACCCCTTGAGGATCGAGGCTGCGCGCGCTTCGGCCGACCAGGCGTCTATATCGGCCAGCCGGGTCTGAATATCGGCGATGCGTCCGGGGTCCGTGGCACTATCGGCTTCAGTCATCAGTGCGCTGCGCTCGGTATCGGCGGCCAGAACGGTATTGATCAGTGAGGCATCGGACGAGGGCACCTCTTGCGCCACGCCACCAATACGCGCCCGTTTCGGGACAGCAATACTGCCCGATTCCAGCGCCAGTTCCCCCCGGATCAAGCGAAACAGGGTGGTCTTGCCGGTGCCATTGCGCCCCACTAGTCCAACCTTGTGGCCATCGGGGATGGTTGCGCTTGCGCCCTCGAACAAAGGGCGGCCTTCAACGGCATAGGTGATGTCTTGAATCCGTAACATATGCTGCTCTTAGCAGAGCCGTTATGCCGCCGCCAGCAGCTTGCATGTTCAACCGGCATTCAATGTGTTAGCGCTGTTTTGCCTGAAGTTTTCACACGGTTCCATCATGCATACAGCCCGAACACCTCCGTCGTTGGTCACGCTGGTCTTTGCCACGGCGTTGTCGGTGCTGACGCTGAATATGTTCCTGCCATCGCTGGCGCATATGAGCGTGGACTTTCAGGTGGATTACGGCCTTATGAATCTGGCGGTTGCGGGATATCTGGCGGTTTCTGCTGTGCTGCAACTGATTATGGGTCCTCTGTCGGATCGATATGGGCGCAGGCCGGTCCTGTTGATCTGCATGTCGATCTTCGTGGTCGCATCCATCGGCTGCGTGCTGGCTGGGTCAATCTGGGTGTTTCTGGGTTTTCGCCTCATTCAGGCTGTGGTCGTCGCCGGGTCTGTGCTGTCCAGCGCCTCAATCCGCGACCGCTATCCCCCCAACGAGGCGGCCAGCAAGCTGGGCTATGTCGCAATGGCTATGGCGTTGGCGCCAATGCTGGGACCGATGTTGGGCGGCGCGTTGGACATGCTGTTTGGCTGGCGCTCGGGGTTTGTTCTGTATTCCGTACTTGGCACCGGTCTGCTGGCTTTGCTGTGGTTTGATATGGGAGAGACCAATATAAACCGCGCCCCAACATTCGCGGCGCAGCTGAAGGAATATCCGCATCTGTTCCGCGCCCGCAGGTTTTGGGGTTATGCCCTATGCGCGGCATTTTCGATCGGCGGTTTTTTCAGTTTTATCACCGGTGCACCGTTGGTTGCAGCTGCTTGGTTTGATCTGAGCCCCGCGATGCTGGGTCTTGGGATCGGCATTATCACCGGCGGGTTCATGGTCGGGAATTTTGTCACTGGCCGATTGGCGGCGCGGACGCAGTTAACAACGATGATCCTGATAGGGCGGAATGTGGCCACGGCAGGGCCGCTTTGCGGGCTGCTTCTGTTTTGGGTCGGGCTTGGTACGGTTTGGGTCTTTTTCGGCTCGGCCATCTGTGTCGGTTTCGGCAATGGACTGACCAACGCCAATGCATCGTCGGGCGTGATGTCGGTTCGTCCCAAACTGGCAGGCAGCGCGGCGGGCCTGTCAGGTGCAATGATCGTTGCGCTGGGGGCGGTTCTGACCACGATCACCGGCGCCTTTGTCAGCCCTGAAAACGGACCTTTTCTTGTGCTTGGCATGATGTGCGGGTGCAGCTTTATCGGCCTTCTGGCCGTGCTCTATGTTCGTCGGATCGACAGTCTGGACCCGTTGCCCAGCACATTGTGACCGGCAAAGCGCCGGAGCAGGGCATCATAACACTTTTCATAAGCTACAGACCATGATACGCGGCCCGCGATGGATTTCGGCGCGGGCCCCGCGCCCTATTTTTAAGGAGAGGCCGACATGGCACTGGAACGCACATTCTCGATCATCAAACCCGATGCAACCCGCCGCAACCTGACTGGCAAGATCAACGCCAAGTTTGAAGAGGCCGGTCTGCGCATCGTTGCGCAAAAGCGCATTCACATGACCAAAGCACAAGCTGGCAAGTTCTATGACGTCCATGCCGAGCGCCCGTTCTATGACGAACTGTGCGAATTCATGTCGTCCGAGCCGGTTATTGTACAGGTTCTGGAAGGCGAAGGCGCCATTGCCAAGAACCGCGAAGTCATGGGCGCAACCAACCCTGCAGATGCGGCCCCCGGCACCATCCGCGCCGAGTTCGCTGAATCGGTTGGCGAGAACTCGGTCCACGGTTCAGACGCACCGGAAACAGCAGCGGTTGAGATTGCCTATTTCTTCTCGGGCATCGAACTGGTCGGCTAATCTGTTTTAAGATCAAGCCTATAAAGCCGCTCCCGGGGTCGGGGGCGGCTTTTTCTATGCGGGTTTCAAATCGTCCGAAGATACCCGGACGCCGATCGCATCCAAGTCGGCAATCATCTTCGTCTGCGGCGCAGTACCGTTGCTGGCTTTGATTGCGTCGAACCTTTGCCGCAGGGCTTTTTTCTCTTCGCCTTTGCAATCGTTCCAGGGGCGGCCTTGCAGCCCCATCACCAAAACATAATAGCCGATGAAATGAGGGCGCGATCCAGCCTGCAAGAGTTTTGCATAGGCCGCGTCGGGGCCTATCTCGCGCAGTTGCTGGGCCGAGTGGATACCGGCACGCGCACAAGCCTGTTCATAGGCCGGGCCGAGGTTACGGATAGTTGAGATCGGGTCAGACATAATCGACGTTTTAACCGGTGTCAGAATTACTGTCACCCGATCCTTTTTTACCTTTGCGGTTCATGATCACCGGATCAGGGTTTGCGCGACAGACGAATAGTGGCTTCAAGGCCCGGATCACAGTTGCGGGCGTGGAACATGCCTTTGTGCATATGCGATATAGCTGCGACCAAAGCCAGGCCCAGACCTGCATTGCGCTCGGTCCGGGCGGGATCAAGTGTCACAAATGGCATCTGCAGACGGGCCAGATCGTCCTGTGGTACACCGGGGCCGTGATCCCGCACGCTGAGGTTGGTATACAGGCCGTCATCCGAAATATTGATCGTGATGGTCGAACCATCAGGCGCGTATCGCAGAGCATTTTCTAACAGGTTGGACAGTGCCTGAGACAAAAGGGGGCGGTGGCCGGGAAGGGGGGCAGTTGACCCTGTAACTTCAAGTGTTACGCCCTGATCCGTGGCAACCGGATCATAGAGCTCGACCACGTCCGCCACGAGTTGCTTAAGGTCGACATCTTCGAACTGCTCTCGCCCGACACCTGCTTCGGCACGCGAAATCTCAGTCAGTTGGCCCAGAACCCGCAGGACATGATCAACCTCGGTCGTCGCGCGCGCGATGTCGATTTCGCGATCCTGTTCGGATTTGCGGCTATCTGACAGGGATTCGACCCGCTGTTTCAACCGCGACAAAGGAGAGCGTAGATCATGCGCGATCGAATTCGAGGTTGTCCTTAGATTGCTGACCAACTCCTCGATCCGGTCCAGCATCGTATTGAGCGTACCTGAAACCTGATCGAATTCATCACCGGTCCCGCGCAAGGGCATCCTGCGCGACAGGTCGCCTGAAACGATATTTTCTGCGGTCGAGGCGATGTCAGACAGGCGCGAAAAGACGAGCCTGGTAAACAGCCAGCCTGTCAGGACGCTCAGCGCCAGCGCGATTGCCAGCGCGAAGCCGACCGAGCGTAAAAGAACACGGTCAAACTGCTGTCGTGCCAGCGCATCCCGCCCGACAAGCAGGCGTTCTCCGCCCGGCAGACGAATGGATGCAGCCGAGATTGGCACCAGCTGTTCGCTGTCCGAGCGTCGCAGCTCTAGTTGGACCCAACCACTTCCGGCAGTGATGTCATCGGGCCATTGTCTCAGGTTGCCAGCCAATTTCGTCCCGTTGCGGTCGGTCAACAAATAGAGGGCATCCCGTTCAGAGGCGGTGGGAATACGGCGTTCGATGGCTGTCAGCAAACCGATGAGCCCGCGCCTTTCGTATTCATCGGCCAGACCGGTCAATTCCGCGGAAACCACCGAGCGGGTTTCGCTTTCGATACTGCGATTTGCGGTGACATAGACAAGGGCCAGCACGGTGGCTGTCAGCAATGTGCTCAGAACCATGCTGGCCAGAACCAAACGCGTTCTGGAATTATTGAACGAAAGCCGTAGGTTATCCATCAGATATCATGTAACCTGCGCCCCGGACTGTTTCAATCAACGGGATCTCTCCGCCTTCATCCAATTGGCGGCGCAGTTTCGAGATATGGACGTCAACCACATTGGTGTTCGGGTCGAAATGATAATCCCAGACACCTTCCAGCAACATGGTGCGTGACACTACGCGGTTCTTGCGTCTCAGGAAGAATTCCAAAATCTGAAATTCACGCGGTGTCAGGGTAATCTCTCGCCCGTTGCGGGTGACTTTGCGGGTCAGCAAATCCATATCCAGATCGCGGCAGGTCAGGGTTGGGTTTTCCTCAGATTCCTGCGGGCGTCTTAACAGAGCTTCGATCCGCGCATGCAGTTCCTGAAAAGAGAACGGTTTGACCAGATAATCATCTGCACCGGCCCTCAGGCCTTTGACTCTCTCATCGACCGCGCTCATTGCGGTTAACATCAGAACCGGAGTTTTCAGACCCGCGGCGCGCATGGATTTGATCAGTGACAGGCCGTCTAGACCGGGCAGCATTCGGTCCAGAACGATGGCGTCAAAGCCACCATCTGTGGCGTGATACAGCCCTTCGCGCCCATCCGCGGCCTGTTCGACGACATATCCTTCCTCGCTGAACCCTTTTGCTATGAATTCCCGGGTGTCTTCATCATCTTCAACGATCAACAGGCGTCGGCTCATGATCTGAAATCCTTTCTACCGGAACTTAAACACAATTTTTCAAACAAAGTACAAGATTTGACCGGTTTAGATGCCGGGTGCGTCGTTGCGCACCCGGCTGCTCCGGCAGATTGCGGACAATTCAATCATGCCAGAGAGGCGCCCGCCAGATCTCCCCATCACGTGGCGCGCGCAGGTGTTCGATCAGGCGATTTCCACCGCAACAAAGATCTGGTTGCCGCCACGGTTGATCAGGACAAGCGCGGGATCAGTTTTTTCGCTGTCCAGCGCGTCTTTCAGCGCGTCAGGAGTGGCCGTGTCCTGGTTGCCCAGCTTCACGATCACGTCGCCACGCTGAAGACCGGCTTTGGCTGCAGGGCTGTCCGGTTTCAGGTCCGTGACGATCACACCGTCAATATTCTCGGCCACGCCCAGTTCCGCACGGTTGGTTTCTGTTAGTGGTGCAACGGTGACGCCCAGGGCGGTGCCCGAAATGCCTTCATCCACTGACTTTTCCATTTCGGCCGATGCGGACTGATGCTGTCCGATCGTCAACTTTATGTCTTGCTCACTGCCGTTGCGTAAAACTGTAAGCGTGCTTTCTGTTCCAACCTTGGTTGTCCCGACAAGGATCGGCAGGTCGCTGCTGGACGCGACGGGTTCGCCGTTAAAGGTCAGGATGACGTCGCCCTGTTTCAGGATGCCTTCGGCAGGGCTGTTGGCAACAACGTCCGAAACCAATGCGCCGTTTGAGGCATCAATTCCCATCGCCGCTGCGATTTGAGGGCTGACATTCTGGATTGACACACCCAGCCAACCGCGGCTGACCTGGCCATCATCGCGCAGATCCGCGGCAATATGGTCCACAATGTTCGACGTGACGGCAAAACCCAACCCGACCGACCCACCGCTCGGGGAATAGATGGCCGAGTTCACGCCGATAACCTCACCATCCATGTTGAACAGCGGGCCACCGGAATTGCCTTTGTTGATGGCCGCATCCGTCTGGATGAACTCGGCATAAGGTCCCTGCGAAATATTGCGGTCCTTGGCCGATACAATCCCGGTCGTCACGGTCGAGCTGAGGCCAAACGGGTTCCCGATGGCGACGACATCCTCGCCCACACGGATCACATCGCTATTGCCAAGCTTTACGGCCTGAAGTGGCTCGCCCGCGTCGATCTTGAGAACCGCGATATCGGTCAACGGGTCGGTACCGATCACCTCAGCCTCAAAAGTTCGGTCATCATTCAGGCGCACGGTCACGGTCGCTGCATCGTCGACCACGTGATGGTTCGTAATGATGTACCCGGCTTCATCCAGTACAAAACCTGACCCCAAACCCTGAGAAGGACCACGACGGGGGGCATCGAACCCTTCAGGCACGCCAAAGCGTTTGAAGAATTCACCGAATGGTTGGCCTTCGAAATCAAACTGCTGTCCATTTTCCGGGCCCTTGGCGGCGTTTTGTTCCGCGATGATGGTCACGACAGAAGGTGACACGCTCTCAACTAAATCAGCCAGCGCTTCGTCAGCTTTCGAGGGCAGGGCGGTCGTCGCCAATAATGCCGCACTCAGCGCTGAGACGCCTATCCAGTTTGATGTGCGTGGCATAAGAAGAGAGGATTTACGGATGCTCATTTTGGTCTCCTGATTGAAGCACGCGACACTGGCCGCGCCTTGGATCAAGAGATGCTGCATCAGTCTGTGACTTTCCTGATTGGTTGGTTAATAAATCTTAATTTTGCCACAAACGAGAGGCTCTATCCCGGCGTCGGGTGGCAAAGATTCGCGGAATTCTTCCGAATCATAAGGTGAGAATCGGTGGATTGTTGCCTGTTCGGCAGTCAAATGATGATTTTAGTTGAATTAAATCTGTTTGATAAACAAAGCGAGCGCTCAGAAATTGATGGATTTATGACACAGCCATTGGTTGTGAGTAGATCTGATGTCATAGGCTGAATTTGCCGGAAACATATCATATTATGAACATGTTATATATATGGTCTGTGATAAATGGAGTGTACTTGCATTTAGATTTTCTCGGACGAACAACCTATAGTAGAAACACATTGAGAGAAATGTTGCGTAAAAACCAAACTGATACATCAGAAAATGCAAGTTTAGGCCAATTTTACGTTGTTTGAGAGCATCTGATAGGTGACGATGGTCTTGCCCAAGCGAAGGGAAGTCGGCGGCACTAGGGGGTGCCAACGGCTTGTCACAGTCTCTGGAAGCGCTGAGCGGCATGTTAACGAGGGGGTCTTGTTTAGGTTCGGTTGCGGAATATTCGGAATGCCTAGTGTGTTCTGGACGCGCTTTCAGGATCAGTGAAAAGTGGTAGTCCTTAATTGGGTAACCGGCCCGGTCTTCATTGACCGGGCCGTACTCGTTTTAACTGTTGCGATTTTTGGTCCAGATATCCCATGCTTCGGGCGTGTCCAGATCCAGCACGGCATGTTGGCCGGGGAGCACACATAGATGGACCTTGTCCGGATGGTCCCGAACCACAGATTGTGCGCCTTCGTCTCCGGTCAGGCGGCTGATCTGATCGAACAGGAGACGGCTGAAGATCACAGGGTGGCCAGGCTGTCCTGACGCGGTCGACCCGCGCCAGATCAGCTTATCCGGATACGCCTTAGTTGCCTTGATCAGCGTCTGAAGGTCATCCAGAGTGATTTCAGGCAGGTCAGCTAGCAGAACCATGACGGCTTCGGCCTCTTGCCCAACAGCAGACAGGGCCCCTCGTAAGCTGGCATTCATACCTTCTTCCGCATCTGCGATTTCGACCAGATGCAGGTCCAGCCCCTGCAACACGTCGTACCTGGGATGAGGCTTGGACGGCAGGGCAACAATAACCGACGATGCAGCCCGTGCCGTCTGGGCGGAACGGAGCAGCAGCGGGCAGCCATCAATTTCTTGCAGCAGCTTATCTGCGCCTCGCATACGCCGGGATTGTCCGGCGGCCAGAAGGATGATGGGTATTTGCGTCATGCGCCGACAATGCAGACGTATGAAAGCAGTGTCATCCCCTCATACGCGCGCCATCGGCGTCGAATAACGGTTCTGAGATCACGCGTGCCTTGCACAACTGGCCAAGTATTTCGATTTCTACTTCCAGCCCGTCCGCAGCGCGGTCTGTTGGCAGAAACCCCATGGCAATGGACTTGCCTGCATAGTGTGAATAGCCACCCGAAGTGCAAAACCCGGCGACCTTTCCGCCCAGCCAAACCGGCTCATACGCGTTGACATCAGCGTCCTCGGCATCAACCTCGAACGCGACCAGTCGACGGGCAGGGCCAGAGGCGCGTTCAGCCTCGGCAGCTGCGCGGCCAATGAAATCGGCGTTCTTAGAGAATGAAATGAACCGATCCAGACCGGTTTCCGCGGCCGTGTAATCGGGCGAGAACTCTCGCATCCAGGAGCCAAAGAATTTGTCCAGTCGCAGGCTCATCATCGCGCGCATACCAAAGGGGACGATGCCGCGTTCTTGCCCGGCCTGCCATAAGGTCCACCACAACTGCCTTTGTGCCATGGGATCGCAGTAGACCTCGTACCCCAAATCGCCGGTATAGCTGACGCGCTGGACGATACAGTCGGTCATCCCAACGGTCATGCGGCGCAGATCGAGGAACCGAAATCCGCTCAGGTCATCACGGGTGCAGGCCGCCAGAACCTGCGTGGCTTTTGGGCCTGCGATCTGGAACCCGTTCTGCCGATCGCTGATGTTTTCGACAGTCACGCCATTCTGCGCATTTTGCAGGAACCAGCGCATGTGAAACGCCTGAGAGCCGTAGGAGGCGGTCAGACGGAACTCGGTCTCATCAAGACAGGAAACGGTAAAATCACCGATCAGCTTGCCCTTTGGTGATAGCATCGGGGTTAGCGACACGCGGCCCGGTTTCGGGATTCGACCCGCCATGATCCGATCCAGCCAATCGCGGGCAGCAGGTCCAGCAATGCGGTATTTGCCAAAATTGTGCACTTCGTTGATGCCAACACCTGATCGCACGGCCCGAACTTCGCGCCCGGTGGCATCGAATGCGTTGGATCGGCGGAACGAGGGCGTTTCATAGCCGGGTTCATCCCCCTGGGCGAAGTAATTGGGCACCTCAAGCCCGTATTGCTGACCCCACACAGCACCAAGATCGGTAAAGATATCATACATCGGCGTTGTGCGGGCTGGGCGGGCTGCCGGCAATTCCTCGTTCGGATAAGAGACGCTGAACCGCTTCTGATAGTTCTCGATGACCTTTGGACGGGTATAGCCCGGGCTGATCCAATCCCCGAACCGCGCCACGTCCATCGCAAAGACGTCGCGCTCTGGCTCGCCCTCAATCATCCATTGCGCCAGTGTCAGACCAACGCCGCCGCCCTGGCTGAACCCGGCCATCACGCCGCAGGCCGACCAATAGTTGCGCAACCCCGGAACCGGCCCGACCAGAGGATTGCCGTCCGGTGCAAAGGTAAACGGCCCGTGGATCACCGATTTCACACCAGCCTCGGCCAGAACAGGAAAGCGGCGATAAGCGAATTCAATACTATCGGTGATCTTGTCGAAATCATCGGGAAGAAGCTCGTGACCGAAATCCCACGGGGTGCCGTCGACAGCCCAGGGCCTGCAGGTTTGTTCATAAAAGCCGATGCACAGACCGCGTCCCTCTTGCCGCAGATAGCTTTCGCCGGCGGGATCCATGACATGGGGATGTTCGCCACCTGCGTCGATAATTGCCTCAATTTGGGGGATCGAGTCGGTGACCAGGTACTGATGTTCCATCGGATGCAGCGGGAAATAGACACCGGCCATGGCGCCAACCTCGCGCGCCCAGAGCCCACTAGCGTTGACCACATGTTCAGCATGAATCGTGCTCTTGTTGGTGACCACATCCCAGGTGCCATCGGCGCGCTGATTTGTTTCGTGCACCATGCAATGGGTTTCGATTGTTGCGCCGCCCATCCGCGCCGCTTTGGCATAGGCATGGGTGGTTCCGGACGGATCAAGATGCCCGTCCAGCGGATCATAGAGCGCGCCGATGATGCCGTCGGTATTGGTGATCGGTGCGATTTTCCTTATCTCTTCAGGGCCTACGATTTCGGTCTCTAACCCCATAAAGCGGTGCTTGGCACGTTCGGCCAGGAGCATGTCAAACCGGTCGCGGTTGTCGGCCAACGTTATGCCGCCAACGTGGTGCAGGCCACAGGACATGCCGGTGATCTCTTCCAGCTCTTTATACAGCCGGATCGTATAGCCTTGCAGTGCGGCCATATTGGTGTCGCCGTTCAATGTGTGGAAACCACCCGCCGCGTGCCAGGTCGAGCCACTGGTCAATTCGGACCGCTCCAGCAGCATCACATCCGACCAGCCCAGCTTGGTCAGGTGATAAAGAACCGAACACCCGACAACGCCGCCACCGATTACAGCTACCTGAGTTGTTGTCTTCACGTCACAGTCTCCCCTTGCGATATAGTCAAAGCCTGCAATCGCAGAACCAGGGATACTGTTCCGTTCACGACATAGGCTGTCGCGGCGAGAGGATCAGAGGGGACGGATCTTCAGCTCTGTGATCCTGTTGCCTTCGCGCGCGACGACTTCGAATCTGAAACCGTGGAACGAGAATACCTGACCCGTGATCGGGATCATCTGCGCTTCGTGGATGACCAGACCGGCCACGGTATTGGCCTCTTCGTCGGGCAAAGACCATTCCATCGCGCGGTTTACATCGCGGATCGTCATGGCGCCTTCAACAAGGTACTGGCCGTCTTCGGTTCGCGTTACCGGGACGTCCTCATCAATATCAAACTCATCAGCAATCTCGCCGACGATTTCTTCGAGGATATCTTCAAGCGTGATTAGACCCCTGAGTGAACCATATTCGTCGACCACCAGCGCAAAATGGCTATGCATCCGCAGGAATTCCCGCATCTGATCGTCCAGAGTGGTCGTTTCAGGAACAAAATAAGGGGCGTTCGCTACCTTTGAGACATCGAACTCTTTCAGTCGGTTGTTTTCACGTTCGCTGCTTCCTGCATGAGCATACATAGCGCGGAACAGGTCTTTGGCGTGAACAACCCCAACGATGTTTTCTGGTTCGTCCCTAAAGACAGGCAGGCGTGTATGGGGGCTTTCAAGGCATTGTTTCAGGATCGCCTCGGGAGCGTCATCCGCATCAACCATCTCGATATTCGAACGATGGAGCATGATCTCTTCAACCGCACGTTCACCCAGATCCAAGGCGCCCAGAATACGGTCACGGTCTTCCTTCTCGACCACGCCTTCGGAATGGCCCAGATGCAGGGCCCCAACGATTTCGTCGCGCACGGCCAGAATGTTGCTGTCCGGGTCGATCTGTACACCGAACAGGCGTAAAACTCCCCGTACCAATAGGCGTACGGCCGAAACGACCGGTGAGAATAGGGTGACAACCACGCTGATGATCGGAGCAACGGCGGATGCCGCTTTTTCCGAATTGGTTATGGCATAGGTCTTGGGCAAAACTTCAGCAAAGATCAGAACCAGCAAGGTCATGACCAGGGTTGCCAATGCTACGCCGCTTTCGCCAAAGAGGCGCGTGAACATCGCTGTGGCCAACGAGGCCGCAAGAATGTTGACCAGGTTGTTGCCCAGCAAAACCGATCCGATCAGCCGTTCGTTGTCGTCGGTGATGTCCAGCGCCTTCTGCGCCCCGCGCGACCCTTTGTCCGCCTGCGCCCGCAGCTTGCCGCGTGACGAGGCCGTCAGAGCCGTTTCAGAACCCGAGAAAAACCCCGATAAGAAGAGCAATAGCAATATGGCACCGGACGTAAGCCAGAATGTGCCGTCGATCAGAGAAGTTGAGGGTTCCATCGGTCCTTAGCTGCTTGTGTTTCTGCGTCTGTTATGGGGGCGCGGCTTGACTGGATCAAGGAGTTAGCCCTTTTCAACTGGATCTTTAGCTAATGGGTGATGCTGCAACACCAGTTCAGCCAGCCGTTCTTCCAGGACATGAGTATAGATTTCTGTGGTCGCCACATCCGCGTGACCAAGCAATGTTTGAATCGATCGCAAATCGGCGCCGTTGGCAAGAAGATGTGTCGCAAAAGCGTGACGCAAGGTGTGCGGTGTAACCTTTTCGGGCGAGACCCCACCGTGAACCGCCAGTTCCTTGATCAGATGATAGAACATATGCCGAGTCAGATGCCCGGCCTTGCCACGTGAGGGAAAAAGAAATCGGGAACTCTGCCCACCCTTTGAAACACGCTTTTCGTCAGTCTCATCCCGAGCCGCCAACCATGCCGAAAGCGCCTGTCGAGCCGGTGGGGACAGTGGAACCATCCGCTCTTTGCCACCTTTTCCCAATACCAAGAGCATCCTCGGATCGCCGCGCGCCGATGACACCGGCAACGATACCAGTTCAGTGACACGCATCCCGGTGGCATACAGGATTTCCATCAGACAGGTATTGCGCAGCTTTTCGATGTTGTTTCGCCCGCTTTCGCGCGCAGCAGCCAGTAACTGGTCCACCTCGGATACATCCAGAGTTTTCGGCAGCCGCTTTGGCCGTCCTGGGCCTTTGATCTTGATCGCGGGGTTTGTCGAACGCCAACCTTCCTCGAATGCGAACCGATAAATCTGTTTTATAGCAGACAAACGGCGCGCGCGGGTGGATTGAGCCAATCCCTGTGCGTCGCAACTGATCAGGTAATCCTCAACCTGCTTGGCGTCGGCCTCGGCAAACCCAATTTTCCGGCGCCGCAGCCAGGCCGAAAAATCCTTGAGATCGCGGCCATAGGCAACAAGCGTATTTTGGGCAGCGCCTAACTCGGCGGCCTGTGCTTCCAGAAAGATCGAAATCCAGATTTCGTCAGAGCCCGGAGACGTCATGGTCACCTGCCCTGCAGGATCAGCAGGTTCAGCGCGGCGCGGCGCGCGGTATCTTCTAGACCGACCCGGCGCAGGGTTGCCATGGCTGCTGTCAGGTCGACCAGATTTCCCCGCGATCCATGGGCAAACAGGACCATCGTCTCCAGAAGCGCCTCACCGAGGCGGCCTTCGTCCAGCATGTTGCTGATATCGGTTGGCACCGGCGCCGCCCATGCAAACCCCTCTGCGATGGCATCCGCCAGCGGCGAAGGGGAGGGCGCGCGCCCCGGATCACCCTGAGCCAGCGCAGCCAGAAACTGACTTTCTTCAGAATTGTCCGGAGCCGACAACGCCGCTGTTTCATATAGATCTGACAGCAACAGAATGCGCCACCGCAGATCCTCGGCCGCGGGTTTCTGTAGTTTGACCTGAGAGAGGCGCCCGGCGAAAAGTTCAGCGAATGGCACTTCCAGGCCGATATTGCGCATCTGGTTCCAAACCACCGGCAGAGCTTTGGCGATCTTTGCCGAATTGCCAGAATCAAGTGCATTTTCGAACCGCTGTATCGACGATACCCGGTCCCATACGGCTCCAGACGCAGCCGGAGACCGTTCTGTATAGAGCCCCAGCAGTTGATTTGGCGTTAGCGCCCCAACGCGTGTCAACCGTTCCGCGGCTTCGACCTGAGCCTTCCAGCCCGCAACATCCCGCAGATCCGCATTTGCGAAGACGCGGGGCAAAGCAGCCGAGGGCAAACGTTCGCCAATAGCTTCGAACAAGCGGAACATCAGGGGCGAGGGGTCGTCCGGTTGCGGCAGATACTCGGCGTCTTCGTACAGTTCAGGGCTTAGAAACCTGTCCAGAACCTCCAGCTCTTGCGGTGCCAGAACCTGTAGGGCATGGGCTGCCTCAAGCGTGAGAGCGGCCGAGTCCCAATCCCCACGCCGGGCCTTGCAGAAAATCTGAGCGGCATAGTCCCGTGACAAATGCGGCTGAGCAATCAGCGCCGTGCAACTGCGATCTTCATCCCCGGTCAGAAGGGTGGCGTCGAACCAGCGTTGAAATCGGTCAAGACTGTTCGTCGGGCCGGCCAGCTGTACCAATGATTGCGTGGGGTCCGCAGCGCCAAGATGCATGAGACGGTCGAGCCGCGCCAAAAGCAAAATCTCTTCCCCTTTACTGGATGTCGGTGCCCGAGCTTCGGTTAAAAGCAACGTGAACAGCAAACGCTGCATTGCTGGGTTATACTTGACCGGGACGCTTTCGATCAGTTCGGACAGGCGTTGGGGATCGCTGTTCTGCCACATGTCGACAGGCAATCCTGTGACAGTCGAAGCAACCAGGCCCAGGGGTTGTGACAATGCCTGAAGTGGGGTCACAAGAACATCGGGCTGACCGCCGGGCTGCGCCACGGGTGGCTCAAGCAAAACCGTCCCCGGAAGGTTTTCCGGAGGATTGGCCAGCCATTCAATAACAGAAAGGGGTTCCTGCTGCGCCTGCGCTGTTCCTGCAAGAAACAGCGCAACCACCGCCACTTTATTCGACATTCAGTATTACCGGCTCCCTGACCTCGCTTTGCGGCGCAGAGAAATCTGCACCAAAAAACTCACCCAGGTAGACATATCCCACCAGCCCGATGAAACACAGGCAAATCAGATATATCAGGAACTTGATCAGACGGCCCATGGTCAAACGCTGCCTCAATTTTCTCTTTTGACCAAGTTATAACTGGCATTTTTCCTAAGATCACGTCATTCACGATGAAATGAGCGAAATTAAGCATAACACCCATGCGGCATCTGCCGTTTCGGACTATACACTGCACAAAACAGTGGTGCTTGTAGGTATGATGGGGGCCGGAAAGACCGCCGTAGGCCGCGCTTTGGCCGCTCGGTTGGGGGTTCCTTTCCTCGATAGCGATGCCGAAATCGAATCAGCGGCCAACATGACCATCCCCGAGATATTCGAGCGTGATGGCGAAGCCTTTTTTCGCAGCAAGGAAAGCCAGGTCATCGGGCGGCTTTTGGTCGAGGAAAAAGGTATCCTTTCTACCGGCGGCGGTGCCTTTATGACCGAACAAAACCGCGACATGATCACTCAACGCGGGGTGTCCGTTTGGTTGCGCGCCGATTTGGGTGTGTTGTGGAACCGCGTTCGCCACAAGGATACGCGCCCGCTTTTGCGCACCGAAAACCCGTTCGCGACCCTTCGTGCATTGTACGATCAGCGTGTTCCGATCTATGAACGCGCCGATCTGGCGGTTTCGTCCGACGGGGATGTCTCGATTGAAGATATGGTAGAGCGTGTCGTCAAAGCTCTGATGACGCGACCTGATGTTTTGGAACGGAAATAGATGCACCAAACCGTACATGTTGAGCTTGGGGATCGGTCCTATGATGTTGAGATCGGCCCCGATCTGCTGATGCAGGCCGGTCAGCGCATAGCGCCTTTGCTGCCGCGACCCAAAGTAGCGGTTCTGACCGATGAAAACGTGGCGAGCCTGCATCTTGACGCGTTGCGGGATGGGTTGGCCAGCGCAGGGATCGAAATGTCCGCATTGGCGCTGCCCGCGGGCGAAGCCACCAAAAGCTGGCCGCATTTTGAGCGTGCGGTCGAATGGTTGTTAGCCGAGAAAATCGAGCGGCGTGACGTGGTGGTTGCGTTCGGAGGTGGGGTTATAGGTGATCTCGCAGGATTTGCCGCGGCCGTTTTGCGCCGGGGCGTACGGTTTGTTCAGATACCAACTTCGCTGCTAGCGCAGGTCGACAGTTCGGTCGGCGGCAAAACCGGGATCAACGCACCGCAGGGCAAGAACCTGATTGGCGCATTTCATCAACCCTCACTGGTGCTGGCGGATACTTCGGTTCTGGGCACAATGACCGACAGGGATTTCCTGTCCGGTTATGGTGAGGTCGTAAAATACGGGCTGTTGGGGGATGCGGCATTCTTTGAATGGCTCGAGGGCCATGGCCCCGATGTCTCGGGCGGGGATATGGCCGCGCGGGTTCGGGCCGTCACCCGATCCGTTCAGATGAAAGCCGACATCGTCGCTCGTGATGAGACCGAGCAAGGGGATCGCGCCCTGCTGAATCTCGGGCATACGTTCTGTCATGCGCTTGAGGCTGCTACCGGGTATTCTGATCGTTTGCTGCATGGAGAAGGCGTTGCGATTGGATGCGCACTGGCATTCGAACTGTCGGCGCGACTTGGATTATGTTCGCAAGAGGACCCAAGCCGGGTTCGGGCACATCTGCGTGCGATGGGCATGAAAACCGACATTTCCGATATCCACGGGGATTTGCCCGACGCCGAAGCGCTGGTCGAGCTGATGGCGCAGGACAAGAAGGTTATCGATGGCCAACTGCGTTTCATTCTAGCCCGAGGCATCGGGCAGGCATTTGTCACGTCGGATGTTCCGCGGGATGCGGTTTTGAGTGTCCTCAAGGACGCGCTGGGTTGATCAACGTCCGCGAATGATCATTAACTCGCCAATATTTTCACGGGTAATATAGCCGACCATTTGATCTGACCGCGTGCAGACGGCAACTGCGGGGGCACCCCCGTGGAACTGTTTCAGAACCGCTTCCAATCCGCTGCTCAGGGTCACTGTCGGGATATCCTCAACCATGATTGAACTGGCCAATTCTGACCGGGGAATATCTTTGGCGAGAGCAGCAAACAGCCGGTCGCGCGTAACAAAGCCCTGCAGTTTCCCTGTTGCATCCAACAATGGAAATTCATGCTGAGTGGTGTGAATGACCGCTTGAGCGGCGGTCGCAAGCGTGTCGCTTGGCGATAGGGCGTGAAACTCGGTGATCATGGCGTCGCGGGCCAGAACCTGACGCGCCACTGATCGCATTGCGACGTCCTGGCTTTCTGCATTGGCGGCAACGAATACAAAAACCGCGATCAGAACCAACAACGGATTGCCTGTGCTTAGCCCCAGAAACCCCAATCCTACCGCCACTATCTGACCGGCAAATGCGGCAATGCGCGTGGCCTTGACCCGATCCATCCTCAGGCAGAGCAGTGCGCGAAAAACGCGTCCACCATCCATCGGGAATGCGGGGATGAGATTAAAGGCAGCCAGAAGAAGGTTCACATAGGCGAGGCGGTTCAATAGCCCGGTCTCGGGTGAATCAATATTGGCGAGTGTTTCAAATGGCATTCCTGCGCCCAAAAAGACGAGGATGATCCAGATGACGACGTTTACCGCAGGACCGGCCAAAGCCACCGATACCTCTTGCATGGGGTTCTCTGGCATCCGTTCCAATCGGGCAAGACCGCCGATCGGCAATAAAGTAATGTCCGGAGTTTTTATGCCATAGCGCCGCGCCATCAGCGCATGACCAAACTCATGCGCGACCACACATGCAAAAAGGGCAAGCACGAAAATCAGGTTCCCGATCGCGGCCTGCATCCCTCCGGTAGAATAGGCAGCGAATCCAACCCATGCCAACAAGAGGAAAAAGGTGACATGGACCTTCAGTTCCGACCCCAATAGTCGGCCGAGCGAGAAGGACCATGTCATGATGTGTCTCCGGTGTGCCTAGAACGGAATCTCGTCGTCGTCTATTCCACCAGATGCGGGTGCCGGGGCGCTGGATTGTCCGCCATAGGGGTCACCATAGCCACCACCTGCCTGGCCGCCACCGTAACCGCCGGATTGACCACCGCCACCGCCGCCGCCTTCTCCACGCGCATCCAGCAAAGTCAGCTCGCCGCGATAGGGGCGCAAAACCACCTCAGTGCTATAGCGGTCCTGACCGGACTGATCCTGCCACTTGCGGGTTTCCAGCTGACCTTCGATATAAACTTTGCTGCCCTTGCGCAGATATTGCTCGGCAATGCGGGCCAATGGTTCTGAAAAAATCGCGACCGAGTGCCATTCTGTCCGCTCGCGGCGTTCGCCGGTGTTGCGGTCTTTCCAGGTCTCGGAAGTGGCGATGCGCAGATTGCAGACCTTGCCACCGTTCTGGAACGACCGTACCTCGGGATCACGCCCCAGATTTCCTACCAGAATGACCTTGTTGACAGAACCCGCCATGTATTTCCCCGTTCTTAACTGACTTGAGTGCGCCCGAATCTGGCGCTGTGTATTTCTGAGACCCTATACGCCCTGAACCATGGTTGGAACATGGATCATGAGAAATGAACTGGTCGGGAGTTTGCACATAGAAAATTTACCATGCTTTCATTATTGGCTGAAATACATATACTCACTCGGGTTCGTGGCAGTGCGGGACAGGCATTAATGCGTTTCAGATTTTGTTTTTTATCGGTTCTATGCTTTGCGTTGACCTGTGGACTCGCTGCGGCGGATACGCTGTCTACCAAAAGCCGTAAGGACATCTTTCTGAAGCAATCCAAATATTTGGACGGCCGTGCGGCCACCCAGTACCGCGATTCAGATCGGTTGAAGCCTAAGACGCCTCAACCACAATTCAGTAAGCGATATTCCGGCAACTATCGGGGTGAGTACCTGACGATGGCGCGGCAAGCGGCTCGTAAACACGATGTTCCCGAAGAGCTGTTCCTACGCCTTGTTCAGCAGGAAAGTGGATGGAATCCCCATGCCGTGTCACATAAAGGCGCCTTGGGTCTGGCCCAGTTGATGCCCGGGACCGCACAATTATTGGGCGTGAACCCGCGCGACCCGAAACAGAATCTTGAAGGTGGAGCCCGGTATTTGTCCTGGCAATACCGCAAGTTCAAATCCTGGCGGCTTGCGCTGGCCGCCTATAATGCCGGACCTCAGGCTGTTGAAAAACACGGTGGCGTACCACCCTACAAGGAAACCCAGAATTACGTGAAGGTGATTTGGGGCGGTTAGGCCGCCCGATGAATTGCCGGATCAACAGGTGATGCGGCTTAGCCAAATCAGCGCGTTCAGTGACAGGCTGCTCGAGGTCGTGTCGCTTAATTAGGGCGCCGGAACCACCTTACCGACGCCCTTGTTGCGTACCCAATCCCATTACTCAGCGGCGATTTTAATGACGGGTTCCATACGTGCCAGGATGTCGTCTGCCAGATGGCATTTGACCTGATGACCGTCTGCCAGAGTTTTCACGGGTGGGACATCTCTTTCGCAAAGACCGTTGGGGACTTCGGATTTCCAGCGACAGCGGGTCTGAAACGGACAGCCAGGAGGCGGGTTCATCGCTGATGGGATGTCGCCTTCCAAGACGATGTGCTGCTTCTCGACCGATGTATCGGCGATGGGGACCGCGCTCAGCAGGGCTTCTGTATAGGGATGATAGGGCGGTGCAAACACCTGATCAGTGGTGCCTAGTTCGACCACATGGCCCAGATACATCACCATCACCCGGTCGCTGAGATAGCGTACGATCGACAGGTCGTGGCTGATGAACAGCAGTGTGGTTTTGTGCTCGCGTTGGATCTCCATCAGCAGGTCGGTTACCGCCGCCTGCACCGATACATCCAGCGCCGAGACCGGCTCATCCGCCACCACGATCCGCGCATCCCCGGCAAAGGCGCGGGCGATGCCGACACGTTGTTTCTGCCCGCCCGATAGCTGTCGCGGCATCCGCTCGGCAAAGGCGCGGGGCAGTTTCACCAAGTCCAACAGTTCGAGCATCCGCTTCTTGCGCTCGGCCTCGGACTTGCCGACGCCAAAGATTTCCAGAGCGCGGATGATTTGACGGCCCACGGTCATCGAAGGATTCAACGTGTCGAACGGATTCTGGAACACCATCTGAACCTCACCCACCGTCTTGGCGTCGCGCTCTTCGATGGGCACGTCCTCGATATTGCGGTTGTCCAGCAGGATCTGCCCGTCCGTTGCCGTCTCCAACCCCATAAGAACTTTGGCAAAGGTGGATTTGCCGCAGCCGGATTCGCCCACAATGGCGAGTGTCTCGGATTCATGCGCCTCAAAGCTCAGAGTTTCGTTTGCTTTGACTACCTTCGCTTCGCCGCCGCCAAACAGTGCATTTGCCGCAACCTCATAGTATTTCTTGAGATTTTCCATCTTAAGAACAACGCGGCCAATCTCACCTTTTTCCTTTTGCTCGGCCAGGGTGATGGGCGCGTTCCAGTCGATCTCCTGAAATTTCAGACAGCGGGTATGATGCCGGTCATTGCCTGGCACGGCCTCCATCAGAATGTTCTGCGCGTCACAGCGACCTTCCTCGAAATAGTCGCAGCGTGGGCCAAAGTTGCAGCCCGGCGGGCGCTCATGTGGCAGGGGGAAATTGCCCGGAATGGCCACCAGCGGGCGCGCGTTCTTGTCCGCACCCGGCAGTGGAATCGACCGGAAGAGCGCCTGCGTATAGGGGTGCTGCATTTCGTCGAACACATCCTTGATCGAGCCGCGCTCGACCGCTTCGCCGGAATACATCACGCACAGCCGGTCGCAGGTTTCCAGCACCAGCCCCAGATTGTGGCTGATGAACAGCATAGAGGTGCCGTATTTCTTGCCCAGATCCTTGACCAGCTCGACCACCGCGGCCTCGACGGTCACGTCAAGCGCGGTGGTGGGCTCGTCCAGGATCAGCAACGATGGCTTGGACATCAGCGCCATCGCGATCACGATGCGCTGTTGCTGGCCTCCCGACAGCTGGTGGGGGAAAGAATTCAGCATCCGTTCAGGGTCGGGCAGGCGTACATCGGTGACCACTTCCAGCGCACGGGCATAGGCCTCGTCCTTGCTGACGCCCTCGTGGATCATCGGTACTTCCATCAGCTGCCGACCGATCTTCATCGCGGGGTTCAGGCTGGCCATAGGTTCCTGATAGATCATGGCTATTTCATTGCCGCGAATATCGCGCAGTTCTTCGGCCGTCATCTCGGATAGGTCACGACCCTTGAACTTGATGGATCCGCCAACAACACGCCCGTTCTTGCCCAGATCCTGCATCACGCCCAACGCAACGGTGGATTTCCCGCACCCCGATTCCCCAACCAGCCCCACAGCTTCACCAGGCTGCACGCTGACCGAAAAATCCATCACTGCAGGGATCTCGCGCAACCGCGTGAAAAACGAAATCGACAGCTTGTCGATCTCCAATATCGGGCCCTCATAGGACGCAAGTTTGGTCATCTGTGTTGCTCCTCACCAGATCCCGGGGATCCCCTTCATCTGGCCAAAAATACCTCGGGGGTCCGGGGGCAGGGCCCCCGGCCGCTCATACTTCAGTCCTTCAGACTTTCTTCGCGCAGGCCGTCAGCCAACAGGTTCAACCCAAGAACCAGTGTCAACAGCGCCAGCGCAGGTGGCAGGGCAGGGTGCAGATAGATCGACAAGAGCTTGCGCCCTTCATTGATCGTCGACCCCCAATCGGGACTTTCGGGTGGTAGCCCGAGGCCAAAGAATCCCAGGGTTCCCAAAAGGATGGTCGTATAGCCAATGCGCAGACAGAAATCGACGATCAGCGGCCCGCGCGCATTGGGCAGGATTTCCCAAAGCATGATGTACCATGGACCTTCACCACGGGTTTGCGCTGCGGCAACATAATCGCGGGTTTTGATGTCCAACGCCAGGCCACGCACGATACGGAATACCGTGGGTGAGTTTACGAAAACCACCGAAACGAACACGACCAGAATGCCGCCGGGGATATTGAACAGGTCCAGATAGGTGGGCAGTCCCCAGATGTTGTAGCTGTTGGTTTCGATGATGTAGCCGTCTGTTGAAATCAGAGATAGATAGAGCCACATCGCGATGCCCAACACTCCGATCAGCAGAGGTGTGCGGAAATTGGGCCGCGTATAGAACCGCGAATTTAGTAGGACGCAAAGAAACAGGATCGGAAAGACGAACAACACGGCTGCCATATAGTTCGGCACACCGGTTGCCACGATCTCGGGCGTGACCAGCAGATAGAACAGCAGGATTACCGGGAAGGCCAGTATCAGGTTTGCCAGGAAGGACAGGAACGTGTCCAGACGTCCGCTATAAAACCCCGCAGGCAGGCCCAAAGTAATCCCGACCATGAAGGCAAATATGGTTGCCATCGGTGCGATCTGCACCACGATCCATGCCCCTTTGACCATCCGGCTGAACACATCGCGGGCCAGATTGTCCCCACCCAGTAGATACCAGGAATATGTTCCGTCCTCGGTGCTGGGCATTGGAGTTCCGGGCAACTTGTTCTTCATACCTGAAACCTGCGCCAGCGGATCATGCGTGACGATCAGGTCCAGCGCACCAAAAATGCCGGTAAAGACCCAGAACATCACAAGGCCAAAACCGATCATGCCGATGGGGCTGTCAAACAGTTTGCCGTAAAGGCCCAGCTTGCGCTTGAAGGCGATCGACATTGCAAACAGGATGATCAGCGACATCCAGACAGGTAAAAACTGCCGAGAGATCGCTCCGATAATCCCGGCGCTTGTCCCCATCAAAATGCCAAGCACCACATATGCCAGACACAGCGCGACGCAGGCGAAAAAGCTGTATCTCAGCGCGATCTGCGTCAGGCCGCGCAGGCCGGTATCTGCATTGATTGTGCCGTCGATATTCACGACGACCGGCGTTTCGGGCAACACGATGCTGCCCAAGATCCAGACGATGATTGATACCCCTAGTGCAACCAGTGCGATCATCAGCAAGGGGTTCAGAATGGCGATAGAGCCGGTCCAGGTAAGTGGTTCCATGTTCTGTCCCTCCTTACGAAATTCGGATGCGTGGGTTGAGGTAGACATAGCCGATATCCGAGATCAGCTGCGTTACCAGCACCACAAAGACCGACACGACCGAAATCGCCAGCAGCAGCTGGATGTCGTTATTGCCTGCTGCCTGAACCAGCGCCCAGCCGAACCCTTTATAGTTAAACAGGGTCTCGACGATCACCACGCCGTTCAGCAGCCAGGGAAACTGCAGCATGATGACTGTGAACGGTGCGATCAGCGCGTTTCGCAGCGCGTGCTTCATGACAATATTCGGGAAGGAAACACCTTTGAGCCGCGCGGTACGGATATATTGCGCCGTCATCACCTCGGTCATCGAGGCGCGGGTCATACGAGCGATATAGCCCATCCCGTAGAGAGCAATAGTCAGTACCGGTAGGAAGAAGTTTTCAAAGGTCGGGTTCTCCATCGCCTGTGTCGCGGTGCCTTTGAACCATTTCAGGCCAACGGCGGACGAAGTGAAGATTGCGATAAAGATCACGCCCGACACATATTCCGGGGTCGCTGTCGTCGTGATGGCGAATGTTGAAAGGGTCCGGTCGGTGGCCGATCCTTCTTTCATACCCGCCAGAACCCCAAGGATCAGCGCCGAAGGGACCATCAGCAACATAACCCAAAGCATCAACCGACCGGTCAGGGCCAACCGGGTGCCAACAACTTTCGAAACTTCCTCTTTGAAAACAGAGGAGTACCCCCAGTATCCCTGCAGGATGCCACAGAAGCTTGGCGAGCTTTCTGCGGTTTCACCGGGCAGGATACATCTTCCTTGCACACTGCCGTCGTCGTTGGTGTGCCGATAGGATGGCAGCACGCCCAACCATTCGCCGTATTTGATCGGCGTCGGCTGCAGATACCCGTTTTTCAGAAGATAGCTTTCAACCTGTTCGTCGGACATCCGAAAATTGCCTTGTGTTTTGGCAAGCTTTTCGAGGTTTGGATACAGGTTGGTGAGGAAGAAGACCAAGAATGTCAGGCACAAAGCTGTGATGAGCATGATGCCGACACGCTTTAGAATGAATAGTCCCATATTAGCCCCTGTTGGTGGCCAGTGCAGGTGTCAAAAGCCCCACACTTCGCTGTTTTTTGGTCGCCACGATACGGACGAAAAAGCCGCGCCCAATCGGCGCGGCTTGTATCTGTCGGCTTAGGAAAGAACGCCGAACTTATAGATTTGTGGCAGGTCGGCGATGTGCTTTTCAACCCCAACCATATTATCGCGGTGGTGACGCATCGCCGTCCGCCAATAGGGTTGGATGGTCACGCCTTCTTCGATCATGATCGCCTGCAGCTTGGCCATGACTTCGCGACGCTTGTCGACATCCGCGATCGAGTTTGCCTCGGCCAGAAGCGCGTCGAACTCGTCATTGGCGAAACCAGCCTCGTTCCAGGCTACGCCCGATTTGTAGGCCAGCGCCAGAACCTGCGTGCCCAGCGGGCGGTGGTTCCAGTTGGTCGACGAGAAGGCGTATTTCGTCCAGTCGTTCCAGAAGGTCGAACCCGGAAGAACCGTATGACGTGCCTTGATGCCAGCATCGTTCAACTGAGCGACCACGGCCGCGGTCGTGTTGCGGCGCCAGTCGTCGTCGATGGACTGAACCTCATGCTCGAAGTCACCCATTCCGGCCTCGTCCATCAGCGCTTTGGCCGCTGCGGGATCAAAGGGCAGGCGGGTTACAGCGGAATCATGTTCCGGGTGCATCGGGCCAACATGGCAGTTGTCGGCAGGAATGCCGTATCCCGACATGCCCAGCTCCAGGCAGACGGCGTTGTCGACGGCCATGGCCAGGGCCTGCCGCACACGTTTGTCGGCGTAGATCTTGTTGCCGTCGGCATCTTCGGCCAGCTGGTTCGGGCGGATGACGATTGTAAAGCCCGATGGAATCTCGGACCGTGTCAGGCCGATGCTGTCAAAGATGTCTACGAATTCGCCGACCGACTCCCAGTTCATGTCGATCTCTTCGGCCTCATAAGCAGCCAGGAAGGCCGCAGGGTCGGTGCCGTAGTCGATGAATTCGATCCGATCGATATAGCCACCTTTGCCCGCAGCATATCCCCACCAGTCGTGCTCTTCATTGCGGACCAGTACACCCTTTACGCCCACTTCGTGGCTTTCAGGGATCATGAAGCCAGTGCCAATCGGGTTGGCCAGCATATTGTTGGGATCGTGGCTGCTGTGCACGATGGCTGCGGGGTAGTCGGCCATACCAGGAATGATCGTGATATCGGGCGTGTTGCAAGTCAGCTTGACCGTGTGATCATCGACCACAGTGATTGCACCTTCACCCGCTTTCTGGGTTGCCTCGTCAACCAGGGATGACATGCGCGATGCCATCGAGTTCCCCTCGACTGCCGCGTCACACCACATTTCGATGTTGCGGGCGACATCCGCTGCGGTGAAGTCATCACCGTTGTTCCACTTGACGCCTTTGCGAACGTTCAGCGTGTGCTCAGTCGCGTCATCGTTGGATTCCCAGCTTTCCAGCAACATCGGCTTGAACGAACCGTCATTGTTGTATTCGACCAGATATTCCAGCCATCCAGCCGTGAAGGTCGCAATTTGCGTCCAGTCATAAGTACGTGGATCTTTCAGGGCGCGCACTTCCATCTGATAGCGGATAGTTCCACCGCGCGGTGGCTCTTGTGCTTGTGCCGGAGACGCCAGGCCGATCATTCCATAGGCGGCGGGGACGGTAACCCCCAATGCCGTCACGCGCGCCAAAAACTCGCGGCGGCTTAGTTGCCCGTCGCGGTACTCTTGCGCGTGCATTTCCGCGGCACGATGGATCGGCGCTCCGGTAATGGTTTGGTGTTTCATTAATGTCTCTCCCTGTGACATCGATTTTGATGAAGTAGCTCTGAACCGCTCAGACCGGTTGGTGTCAGGCAGCAGGTTCGTGTGTTTTTTTTTGGATATGCAGCATCCCCATGGCGTCATTCGGCACCAGATTTCCCATGAGGTCAATGTCGGAAATCGTCATCAACTGCACAAAAGCGACATTTTGAGGCCGAAGTTTCCGTCATCGCGGATGCTTAATCTGTGCTCCGGGTAATTCAAATAAGTGACCGCCAATCAGATTCGATCACTTCGAACCTGCGGCTGTTGTCTTGAAAATGTGTTTGTAACGACCTTAAGTATCACTTTGATAAATCAGCGCGAATCCAGTTTCTCATGCGTGCGCGAAACCACGTGCGCTGACGTTTGGCAAATTGACGGGTCGAGATTGTGGCACGCTCGCGCGCGTCATCCAGTGTGATACGGCCTTCAAGATAGGCTACCAACTCGGGAACGCCGATGGCCTTGAAAGACGGCAGCGAGGCGTCATACCGGTTTCGCATCGCCTCAACTTCTTCCAAAGCACCACTTTCCAGCATCAGGTCAAACCGGCGCCTGATCCGATCCAATAGCCATTCTTTGTCGACATCAAACACAATGGGCACGGCGTCTTGCGGGTTCAGGACCGGAGGAGGGGTGTCGGCTTGCCAGTCCCGCAAGCTGCGCCCGGTGGCTTGCTGAACTTCCCACGCACGTTGAACGCGGGCGCGATTCCGGGTGTCAATCCCGGCCAGGGTTTTAGCATCGACCCCATCAATCAGTGTAGCTAGGTCCAGTTGATCCGCGGCAGCCCGAACTTTGGTCGGAGTCGCCGGGATATCGGCCATACCTTCGGTCAGGGCAGAAAAATACAAACCTGTACCGCCCACAATGATGGGGCGCTTACCGCCGGACAGCAATGGCTTGACCTCGCGCAACCAGTGGCCAGTCGAATAGTCCTGATCATAAGGCACATGACCATAAAGCAGATGCGGCGCGCGGGCTTCTTCCTCGGCGGAGGGACGCGCCGAGATCACGCGCCAGCAATCATAAACCTGGCTTGCATCTGCATTGACGATCACGCCGCCGAACGTTTCGGCGATCTTCAGCGCCAATGCTGATTTCCCCGATGCGGTGGGCCCGGCGATCAAGACGGGTTTGTCGTCAGGAATAGGGGGAAGGCGGTCCCAAATCTGCGTCATCTTGGCATTGGCCATTCAGGTTGCCTCATTCCTTATGATCCGCATTGAACCCGCGGAGCTTTTGCTTCATTTTGCGCCGGAATTAAACCCGTGCCAGCCCGGAGCGCAATATGACCATTTCCCCCACAACCGACACTGTCGATACGACCAAGGCGAAATACAGCCGAGTGATGCTGAAGATTTCGGGCGAGGCGCTGATGGGAGATCAGGGTTTTGGCCTGCATCCCCCCACCGTTCAGCGCATCGCGCAAGAGGTAAAGTCGGTGCATGACCTTGGGGTCGAGATCTGCATGGTCATCGGCGGTGGCAACATCTTCCGCGGCCTCAGCGGTTCAGCTCAGGGGATGGAACGGACGACGGCGGATTACATGGGTATGCTGGCTACGGTAATGAATGCGCTTGGCATGCAATCGGCGCTTGAGGAGGTTGGCGTGTTTACTCGTGTGATCTCGGCCATTCGTATGGATGAGGTTTGCGAGCCTTACATCCGCCGCCGCGCTGTGCGGCATCTGGAAAAGAAACGGGTCTGCATCTTTGCCGCTGGAACAGGGAATCCCTATTTCACCACAGATACCGCAGCGACACTGCGCGCCAATGAGATGGCTTGCGAGGCGATCTTTATGGGTAAGAACGGCGTGGACGGTGTCTATGACAAAGACCCCAAAGAACATGCGGATGCGGTGCGTTATGACTCGGTCAGCTACGATGACGTGTTGGCAAAGCGGCTGAAAGTCATGGATGCATCGGCCATTGCGCTAGCGCGCGACAATAACCTGCCTCTGATCGTATTCGGATTGGATGAGCCGGGCGGTTTCCGCGGTATCCTGGCCGGTGAGGGAACCTACACAAAAGTTCAGGGCTGACACCCGAACGATACTCATTTTCAAGGCCGGGCATAATTGCCCGGCTTTTTCTTTGGTTCAGGGCACAGTGTTCTTGACGATGGCAAAAGCTGTGGGCAATTTGTCGGCGTACTTGCGCGGCAAAGGCGCAGGTTCTGCGGGCACCTGAAAGTGTCGGCTGGGCTGGAAGACCTGCCATGATTTCTGAGGGTTCCGAAATCATGCTCGGGCACCTCTTGGATAGGCAAGCATGATCAAGGAGGCACGTGCCATGAGCACTCTGGATATCAATTTTGTTCGGTCGCAGTTCCCGGCTTTTTCCGAACCCAGCCTGCAGGGGCAGGCATTTTTCGAAAATGCTGGTGGATCATATACTTGCAAGCCGGTGCTTGATCGTTTGACGCGCTATTACACCCAGCGCAAGGTACAGCCCTATGCCCCCTATGAAGCCAGCCGTCTGGCCGGAGAGGAAATGGACGAGGCCCGCGCCCGAATGGCTGCGATCATGGGTGTGGATGCAGATGAACTGAGCTTTGGCCCGTCGACCACGCAGAACACCTATGTTCTGGCGCAGGCATTCCGACAGTGGATGCAGCCGGGTGATGCGATTGTCGTGACAAATCAAGATCATGAGGCCAATTCGGGGCCTTGGCGCCGTCTTGCTGATGAGGGCATAGAGGTTCGCGAATGGCAGATAGACCCCGAATCCGGGTCTCTGAACCCGCAGGATCTTGAGGACATTCTGGATGAAAAGGTGCGTCTGGTCTGTTTTCCGCATTGTTCGAACGTGGTCGGGGAAATCAATCCGGTTACCGAGATAACTGCGATTGCACATGCGGCAGGCGCGTTTGTCTGCGTCGACGGTGTCTCTTACGCGCCGCATGGATTTCCGAATGTCGGTGATCTGGGACCGGATATCTATCTGTTTTCGGCGTATAAAACCTATGGTCCTCATCAGGGGTGCATGGTGATCCGCCGGGCATTGGGTGAGCTGTTGCCCAATCAGGGGCACTATTTCAACGGCGATGTTCTTTATCAACGCTTTACCCCTGCAGGGCCGGATCACGCACAGATCGCCGCCAGCGCGGGAATGGCGGATTACGTCGATCTATTATGCGAACATCATGACGGACCCGGAACTGGTGCTGCAGCGCGGGGGGCGTTTGTCCACGACCTGATGCGCGGGCACGAGATCGCCCTGCTACAACCGGTTCTGGATGCGGTTAAAGATCGCAATGCAGTCCGTCTGATCGGAACCTCTGATGCCTCGCGGCGTGCGCCAACGGTCGCGCTGGCGCTGAACCGAAATGCTGAATCTGTTGCTGCCAATCTTGCCTCGCATGGGGTTATGGCCGGTGGCGGCGATTTCTATGCCGTGCGTCCTTTGCAGGCCATGGGTGTGGATCTGGGTGAAGGTGTTTTGCGAGTCAGCTTTACGCATTACACATCGAAACGGGAAATTGATCAGCTTTTGAATGCGTTGGACGCAGTTTTGTGATCCAGTTCTGACACTGCTGCGTAGAAAGGTAAACAATACGGAGCAGTCATGGGACCCAAGAGCCCGCCGATAATTATGTGGTTCCGACAGGATTTGCGACTGTCGGACCATCCTGCACTCAGCGCTGCTTCGGCAACGGGGAGGCCAGTTATTCCGGTCTATATTTTCGACGATCTCGGGCAGGCCTTGGGTGCGGCTCCTAAATGGCGCCTCGGCAATGGCCTTGAGGTGTTTGACCGTGCGTTGGCGCAGTTGGGAAGCCGTCTGATCTTGCGGCGCGGGGATGCATTGGAGGTTCTGCAAAACCTGATCAAGGAAACCGGATCCACCGAGGTCTATTGGTCTCGGGCTTACGATCCGGACACGATTGCCCGAGATACAAGGATCAAGACGGCTCTGACCAAATTGGGCGTACAGCCCAAATCGTTTTCCGGGCACCTGCTTTTTGAGCCCTGGACCGTCCAGACCAAGACCGGAACGCCTTTTCGCGTGTTTACACCAATGTGGCGATCGGTACAGAAACGCGAGGTTCCATTCCCACATGCGCGACCCGCCGCGCTGACCGCGCCGAAGGAATGGCCGCATACAGATACTCTGGAGTCGTGGGAAATGGCCGCGGGAATGCACCGCGGGGCATCAGTTTGCGCCCGCTATGTACAGCCAGGGGAAGACGCAGCGTTCAAAACGCTCCATCGGTTCTTGGAACGGCTTTCGGGGTATCCCGAAGCCCGGGATCAGCTGGCCGAGGAAGGAACGTCGGGCATTTCCGAATATCTATCGCTGGGTGAGATTGGACCGCGTAGCGTCTGGCACGCCCTTCAGGGCGCAGAGATGTTCGGCATGTCCGGTACCGAAGCCTATTTGCGGCAGTTGGTTTGGCGTGAATTTGCCTATCATTTGATGTTCCATACGCCTCATTTGTTAAGCAACAACTGGAAACCGGAATGGGATCAGTTCCCTTGGGGCCAAAACGCCTCTAGCCCCGAGATCATTGCTTGGAAGCAGGCAAGGACAGGCATTCCCGTGGTCGATGCTGGGTTGCGACAAATGTACGTCACGGGTCGCATGCACAATCGCGCACGGATGATTGTCGCCAGTTATTTGACCAAACATCTGATGGCGCACTGGAAAATCGGTATGGGCTGGTTTTCCGATTGCCTGACCGATTGGGATCCGGCCTCAAATGCGATGGGTTGGCAATGGGTTGCTGGGTCCGGCCCAGATGCGTCCCCGTTTTTCCGTATTTTTAACCCCGAGGCGCAGCAAAAAAAATATGATCCCTATTGCGACTATGTGCGGAAATGGGTGGCCGAAGGACAGTCAAACCCGCCCTCAAGCGCACTTGATTATTTTGAAGCCATTCCCTGCAAGTGGGGTCTTGATCCGTCTGCGCCATACCCAAACCCTGTTGTGGGTTTGGCCGAAGGGCGCGCGCGCGCCTTGTCGGCCTACGAGGGCCGAAAAAGCCGGTAAAGAACTGAAAACTTGCCAGAAACACAAACTCGTTTTAGCCTTCTACAACAACCGCACAGGGGAGAGCGGATGGTTCTAACTACAATCGAAGGGCAGACAGACCTGCCAAGATATTTTGCACATGTTCTGAATATGCTGAACCAGATGGAGCAGGGGCAGCTTGATATTGCCTTGCCAGACGGTCGTGTATTTCGAACCGAAGGCAAACGCCCTGGGCCTGTCGCACGGGTCGATATTCACAATCCGGACGTATTTGCACGACTTATCCGGGAGGGTGAGCTGGGGTTTTCAGACGGATATCTGGAAGGCGATTGGAGCACACCAGATCTGCGTGCCTTCATGGATCTAGTGCATCTGGGTACCGAGACCGTGTACGACGATTTCACCGGGAAATTTCTGGTACAGGCCTATGAACGCCTGCGCTTTTGGTTGCATCGAAACAACCGTCGACAGGCTAAAAAGAATATCTCTTATCATTACGATTTAGGTAATGAATTCTATGGGTTATGGCTAGATGATACCATGACCTATTCCAGTGCCTTGTTCGAAACCGGACAGGAAAGCTTGGAAAAGGCACAAACCGCTAAATACGCCAGTCTGGTTGATGAAATGGGTGCCAAACCCGGTGACCATATTCTGGAAATTGGCTGCGGATGGGGTGGTTTCGCCGAATATGCAGCAAAAGAGCGTGGCCTGCGGGTCACAGGCTTGACGATCAGCAAGGAACAGTTGAGCTTTGCCCGTCAACGCATTGAAAAAGAAGGACTTACAGATTTAGTTGATCTGAAGCTGCAGGATTATCGTGACGAACGGGGCCAATATGACGGGATCGCCTCTATTGAGATGTTCGAGGCAGTTGGTCAGAAATATTGGCCGGTCTATTTCGACACTATCCGTGATCGCTTAAAACCTGGCGCACAGGCAACCTTGCAGATCATTACCGTCGGCGATCATCGCTGGGATGTGTATAAGAATGGTGTTGATTTCATTCAGAAATATATCTTTCCGGGGGGGATGCTTCCGGCTCCGACAATTCTGCAGGAGCAGGTGGAGAATGCGGGTCTGACCGTGGTGAAGTCAAAAGAATTCGGCAAAAGCTATGATCTGACACTGCGCCGCTGGTACGAGACGTTCAATGACAAATGGGACGAGATTTCGGGAATGGGGTTTGATGAGCGTTTTCGCCGCATGTGGAATTATTATTTGACCGCTTGCGGCGCGGCCTTTGACACCGGCAACTGTGATGTGACACAGATCACCATAGCGAAACCTACTTAGTAAACGGACCTTTAGAATGCCCAGCGCCTCACGTCTTGTCGCAGCCCTTTGTCTGGCGGTGGTGGCATTTCTGGTTTCCAGCATGATCATAGCAAATGGTGAAGAAGGCAAAAGCTATGGCTACTTCACTGTCGTCAACATGGCCCTTGGGGTCGCGTGTGGTTGGAAAATCATGGGTAAACGGACCGGCAAGGGGTGGACCGCTGCCGTCAATAACGGACTGACAGGCATTGCCTCGCTGGTGTTTTGGGGTCTTTTCGTTCAGGGCACCTATGAGATGTTCCGCTTGGCCATGCGCCACCGCTATGACGGCCCGTTCGAGGCCCTTATGGCGATATTCAAGATTGGCGTTGGCTATGGCGAACAGTTGTTAGCTCCGGAAATTCTGTGGACTTTGGCTATTGGCGCTCTTATCGCCGGTTTGGCGACGGAAGAAGCAAGCCGCCGCTGGCGCTAGTACCCAAACACCAACGCGAGATACCCTTGTGAACGATCTGTTTTTCTATGGCACGCTTCGGCATCTGCCACTGCTGCAACTGGTGCTTGGCCGTCCGCTGTCATGCCAGACTTTGTCAGAGGCCAAGCTGAAGGATCACGCGGTTTACGGCGTGCGCGACGAGGCATTTCCGATGATCAAGCCAGAACGTGGGGCCGTTGCGGATGGCCTTCTGGTTCAGGGCCTCGAACCCGAGGATTTCAGGCGACTGATTTTCTATGAAGGGGGGTTTGATTATGATCTGCAGCGGCAGCCCGTTGAATTGCCCGATGGCTCTGTTGTCGAAGTCAGCGTGTTCTTTCCCGAGCCTGACCTGTGGTCGCCCGATGAGCTATGGTCCTTGCAGGACTGGGCAGACGCGTGGGGGGATCTGACCCTAACCGCCGCGCAAGAGGTCATGGGCTATTACGGCAAGGCCGATGCCGTCAAGATCGCGCGCAGTTTTCCGTCGATCCGAACCCGCGCCTGGGCCAAGCTGGGTGCACGCAAACGCGGAACCGGTGACGCGCGTGATCCGAAGAAGGATGTGATCGTACACGAGCATACCCATGCCTATATTGACTATTTCGGCATGCAGGAGGTTCAGCTTCAACACCGAAGGAATGACGGCACGATGGGGTCGGTTCTGAACCGCAATGGATTGATGCAGGGCAGTGCTGTGGTGGTTCTGCCATATGATCCGGGGCGTGATGCGGTGCTTTTGGTTGAACAATTTAGGACGCCGGTTTTCCTGATCGAAGACCCCGAGCCGTGGATGTGGGAACCCGTTGCAGGCATGATTGACCCCGGTGAAACGCCGCAACAGGCTGCGCGGCGTGAGGCGATGGAAGAAGCCCAGATCAACCTCAAGTCGCTTGAATTTGCCGGAGAGGCCTATTCGTCCAGCGGATCGTCCACCGAATACGTCTATCTTTACGTAGGGTTGGCCGATCTTGAGAAAACGATAGACGATGGCGGGTTGGCCTCGGAAGGTGAGGATATCCGCACCAAAATCATTCCCTATGCTCAGTTCATGGATCAAGTCGACGGGCATGGGTTCAAGGATTTGCCGCTATTGTCACTGGCGCATTGGCTGGCTCGGAACAGAGACAGGCTGCGTGGGGCGTGATCGCGGCTTGTGGTTGTTGCGTAGCATCTGTAAATCTTCGTTGATACGTAAAGAAATGAGGGCGCCATGCGCATTGCGAAAGACCTTGCCGACGCAGTAGGGAAAACTCCGTTGATCCGGCTGCGCCGTATCAGTGAGGAAACCGGGTGTGAAATTCTTGGCAAGGCCGAGTTCATGAATCCTGGTCAATCGGTCAAGGACCGTGCCGCCCTTTATATCATTCGCGATGCCATAGCACGGGGCGACCTGAAACCTGGGGGCACCATCGTTGAAGGCACCGCCGGAAACACCGGTATCGGTCTGGCGCTTGTCGGGGCGTCGATGGGCTTCAAGACCGTGATCGTGATCCCGGAGACCCAGTCCGAAGAAAAGAAGGATATGCTGCGTCTTGCGGGCGCTCAGTTGGTTCAGGTCCCGGCAGCGCCGTATCGCAACCCGAACAACTTTGTACATTACTCTCGCCGTCTAGCTGAAGAACTGGCGCAGACGGAACCCAATGGCGCAATCTGGGCCAATCAGTTCGACAACGTCGCCAACCGTCAGAGCCATGTCGAGACCACCGGCCCCGAGATCTGGGAGCAAACCGGCGGTAAGGTCGACGGCTTTGTCAGTGCGGTTGGTTCAGGTGGCACGTTGGCCGGTGTGGCCGAGGCCCTGCAGCCCAAAGGCGTCAAGATCGCATTGGTCGATCCGATGGGGGCCGGGTTGTATTCCTATTACAAAACCGGTGAGATCGCGATGGAGGGAAGCTCGATCGCGGAAGGTATCGGGCAGGTGCGGATCACCAAGAACCTTGAGGGGTTCAAACCGGATTTCGCCTATCAGATGACGGATAACGAAGCGTTGCCCTATATCTTTGACCTTCTGCGCGACGAAGGTCTGGTCATGGGCGGATCGACCGCCATCAACATGGCTGGCGCCGTGCGCCTGGCCGAGGATCTGGGTCCGGGCCATACCATCGTTACCATCCTGTGTGATTATGGCACGCGCTATCAATCCAAGCTGTTCAACCCGGAATTCCTGCGCGAAAAAGAATTGCCTGTTCCTGATTGGATGACCGAGGCGCCGCGTAGCATTCCGGGCGTTTTCGAGGACGTATGATGTTGCGGCTGGTCCGCCTGTTTCTGGCCCTTGTTTCACTTTTGTTTGCAGTTCTGTCTGGTCCTGCAACGGCCCAGCTTTCGGATCGGCAAAGTGACTACTATCAGGGTTGGGTAAAAACGGCGGATCGGGCCGAAGATGTGATCGAGGCCAATCGGGCCTCGAACGCTTCGCTGGAAAATCTGCGATCGGAAATTCATACCTATCGAGATGTTTTCAACAGCGCGCGTGGTGCAAATACCGAACGTATCCAGACCCTGGAAAGCCAGATCAAGGCTTTGGGTCCCGGACCGGAAGGTGATGCAACCGAACCGGAAGACATTGCTACGCTGCGTTCACATCTTGAAAACCAACTGAACGCGCTGCGGGTGCCGCATATCATTTCCGACGAGGCCTTCAGTCGCGCCAACGGACTGATCGCAGAAATTGATCAGATCCTGCGAAATAGGCAGAAAAAAGAACTGTTGGAGCGCGGCCCATCGCCACTGAACCCCAGCTATTGGCGACCAGCCTGGGTTGACCTGACTGAAGCGGGCCGAAGCCTTTTCAACGAGGCTGTGCAGAACTACCAAACAGACGTGGTGCATGAGCAGCTTCGCAAACAGGGGCTTGGAATTCTATTGCTGGTCTTCGTGGCCATTGTTTTGCTGGGCTATGGAAAACGTTGGTCCGAGGCTGCCGGGAACTATCTGCGTACCATAGGGGGGCAGGGAACTGGCGTATGGACATTCCTGACATCGCTGTTTCGGATAATTCTGCCATGGCTGGGTGTTTTGTTGCTGGTAAAAGCCGTCATCTTGACGGGGATATTGGGATTGCGGGGAACCCTTCTGATACAAAACGTACCGTTCTGGGCGGCCATTGTTCTGTACTACGACTGGATTGGTCGTCAGGTCTATGTAATGCAGCAGGCGCAGGGTTTCAGAAAGCTCTCGCCAAAGCGGATCACCGAGCTTCGAATCTACCTGGATCTGCTTGCCGTTTTTCTCATTTTGCACGATCTTGGGAACCTTTTCGAACAGATCGAGAATACTTCGGATGCGACGCGCGCAGTTGTGGGCTTCCCAGTTATTCTTGCAACTGCTCTGGTTCTGTTGCGTGCGCGGCAGATACGGCTTGCCGAGGTGCAGGCAGAACCTGATGGCAATGCCCGTGGAACCGGGGTTATCCAGCTGGTCGAATTCTTGCGCCGGGCATTGTTCCTGTTGGGAGTTGTCAGCCCAGTTCTGGCCGCCATCGGTTATAACAACGCTGCTGAGGCCATTGTTTTTCCAGCGGTAAAATCGTTGATCCTGATTGCCGCACTGATCATCCTTCAACGATTCCTGACTTCGGTTTATGGATTGATAACCCGCAAGGGTGAGGCAGCCCGAGACACATTGTTTTCGGTTCTGATTGGCTTTGCCATGGCCATTTTGGCCCTGCCGGTTCTGGCGCTGATCTGGGGCGCACGCGAGACCGATTTGTTAGAGGCATGGTCGCGGCTCCTTTTGGGGTTCGACATTGGGGGCGTGACAGTCTCGCCCAGTAATTTCTTTACTTTTCTGGTGGTTTTCCTGATCGGATACGGACTGACACGCGCCCTGCAGGGTGGGTTGCGGACCTCTTTGCTACCAAAGACGAGCATTGATCCCGGTGGTCAAAACGCGATTGTTTCAGGGACGGGGTATGTCGGTATCTTCCTGGCAGCCTTGGTCGCCATCATGGTTGCGGGTTTCGATCTGTCGTCTCTGGCCATCGTGGCCGGGGCGCTCTCTGTCGGGATCGGATTTGGTCTGCAAACTATTGTCTCGAACTTTGTGTCCGGCATTATTCTTTTGGTCGAACGCCCGATCTCAAAAGGCGACTGGATCGACGTAAACGGGATGATGGGTTATGTGCGCGACATCTCGGTACGCTCGACCCGGATTGAGACCTTCGATCGAACAGATGTCATTGTCCCAAACTCGGACCTGATCAGCGGTGTTGTCACCAACTATACCCGTGGAAATACGATCGGACGCGTCATTGTCCCGGTCGGGGTGGCCTATGGTACCGATACCCGCGTAGTCGAGACAATCCTGGGCGAAATCGCCAACGCACATCCGATGGTATTGGCGAATCCGGCACCCAACGTTGTGTTTCAGGGGTTCGGTGCGGATTCTCTGGACTTTGAAATCCGCGCCATTTTGCGGGATGTGAATTGGGTTCTTTCGGTGAAGTCCGACATGAACCATGAGATCAATCGCCGCTTTGTGGAAGAGGGGATCGAGATACCGTTTGCTCAGCGTGATGTCTGGCTGCGAAACCCCGAGGCTCTTCAATCGTCAGATAACGCGCAAATGCCCCCATCTGAGCCTGTTTCAGAGGCAAAAGCGCCCCCGGCCTCTTCGCCCGCCGAATTGACCGAGGCTGATCTTTCCGACGGTGATGGTGACGAACCCTGAGGCAAGTTCGGGCCTGAAACGAGCCAGAGAATTTTACACTAATCGGGCCTTGCAAATCCCCAGTCGATAGTCCAAATAACGCCCGCACGGAGAGGTGGCCGAGTGGTCGAAGGCGCACGCCTGGAAAGTGTGTAGGCGGGAGACCGTCTCCAGGGTTCGAATCCCTGTCTCTCCGCCACAACACCAGCTCTTGTCTTGGACGCTTAGGTGTTTCACATCTCAGACATTGTTTTGGAGCCCCCCAGCAAAAAAGGCTCGGTAAGCGATTCACATAACCCATGTTGAGCGAATTCATCCAATTTAGATGGCCCAGAATTACTGTTTCTTGCAGGCAAGGGAATTTCAGGATGCGAGGCAGTCAAACTGTTGGGTAGGGCCTATTCCTGTGTCGGTTGGGTAACTACAGGTGAAAACTCGGCGCTCGGCTTGTTCGCTGATGCGTCTGTTGAGATATCAATACATCTACAACGCCAAGTGAACGTTATTCCTTGGCTGGTTCGTTTTGCGATAGGTGCGCCGCAAAATTGCGCCCGGAGGTTAGATGTTACTGTCTGTCGTCATTCCATGCATGAACGAAGAGGAGTCGATCCCCTTACTGGTGGAGCGCCTGATCGCTGCGACTGAACAGTGGAACGCCGAATCCGAGATTATTCTGGTGGATGATGGGTCTAATGACGAAACATGGCGCGCAATCTGTGCCCAAAGCGAGTTTCATCCGCGTATTCGCGGTTTGAAGCTATCGGGTAACCGCGGTCACCAGATTGCTCTGACAGCGGGGCTGAATGCAGCCCAAGGGCAGCGGATTTTCATGTTGGATGCCGATCTGCAAGACCCGCCGGAGCTTTTGTCGGACATGATGGCGATGATGGATCAGGGTTATGATGTGGTTTATGGGCGTCGGAGTGAGCGAAAAGGCGAAAGTTGGATTAAGAAAGTAACAGCTCATGGTTTCTACCGCATATTGAACCGGCTTTCGGACGTACCCATTCCAAATGACACGGGCGATTTCCGGCTTGTTAGCCGTCGGGCGCTGGATGCGGTTCTGAGTATGCCGGAACGCGCGCGGTTCGTTCGGGGCATGTTCGCTTGGGTTGGTTTTCGTCAAATCGGGATCGAATACATCCGCGACCCACGGATCGCGGGCGAGACCAAATACCCGATGTCCAAGATGATCCGCTTTGCGCTTGATGCACTGGCGAGTTTTTCGATCAAACCGCTGCAGATCGCCACACGAATGGCCTTTCTGACACTGATTATCGCCGCGCTGATGGCGGTCTACGTCTTTTGGTCCTTGATCCTTTACAACGCGGTTGCGGGTTGGGCGTCGACGGTTCTGGTGATCAGTTTCTTCTCGGGTATCCAGCTATTGACGCTTGGAATCATGGGGGAATATCTCGGACGTCTGTATATCGAGGCCAAAAACCGACCACTCTATTTTGTAGATCAAGAGACCTCAGAGATTTCGGACACCATAGTAGAAGAGAAGACCGCGCAGAAATGAGCGAACGGCGCCGCATAATCCGGTTTGCCATCGTGGGCTTAGGC
Organism: Ruegeria sp. CDSB022; assembly: GCF_059611145.1. Taxonomy (NCBI): domain Bacteria; kingdom Pseudomonadati; phylum Pseudomonadota; class Alphaproteobacteria; order Rhodobacterales; family Roseobacteraceae; genus Ruegeria; species Ruegeria sp. CDSB022. The sequence continues at coordinate 815,895 of NZ_JBXWOZ010000001.1, read as the reverse complement.
GTGGCTGGTTACTACATGCTGGCCTATCTGGGCCTGTTGCGCGTGTTTCATTCGCCTTGGATCGCCAATGCATTGGCTTTTGGGTCCGCAATCCTGATCCAATATATTGGGCAAACAGTCTGGACCTTCGGGCAGGCGCTGGTGGTTCCTGCACAGTTTGGGCGGTTTCTTTGCATGGTCGGAATTGGGCTGCTGGTTTCAGCTGCGATTACCGGACTGGCCGGTCCTCGTTTTGGCCTGAGCGAAGCTGCCTCGGCCGCTGTCGTTGTAGTTGTTCTGCCTGTGATCAACTTCGCGTTCCTACGGCTATGGGTCTATAAACCGCAGAATTCAACCTAGAGATTGGCAATGTCGCATATCTATTCAAACGAGTTCTTTGACTATATTGACCAGGGCGCCAGGCGGTCCGCAAACAGGCTAATTGCTTGCCTTCTAGGAAAAATCTCTGCGGACAGTGTCGTGGACTTTGGCTGCGGGCGGGGTGTGTGGCTGTCGGAGTGGCAGGCCGCGGGTTGCAAGGATATTGCCGGTGTCGATGGCGACTATGTGGATCGTGACAAGCTTGCGATACCGGCTGAGGCGTTTATCAGTGCAGATCTGTCCAAACCGGTCGAGCTTGGACGCCAGTTTGATTTGGCTCAGTCGCTTGAGGTCGGTGAACACTTGCCGCACGACGCGTCGGCCAGCCTGGTTCAGAGCCTGACCACACATAGCGATCTGGTCCTGTTCTCAGCCGCCGTTCCGGGGCAGGGCGGCGAGTTTCATATAAATGAACAGCGCCTGTCCTTTTGGCAGGGTTTGTTCGCTGAACGGGGATACACTGCCTATGATTGTTTGCGGCCTGAAATGTTCGGGGATCAATCGATCGAACCCTGGTATCGGTATAATTCTGTCCTCTATGCGAACCAATCAGGGGCAGTCCGGCTGTCTCAGGACGTGCTGGATACCAAAGTCGCGCCCGGCGCGTTGAAAGAGGTCGGCAGTTTAGGCTGGACCCTACGCAAGCTGGTTGTGCGTGCCTTGCCCCGGTCGGCTGTCACCGCTATCGCTCAGGTCCGGGCCTCTGTTATTGCAAGGTCATATGGCGACAAATCATGACGGAAAAAACATCTCGGCAGGAGTTTCTTTTTCTGTCCCTGCTTTGCATCGCTGCGTTGTTCTTGATCAATTGGCCACAGCTTTTCGACCCTTTCGTACGTCATGATGATTTCCCGGCGCTGCTGGGCTGGACCGAGATTGCCTACCACAAGGCCTTGGATGAAGGTCGTTGGTTGAACTACTGGTGGCAGTTCCGGCCATTTCTATGGCCCTCACAAATAAGCATGTATCTCTATAACATAGCCTGGGGCTTGTTCTCGGCTGCGGCAGCAGCCGCGATCATGGAGCGTTCGGACCCGATCTGGTACAAAGGTTATCTTGCGCTATTCATTGCGTTTTCGGTTCCAGCATTCCTGATTTCATACTGGTTCAACACGTTGCTGCCGGGGATCTGGGTTATCACCTTGTACAGCCTGGCAGTTCTGTTTCTGCCGCATCGTGTGTCGCTGGCCCTTTTGGTTGTGGCAGTGCCCTTATCCTTCATGGCCTACACGACCTATCCGTTCCTGTTGCTGACACTGATCCTGCTGTCAAACAAGGCGCCAAAAACCTATACCAGCGTCGCTGTTACGCTGATCATTTTCTTTGTCAGCCTGGTTCTGGCGTTGCTGAGTGTTTACACCCTGAACTACTTTTATCATGGGATATTTGGTATACCGGTTGCTGAATGGCGTGGGCCGAACGAAGTAAATTCGGTCGATGACCTGCTGCTGAACCTTACCAAGGTCAAAGTATTCCTTCGATCCATCATCTATACAATGGGCGGAGGGACAATCGGTTATGGCTTGATGCTCTTGGCCCTATTTGCAGGTGCCTGGGGGTTCCTGTTTACCCGAAGACGGATGTTTGCCGTCGCGATCCTGATGGCTGCACTTGCTGGTCTGGCACCGCTTATCCTCAAGGCGATTATGTCGGGGGTGCAGGTCCCTGTTCGGGCATTGAACTGGCTTTGGATCTTGTTTGGAGTCGTGCTCACCACGTGTGGGGTTCAGTTTCTGCAGTCTTCAAAAAGATGGTTAAGTGTTTCGCGTATCTTGTTGATGTGCGTGTTGATGATCAATTTGATGCTCATTGGCAAAACATCGTTTATGTTCATCCCGCCTTGGCAAAAAGCAACGCGCGCATTGGCGCAAAGCCTGCCTGAACAGGTCGAAACCGTATATATCTATGGGCATTTTCTTGGCGTGAATGGCGCGGCAGACGCCAGAGTTCAATTCGAACGGGGGCTGCGGTTGCGGTTAAACTATCTGACCGGGGCCGAGATCATCATGTGCTGGAAGCAGCCCGATAGATGCGATGGGATTACACCTCCGTTCGATCCAGGCGACTGGGTCTCGACGCCTGTTGTCGCATCATCTGGTGACCAGGCCTTTATCCTTTTGCCGCGTCCCAATCTGGGGCCCTGATCAAAAGGTGAGTTGTAACAGGTTTGAGAAAATTCTATGAATGCGCCCACTTGGGCTGTCCGGCATTCAAGGACACAGACCCCAACCCCTGTTGGAACACCCGGACATGATTGACCTGAGCGACCACAATCCCCTGCGAAAAAGTCGCAACTACCTGATTTATCAGCACCCCGAGGTCGAAGGGGCGCTGCTGAAAGTGCGGGTGGACGAACCTGTGCGTAGCCATTTTCTGCCGCGTTATGCCGAATGGCGCTATGGCAATCTGCGCCAATGGAACCGCGAAGCAAACGAATATCTGGCGGCGCTCAACCGTGGATGCCCTGAGATCGAAAGGTTGGCGCAATTCATGGGATATGCGCCAACATCAGCGGGCCCGGCGATAGTGGTGGAAAAACTGACCGGCCCGGACGGAGATCTTGCGCCAACCCTGCATTCGGAACGCGTCGCGCTGGCCAAAGATCACGCCGGACGTGAACGTCTTCATGCTGAATTGATGGAACTGTTTGACGATCTCGAAAGCGGCCGGATCATTGTGGGTGACATGGGGTTCGAAAACATCGTTCGTGCGCAGGAAAGAGGCGGCAAGCTGACCGTGATTGACGGCGTTGGCGAGAGGGTTCTTTTTCCGCTGTCACTGGTCAGCGAAACAGCGTTTCGCAAGTCAATCGACCGCCGGCGACAGAGGATGTCGAGTGGCTTTGGTTTAATGAAGACCTGACCACTAAACTGCTACGCGCAGGGGAAAGGCGCGTTCGACTTCTTTTGCTATCTCCGCAATCAGGGCTTTTGTCACGGCGTTGCGGTTGTTCATCTGAACCCGTGCGACATAGGCAAGCTCTGGAGGGTTTGGAAAGACATCGTTGATGACTTCCATGTCTGGTGTAATGTGCATCCCGTTCAATAGCGCTATGCCCAGCCCTGATCGAACAGCCGACTGGATTCCTGCTGCACTTGGACATTCCAGGATATTGTCAAAGCGGTGGTCCTGCTGCTGACTGTCTTCCATTCCCCATCTCCGGTAGAAACACTGTGTGTCAAAGGACAGAAACGGAACCGGTTCTGACAGATTCAGACGATAGTCGGGTGATTTGACCCAATGAAGGGAATCCTGAAACAGGATCAGATCTTCGGGCTGCACGTCGTTGCGAAATATCTGAATCACCGCCAAGTCTAATTCACCGGCCTTCAACCAATCCTGAACATTCAGGCTTTGACCAGTGCGGGTTCGTACGCGAACATCGGGGTACAGCCGCGTGAAACGTCCAAGAATTTGGGCGATCCCGCTGGTTGTCGCATCCTCGGTCATGCCAAGCCGCAAGTGGCCGGTGAGCGGCCTGTTACCAAGTGAGGCCACCGCTTCGTCATGCAGAGTGGTAATTCGACGGGCGTATTCACAAAGACGCAGCCCGTCTTCGGTGAACAGGGGGGCACCTTTGCGGCGAGTCAGCAGTTTGCAATTCAGTGCGCGCTCTAAACGGCCGATCTTATGGCTGACTGCCGATTGCGAAAGCGCAAGGTGTCGGGCCGCACTGGTCACACCACCATAGGTCGCGATTGCTAGCAGCGCGCGCAAAGCGTCTATTTCCAAACGTTCGTTCATGAATGCCCATGACAGATTTTGATCATTGAATGATAATCATTCATTTGCGGCAAAGGCAAATGTCAGATTAGGTATCGCGAACACAATGTTCGCGGAGCTTCGAAATGAACAATCTGTACCCGGAGGATATCACAGACTTCGAACATCAGTCGGCATGCAAATCTGGTCCGCTGACGCTGTCTTCTTCTTTCGGCAAAGGAAAGTGTAACTGATGACGGAAGACAGAACAGCTAACCGCCGCCTGACAACACTGTTTGAGATCACCGGATCGGTTCTGGCTATGGCTTATGCCTTGCTGATTGCTTCGAATATTGGCGCTGAGATTCTTGGATTCTCCCTACTGTTGGTGTCATCGGCGCTGTTTGCCGCATGGGCATTGATTGATCGGCGCTGGACGTTTTTGCTGTTGCAGGCGTTCTATGCGACCTCTGCCATTATTGGACTGATCCGTTGGGCATAAACTTGGTGTAGGGTTGCCGCCAGGAACTTGTTAGGACGGATCTATGACGGATCAGGACAGAATCGATATCGGCTTTCTGCTGTTTGATGGCTTTCCGATGGCTTGTTTGACATCGGTGATCGAACCCCTGCGGGCGGCCAATGAAATCGCAGGTCATCAAGCGTTTAGATGGTCGCTGGTTTCTGAACGTGGTCAAAAGGTTCAGTCAAGCGCAGGGGTTGGGTTCGAAGCAGATCGCGCGTTGGCGGACTGCAGGAATATCGACATTCTATTCCTGCTCAGCAGCCCGTCTTCGGTCTTTGACAACGCTGTTAGCGGCAATGCCTTGCTGCGTGGTCTTGGGAGGCACGGAACAGTTCTGGGCGGGATCAGCGGTGGCGTATTCCCTCTTGTGCGATCCGGTGCAATGGCAGGTCAGCCGGTCTCGGTCCACTGGTGCTATGAGGCGGCATTTGAGGCCGAGTTTCCCGATATGGACGCCCGGAGCGAAGTGATCGTGCGCACCGTGACGCGCTATACCGCCGCCGGTGCAGCGGCAGGGTTCGACCTGGCACTGCATTTGGTTCACGATCGCTTGGGCGGTGACATTGCGCATGAGGTTGCGTGCTGGTTTCAACATCCGATGATGCGCGGTGCGGCAGTGCGTCAGCAGGTGCCCAATGCGACAGCGCCGAAAACGGGAGACCGCCTTCCACCGCTTGTTTCACGCAGCGTTGAAATGTTTGCCGCCAATTTAGGTCAAGCGATCTCGATTGCTGAAGTTGCGAAACAAATGGGCGTCACACCTCGTCAGATCGAGCGGGCATTCAAACAGGCAACCGGACACAGCCCCAGCCATTATTACCGTGCCATGCGGATGAAAGCGGCGCGGCAGATGGTGGTTTATACCAAAGACCCCATTTCCCAGATCGCGGCCGCTGTCGGCTATGGATCTGTTGCGCCCTTGGTGACACATTACCGGTCGGCTTTTGGCCTGAGCCCCAGCGAGGACAGGCGCCGCATCAACCGTTTCCGGGTTGAGGATAACGCCCCTTTGCCCTCGGTCTAGGCGCTGACTAAAGCGCCGATCGCATCGCCGTCAGGATCGCATGGTGCAGAGATTTGGCGGACGAGCGCGGACCGTACAGGCTGTAGTGATCCGAATCACGACACAGCACGAAACAGCCAATATGGTGGATCGAGCTGCGCGCCGCCGTTCCCATAGTCAATATGCGCAGATCCAACTGGCACAAAAGCTCCAGCACTGCTTGAATGTTCGCACCAGCCAGGTCGAAACGCACCCAGGCATCGGTCTGTTCAGTGACAGAGGCCGCAGACCCAATGGCAGATTTTACTTGCGTAGCAAGGTCCTCGTGCGTGTCATGCGGTGCTTCAACCATCCATTGCTCTGGCCCCGCCCAAAAGGCGGTGATTGCGGTTCCTTCAAACCTCTGGACCTTTGGTGCCTCAGCGCCAATTAGTTTCTTCAATGCGGCTTTGGCCGCTGTTTCCTGACCGAGCCGCGCCGCGACTGATGCCAACGCCACGCCCGGTATCTCGGAACAGGTGACAGGCCCAACCGTGTCTACCCGAGGGTCAGGCGCGCCGAGGGCGGTTATCGCAACCAGATTATCCACGCAGACGTTCTCCTTCCGGGTCAACGAAATGGGCCGAGACAATTTCCACCTCGACCGTCAGGTCCGTCAGCGGAGAGACAAGGCGCATTTTTTCGCCCAGCCTGTCGCCGCCGTTTTTCAACAGTCCCAGCCCAATGCTACTGTTCAGAATGGGTGAGTAGACGGCTGAGGTGACATAGCCCTGATCATGGGCCGCATCGACCGGGCCATCGTTCTTCATCAGGTGGCCACCGGCGGTTACCTTGTTTTCAGGCTCCAACGGTTTGATCCCCACCAGCATCAGTGCATCCGGTTGGTTCAGTGCCTCGCGTTCCGACAGGGTTGATCCGATGCTGTCCTTCTTTTTGGACACCATGCGGCCCATTCCCAGGTTCAGGGCGGTTGTGGTGCCGTTCAACTCGCTGCCTGCAGCATGGCCTTTTTCGACCCGCATGACGCCCAGTGCTTCGGTGCCATATGGGACAACGTCGAACTCTTCGCCCTCGGCCATCAGCCTGCGCATCAATGCGTCGCCATAGCGAGAGGGAACCGCGATTTCGAATGCCAGCTCGCCTGAAAAGGAAATCCGGAACAGCCGCGCCCGAAGGCCGCCGCACACGGTGATGGTTCCACAGGCCATAAAGGGAAAGGCCTCATTCGAGATGTCGAATTCCGGGTCGATGATTTTTCGCAGCAGCTTACGGGAATTGGGCCCGGCAACTGCATATTGCGCCCATCCTTCTGTGGTGGATATCAGCTGCACATCCATGTCCGGGCACAGGCACTGGCGCACGAATTCCATGTGGCGATAGACGACTACGGCATTTGCGGTCGTGGTAGTGACGACGAAATGATCCTCGGCCAGCCTTGCCGCTGTGCCATCATCCATCGCCATGCCATCTTCGCGCAGCATCAGGCCATAGCGGGTTTTGCCGACCGCAAGCTTGGCGAAACCATTGGCATAGACCCGGTTCAGGAACGCTGCCGCATCGGTACCCTGCACGTCGATTTTGCCCAATGTCGTGCAGTCGCACACCCCGACCGAGGCACGCGTCTGACGCACTTCACGGTCCACGCTCTCGCGCCAATGGGTCTCGCCGGGCAGGGGGAACCACTGCGCGCGCAGCCAGTTGCCAACCTCGACAAACACCGCGCCGCGTTCTTCGGCCCAGTGATGTGAGGGCGTCAAGCGGGTAGGGTGGAACTCTTTGCCCTTCATCCGGCCTGCGAAAGTAGCAATCGGGACGGGGGTATAGGGCGGGCGGAAGATGGTGGTACCGGTCTCGGGGATCGACTTACCGGCCAGCTCGGCCATAATCGCCAGCCCGCCGATATTCGAGGTCTTGCCTTGGTCCGTGGCCATGCCCAGCGTGGTATAGCGTTTCAGATGCTCGACCGAACGGAAGCCCTCCTGATAGCTGAGACGGACATCCTTGACCGTCACATCGTTCTGCTGGTCCAGCCATGCGCGTTTGCAGCCCTGAACGTACCAGAATGGGGTCTGCGCGATGGGTGCGTCCTCGGCTTCGGGCAGATCGGGTTTGGCGTTGGTCAGGTCCAAAGCGGCGATTGCGGCCTCGGCGCCAGAGCGCAACGCACCGTAGGTAGACATATCGCCGTTTGCCGCGCCGGCAACGGACATGCCTACCGGCAGGTCCGCGCCGGGAACAAAGGCGGCCAGCGTCTCATCCCATGCGGGGCGGCCGCGCTGGTGGCAGGTCATGTGGACGTTGGGGTTCCAACCGCCCGAGACGCCCAAGGCACCGCATTCCAATGTCCGGGTTGAGCCATCGGGCAGGGCGACTTCGACAAAGCTCAGCCCCAGTCGGCCTTTGGTATTTGTGACCTGAGCACCCTGCAGAACTTCGTAGTCATGGCTGATGGGGGCGTCTTTGCGCACATCGATCACCGCAGTGATTTTGACACCTTTGGCGTGCAGATCAGCTGCGGTGCGGTGGCCGTCATCATTGTTGGTAAAGACCGCGACGCGCTGCGAGGCCGCCACTCCGAAACGGTTGGCATAGGTCCGCAGGGCGGTGGCTGTCATGATGCCGGGGCGATCATTGTTCTCGAATGCGATTGGCCGCTCGGTCGCGCCTGCGCACAGCAGCGCCTTTTGGGTATAGATACGCCAGAGGATTTGCCGGGGTTTGCCTGAGGGCAGGCTGGGCAGATGATCGCCCGTACGCTCGACCGCGCCATAAATTCCGTGGTCAAACGCGCCGATCACCGTGGTGCGCGGCATCAGGCGCACATTGGGAAGCGCGGACAGCTCGGCCACAGCCTGCGCCGCCCAGTCAGACGCCGCAGCATCGTCTATGGTGAGTGTTTCGCTGTTCAGGCGACCGCCCAGGGCGAAATCCTCATCCGCCAGAATGACATCCGAGCCCGCACGACCCGCGGTCAAAGCCGCCATAAGACCGGCTGGTCCGGCACCAATGATCAGCAGATCGCAATGGCGAAAGCCCTTGTCGTATTCGTCCGGGTCCTCTTGCATCGAAAGCGATCCAAGCCCGGCTGCGCGACGGATTGTAGGCTCGTACAGCTTTTCCCAGAAGGCTGCAGGCCACATGAAAGTCTTGTAGTAAAAACCCGCAGACAGGAAGTTGGAAAACATGTCATTCACGGCCAGCGCGTCGAATTTCAAGCTGGGCCAGCGGTTCTGTGATCGCGCCTCAAGCCCCTCGAACATCTCGGTCACCGTGGCGCGCGTGTTGGGCTCTTTGTGGGCGCCGCTGCGCAGCTCGACCAGGCCGTTGGGCTCTTCGGATCCGGCGGTCAGAAGCCCGCGCGGGCGGTGGTATTTGAAAGACCGCCCGATCAGACGCACATCATTGGCCAACAGGGCCGAGGCCAGCGTGTCGCCGGGATGCGCAGTATAGCTGCGCCCGTCAAAGCGGAAGTTCAGCGTGGTGTTGCGGTCAATCTGTCCGCCGTTCAGCCGGTTCACCTGCGTCATTTGGAGCGCCCCCGTTCGCGGGCCACATCGCGGGCCAGTTCCACATTTGAAATCTCGTGGGTGAGCGTGTTGCGCGTGACGACCAGCCAGGATCGGTCACCTGTTTCGTGGTACCAAAGCTCTCGGTGTTCGCCTGCCGGGTTGTCGCGCAGATAGGCATAGTCGTGAAAGGCCTCGACGGCATTTTCCGCCTGCCAATCGGGGCGATCAATCAGCGCGGCGTCACCCAGATAGGTGAATTCTGATGCATCACGAGGCCCAAGAAGGGGGTGGTTGATTATCATGTCTGGTGTCCCCTTTAATGCAGGTTGGGCTGATTGCCCGCGCCTTTTTCGTCGATCATCCGGCCGGTGCGGAACCGGTCCAACCGATAGGCCGTTGCGACAGGGTGCGGTTCGTCTTTTGCAAGCAGATGCGCAAAGCAATAGCCCGAAGCCGGAGTGGCCTTGAACCCGCCATAGCACCAGCCCCCGTTGAAATAGAGGCCCTCGACCGGCGTTTGGTCAATGATCGGTGAGCCATCCATCGACATATCCATCACGCCGCCCCACATCCGCAGCAACCTGGCGCGTCCGATCATCGGCATCAATGCCATGCCACCTTCGCAAACATCCTCGACCACGGGCAAGTTGCCGCGTTGGGCATAGGTGTTATAGCCGTCAAGATCGCCACCGAACACCAGCCCGCCCTTGTCGGACTGACTGACATAAAAATGCCCCGCGCCATAGGTGATGACACTGGGCAGGACAGGCTTTAGCCCCTCAGATACAAAGGCTTGCAGAACGTGGCTTTCGATAGGCAGGCGCAGTCCGGCCATCCCCATAACGCGCCCCGAACTGCCCGCAACTGCGCACCCAACCTTGGTCGCGCCGATAAAGCCTTTGGTTGTTTCGACCCCAAGACATTTGCCATCTTCGATCCGCAGCCCGGTAACTTCACAGTTCTGGATAATATCGACGCCATGCAGGTCGGCTGACCGGGCATAGCCCCAGGCCACTGCATCATGGCGCACGGTACCGCCGCGCCGTTGAACAAGGCCGCCCTTGATCGGAAAGCGAACGTCGTCGAAATTCAGATAAGGGTGTTCGCGCCGCACCTGATCTGCGTCCAGCAATTCGGCATCGGCCCCGTTCAGGATCATCGCATTGCCACGTCGCGTATAGGCGTCACGCTGACCGTCTGTATGGAACAGATTGACGATACCGCGCTGACTGACCATTGCGTTATAGTTTAGGTCCTGCTCGAGCGCTTCCCACAGCTTCAGCGAGAACTCATAGAACGGCTCATTCCCATCCAGCAGGTAGTTCGAGCGAATGATCGTGGTGTTTCGGCCCACATTTCCGCCACCGATCCAGCCTTTCTCGATTACGGCAACATTTCGTTGGCCGTAGATTTTGGAAAGGTAATGCGCGGTTGCCAGACCATGCCCGCCGCCGCCGATTACGATGATGTCGTAATGGGCCTTAGGTTCAGGTTCACGCCAGACCGGCTTCCACCCTTTGTGGCCGGTTAGCGCCTCTTTGATAACTCGAAAGCCGGAATATCTCATGAATCGGACCTTTTCTTCCAAACTTCATTATTTTCTGGCGCGGCGATATCCCCATATGCGACATAGGTGTGTCTGAATCAGACCCTCAGGCACAAGAAATAAGGCCGGAAAACCAATCGGTGAAATCCGATACCTCGGCTGAGTTGCGAAGGACGGATAAAAAATAGCCCTCACAGGCGGGTGCGGAATCTCTGCTGGCAAGGCGGACTTTGCCCGATTTCAGGGCTTGCTCTGCGATGATAGAATTCACCAGCGCAACACCGCTGCCTGAAACGGCAAGTTGCAGGGCGAGGCCATAGGAATCCACAAAATATGATGGCTTGCGCAGTTTCTGGCCGGTGATTTCACCCCATGACGCCCAACTGTCCGATGTGCCAACGGATTCGATTAGGGGCAGTTCAAGCCAATTGCCGCTTAGATTCGGCGACACCACCGGGACAAGGCGATTGGGATTCAACGGTTTCGCATTTTTCCCGACTTGTTTTTCTGAACCAAAGCGTACCTCAATATCGGCGCGCGATGCTGCGTATTCGTCAGGCCAGATCGTGCTGACAAATCGGAGTGAGGTTTCCGGGTGCTGGGCCTGAAATTCGGGTAATGCCGGCGAGATGACCCATTCGATGATGCTGATAGAGGCTGCCACCGTGATATGGCGAGCTTTTTCTTCGGCCAAATAGGGTGAGGCTGCGGAGTGCAACATATCCAAGGCTGCCTCGACTTGTGGCAGCAGCTTCCGCCCTTCATCCGTCAAAGAAAGACCGCGCGCGTGGCGGTGGAACAGAACGACGCCCAGACGGGTTTCCAAGGCTTTGATTTGTTGGCTGACTGCGGATTGCGTCAACCCGATCTCATCTGCCGCCGCGGTCGAACTGAGCCGCCGCGCGGCCGCTTCGAACGACCGAAACCACGTTAGAGGAGGGAGTGTTTTTGCCATCGGTAACCGACCTATTAGTGCTATTAATACCTAAGGCTCAAGTTCTTTCGTTTGTCAAAAGATGTTTCTAACGGTGATATTTCCTCAAGCAGATTTGGGGAGACGGCAGTGCAGCCAAATATCAGAAAAATAGTGACTTTCGACGAAGAGGTTCTGGTTGAAGGATTTCGGGCAGCGGAACGCCCGTGGCGCATGTTTGCCGTAGCGGCGGTTGTGTCGAACCCCTGGGCTGGCCGGTATGTCGAGGATCTGAGGCCGGAAATTCTGGCCTATGGACCTGTGCTGGGGCAAATGTTGACTGACCGGATGGTCACGCTTGCAGGCGGCGGCGAGGTGATCGAAGCCTATGGCAAAGCGGCGGTTGTTGGGCTGGATGGCGAGGTCGAACATGCCTCGGGCCTGATCCACACGCTGCATTTCGGGAATTACTATCGTCAAGCGGTTGGGGCCAAGTCCTATCTGTCCTTCACCAATACCCGCGGTCCGGCGAACACTCCGATCATGGTGCCCATGATGGACAAGAATGATGCCGGGCGTAGATCGCATTATCTGACGCTGCAGTTTGCAATCCCCGACGCACCGCGCGCGGATGAAATTGTGGTCGTGCTGGGTGGCGCAACCTCGGGCCGTCCCCATCATCGGATCGGCGACCGTTATCAGGACCTCAAGGATTTGGGCCATGACGTGGACAACCCGGCCTCGGTCTGAACTCAGCACCCTGGCGGTGATTGATCAGGGCCAAGGGCCGCTGGTTATTCTGCTGCACGGGGTTGGCCTGCGGGCCGAGGCGTGGGGCGCGCAGATCGACGCCCTGGTCGCCGCGGGGTATCGTGTGTTGTGCCCGGATATGCCAGGACATGGTCAGTCGAGCTTTGATCATCCGACTGGCTTGGAGGCCTACGTGCACCGCACGGCGTCCGTGCTGACAGAGCCCGCTGTCTTGATCGGCCATTCAATGGGCGCCCTGATAGCGCTCCGACTGGCGGCGGATGTGCCAGATAGCGTTCTTGGCGTTGCGGCATTGAATGCGATCCATCGGCGTCCGGTTGCCGCGCACAAGGCCGTCGTCGCACGTGCCTCGGCCTTGGAGGTATCGGGGCCAAATGATCCCACGGTCACGTTGCAACGTTGGTTTGGCGAAGCCTCGTCCGCCGAGCGACAGGCCTGCAGGCGCTGGCTAACTGAGGTTGATCCGGCGGCCTACAAATCCGCGTATACCGCTTTTGCCGAAACGGACGGTCCTTCCGATGATGAACTGGCCCGTATCGCTTGTCCCGCCTTGTTCATGACCGGCGCGGATGAGCCGAATTCGACGCCTGAAATGTCTCGGGACATGGCGCGTTTGGTTCCCTCGGGACAAGCGTCAATCATCGCAGGTGCCGCACATATGTTGCCGATGACTCATCCCGCCGAAGTAAACGCACAGCTGTTGGAATTTGTGGGGGGGTGCCAGCCATGACAAGTATGGACCCCCGAGCTTTGCGTGACGCCTTTGGCAGCTTTATGACCGGGGTGACAGTGGTGACGGCACGGGACGAGCACGGTGCGCCGGTCGGGTTCACCGCAAACTCGTTTTCGTCTGTGTCACTTGACCCGCCATTGCTGCTGGTGTGTCCGGGGAAGTTTCTGTCCAGCCACGAAATTTTCGCCAATTGCACCCGGTTTGCGGTGAATGTGCTTGCAGATGGACAGCAAGAGATATCGAACACTTTCGCTGGGTATAAAGGGGACCGGTTTGCAAAGGTCGCGCACAGCAATGGCCTTTTTGATCTACCCCTAATCGACGGGGCGCTGGCGCAGTTTTGCTGCAAGACCCATCAGGTCCTTCCCGCCGGTGATCATACCTTATTGATCGGTGAGGTGGCAGAGTTCTCGCACTCGGTCGGGCAGGGTCTTGGATATGTCGGAGGGTCGTATTTCAGCCTGGGGCTCGAACGTGAAATCGACGCCATGGTACCGACGATCTGCGGCGCGATCATCCGCAAAGATGACAGTGTTTTGCTGGAGCAGAGCAACGGTGCCTATCGTCCCATTCAAATCGCCGGGGTTGAACGCGGCGGGCAGCGAAACCGGTTGACCCAGGGCCTGTCCGAACGTGGACTGAAGGTCGAGGTCGAACAGGTCTATTCCTCATTCGACGATGCGGAAACAAAGCAGCATTACACCTATTTTCTGGCCAGCTGTTCCCGACCAACGCCGCTTGAGGGCGCCGAATGGATCAGAACGGATGACCTTCCGAACCTAAAATACGTGTCCGGTGGTGTCCGCCACATGATGACCCGCTATGCGATGGAAGCCAAAGAGGGGGATTTCTCTCTCTACCTAGGTGACGCCTCTCAGGGCGACATTCACAGCTTACGATAAAGGAGCAGGTCAATGGAATTTTCCCTGTTTGCCCATATGGAACGTTTGTCGCCAGATCAGCCGCATGACGTTCTGTATGACGAATTCGTCAGCCTTGTGAAAATGGCGGACGAGGGCGGGATGCGCGCCGTCTGGACTGGCGAGCATCACGGGATGGAGTTCACCATCGCGCCCAATCCCTTTATCTCGCTAGTCGATCTGGCTCATCACACCCGGAATGTACGGCTGGGGACGGGTACGGTAGTCGCCCCGTTCTGGCATCCGATCAAATTGGCCGGAGAGGCCGCCGCGGCAGATCAGATTACCAAAGGCCGGATCGAGCTGGGGATCGCACGCGGCGCATATTCTTATGAGTATGAGCGCCTGATGCCGGGGATGGATGCTTGGGAAGCGGGCCAACGGATGCGGGAAACAACCCCTTTGCTTCCGCGAATCTGGCAGGGCGATTGTGCGCATGAGGGTGAGTTTTATTCCTTTCCGGCAACCACATCTGCGCCGAAACCGTTTCAGAAAAACGGTCCGCCGATCTGGATCGCAGCGCGGGACCCCAATAGTCATGAATTCGGTGTCCACAACGGGTTTAACATCCAGGTCACCCCCCTGTGGCAGGGCATGGAAGAGATTGAAACGCTGATGGACCGCTTCAATGCAGCCTGCGACAGCCATACCGGACCGCGCCCCAAAATCATGCTGTTGCATCACACATATGTCGGCAAAGACGCAGACGATGTTGCACAAGGCGTTCAGGAATTGCGCCGGTATTACAACTATTTCGGTGCCTGGTTCATGAATAAACGCCCGGTCGAGCAAGGGTTGATCCAACGGATCACCCAGGACGAGATGGATGCCAATCAGATGTACACAAATGATAAGCTGACGCGCGACCTGACGGTTGGTACAGCGCAGCAGGTTATCGACCGGATCAAACGTTATGAAGATTTGGGCTATGATGAGTTTTCGTTCTGGGTCGACAGCGGGATGACGAACGAGCGAAAACGTGCCTCTTTGGCGCGGTTCATCGACGATGTCATGCCAGCCTTTCAGTGAGGAACACTATGGGAAATCTACCGCATTTTCAGCTTTTCATTGATGGCGCCTGGTCTGAGGGGGCGACGTCTCAGGTTATGACATCTGCAAATCCCGCAACTGGGCAGGGGTGGGCTACGTTTTCCTGTGCGGCACCTGAGGATGTCGACAGGGCAGTCGCCGCCGCCAAACGTGCGCTTGATGATCCGCAATGGCGCGACATGACGGCCACAGCGCGCGGCAAGCTTCTTTATCGCCTGGCCGACCTGGTTGCCGAAAACGCTGCACGGCTTGGAGAATTTGAGACAACAGACAGCGGCAAACTGCTGGCAGAAACCTCGGCGCAAACTGGGTATGTCGCGGATTATTACCGCTATTTCGCAGGGCTTGCGGATAAGGTTGAAGGGACGGTTCTGCCCATCGACAAGCCGGATATGCATGTGTTTACCACGCGCGAACCCATTGGTGTTGTCGCGGCTATTGTGCCCTGGAATGCACAAATGTTCCTGACAGCGACCAAGTTGGGCCCGGCGCTTGCGGCTGGGTGTACCGTCGTGCTGAAGGCGTCCGAAATCGCACCCGCCCCGATGCTGGAATTCGCGCGTTTGATTGAACAGGCAGGATTCCCCGCGGGCGTTGTCTCGGTCATCACCGGGGATGCGGAAAACTGTGCAATTCCACTAACCCGCCATCCCGATCTGGATCGCATCGCCTTTACCGGTGGCCCCGAGACAGCGCGCCATGTGGTCAGGAATTCCGCCGAAAACTTCGCCGTCACCTCGCTGGAGCTTGGTGGCAAATCGCCGATACTTGTTTTTGAAGACGCGGATCTGGATGGGGCCGCAAATGGCCTGATCGCTGGAAACTTTGGCGCGTCGGGGCAAAGTTGCGTTGCGGGCACGCGCGGGCTGGTGCAGCGATCCGTTCTGCAAGATCTGATCGGCCGCATCAAAGAAAAGGCGGGTGCAATCGTTCTGGGTGACCCGCTGGAGGCCGGTACCCATGTCGGACCGCTATGTACCATGGCGCAAGTGAACAAGATCGAAGAGACCCTGGCCAAGTCAGCGGAGCAGGGGGCCGTGGTCCATTTCGGAGGGCAACCTGCGGATCGGCCCGGCAATTACATGAACCCAACCCTGGTCGAGTGCATATCGCCCGAGACCGAGACGTTGAAAGTTGAGATGTTTGGCCCGGTCATGTCTCTGCTGCCATTCGATACCGAAGAAGAGGCCATCGCGTTAGCCAACAGCACAGTCTTTGGGCTGGGTTCAGGTGTGTTTACGCAGAACCTGGCGCGGGCGCATCGGGTGTCCAAGCGGATCAAGTCCGGGATTTGTTGGGTTAATACCTATCGCGCGATCTCTCCTATCGCGCCGTTTGGCGGGTTCAATCAATCAGGGTATGGTCGTGAAGCCGGGGTTGAAGCCATCCTCGATTACACCCGGACCAAGACCATCTGGATCAGCACCTCGCAAGAGCCGATGGCGAACCCGTTTGTGATGCGCTAGGTCTGTTGTCAGACAGATATCGGAGCGCGGTCATGAAGTTGAAACATCCGAATTTTAAACCTCCGGCAGACGCAAATGACCGGAAGGAGTTCCCTCCGGTCATTTGCTATCCGCCCGAAACGATGCCGCAACCTGATCTGGTTGCGTTGACCGACCTGAGGCAGCATGCGGTGAAAACCGCCGAAGTCATAGCAGCCCCGCGTGATGCAGCCTGTATTGAAGTGCCCGCGGGGGCCTTTATTCGGGTGGTGTCGGTCGATGGCGCGCAGGTCGGTGATCTGAACATGTGGAACAAGCACGACCTGACCGAACGGTTCTATTCCGGCAAAACCCGCGCGCTGCATGGCACGCATCTGTCGACCGGGGATCGGATGTGGTCAAGTTTTCCAAATATGCGACCCATGGCGACCATCGTCACGGATACTCTGGATTGGTATGGGTTCGATTCATACGGCGGATCCGTGCATGACGTGATCGGGACCCGCTGTGACCCCTATACCGGGCGATTGCTGTCTGGCGATGACTACCATTATTGCTGCCATTCCAACTTGACACGCGCTTTGGCCAGCCATTGTGGCCTGCCGCTGCATGAGGCCGAAATGCACGTCCACGACGTGTTGAACGTCTTCATGTGCACCGGATTTACGCAGGACACAGGCCAATACTTCATGAAGGCAAGCCCGGTGCGTCCGGGTGATTATCTGGAATTCTACGCCGAGATTGACCTGATCGTCGGCCTTTCAGCTTGTCCCGGGGGCGATTGCTCGTCCGAGCATTCCTCGGACGCAGCCGCTTGTTATCCATTGGTTATGGAAGTCTATGACCCCGGTGAAGACATCCGAAACGCGCATATTCAGCCCAAGCGATCTGCTTATGATCGCACCCATGGGGCAGGTTAAGAGGTCAGGCGTTGCCCAAGCCGGTCCAGCATCTGACAGCATAGGTCGAGCTGTTCGATCTCGACGTACTCATCTGCTTTATGGGCCTGTGTGATCGAGCCGGGACCGCAGACAATCGCATGGGTGCCAAGCTGCTGAAACAGGCCAGCTTCAGTGGCGAATGACACAACACCTGTTCCGTTCGCCCCAGTCAGCTCGGCAACCAGTTTGCGGGCGGCGTTTTCTTCCATCGGCTCAAGACCTGCAACCTCGGCCGTGATATCCTGCGTGATGCTGGCTTCACTATGGACGGCCTGCATTTCGGGTAGCAGGCCTTGGGTCACATAGTCAGACAGGGTTTGCTTGACGAAATCCGCATCGCTGGCCTGAACCGGGCGCATTTCCCAGCCGACATCGGCTTTGCTGGCAATGACGTTATGGGCGACGCCGCTATTGAAGAACCCCACGTTTATAGTGGTCCAGGGTGGCTCGAAGGGGCTGTTTGTTGGCGCGCGGGATTTCAATATCTGACGCAGTTCCAGAAGTTTTCCTACATAGCGTGCCGCGTATTCCGCCGCATTAACCCCATCATCCGGGGCCGAGCTGTGTCCTTCGAGCCCGACAAATCGTGTCGTGTATTCATAGCACCCCTTATGCCCTTCGATCAGGCACATTTCGGTGGGCTCTCCGATTATTGCGATATCCGGCACTATTCCTCGTTCGGAAAGATCGTTCACCATGTTCTGCGCGCCCAAACATCCGGTTTCTTCATCATAGGTGAAGGCAAAGTGCAGCGGTTGGGTCAGTTTTCTGGCATCCAGCGTTTCGGCAAGTGCAAGTGCGGCGGCGATGAAGCCCTTCATGTCACAGGTGCCACGTCCGTAAAGTCTGCCATCTTTCTCGGTCATCAAAAACGGGTCTGATGTCCAGTTCTGATCCGCGACGGGAACCACATCCGTGTGGCCGGATAACAAGATGCCGCCGGGAATGTCTGGGCCCATGGAAGCAAATACATTGGCCTTGGTGCCAGTATCATCCCGGGTTTCGATGCAGCGTGCACCCAAGGCCTGCAACCTGTCCCTTAGATAGCTGATGATCTTAAGATTGCTGTCTGCAGATACCGTTTCAAACGCGATCAGATCGGCGAGGATATCTTGGGTTCTTTGCAGGGTCATGGCTTTACAAACAGCTTTCTTGGGCGGTTACAGAAACATTCGGCAGGACCGGTATCGGTGATCAGGATCGACTCGGTGATCTCTAACCCCCAGTCATTCAACCAGAGGCCAGGCATAAAGTGAAACGTCTTGCCAGGTTCCTGGATTGTCTCATCCTCGGGACACAGAGATATCGTGCGCTCACCCCAGTCCGGGAGATAGCTCAGACCTACTGGATAGCCACAGCACGCGCGGCTTTCAATGTGGACGTATCTGACAATCAGGCATCCACACTGTACGTCGTTCCCATTTGTATCCTGATTGCGTCCCCACTAGATCGGGTCTGCGTCATGAAAGACCGAAACGCCCTGATGGACGTAGAACGACCACCCCTCGTTTCCGGTTAGCCACGTCATGTTCGAAGGATCTTCGAAGAACAGCGCGTCCAGCCCGGCCTTGGCCACGGCTTTTCGTGATTGGACAGACGACGGTCATATTCCCCCCGAGTGAATGCCGGATTCACTTGGCTCATCGGATCCTCGTGTCGTGATTAGAGACGTGTTGACAGAACTTTACGAATCCGATCACGTCAATGGACAACTCAGGAAGGAAATACTGTTGAAACTCAGTTCAAACCCACACCGCGGCAAGGAAAAATTGATTCCTGATGCTCCATTTCCTTCGATAAACGCGGCTCGCGTAGCTGATTTGTTAACAGTATGCCCTGCAGCAGCGGAAACCAATCTGGTAGAAGCCAAGGATTTGGCCAATGTCGCCGATCTATGGGTCAAAGATGAGCGTGGGCGTATGAACCTCGGGTCATTCAAGGCTTTGGGGGCTGCCTATGTCATCGCCCGTCACGCTGCTGATCTGGCGCAGACACCGGATGAGTCTACTTTACGCGGGAAAACCTATGTCACCGCTAGCGCGGGTAACCACGGGATGAGTGTAGCAGCAGGTGCACGGATATTTGGGGCTGATGCAGTGGTCTATATCGCCGAAACCGTACCTGAAAGTTTCGCGGAACGCCTTCGTGCGCAAAAAGCCAGGGTCGTTCGTCAAGGTACGGATTATGCCGCCAGTATGGAGGCTGCTGGCAAAGCGGCGCAGGATAACGGTTGGACATTGCTATCTGACAGTTCGTGGGACGGGTATTACGAGCTGCCGCACACCCTGATGGAGGGATATCTGCAGATGGCTGC
The DNA here is from genome assembly GCF_059611145.1 of Ruegeria sp. CDSB022. Classification (NCBI taxonomy): domain Bacteria; kingdom Pseudomonadati; phylum Pseudomonadota; class Alphaproteobacteria; order Rhodobacterales; family Roseobacteraceae; genus Ruegeria; species Ruegeria sp. CDSB022. The sequence goes on along the minus strand of NZ_JBXWOZ010000001.1, from coordinate 796,162 downwards.
AGAAGCGGTGCGCCAATGCCCAAATGCGCCCACGCATATCATTTTGCAGGCCGGGGTAGGTGGGCTAGCAGGGTCGGTTGCAGCTTATGCGCGCCATGCCTGGGGTGATGGACCCAAAATCATTGTCGTGGAACCCGAAGCGGCCCCTGCGTTGCAAGCCAGTATCGAAGCAGGTACCTGCGTCTTTGCGGATGGGCCTGACAGCATCATGGGGCGGCTGGACTGTAAAGAACCATCGCTGATCGCGCTGAATGGTCTGGCGCGGGATGCAGACTGTTTTCTGACGCTCTCGGATGACGACGTGGTGCGGTATTTACCGGCCATGGCAGAGGCTGGGTTGGCGACAACTGCTTCGGGCGGGGCGGGCGTCGCAGCAGCGATGAATGCAGATGTCTGCGAGGCCCTGAACATTGGAAGCGATGCCCAAGTTCTGTGCATTTTATCCGAAGTACCGGATTGAAGAAGGCCAAGAAGCATCTGAATCCTGCCCTGGAATAAGCGCAGGAAGCGGCAAGTTAAGAGGGTGCAACTGCCCCCAAAGGCAGAATCCGATTGCGCCTGAAAACGCGGGGTTCGCAAATCCGTACCTCTGCCCTATCAAAATGAGATTAATAGCCCCCCAAAGCGCGGTTTCTAGATTGGATTGCACCAGATAATTTTGGCGTTTTCCAATCGGTCAAGGAATTTCGACATGCGAATCTCTCAGCAACTCAGTATCGATGTCGAGGTCTGGGCTGGGAGATGCGGCGGTTTAAATAGCAATTATAACTCATTTAAATAATTAGATTTATGTTGTTGATTGGGAAGTTAAATAGAAGCGAATGAAGCAAGTTAATTACGCCATTCAAGGCCTTGCGTTGCGGACGAGATATCGAAATATCAGTTGAGCTGAAGTGAATTACAGGATTCTTTGTCGCCTAGCTGTCACATTTATGGTTGCGTGGTTGGTCCCCCATGTCCTTAAATAGGGTGGACTGGTCTTTGAGATCCGGATGAACCGGGCAAGCAAAGACCGCACAGGGGAGCCAAGTTGGTAATGTCAAATGACGCAGCGTTCGTCGAATTTCAGCGTGTTCAAAAATCTTATGACGGCGAGATACTCGTCGTAAAAGACCTTAATCTCTCGATGCCAAAAGGTGAGTTTCTAACTATGCTCGGCCCCTCGGGGTCAGGCAAGACAACTTGCCTAATGATGTTGGCCGGATTTGAAACCGCTACTCATGGCGAAATCATGTTGGACGGACGCCCGATCAACAACATTCCACCACATAAGCGCGGGATTGGCATGGTGTTCCAAAACTATGCATTGTTCCCGCATATGACTGTGGCTGAAAACCTTTCGTTCCCGCTTGAAGTGCGCAACATCGGCAAAAGCGATCGGGAAGAAAAAGTGAAGCGTGCGCTGGATATGGTCCAGATGGGCGCCTTTGGCAGCCGTCGTCCGGCGCAACTGTCCGGCGGTCAGCAGCAGCGGATCGCCTTGGCCCGTGCTTTGGTGTTCGAGCCTGAGCTAGTTTTGATGGACGAACCGCTGGGCGCGCTGGACAAGCAATTGCGCGAACATATGCAGTTCGAGATTACCCGTCTGGCGCATGAGCTGGGGATTACGACAGTTTACGTGACCCACGACCAGACAGAGGCGCTGACGATGTCGGATCGCGTGGCCGTGTTCGACGACGGACGCATCCAGCAGCTTGCGCCGCCGGATCTGCTCTATGAAGAGCCCGAAAATAGCTTTGTTGCCCAGTTCATTGGTGAAAACAACACCTTGGAAGGCGCTGTTAAGTCAATCGACGGCGACTCGTGCGTGGTTGCACTGGATGATGGATCAGAAATTGACGCCAAACCGGTCAATGTCAGCGCTGCTGGTGAACGGACCAAAGTTTCAATCCGCCCCGAACGGGTGGAGTTCAACAAAGATCGCCTGCATGCCGATGCGCATACGCTAAAGGCGACTGTCAAAGAATTCATCTATATGGGTGATGTCTTCCGGTTCCGCCTATCTGTGGCGGGCAATGAAGACTTTATCATCAAGACCCGAAACGCTCCCGATGCGGTTCGGTTGTCGCCCGGCCAGGAAGTTGAAATCGGTTGGTTGGCCCATGATTGCCGGGCACTTGACGCCTGATGAAGAACGTCCCCTGGTGGATCGCTGGGGGGTAAATGGCGGCCGGGTTGCCCCGTGATCCGGTCTGTTCAGAAATTTACGGGTATAACAGGGAGTTAACAATGAAAGTTAAAACCACTTTGATGGCAAGCGCCATTGTTGCCGTGGCCGGAGGCGCCATGGCCGAGGAGATGACGATTGTCTCGTGGGGCGGCGCCTATTCCAAGTCACAGCTGAAGGCGTATCACGAGCCCTATTCTGAAAAGAGCGGCATCACTATCCTTAACGATGACAGCTCGGCCGAAGCGGTTGCCAAGCTGCGGGCAATGAACGAAGCGGGCAACATCACCTGGGACGTAGTGGATGTTGTTGCTGCGGACGCAATTCGTCTGTGTGACGAAGGTCTGGCGATGGAGATCGACCCCGACACCATGCTGGCCCCGGCGCCCGACGGCACCTCGGCTGCCGATGATTTCGGTGACCTGCTGGTCAGCGAGTGCTTTATCCCGCAGATCGTGTATTCGACTACATTCGGCTATCGTACAGACCTGGTAGGTGACACACCTCCGACCGATGTCTGCGCCGTATTTGATCTGGAGGCCTATCCGGGCAAGCGTTCACTGGAAAAGCGCGCCATCAACAACATGGAATGGGCGCTGATCTGTGACGGCGTCGCCAAAGATGACGTTTATGACGTTCTGGCGACCCCTGAAGGTCAGGATCAGGCGTTGGCGAAACTGGGAACCATCAAGGACAACGTCGTCTGGTGGTCCGCGGGTGCCGACACGCCGCAGCTTCTGGCCGATGGCGAGATCATCATGGGCTCGACCTATAACGGCCGTCTGTTCAGCGTGATCGAAGAGCAGAAGCAGCCCGTCGCCATGCTGTGGGACGCGCAGATCTTTGACCTGGACGGCTGGATCATCCCCGCCGGTCTGAGCGAAGAGCGTCAGCAGCGTGCGCTGGACTACATCATGTTCGCAACGGACACGCAGCGTCTGGCGGATCAGGCCAAGTACATCTCGTACGGTCCGGCCCGTGCCTCTTCGGCTCCGCTGGTTGGTCAGCATGCCGAGCTTGGCATCGACATGGCGCCGCACATGCCGACCGACCCGGAAAACGCCAAGAACACGTTCCTGTATAACTACGAGTTCTGGGCGGATTACCGCGATGACATCGAAGCGAAATTCCAGGCTTGGCTTGCGAAATAATCGTTTGATTTCATGAAACAGTCGGGGGCGGTGCGCCGCCCCCAGACCCAAGCAGAGTCAAGGGGCACAGATGACTGACGCAAGCCAAAATGCGGGGCCGATGCTGGCAGCGGACGGAACGCCGCTCAAGCAATCTCTGGCACGTTCACTGCGGCGGCAAAAGTTACGAGCATTGATGCTCGTCGCTCCGCTTCTGCTATTTGTCATGTTTTCCTTTATCGTGCCGATTGCTTCAATGCTGTTCCGCTCGGTTGAAAACAGCATGGTTTCAGAGACCCTCCCGCTTACTGTGGAAGCCCTGCAAAGCTGGGATGCCCAAAGCGGTGAGCTTCCGGACGAAGCAGTATACGACGCATTTGTTCGCGATATGGTCGTTGCCGTTGATAGCAAAACCCACACCCGCCTTGGCTCGCGTCTGAACTACGAAGAGACTGGCATGTCTTCTTTGTTCCGCCGCTCTGGCCGGAAAATGGGCAAGCTTGACCCTGAAACCGATGGACCGTTCAAGGAACAGATCATAGAGATTCACGAGGGCTGGGGCGATCCTAAGACATGGGCAGTGATCAAGACCCATTCGCCAACGGTTACCAATGGTTATTTCCTGAACGCGGTCGATATGCGCCGCACGCCCGAAGGCGCGCAGTCGCAGCCTGAAGACAAGCAGATTCTGATCAAGCTGTTTGGCCGCACATTGTTCATGTCGCTGGTGATTACGGTGTCCTGCATCTTGTTGGCCTATCCGGTTAGCTACCTGCTGGCGACCCTGCCGATGCGGGTGTCGAACCTGCTGATGATCCTCGTTCTCTTGCCTTTCTGGACCTCACTTCTGGTGCGGACCTCGGCGTGGAAAGTGATGTTGCAACAGCAGGGCGTGATTAATGAAACATTGGTCTGGCTTGGACTTGTGGCCGATGATGCACGACTGGTGATTATCAATAACCAGATCGGCACGATCATTGCGATGACGCATATCCTGCTGCCGTTCATGATCCTGCCGATGTATTCAGTGATGCAGACGATCCCGGTGACTTACACGCGGGCGGCGAAATCCATGGGCGCGACCAACTGGACGACCTTCTGGCGCATCTACTTCCCACAATCCATTCCGGGTATCGGAGCGGGCTCGATCCTCGTGTTCATTCTGTCGATCGGTTACTACATCACGCCTGAAATCGTTGGCGGCACAAAAGGTGTCTTCATCTCGAACCGGATTGCCTATCACATCTCGTCCTCGCTGAACTGGGGGCTGGCTGCGGCCTTGGGTACAATCCTGCTGGGTGTCGTCATGCTGCTCTACTGGGTCTACGACAAGATCGTGGGCATTGATAATGTGAAGTTGGGATAATCGACATGGCTGCACTTACACCGATATCCCGCAAACCGCTCTCCATGGTTCTGCCCAGTGTCGCCTTGGCGGGTGCCTTCGCCGGCGTCTTTGTCGGCGCGGGCAACGGCTCGATCCTTTTGGGCATTCTGGGTGGCGCAGCTCTGATCGCCGCGCTGGCCTGGGTCTACATCAACGTTCTGAAGAACGAAAAACTGGCGCGCTGGATCAATATCCTGGGTTTCGGCATCATCGGTTTCCTGTTGTCAGGTCCGATGGGTGGCATTCTGGGCCTGTTGGGCGGTTGGTTTTTTATCTTCTTTATCTATTGGCTCTATGAAGGCCGGTATCGCCGTAAACTGCTCAGCTATCTGACGCCAAAACAGGTATTCTATCACTATCTGTTCCGGGTTATCTGCGGTGCGATCTTCGTGTTCCTGATCACCCCGATCCTTGTGGTTCTGCCGCTGTCGTTCAACGCGCAGGACTTCTTTACCTTCACCCCTGAGATGCTGAGTCTGGACCCCGAAGGGTATTCGCTGAAGCATTACCGCGATTTCTTCACCAACAATGAATGGCAGCGCAGCTTCAAGAACTCGCTGATCATCGCGCCGATTGCGACGATCATCTCGGTCTCGCTGGGCACGTTGGCGGCCATCGGCCTCAGCCAGAGCCACGTACCCGGCCGCCGCGTCATCATGGGCGTCCTGATCTCGCCGATGATCGTGCCGTTGATCATCTCGGCCACCGGCATGTTCTTCTTCTACAGCGATATCGGTCGCTTCATGGAAGGCACGCTGGGCATGAACAAGAACTTCGTGGGCTATGTGAAAGTTGTCCTTGCCCACGCCGTTCTGGGCATCCCCTTCGTCATCATCACCGTGACTGCGACGCTGGTGGGCTTTGATCGCTCTCTGACGCGGGCGGCGGCGAATATGGGCGCGGGCCCGGTGCGGACGTTTTTCAAGATTCAGATGCCCCTGATCCTGCCGGGCGTGATCTCGGGCGGCCTCTTCGCCTTTATTACCTCGTTCGATGAGGTGGTTGTTGTGCTGTTCGTTGGCTCTGCCAGCCAGAAGACACTTCCATGGCAGATGTTCACCGGCCTGCGCGAACAGATCAGCCCGACCATTCTGGCAGTAGCGACCATCCTTGTGGTGATCTCGATTGCGCTGTTGACCACGGTAGAACTGCTGCGGAGGCGGTCTGAACGCATGCGGGGACTCAGTCCCGCTTGACGCGACTCACAAGGTGATTTAGCGATTTCACCATGCACCCCGGTCACGATGGCGTCGTGACATCTAGGCGGGTGCATGGCTCTCGGTTCCCGAGGCCGCTTGTCCTGAACGCCGGGACTTGTGGCCGGGCTTTGCCTGTCCGGCATCGAGGAGAGACCAAGATGAATGATCTAAACAATCGCCCCGAATTCTTTACCTGCCACAACGGTGACAAGGCGCCTTTGCCCTTTAGTAAGGCAGAATATGCACGCCGTCTGGCCAGCTTGCGCGCCACGATGGCCGCCCGCGATATTCCAGCAGTTCTGCTGACTTCCATGCAAAACATCGCCTATTACTCAGGCTTCTTGTATTGCTCGTTCGGGCGTCCCTACGGTTGCGTTGTCACTCAGGACAAATGCACCACCGTGTCGGCCAATATCGACGCCGGCCAGCCTTGGCGTCGCTCGGTTGAAGACAACGTGATCTATACCGACTGGAAGCGGAACAATTACTGGCGCGCGGTGGCTGATCTGATTGGATCAGCCGGTCGGGTCGGGATCGAAGGCGATCACATGACCCTGGCAATGCGCGACACCGCGCTGGATATGCTGGGCGGGCCGGAATTGGTGGATATTGCACCTGACACGATGGCCGCACGTATGGTCAAGTCAGCTGAAGAGATCGCGCTGATCAAAGGCGGCGCACACACTGCAGATGTGGGCGGCGCAGCCATTCACGCGGCGATCCGCGAAGGCGCGACCGAGATCGATATCGCCATGGCAGGCCGTGACGCGATGGAGGCCGAGATTGCTCGTGCCTATCCAGAGGCCGAGTACCGCGACACCTGGGTCTGGTTTCAATCCGGCCTGAACACTGATGGCGCACATAACCCGGTCACCAAGCGGGCGCTGGAAAAGGGCGATATCCTGTCGCTGAACACATTCCCGATGATCTCGGGCTATTACACTGCGCTGGAACGCACCTTGTTTCTGGGCGAACCCGACGCCGATAGCCTGCGCATCTGGAAGGCAAACGTCGCCGCACATGAGTTGGGGTTGAGCCTGATCAAACCGGGCGCGACCTGCTCGGGGATCACGGCTGAGATCAACCGTTTCTTCGCCGACGAAGGCCTGCTGCAATACCGGTCCTTTGGCTATGGCCATTCCTTCGGCATACTCAGCCATTACTACGGTCGTGAAGCGGGTCTTGAACTGCGCGAGGATATCGACACGGTTTTGGAACCCGGCATGGTCGTGTCCATCGAGCCGATGCTGTGGATTCCTGAAGGACAGCCCGGTGCCGGTGGCTATCGTGAGCATGACATTCTAGTGGTCGAAGAGGCCGGTGCCGAGAACATCACCGGCTTCCCCTATGGGCCAGAACACAACACGATCAGCGCCTGATCACATGGGCAGGAAGGGCGATCAGCCCTTCTTGCCCCGTTCGTGAAAGATGAAGCCGATAAAGTTCAGCAGCACCTGTGCCGCCAGAATCTGCGTGCTTTCGGTTGGGTCGTAACTTGGGGCGACTTCAACAAGGTCGATCCCGACCACGTCACCGCGTTTCGCCAGCCCCTGAAGAATTTCCAGCACATCGTAATACAAAAACCCGCCATGGCTGGGCGTACCCGTACCAGGTGCGATTGAGGGGCAAAACGCGTCGATATCAATCGTAACGTAATACCGCGCGCCCTCGGGGATGCGTTCAACCACGCCCTCGGTGCCCAGTTTGCGCACCTGTCGTACGGACAAGATGTCCGAGCCGCGAGCGCGGGCATCCTCATACCCTTCCTTGGCGGTTGATGACACGTTTCGAATGCCCAGCTGGGTCATGCCCGAGACGTACGGCTTTTCAATCGCCCGCCGCATCGGATTGCCGTGGCCAGCAGTGACGCCATGACGCTCGTCAACGAAATCCAGATGCGCGTCGATCTGGACCACATGGATCGGACCGTTCTGCGCGCAATCTGAGGCAAAGGCGTTGATGCAGGGGATATTCACCGAATGATCGCCGCCGATGGTGACGGGCAGGGCGCCTGCGGACAGAATACGTTCGACGCCGTATTGAATATTGGCGTGGCTCTCATCTGTCTTGGTGTGGATAATATCGGCATCCCCAATATCGACCATCCGCACCGATCCATCCAGATAAGTGGCGTCATCCTCATGGTCATAGGCCCCGGCATGGCCAAAGCTGAACAGGGTTGAGGCCTCGCGTACAGCACGGGGGCCAAAGCGCGCGCCGGACCTCCATTGAGTGCCAAAGTCGAAAGGCGCCCCCATGACTGCGACATCCGCGTCGATATTGTCCCAATCCTCGACATACGGCGCTTTGCCGAAGGTCGAAATGCCGACGAAAGGCAGATTAAGCCGCCCACCGCTATACCCATGTGATGACATGGCGAGTTTCCCGTTTCTTGCTGTTCAACGGCAGCTTAGACAGGAATTCATAGCTGCGATAGGTGGGGGCTGTGGGCTTGATTATCCGATTGTGCGAAGTGTATCTGGTGCAGGCATTATAAAGGAACAGCCGTGGGCCATCATGAACTGCCACCGGGAACGGGTGTCTACTATATCAATCTGGATCGGGTACCCGAGCGGCGCAACTTTATGGAGGCACAGTTCGCCCATACCGGGCTGATCGGGGCCGCGCGTTTCAGTGCGACCGACGCGCAACAAGAAGGCGCACTGGATGGTCACGGCTATGTTGCCGGTTCCGGCAGCCGCTGGGGTCTGAAACAAAGTGAAGTCGCTTGTTTCGAAAGCCATCGCGCCGTTTGGAAGCGTGCCGTTCAGCAAGACCTGAAGGCTGTTGCGATCTTTGAAGACGATGTCGAAATGTCGACCCAAGCTGGCGGTGTGATTGCCAGATTGCTCGAAGCAGGGTCAGGGTTCGACTTCCTAAAGCTGGACTATTCCCCCCGGGTGCTGCGGTTTGGGCCAGAACTACAGATTTCCGGCGTACCGGTTCGCCCGATGCTGGAAATGGCACCCAGCGCGGCCGCATATATCCTGTCGCAGGCGGCCTGCCGTAAATTGCTGATGTGGTCCGAGAAATACTCGGATCACCTGGATGATTTCGTATCTATCCCCCGCCCGGATTGGCAAATGTATCAGTGTTTTCCAGCAGTCGGCGTTCAAATGATCTGGTCGAAACAGCAAGATCAGGCTGAAGATTCCGTGAAAGTCAGTGAACGTTCACAAAACAGAAAGACCAATAGCGGTCTGGATAAGGGACCCCTGTGGTTTCGCATTCGTCGCGAATTGCAGGCCGCGAAACGCAAGTTGTATTGGCGCCAGAGAGGCGAAGCCCGATTGCTTGAAAGCGGGGGGTATGTCGGATTTATCCCCTGTGCCGAAGACCTGAGGGTTTAGTTTAGATCATGAGCTGATCACGTCTTTTCAACCAAGCAAAAATAGTAATTCTCGATAAGCGTTAACAAAACTGTCAATTTGATATAAACTTCCAGTGTTGTTGGTGTTTTTCCGGTTTGGGGTTGGTGTGGGTCAGACAATCTATGAGCATTATGGCGGTTTCAAAACGATCAGTCGGATCGTAATGACTTTTTACGAAATGGCACTGGAGTCTGATCAGATCGGTGACCATTTCGAAGATATCGACATGCCAAGGCTGATTGATCACCAGACCAAGTTCGTATCGTCTCTGATCGGTGGTCCGACATCATTTAGCGATGATCGAATTGAAGCGGTTCACAGAAATCTGAACATCTCGCACGCAGATTTTGACGAAATGGCAGATCTGTTTGGTGAAGCGCTGGCGTTACATGGAATGGAAGATCGGCACGTAAAGATTGCCTTGGGAGCGATCGAATCCAAACGCGCAATTATTGTTACGCGCGATGCGGCATGAGTATTCTTGCGATCAATGAACAACTGCTGCGCGCGATCGGTGTTGGTGTCGCAGTGGTTCGGGCGTCAGATCTTACATTCGTATTCTGCAATGGCCCTTTTCAGGAATGGTTTGGCCCACCGGCTAATGGACAGACATTGTTGGATATTTTTCCTGACCTTGATGCGCGTGAACTTGAAGACGTAAAGCAATCGGGGCTCAGATACTCGGTCGAATTGCAGATCAAGCCGAAACGCAGGACATTGGTTTTCGCAACGGCAGTTTCTCTGGCAAACGGTCTTTCGGAACAGGTTCTGGTCATCGAGTTTCAGAACATCACCAAAATCCGCGAACTTGAAAGCATGATTGACAGCTACTCGACCATGGTCGAACGCAACACGCGCGAGTTGGAGCGTGAGAAAGAGCGGGTTGAAAGGCTGTTGCTGAACCTGATGCCGCGCGCTGTTTATGAAGAATTCAAGACATTCGGTGTGGTCACGCCGCAGCTTTACGATCAGGTGTCAGTTGTGATGCTGGACTTTGTGGGGTTCACGGATTTTGCCGCCAAGACGGACCCGACGGTTACCCTAAGCGAGTTGAATGACATCTTTACGGCCTTTGACCGGATTGTCGAACAGTTCGGATGTGAGCGGATCAAGACTATTGGCGATGCTTATCTTGCGGTGTCAGGCATGCCGGATGCTACGCCAGATCATGCGACTGCTGCTGCCCATTGTGCGGTCAGGTTCCTTCGCTATCTTGAGCGGAGAAATGAAAGCCATCCGCACAAGTGGCAGGCACGTGTGGGGCTGGGTATGGGGCCAGCGGTAGGATCTGTGGTTGGTATTCAGAAATATGTCTATGATGTTTTCGGGCCCGCCGTGAACATCGCTTCCCGGCTACAAGTCTTTGCAAACCCAATGAATATTGTTGCGCCTGAAGAAATGAAATACGCCCTGATTGACGAGTTTCAGGTCTCTGATATCGGGCGTGTGGACATCAAGGGTATGGGTGAGATGGATCTGATTAATGTCACATCCGGTCTCAGCATACCGCAACGGAAACCGGTGTTCTGACGGCCTTATTCGTCCGGAGGCACCAGCCCTAGTCCCCGCAAATAAATACCGATCCCCGTTTCCAAAAGATCTTCGGGCGGGAAGGGTGCGGTGGCGCCGGTGTTACGGGCAAACAATTCGACTACACCGTGACTCAGCGCCCAGATATGTGCGCTGAACATTGAAGCCGGCGGACGTTTTTCCGGCGGAATATGTTGCGACAGATCGGCTGCAGCTTTTTCTAGAACATCTCTGGCCCGGTTTGCAGCCAGGGCAAGTTCTGGGGTGCGGTTGACGGAAATCCCACTTTCGAACATCGCGATATAGTGGCCAGGATTCTTGCGAGCAAAGGCCAGATAGGCGCGCCCGGTTGCTTCGAATGCAGCCAGCGCCGAAGGCTGGCCTTTGTCATAAGCGAATTGAATTAGATCGGCGAACATCTCGAACCCCTGACGCGCCGCCTCGGCGATCAGGTCCTCGCGCCCGTGATAGTGGCGATAAACAGCTGCAGGCGTGACGCCTGCCGCTTTTGCAGCTTCTGACAGGGTGAACCCGGTCGGACCCTTTTCCTCGATCAGGGACAGAGCTGCGTCGATCAGAGCCTGTTTCAGGTTGCCGTGGTGATACCCGCGTTTTGTCATCCCTGATTCAGACGCCTTTTTTGTACAATTCTTGAGGAACTAAGACATAAACCGGTAGCACGTATTCGTCCAATCTTTGTGATGATATTGGCCGGCAAGAAAGATCAGGCATCCCAGATATCTGGCCCGCCACATATCTTGGTGTCGATATCGCCAATCGCATTTTTGTCCTTTTCATCATAGTCCAGCGCATGAAGCACGGTTTGGATTGCTGCCAGCCTTGCCCGTTTCTTGTCGTCGGAACGAACTATGGTCCAGGGGCAGGCTTCGCTGTGACTGCGTGTAAGGGTTTCGGAAATCGAAGCAGAGTATTCATCCCATTTGTCCAAACCAGCGATATCGATTGGGCTTAGTTTCCAGTGTTTCAATGGGTCCGTTTCGCGCGCAAGAAACCGGTTCAACTGCTCGGCCCGTCCGACGTTCAACCAGAACTTGAACAAGCGGATACCATCGTCACACAGGCCGGTCTCTAACGGCAGAACCTGTCGGAAGAAGCGTTCACGCTGTTCTGTGTTGCAGAACCCAAACACATTTTCCACCACGCCGCGGTTATACCAGCTGCGGTCAAAGAACACGATTTCTCCGGCTGCGGGCAGATGTGGGATATAGCGCTGAAAATACCATTGGCTGCGCTCTTGATCCGATGGCTTGCTGAGCGCAACGTTCCGGGCCCCACGCGGGTTCAGGTTCTCACGGAACCGCTTGATTGTCCCGCCTTTTCCAGCGGCATCACGGCCTTCGAAGATAACAGCGACACGCTGGCCGGTTTCCTTCACCCAAAGCTGCATTTTCACAAGCTCGATCTGCAGGGACTGCATTTGTTTCTCATACGCCTTACGCTTCATGCGTTCGTCATAGGGGTATGTAGGGTTCAGAATGTCATCCTTATCGGCCTCTTTGATCTCGTTCCGGACTTCTTCTGGTGCACGTTTTTTGTAATATTCCTCGATGGTGCCTTTGCCAGTTCGTGTCATGAGTCACCTCGCGATAAAATCCATATCTTACTATGGATTAGCCTCGGAATTAACGCAAACCCGCCCGCTGAGCAGCCCGGATGATTGCGGCCGCTACTTCGGGTGCGGCAACGATCTGTGGCATATGGCCAATTCCCGGCAATTCGATCAGTTCAGCGCCGGGGATTTGGTCGATCAGGGGTTCCGCATGCCATTCCAACCCGACCGTTGTGTCGGCGGTGCCATGCACAACCTCGGTCGGGACCGAAATATCCTTATAGCGCGGCTGCAGCGCACGAACTTCGTCCAACAGATTGGCGCGTTGCATTGCGTTGGCATGCATCGAAGCCGGGCGCATGGTCAGCCCGGGGCCAAAATGTTCGGCATAGCCTTCCGGTGCAGTTTGGGGGGAAAACACACCGTCTAGGGCCTGCTCGACATACCAATCGGGGACAAAGGCGTTGATCAACGGCAGCACAAGCGCGTTTCCGGGCTTGGTCGCGGCCATTCGGTTGAAACCGTCCAGCGGCGTCTCCCATGGGATTGCTGCCGGAGCAATCAAAACCAGGGCCGAGATATTTTCGGGCTGTGTAACCGCCCAGGCCAGCGACACCGACCCGCCATAGCTTTGCCCTGCAACAATGGGTTTGTCCGCGCCCAGCTTGACAGCTGCACGGCGTAGGATTTCGGCTTGTTCTTCAAGGGTTTCGCCGTCCGGATTGAAGCTGTCGGAATACCCCAATCCGGGCCGGTCAAATACAATGACACGGAAATCTTCTGCCAGAATTGGGGCGAGGGCAAAAGTCATGTCCCGAGTGTTACCACTGGACCCGTGGATCAGCACGACATCGGGCCCGTGCCCCATGACTACGGCATGAACGCTGACTCCATCGACGTCGATCAGCTGACCCTCGGGTGGAAAACTGGCCTCGGCAACAGCTTCGTTCCGTGACACGCGCCAAGTTGTTACGGTGGCCAGGCCAGCAATCAGCAGGGCAAGAGCTATGATGGTTTTAAGAACCAATTTGTTCCATATCGAACGGTGTTGTCTGATAGATTTCGTTAATCCAGTTGCCATAGAGCAGGTGCGCATGGCTGCGCCATCTGTTCTGAGGCCGGCGCGAGGGGTCGTCGTCTGGATAGTAGTTCATCGGCACGTTTATCGGTGTGCCGTTGTCGATATCGCGATCATATTCCTGCTTGAGCGTATCACTGTCATATTCGAAGTGGTTGAAGATATAAATCGCACGATGGTCCTTATCTTCGACTAAGCAGGGGCCTGCCTCATCACTACCCAGCAAGGTGGTCAGGCCCGTAGCGTTGTCGATTTCGGCCTGCTTCATCTCGGTCCACCGGCTGACCGGGATGACGCAATCATCGGAAAACCCGCGCAGAAACGGTGAGGAGGGGGCCAGATTGCGGTGCCGGAAACATCCGAAAGCCTTGGCGTCCAAAATATGCTTACGCACCCCATGGAAATGGTTGATCATCGCCATTCCGCCCCAGCACACGCCAAAGGTCGAATGGACATTTGTCTGGGTCCAGTCAAATACTTCGCTGATCTCTTCCCAATAGGTGACATCCTCGAATTCAAGATGTTCGATCGGGGCGCCGGTGATGATCAGGCCGTCAAATTTTTGGTCCCTTACCTCCTGAAACGGGCGGTAGAACTCGGCCATATGCTCGGCTGCGGTGTTTTTGGTCCGATGTTCGGTCATACGGATCAGCGATAGGTCGATCTGCAGTGGGGTTGCACCGATGAGGCGAGCGAACTGGTTTTCGGTCTGAATCTTCTTGGGCATCAGATTCAGCAACCCGATCCGAAGGGGGCGAATATCCTGACGCATTGCCTGATCCTCGGACATGACCATGACGCCCTCATTGGTGAGAACGTCATATGCGGGCAGGTCAGAGGGAATCTTGATCGGCATCGGATGCAAGCCTTTGGTTTAAGAGTGTAAGTGCCGTAGTTAATCGCGCATTGGCCGGGTCTCAAGTGCACGTTCGATCAACTCATCGAAATCACCGTCGTCGCGAATACTGTGCATGTCGCTGGCAGCGATCGTCAGACCCCAGTTGTCGGCCATTGCCCTGTATCTCGGTTGCCGGTGCGCAAGAGCTTTGGCATAGGTCCAGCGAATGAATGCGTTGGGATCGACCTGTTCGGCGGAACAGCCTTGTTGGGTCAGATATTCGTCCCAGACACGTGTCAGGAATTCGGGCTGATAAGACATGGGCTTGGGCGCACGGTCAAAGCGCCTGATCAGCTCGGACGTGTGGTCGTCATCACCTTTGATCCAAATCATCAGCGTGTGGCGCGACAGCTCAGTCAGGACCTGATCGCGCGGATCGTCGGGATCAACCCATTCGCAGATCGAACCGCCAGTATCGCAAATGAAATGCGGGTATTGGTACAATCTCTGCGCCCGATCCACGAAATACTCGGTATCCAGCAGAGCGTGAATTTCTGCCAAACGGAATTGTTCCTGACGGCGTTTATATTCGGTCAGCTCCATGCCGCCCTGTGCCGGGTTGCCCGGTTTTCCCAGATAGGCGGCGACAGGGGTCAAGTTCTCGAACGAGATATTTGATCCGATGTAAATGGAATCAGACAACAGCAGGTCACGCAGGAAAGGGACCTTCATGGCCTCGGCTTTGGCGTTGTCGATGATATACTCGCCCATGTATCGCGTGCCGATCCGGTAATCGACCGAATAGTGGAACCAGTCCCCGGAATCGCGCAGAACGTTGGACACATAGGTCTTTCCCAGGCCTGACATGCCAAAAAACAGCACCTTTTTGCGCGCGGCTTCCCGCCAGTCTTTTGCCGAGTTGTAGATCATTGTCCACTATCCCTTTTCCGACCTTGCTAAAACGGGTGGGAGGCGGCGTCAATCGCGCGTGCGCGGTTGTTTAGAACCAACAGTCTTGGGCACAGGTTTCGTTATGCCAGAATGGGAGTAGATATCTGTTCCTTGCCACGCAGGACCGCATCATCTCAATTCGTGATCATGCGGATCTATGCAAAAAAGGCTCCGCCGGAGGGCGGAGCCTTGTGAACAGTTTTGCCGCTGATCAGTTCAGAGAGTAGGTCAACTGAAGGCCGACGCTCCAGGCAGAGTTGCCGCTGAATTCACCACCCGTGGTGGTTGTCGCATCGCCAATGTCCGTATAACGGACACCGCCCGAGATCTGAGCATTTTCCACGGTGTAAGTACCGCCTACGCCAATGCTCCAGAAACCGTCAGTCGGCCCCAAGTTTGATACTTCGGTACCATTCGACTTTTCGTAAGATGTAGATATCGCACCAGAAAAAGCCTCTGAGAACTGATATCCCATTCCAAGAGTATAGGTGAATGTGTCGTCGTCAAAGTCGACGAGGTTGTCCCCAACGATCCCGACATAGGCGGCAGGTGCCACTACTGTCTGAGGCCAGTCAACCCAGCGGATCGATCCAAACACCAGCGTTTTTGGGGCAACCCCGGTCTGGAAATCCAGGTTGATGGATTGCGGTGTCTCGACCCTGGTCGTGTCATCGATTGTTTGCAACCCGGCGGGGACGGGCGGCACTACGTTGAACGACTCGGTCGACGACAGATCGTGAGTGATCTTGGAGTTGTAGACCAGCGAAACCCGAGCTGCGATTTCAGGTTTTTCCCAGGCAACCCCGACGAGATAACCAAAGTCAGTATCGGCATCCGCATCAAATTCGTATCCGGCTGCTGCCGGTACAACGACTTTTGCGCTAGCACGTTGCGCGCGAATACCGCCAATGGCGCTGAAGCCACCGTCAAGCTTGTAGCGCAACAATGCGGTGAGGGAGTCGACATCAGCGCTGGCCCTCAGAATCCCGCTGCGTCCTCCAAACGCTGCAGTTGGATTCTGCGACAGGGGATAGTCGGCGGAATACCCAATATCCGCACCGAATGGTTCATCATAGATCAGCGCAAAGTCCAGTTTGTCAGTAAATGAACGTTTGTAAGCCAGGCCCGGTGAGAAGAAAGCATTCGACACATCACCTGATTCTACGCCATTTTGTTCACCGCTTACGTCGGGTGACGCATATCCAAGACGAAGTTGGACCACGGATCCCTCTTCGAAAATGATATTGATTCCCTGTCCACTACGGTCCAGACCACCGGCTTGAATGCTTGTTGCGCCCACGCACAAAGCACACGCCTGTAGAAGCGTCTTCTTCATCCATTCCTCCCAATTATATCGCTAAGTTGCGCGAATTTGTGGTGTCTGCGCACAACCGAGTTATTCTTACAGGTGGATTTCACTCTCTCAACAATAGCTGGTCAACGGGTGACTGAACGTTACCCTTAGTGAGTGTTGCGAGAATCTGTTGCTAAACTGTTACGGTTTTCCGACTGAACGTTAAGGAAGATACCCACAAAAATGACAGCAGCCCCCACGAGCGTCCACTGATCGAGAGCCTCATGATAGAAAAGCATACCGACAATCGCGATTGTAGGAAGGCGCGCAAAATCGAATGGGATCACAACCGTAGCCGGTGCGATTGAGAGTGCATTCGTAATGCAGAAATGCGCCAATAGGCCTGCAAGCCCTACAAGCAAAAGCCAAGGCGCGGTTGCCATCGTTGGTAACGCAAGTTCTCCGTCGATCGCAGAGGCTGCCAGCCCAAGACCAGCCTGTATAACGGTCAGCCAGAACATGATGCACCCGATGCTTGCAGAACGCGTGAGTTTTTTGGTGGAAATTGTAGTCAAAGCGAAGAACACCGCCGACGTCGCGGCGGCGACAATTCCTGCGCTTAACGGAACAGCCCCCGGTCGTGCGACTATAAGGATACCAGCAAAACCGATAAGTGCTGAAAGGACCCGCACGACTGTCAACCGCTCGGCCAGCAGCATCGGGGACAGCAGGATCACCCAGATCGGTTGCGTAAACTCAAGTGCAAAGACCTGTGCCAGTGGTGCCACGGAAACAGCGTAGAACCAGAGATTCTGACCGGTGAAATGCAGGGTATTTCTTACCCCGTGGAGGTCAATCCGTTCGGTCGATACCTGATGCCACTTTCCCGTAACCGTCAGGACAAGGCTGACCACGCACATGCCGACTAGGCTGCGATAAAACATGATCTCAAAGGTGTCATGGGTGACGCTCAGCTCACGTCCGGCCACGGCCATAGACGTAAAGGATGCGATCGCCCCGATCATCCACAGCGCGGCTTTGCCGATTTGGGGTTTGCTGCTTTCCATTGAGTTGCCCGCGCACTAGGAGTTCTACGATGTTGATTGGTAACTAAATATTTGTGTCGCAGAAACAAAAAAGCCGGGCGCTGGCCCGGCTTGTTTTTATTCCCACTCGATTGTGCCCGGAGGCTTCGACGTGATGTCATAGGTGCATCGGTTGATGCCTTTGACCTCATTGATGATCCGGGTGGCGGTTTCGCCCAAGAATTCATGACTGAACGGGTAATAGTCGGCGGTCATTCCGTCGACTGAGGTAACTGCCCGCAGGGCGCAGGCATAGTCGTACGTGCGGCCATCGCCCATGACGCCGACGGTTCGAACCGGCAGGATCGCCACGAAGGCCTGCCAGATATCATCATAAAGCCCATGTTTGCGAATCTGGTCGATATAGATCGCATCGGCTTCTCGCAGGATATCTAGTTTTTCGCGGGTGATTTCACCGGGGCAACGGATTGCCAGACCAGGGCCGGGGAAGGGGTGGCGGCCGATAAAGCTTTGGGGCAGGCCCAGCTCGCGTCCCAATGCGCGGACCTCGTCCTTGAACAGTTCGCGCAGCGGTTCAACCAGTTTCAGGCCCATTTTCTCTGGCAGACCACCAACATTGTGGTGGCTTTTGATCGTGACCGAAGGCCCGCCCGAGAACGAAACGGATTCGATCACATCAGGGTAGAGGGTACCTTGGGCCAGGAATTCCGCCCCGTCGATCGTGTCGGCATGTTTCTGGAACACGTCGATGAACAGCTTGCCAATTATCTTGCGCTTGGTTTCCGGGTCGCTTTGCCCCTCAAGCTCACCTAGGAACAGATCGCTTTCATCCGCGTGGATAAGCCGAATATTATAGTTGTCGCGGAACATGCCGACGACTTCGTCAGCCTCGTTCTTGCGCAACAGGCCGTGATCAACGAACACACAGGTCAGCTGGTCGCCAATCGCCTCGTGGATCAGGATCGCCGCGACCGAACTATCGACACCTCCGGACAGACCGCAGATCACTTGTTTATCGCCCACTTGTTCGCGGATTGTCGCGATCATCTGCTCGCGATAGGCACCCATGGTCCAATCGCCGCTGAACCCGGCGAGCTTTACAAAATTCTCATAAAGCTTGGCGCCTTTTGGTGTGTGGTGCACCTCGGGATGGAATTGAACAGCATAAAAATGGCGGGACGTGTCTGCGGTGATCGCAAACGGTGCGTTGGGCGAGGTGCCATAAACCTGAAACCCCGGCGCGATTTCACTGACATGGTCGCCGTGACTCATCCAGACCTGTTCATCGCCGTCGGTGAACCAACCATCGAGAATATCCAGTTGGCCTTTGGGGGTCACAAAGGCGCGGCCGAACTCTGCGGTGCCATGGCCGCTTTCGACCTTGCCGCCCAACTGGTGCATCATCACTTGCTGCCCATAGCAGATACCAAGGATGGGAACGCCAATGTCAAAGATTTCCTGCGGGACCCGCGGAGACCCTTCTCGTGTCACGCTATCGGGACCGCCCGAGAAAATAACGGCCTTTGGGGCCATTTTCCGAACAAAGTCCGTCGTAACATTCTGATAAGGATGGATTTCACAATAAACATTCAGCTCACGCAGGCGGCGCGCAATCAGTTGCGTTACCTGGCTGCCGAAGTCGATGATCAGAAGGCGGTCATGGGTGTCTTGGGTCATGGGTCTGCTACTAGGTTGCGAAGATGATAAGCGCAAGGGATTTCAAGTGGTATAGACACGCCAGTTGGTCGCGGTAGGGGCCTGCTTGTCTGGTGGACGGCCCCGAAGCGAATGACGAAGACCCGCGCGAGTTTAAAAACATGTGCTGGGTCATTTTGTGGCGGTTGTCCCCGACATTTTGTCGCTTTTTCCCCTATAGCGCCGTTATCCACGACTGCCATTGCGGCGGGTTCCTGTAACACACATGTAAATTCAACAACTGACACACATGTAAATTCAACAACTGATACGGGATTTTCTCATGACAGAGGCAAACACCCGGCGCAGGGCGAGAGGTGGCGGTGGCGCTGCCCGCCGGGCCGAACGTACAGCGGTTCGTATCGAGACCGCAAAGTACATCGAACGCAATATTCCGAATTTCGAGGTTCTCAACGAAGAAGCGTTGCAGATCATCGAAACAAATGCGGAAACGCTTCTGGCCGAAGTCGGCGTCAATTTTGTCGACAATCCTGCGGCGCTGGAACGTTGGAAAGACGCGGGCGCCGATGTGGATGGCGAACGGGTGCGCATCCCACGCGGCCTTGCGCGCGAGTTGATCAAAACTGCGCCAAGCGAGTTCACGCAGCACGCAAGAAACCCGGAAAAGTCCGTGGTCATCGGCGGTCGCAATCTGGTTCTGGCGCCGGTCTATGGCCCTCCGTTCGTGCGTGATGCGCAAGGTGGCCGTCGCTATGCGACCATGGACGATTTCAACAAGTTCGTGAAACTGGCTTACATGTCAAAGTGGCTACACCACTCGGGCGGTACTGTGTGCGAACCCACAGACGTTCCGGTGAACAAGCGTCACCTGGACATGCTGATGGCGCATATGACCTTATCGGACAAGCCATTCATGGGCTCGGTCACCGATCCCAGCCGCGCTCAGGATTCGGTGGAAATGTGTGAGATCCTGTTCGGCAAAGAGTTTGTTCAGGAAAACACGGTCATGACTTCGCTGACCAACATCAACTCGCCGATGACCTTCGACGATGTGATGATGGGGTCGCTGGAAGTCTACGCCAGGAATAATCAGGCCTGCATCATCTCGCCGTTCATCGTCGGTGGTGCGATGGCGCCGGTTTCGATAGCGGGGACATTGACACAGGTTCTGGCCGAAGTTTTGGCCGGTGTCGCGTACAGTCAGATCATCCGCCCGGGAGCGCCTGCTATCTTTGGTGCATTCGTTTCGTCGATCGACATGAACTCAGGCGCGCCAACCTTTGGCACACCCGAGGCGTCAATGGTTACCTATGGCGCGGGACAGCTGGCGCGGCGTCTGGGTCTGCCGTTCCGCTCAGCCGGGTCGTTCTGTGGCTCGAAACTGCCCGATGCGCAGGCCGCTTATGAGACCGCGAACTCGCTGAACATGGGGCTGATGGCGGGTGTGAACTTCATGCTGCATTCCTGCGGCTGGCTTGAAGGCGGCCTGGTTGCGGACTTTGAAAAGTTCGTCATGGACGCAGATCAACTTGGCGTTCTGCACGGTCTGGCCAAGGGTGTGGCCTATGACGAAAACGCCCAGGCCATGGACGCAATCCGCGAGGTCGGCCCGGGTGGCCACTATCTGGGTTGTGCTCATACGCAGGCAAACTTCAAAGAGGCGTTCTGGAAGTCCGACCTGCTGGACTACAAACCTTACGAAACCTGGGAAGACGAGGGCGCGCGCGATACGCGACAGTTGGCCTCGTCTCGGGTCGAGCATTTGATTGCCAACTACAAGCAACCGGAACTCGACCCGGGAATTCACAGCGCTTTGACCGAATATGTTGAAAAGAAAAAGACCTCCATGCCCGACGCTTTCAGCTGATAACTGAAAACTGTGAGGCGCGGCTGGCTTTGTACAGCTGCGCCTCACCCAATAGCGCGATCAGAAGGTCCAAATGACGGACCAGCGAATAGCCTGCATCTTCTGCCAGTCTCTGCGCGTTAACCTCTCGTTCAATATCCATCAAACGCATCAGCGCCGCACCCGACCCAGGTAGCGATCCGTACCCAAGTATGCGTTGCAGGTGGCGGTCCCGATCATAGTCCTGTGCGCCGTGTTTGGCTGCCCGCGCCAATAGGCGGGGGCGGCGGAGGGCGGAAATCATGGTCATCAGGTCCTGCATCATTGGGCTCCACTTGTCGGATTAATGTTGCCCAATTTGTTACACAACCTAAGCGGGTGTTGCCTTAATCGGGTTCTCCCCGAACTCTCGCTTCATGAGTGTTTATGAATTTGAATGAAATCTGGTCATCACCTCCGGCAGTTAACGAACGAGTAACGAAAGCGACTCTAGTTAGAATTGGTTAACAAAGTCACCGGGGGCGATAGAGAACAGATTGTTTCGTCGATGAGGGCACAGAACTATGGAAAACAACATGGCTTTCACCATTCCGGCTTGGGTACCTGAGGGGGCACAGCGATACCTGGCCCACACAGAAACCGGCCAGTCGATCCGCGATATTGCGCGATCTGCGGGGTGCCATGCTTCGACCATTCTTAGACAAATCCGCCGAATTGAGATGCGTCGTGACGATCCATTGGTGGATGCGGCTTTGCAGTCGTTGGCCGAAGAACATTTTTCGGTCAATGATGCTTCTGATCGCGCGGTTTCAGCGTTCAGTCATAATTCACACGTCGAAAAAGAAGAATTCAACCACGAGGCCCTAAGGGTACTGCGCAGACTGTGTGAGACCGGTTCGGTCCTGGCTGTCGCTGAAGAAATGAACAAAGCAGTGGTGGTGCGCGATACCGGCGAAGCCGCTGCGACCAGAACTGCAGTGGTTGATTGCAGGATCGCACAGGCATTGGCGTTGAAGGATTGGATTTCCTGCGACAACCCAGGCCGGATATCGCGCTACCGGATTACCAGCGCGGGCCGCACGGCACTGAGCCAGTTAATGGCCGATTTCGAGAACCAGGCAAGGTCTCGCAACGAACATGGAATGGCAGAAGCACCTTCTTCGTTTCATGGGGCGCCCTCTCACGCGACGACAAACCGCGCCCATCCAGAACGTCCCAGAAGAATGCGCTATAGTGCCGCAGAAAGCCCGCTGATCGCCCTGGCAAGGCGTCGGGATCGGGATGGAAAGCCGTTTTTAGATGAAGCACTTGTCGGGGCAGGAGAGCGCCTGCGCGAGGATTTTGAACTGGCTCAGATCGGACCTCAGGTTGCACAGAACTGGGACCATTTCCTGACTGCCGGTGGGCGCGGAAGTTTTGGAAGCGGCGACACTGGCAACCGGGGTTCTTCAGAAGCGCGCGACCGCGTAGAGCGTGCATTGTCTGACCTTGGACCGGGGCTGAGCGACGTGGCTTTGCGCTGCTGTTGCTATCTGGAAGGGTTGGAATTGGCGGAAAAGCGAATGGGGTGGTCAGCGCGGTCCGGCAAAATCGTTTTGCGTATCGCATTACAGCGCCTGAAACGTCATTACCAGGATCAGGAAGAGCGCAGCCGTATGATCGGATAACGCTTTGATCGGTTTTGGTTGCGGTTTCAGGGTGGAGTGATAGCTAGGGGTTATGAACTTTACCCTTCGACAGCTCCTATACTTTAACGCTGTTGCGCAACAGCGCAACTTTGGGCGGGCGGCACAGATGTGTAACGTTTCGCAACCGGCATTATCGGTTCAGATCAAGGCGTTAGAAGAAACCCTCGGTGGTGCCCTGTTCGAGCGTAAGGCCCGTGACATATTGCTTACCCCTTTGGGGCGGGATGTGCTCGAATATGCGCGTCAGATACTTGGTGCCTCGGACAGGCTCGACCAATTTGCCAAGGATCACTCAAGCGGGCATCGGTCTTTGTCGATCGGAATAATCCCGACGATTGCGCCCTATGTTCTGCCAGGTGTTCTGGCGGGGTTAAGGGCGGCCGATGTTTCTTTGAGAGTGCAGATACGCGAAGCGCGGACAGAGCGCCTGTTGACGATGCTGCGCGCTGGTGAGATCGACGCAGGTGTGATCGCGCTGCCCTCCGAGGGAAGCGAATTGTTCGAACTTCCCTTGTTCGAGGATCGGTTCTTATTGGCCGGAAGTTCGGCACGGTTGCGCAATTTTTCCTGCGATACAGAGCGTTTGCGCCCTTTGGACCTTCAAAATGCACAGCTTATGCTACTGGATGATGGGCACTGCCTGACGGATCAGGCCCTGGAGGTTTGTGGTCAGGACCGCAGCAGCGGTCTGATTAACATGGGTGCCTCGTCTTTGGCGACATTATCCCGTTTGGTTGCCGAAGGGTTTGGATTGACGCTCATGCCAGAGCTTGCCGCCCGTTCCGAATCCGACGCGGTACCGGGTCTTGAGCTGATGCGATTTGCCTCGCCGCAGCCGGCAAGGACAGTGGGGCTAGTTCGTCGATCTTCTACCTCGCAGGAAGATTGGTTCGAAAGCCTGGCGGATACCATTCGCACCGTCGGCGAGAGCATTGTCACGCAAACGCGCTAGTCACAAAAAAGCCCGCCTGAAGCGGGCTTTTCTGTTGAGGACGAACTCAGGCCAGTTCCGGCTCTTTGACTTCGTTTAGATGTTTCATCAGGTTTTCCGGTGAAGAAACGCCATAGGGGTCCTCGGGGCAGTTATCCATCAGTCCGGGCTCTTCAAACCAGGCTTCTACGATGCCGTCATTGATGATGGCCGCATAGCGCCAGGACCGCATGCCAAAGCCTAGATTATCTTTGTCGACCAACATGCCCATTTTACGTGTGAATTCGCCTGAGCCATCAGGGATGACCTTGACGTTTTTCAGGCCTTGATCCTGTGCCCATTTGTTCATGACAAAGCTGTCATTCACGGACATGCAATAGATCTCGTCCACACCTGCGGCTTTGAAATCTGCGTGGCCGTTTTCAAAACCGGGCAACTGATAGGTCGAACATGTCGGGGTGAATGCGCCAGGCAGTGAGAACAGAATCACGCGCTTTCCTGCGAAATAGTCCGCCGTGGTCTTGTCTTCCCAACGGAAGGGGTTTGGTCCTTCGACAGAAGCGTCTCGGACGCGGGTGTGAAAGGTCACTTCGGGCAGTTTGGTGCCAGACTTCATGATCGAACTCCTGTGAATCACGTACGGTTTTCGTGGACTTAAAAGGATTCCAAATCCGCTTCAATGGCGGATGTTCCAGGTGCGTCAGAATTTACCTGACAACGCGTAAGTTGCAGTTAATGATAGGAAATTATTTAGAATTTTGGCCCTGAGACGTCAAAGTTTTTCACCCTGATGCATAGCGGCTATGCATGGGTGGTGTAATAGCAGAGGTCAGTTTATGTTATGGGTAAACCGAATTGACCCAAAGTCAGAAAGACAGGCCGTGCGCGATCTGAACATTCCCGAACAAAGACACCCAGAAAAGGCTCATCGGCCCGACAATTCGCAGCCGAAAAAGCCCAGTTGGATACGCGTCAAAGCGCCCGGTGGTCAGGGTTATGCCGACACGCGCAAGATCATGCGTGACAACAATCTGGTTACGGTCTGTGAAGAAGCCGGATGCCCCAATGTCGGTGAATGTTGGAGCCAGGGCCACGCGACCATGATGATCATGGGCGAGATTTGTACCCGCGGCTGTACCTTTTGCAACATCGCCACCGGTCGCCCGGATTCGCTGGATGCGTTTGAGCCGGGTCGCGTTGCCCATGCGGTTGAAAAGCTGGGGTTGAACCATGTGGTCATCACATCTGTCGACCGCGATGACCTTGCAGATGGCGGGGCAGAGCATTTTGCGCAGACCATTCGCGCCGTGCGTCACCGGTCTCCGGGTACGACGATCGAAATTCTGACGCCCGACTTTCTGAAATGCGATCCGTCCGTTCTAGAAGTTGTCGTTGAGGCAAAGCCAGACGTCTTTAACCATAATCTTGAAACGGTGCCTGGCCTCTATCCCGAAGTGCGACCGGGCGCGCGGTATTTCCACTCTTTGCGTCTATTGCAGCGCGTGAAAGAGCTGGACCCGTCGGTCTTTACCAAATCCGGGATCATGGTCGGTTTGGGTGAGGATGGTCAGCAGGTCCGGCAGGTCATGGATGATATGCGCGCCGCTGAAATTGATTTCCTGACCATCGGTCAGTATCTGCAGCCCACGCCCAAACACCACGGAGTCGATCGGTTCGTAACGCCGGAAGAATTCGCATCCTATGAAAAGGCAGCTTATGGCAAAGGGTTCCTGATGGTATCGGCCACACCTTTGACCCGGTCGTCTTATCACGCCGGAGACGATTTTGCCCGGCTGCGTGAGGCACGCCGGAAAAAGCTAGAACAGGGGTGACACCCGAAGCGCATGCGCGGCTGACACGCCTGCGCCACGACCTGCATCAATATCCCGAACTATCCGGGCACGAGCGTGAGACCGCTGCCCGCATAACAGATCTTTTGCGGGGGTTCGGTGCGGACCATGTGCTTACCGGACTGGGAGGGCATGGCGTTGCCGCGGTTTTTGACAGTGGGCAGGCTGGGCCAACCGTTGGTATCCGGTGCGAATTGGATGGGCTGCCGATTCAAGAACTTGGTACGCACCTATATGTGTCGAAGGTTCCGGGCAAAGGGCATCTGTGTGGCCATGATGGGCACATGGCGATGGTGCTTGGCGTTGCGGAAGACCTGGCGCGTCACCGACCCCAAAAGGGTCGGGTGGTTTTGATCTTTCAACCGGCTGAAGAAACCGGGCAGGGCGCCATCGCCTTTCGCGCGGACCCTCAATTCGCGAAGATCGCGCCGGACTACGTGTTCTCTCTGCACAACCTGCCGGGGTTGGAACTTGGCGCTGTTGAGTTGTGTCAGAGTTCGGCTAACTGCGCCTCGCGCGGGATGAAAATCATCCTGACCGGCAAGACGTCCCATGCGGCTGCGCCTCAGGATGGGGTTTCTCCGGCTCGGGCAATGTCTGAATTGATGTTGCAACTGGCGGGTTTGGGCGCAGGCGGCGCGTTGGATGCCGATTTTGCGCTGACAACTGTGACGCATGCCCGTTTGGGAGAGCCGACTTTCGGCGTGGCTCCGGGTAAGGCCGAGATCTGGGTGACCTTGCGCACCGTTTCAGATGCCCGGATGCGGACGCTGATGACCGAGGCCGAGGCACTGGCGCGCCGCGCCGCATCCGCCGACAGTCTGGAGGTTGAGATCACCTATGACGATGTCTTCGAGGCCTGCGTCAATCACAGCGACGCGGTGAGCATCATCGCAATGGCCTGCGCCGAGCGTGGGGTACCGTTCCATTCAACAGAGACGCCGCAAAAATTCTCAGAAGATTTCGGGCAATTTGGGAAAGGCGCGAAAACGGCCATGTTCTGGCTGGGGTCGGGGCAGGATCATCCGCAATTGCATAACCCTGACTATGATTTTCCAGACGCACTTATCCCGGTAGGAGTAGACGTATTTGTTGCCGCAATTCGATCACTTAATGGCTGAAACTTCAGTTTACGAGATCGCTGACTATTCCAACGGCATCAATGACTGTCTTAGTGTCATCTGATATCGACAGGATTTCGTCATCCACGCGGATATATCGCTGACCGGCGGGTAGGGGCTTCAACTTCCAGCCGTCCAGTTCATCAAGATAATCAAAATTCAGATCGTTAGGGAGTTTCTGACCTCGCGTATAACGCTTGATCTGTCCGGGCGGTACACCAACGCCATTATTGGTCTTTATCGACTTTTCGATTTTCGACTTGTCTGGGCCTTTCCCTTTGCCCTTGTTGTCTTTTGCGTCCGCAAGACCAACCGTTGCGGCGACTGCGCAAGTCGCCAGAAGCCCAATAGACATTACTTTCATAAGCAGAATCCTCCCAAGATGATCGGAGGGTAATCTGTTGTTGAGGGCGTTGTCCAATGGTATTCAATTAAGTGAATGCAAATGTGCGCAGCAACTTTGACTATTGGAATCTGGTTTTTTTTATCCTTCTCAGTCTTCGATAAAACGAACCTTACCAATAAACGGCAAGTTGCGATTGCGCTGTGCGTAGTCGATCCCGTAACCCACAACAAACTCATCAGGAATTTCAAACCCGATCCAGTCCGAACGGAAATCGACTTCGCGCCGGCTGGGCTTGTCCAGTAGTGCGATCGAGCGAAGTTTTCCAGGATCGCGGCTTTGCAGCAGATGAGTAACGTGGTTCAGCGTGTGCCCGGTGTCGACGATATCCTCGACCACAAGAACGTCGCGACCCTCAATAGCGCCGCGCAGGTCTTTTAGAATGCGGACTTCCCGGCTGCTTTCCATCGCATCCCCGTAGGATGACGCCTCAAGGAAATCCACTTCGATGGGCAAGTCCAATTCGCGCACCAGATCGGCGATAAAGACAAAGCTGCCACGCAGCAGGCCGACAACGACCAGCTTGTCGGTCCCGTCGAATTCGGCAGTGATTTCGCGGCAAAGTTCTTCGATCCTGGCGGCAATGGCCTTTGCCGAGATCATCTCATCAATCACATATCCGCGCTGGCTCATCGCTGCCCCCTTGATCTTTGGCGCGCAACATACGACATGACGCGCCATTGTCACCTGCAAAAACCGGACGCCATGCCTATACATTCGGAAACGCGACACCTGCCTTACACTGCGCAACAGATGTACGATCTGGTTGCCGATGTAGCAAAGTATCCCGAGTTTTTGCCCTGGTGTGCGGCTGCACGTATCCGACGCTCATATGCAGCAGGAGAGGCACAGGTGATGGAAGCGGACCTGATCATTTCGTTCAAAGTGTTCCGCGAACGCTTTGGCAGCCGGGTTACCCTGTTTGCCGAACAACGCCGGATCGACACGGAATATCTGGATGGGCCCTTCAAATACATGAAGTCGGACTGGCATTTCGAGGACGCAGCAGAAGGCGGGTGCAACGTTTCGTTCCATGTTGATTTCGAATTCAAGAATGCCATTCTTCAGGGTATCATCGGAGTGGTCTTCAATGAGGCGATGCACAGGATCGTGAGGGCGTTCGAGGGCCGGGCAGAGGAATTGTACAGCTAAGTCTTTACCCGAAAGCGGCGCTTGCTAGACTGCGCCACATGACTGATTTTACCACAGCATTGGCCGATTTTGCCTCGGGGCCTGTTGCGACCTCGTCAGAGGCCCGTCTCGTAACCTCTCTGTCTGCGCTGGATTGGGTGGTTGTTGGCCGCGTCGGTGTTAGCGAACCCGTATCTCAGACCGTGCGCGCACTGGCTCTGGATGAAGGAGGCAACCCGCAGGCCCATCTGTTTGGCGGGGGGCTGGCTCCCGTCAGGGCAGCAGGTTTGGTTAACGGAACCATTTCCCACGCTTTGGATTATGATGACACGCATTTTGCGCATATCGGGCACCCTTCGGTCGCGGTTATGCCTGCGGCCTTTGCCCTTTGTGATTGGGACGACCGAATTCTTGTCGATGTCCTTGAGGCCGCTCTTGTCGGGATGGAGGTTTCGATCCGCGTAGGGCTTTGGCTGGGGCGTGCGCATTACCAGGGCGGGTTCCATCAGACCGCGACGTCAGGTGCCTTTGGTGCGGCGGTCGCCGCTGGCCGGGTGCTGCGGTTCGATACGGAAAAGATGCGCCGGGTTCTTGGTCTGGCTGCCACCCGCGCCGCAGGGTTGAAAGCTCATTTCGGCACGATGGGAAAGCCCTATAATGCCGGGCTAGCTGCCGCTGCAGGGGTTGAGGCCGCGCTTTTGGTGTCCAAAGGGTTTGATCCCAACTCGGATGCGCTTGAGGGGCCCTATGGTTTTGGCGCAACCCATATGGGGCAGTCCGAACAGGCCACTGCTCTGGATGGAATAGGAGAAACGTGGCTGTTCAAAGATGTAAGCCATAAGTTTCATGCCTGCTGTCATGGGTTGCACGCCGCATTAGAGGCCGCACGTGACCTGGATATTGCTGAACCCGAAGTAGCCGAGATCAGGATCAGGA
This sequence comes from Ruegeria sp. CDSB022, assembly GCF_059611145.1. NCBI lineage: Bacteria > Pseudomonadati > Pseudomonadota > Alphaproteobacteria > Rhodobacterales > Roseobacteraceae > Ruegeria > Ruegeria sp. CDSB022. The sequence goes on along the minus strand of NZ_JBXWOZ010000001.1, from coordinate 767,039 downwards.
CCCACCCGCGCTGGATGACAGTGTGTAATCAAACCTCTCCGACCACCGGGTTGGGGGCCAAGTTTTCCTACCGGACGGTTATTGCTATGCAAGCGCTGGGATATGACACAGCCTTGCCAGACAGTTTTTCGGATAAGGTATGTGCGGATAGGCGCCTGCAATCGCTGCGGGACCGGATTTCAGTCGAAGCCGATGAGACGCTGTCTGAAACTCAGGCGGATCTGTCTTTGCTGCGCCGCGATGGGGCACGAAAACAGGCCAGCCACGATTTGCTTGGCCCAATGACATTGGCCGACCGGGAAGACCGGGTCAGAAGCAAGGCGGCCAAGCTGATCGGTGCCGAGGACGCAGACGCGATCTGGTCGATGCTGCGTACCGGTGGCCGCACCCGTGATCTGGCGAAAATGCTGGCGCGTTAGACGACGCGCCAGTGCAAGGGGAACCCGGGTTCGAATACTGTTACCGGGCCGTCGTCAGTTTCGATCTTGTCGGGGTATTCAACGGGGTCGCCCTTGGTAAGGGTGATGGTTTCTTTATTCACCGGCAGGCCATAAAACGCAGGTCCGTTCAATGATGTGAACCCTTCCAGCTTGTCCAGCGCACTGGCTTTGTCAAACATCTCGGCCACAAGGGACATTGTGTTTGTAGCGGTGAAACATCCCGCGCAACCACAGGCCATTTCCTTGTTCGCGTCTGTGTGCGGCGCGCTGTCGGTGCCAAGGAAGTAGCAAGACATCCCAGAAGTTGCGGCGCTCATCAAAGCCTGGCGATGGGTCTCGCGCTTGGCCACGGGCAGGCAGTAGTAATGCGGTTTGATCCCGCCCACCAGGATGTGATTGCGGTTGATGATCAGGTGATGGGCCGTGATTGTTGCAGCAAGATCATCTCCACCGGATTGCGCATAAATCGCACCCTGAGCCGTCGTGATGTGTTCCATCACGACCCGCAAACCAGGAGTCGCCTGGCGCAGTGGATCAAGTATCGTATCGATGAAAACCTCTTCGCGGTCGAAAATGTCGACCTCGGCATCGGTGACTTCACCATGGACACACATCGGCAGACCGATCTCAGCCATTCTCTCAAGCACCGGGCGGACCTTGTCGAAATCACGCACGCCCGAGGCGGAATTGGTGGTTGCGCCTGCGGGATACAGCTTTACGGCCTTGATCAGCCCACTTGCATGGGCTGCGGCGACATCCTCGGCGTCGGTGTCTTCGGTCAGGTACAAGGTCATCAGCGGCTCGAACGGCATGCCTTCGGGCAGGGCGGCCAGAATGCGGTCGCGATATGCGGCGGCCTGATCGCCGCGCACAACTGGCGGAACGAGGTTCGGCATTATGATCGCACGGGCAAAATGGCGTGCGGTTTCGGGCAGAACGGCCTGCAACATGGCGCCATCGCGCAAATGCAGATGCCAGTCATCGGGGCGGCGAATGGTCAGCGTATCAGTCATGCGCACCCGCTAGCACAGCCTCGGCCAAAGACCAACCAAACCGTGAGGATCTGGTGCAAAAACTTCGCCCCTTTGCTGCGATGGCGTCAGGCTGACGGGGCCGGGGCCTTGACGCCCCCGCGCTTGCATGACCTGTTAAGCGACGAAAGTATGAGGGTTCCATGACGCAGCAAGATTCCATTGATGCCGTGCAGCAGATGCTGGGCTCGCAAGGGTACGTTTGCGGCCGGGCCTTGGCGACGGTGGTGTTTCTGTCATTGAAACTGGGCCGTCCACTGTTCCTCGAAGGTGAGGCGGGCGTTGGAAAAACCGAAATTGCCAAAGCGTTGGCCGCTGGCCTGAACCGCCGCCTGATCCGCCTGCAATGTTATGAGGGGCTGGACGCGTCCTCGGCGGTTTACGAATGGAATTTCCCGGCGCAAATGGTGGCAATCCGAACCGCCGAAGCCTCGGGCGGGGCTGACCGTGGGGCGCTGCAGACCGAATTGTTTTCTGACGACTACCTGATCGAGCGTCCGTTGCTGCAGGCCATGCGCCCGGATGAAAACGGGGCTCCTGTCCTGTTGATTGATGAACTTGACCGCACGGATGAACCGTTCGAGGCCTTCCTGCTGGAAGCGCTCAGCGATTTTCAGGTCACTATCCCCGAATTGGGAACTGTCAAAGCGCCGGAGCCACCGATTGTCATCGTTACATCGAACCGAACGCGAGAGGTGCATGACGCTCTGAAACGCCGGTGCCTGTACCATTGGGTCGATTACCCGGATTTTGACCGTGAAATTGAAATTCTGAACGCCCGCGCCCCCGAGGTCGCCGAGGCGCTAAGCCGAGAGGTCGTCGCCTTTGTCCAACACCTGCGCACAGAGGATCTGTTCAAGAAACCAGGCGTGGCCGAGACGATCGACTGGGCCAAATGCCTGCTGGCGCTGGACGTCATCAACCTTAGCCCCGAAGTGATCGGCGACACGCTGGGAGCAATCCTGAAATATCAGGACGATATCCAGCAACTGCAAGGGTCCGAGGCGAAACGCATTCTGGATGAAGCCAAGGCGTCGCTGGAACCTGCCTGATGGCTGAACAGCTCCCTCTCGACATCCCCGACAACCCAAAACTGGCGCAGAATATCACTCATTTCGCGCGGGCTTTGCGCAAGGCCGGGTTGCCCATCGGCACCGGTCGGGTCGTGGATGCGATCCGGGCGGTTCAGGTTGCGGGCTTCTCGGAGAAGCGCGACTTTTACTGGACGTTGCACGCTTGTTTCGTGACCCGACCCGAGCATCGGGCAGTATTTGCGCAGATTTTCCGCATGTATTGGCGCGACCCTCGTTACATGGAACACATGATGTCCATGATGCTGCCCGCGATCCGCGGCGTTCAGGAAGAGCGCAAGGCCGAAGCTGCAGAGAAACGCGCGGCCGAGGCTCTGCTGGACGGCGTCGAACGGGACTTGCCTGACAGCTCTGACATCGAGGAAGAAACTGAGCTGGAGATAGATGCGTCGCGGACCGCGTCCTCGGAAGAACGGTTGCGCAATCTAGACTTTGAGCAAATGAGCACCGAAGAAATTGCCTTGGCCAAGCGCATTCTGGCACAGCTGAAATTGCCGGTAAAACCAATCGAGTCGCGCCGAGGCCAAGCCAGCCACCTTGGGCATCGGATCGACCGCGCCCGCACGCTGCGCGCATCCATGCGGCAGGGTGGTGAACTGCGGGACATCGCGTATTTGAAGCCGAAACAACGGTGGCCGAACCTTGTCGTTCTCTGCGATATCTCAGGATCCATGAGCCAGTACTCTCGTATCATCCTGCATTTCCTGCATGCGGTTTCAAACGTCAAGGGCGCGGGGTGGGCCAAGGTTCATGCGTTTACCTTCGGCACGAGGTTGACGAATATCACTCGGCACCTGCGCCAACGCGATGTGGATGCTGCCTTGTCGGCGGCGGGGGCCGAGGCGCAAGATTGGGAGGGTGGCACGCGGATCGGGGAATGCCTGCACGCTTTTAACCGTGACTGGTCGCGTCGGGTTCTGGGGCAGGGTGCGGTGGTGTTGTTGATTACGGATGGTCTGGATCGGGGCGAACCCGAGGTGCTTGGAAAAGAAATCCAGCGCCTGCATCTGTCAGCCCGCCGTTTGATCTGGCTGAACCCTTTGTTGCGATGGGATGGCTTTGCGCCAAAAGCGCAGGGGGTGGCGGCGATGCTTCCCCATGTTGACAGCTTTCGGGCCGGTCATTCCATTGCGTCGCTGGAAGATCTGGCCAAAGTCATCTCAAAACCGGATGACATGGGTGAGAAAGCGCGGTTGATGGCCGCGCTTTCGAAGTAGGTCTCAACCAAGCTGTTCTTCGTTGCACTTACGCGCCATTTCCATCGCTTTGTACGTACCGGTCAGATCAACGGTGAAGGCGAATTCCTTTTCGGGGAACACAACCATAACTTTCTGTTTGGCAAGGTCTTCGGCAAACTTGGGGTCATCCGACAGCACATAGCCACCCGAATAGCCTTTGGTGATGTTGCCCTTCATGCCGGTGGCTTCTCCAAGATACAGGTTTTCGCCCAGCAGGATCGCCACAGCCTCGGTTTCGCCACGCTTGATGTTGGTTTCAGCTTTGGTGAATACGCCAACATATCCCACGCCGCGGTCTTCGGTCAGACCCATTTGAACCACGTTTTCCGCGTCATCAACAGCTTCGATCAGGCAGGATTTCTTGTCTTCGTCGATGAAGATTTTCCATCCGTCCACTTCGCCATAGCGCAGGAAGGTATCTGCGCTGGCCACTGTCGCCGCTAGCATTCCCAATACCGATCCGAGTGTAATAATGTGTTTCAAGTCTCTGTCTCCTTTTGAAAATTATCTGCGTCACAGCTGCGCATGATCCGCGTTTAGGTCAGAATCGGGAGGGCTGGCAATCAATGCTTGGGATGTTCGGCTGAAACCCGCGGGGCTTTGCATAGCATTTGGAATTTCTTTCAAGGCCCATGAGTTAGCATGATGGTTTACTTTTCATCCTGCCAAACCTGCCTATGTTGGTGCGGGAAACGCCAGGAGGGCGATATGGACAGATTCGACAACAGCCCCGAGACTGCTCTGGATTGGTATGAAACGGGAAAGCCAGTTGCGCTGGCTACGGTTGTTCAGACCTGGGGCAGTGCCCCCAGACGTGTTGGCGCTCAGCTTGTGATAGCAGGTGATGGCCGCTTTGAGGGGTCGGTATCGGGTGGCTGTGTCGAAGGTGCGGTTGTCGTCGAGGCGTTGGAAGCGATCGAAGAGGGTGAAGCGCGCCTACTTGAATTCGGGGTCAGTGACGAAGATGCTTTTGCGGTCGGGCTGGCCTGTGGCGGAACAATTCGGGTACTGGTCGAACCTATTGGATCGGTCCTTCCTGAAAGCATATTGAGCGATCTGGTCGCTGCACGCGCGCAGCGCGAGCCTGTGGCTTATGAAGTGAATATCGAATCCGGCCATCGTGCGTTGCAGCGCGATCGTTATCCCGAACGCATGCGCATGGACCGGTCCGGTTTCGAAGAGGATGCGAAGACATTTGTTTCGGTCCACAATCCGCCCTTGCGGTTGATAGTGGTCGGGGCCGTTCATATTGCTCAGGCCCTGGTCCCGATGGCGCGAATTGCGGGGTACGACCCTGCGATTGTGGATCCGCGAGATGCGTTTGCAACCGCCGCAAGATTCCCTGAGGAAACCGTGCTGACGGATTGGCCAGATGAGGCCGTTGCAAAGCTTGGAATGGATGCGCGAACGGCTGTTGTCTTGCTGACCCATGATCCAAAACTGGATGATCCCGCGTTAGAGGCCGCCCTGAGAGCCGGGGTGTTCTATATTGGGGCGCTGGGGTCTAATCGAACGCATGCGAAACGCGTCACCCGGATGAAAGAAGCCGGATTTTCTGAAGGGCAGATTTCACAGATTCACGGTCCCGTAGGCTTGGATATCGGTGCCGCCGATCCTGCGGAAATTGCGGTTTCCATATTGGCCGAAATGACTGCGGTGTTGCGGGGCAAAGCATGAAGTTTGGCTCGGTTCCTTTGCGCGAGGCCGCTGGTGCAATTCTGGCGCATTCAGTGAAAGCCCAAGACACAAAGCTGCGTAAGGGCCTTTTGCTCACGCAAACTCATCTGGATGAAATGGCCGCCGCCGGGTTGACCTCGGTCACTGTTGCGCAGCTGGAACCCGGTGATTGTCACGAAAACGACGCTGCCCGGAGTTTGGCAGAGGCTTTGGCCCCGGACCCGGCAACCGTGGGATTGCGCGTCACCGAGCCGTTCACAGGGCGCGTTAACCTCTTGGCGAGAGGCCCCGGAGTCGCTGTTCTGGACGTACAGGCGCTGGATGCGTTCAACTTGGTTAACCCGATGATTACCGTGGCCACAGTACCCCAATATCAACAGATGGGATCAGGCGGGATGGTGGCGACGATCAAAGTCATTTCTTATGCCGTCCCCGGCGAAGATGTGGTGCGTGCCTCGGCGCTGGCACAAGGGGCGGTGCGCCTGTCTGGCCCGGTGTTTCGCAGTGCCGGCCTGATCGTCACAGACATCCCCGGAGGTGTTTCGAACGACAAGGGAATAGCTGCAATCCGAGGGCGTGTCGAAGCCCTGGGTATGGGTTTGGATGACATTCGGGTGGTGCCACATGAGATTCAGGCGCTGTCTGCTGCATTGACGGGTGTTAAAGGGGATATTGTCCTGATCTTGACGGGCTCAGCAACTTCGGATGCGCATGATGTTGCGCCGCAGGCTGTTCGTGTTGCAGGCGGTCAGGTGGATCGGTTTGGAATGCCAGTAGATCCGGGCAACCTGTTGTTCACCGGTCTGCTGGACGCCAGACCCGTAATCGGTTTGCCGGGGTGTGCGCGCTCTCCTGCACTGAACGGCGCGGATTGGGTTTTGTCGCGCGTGGCTTGCGGGATTGAAACGACAGCGGCGCATATTGCAGGCATGGGGGTCGGTGGATTGCTCAAGGAAATCCCGACCCGGCCACAGCCACGCGCATCTATCAAGCGGTAAGGCGTTTGACATCAATTTAAGGCCCAGATCAGACCGCTTTGTTCGGCATTGTGATCTGTCATAAACGGCGCCCTGCGAAATTTTTGTTCTCAAACAATAAGTCCCGTGTTTAACTCGACAAAGAAAAATATGACATGGGAGGAACTTATGACACAGGTCACCATGACCGTGAACGGGAGGTCTGTTAGCGGTGAGGTTGAGGGTCGGACGTTGTTGTCTGGATTTTTACGTGATCATCTGTCGCTGACCGGAACGCATGTTGGATGTGACACGGCGCAATGTGGGGCGTGTGTTGTTCATGTGAATGGCGCGGCGGTGAAGTCGTGCAACATGCTTGCGCTGGAAGCAGACGGGTCTGAGGTCGCCACGATTGAGGGCCAGGCCGCTGAGGATGGGTCTTTGAACGTGATTCAGCAGGCGTTTCAAGATCATCACGGGTTGCAATGCGGGTTTTGTACGCCGGGCATGGTGATGAGCGCCGCCGCCTTGCTGAAAGAGAACCCGCGCCCGAGCGAAGCCGAGATTCGAAAGTATCTGGAAGGCAACCTGTGCCGCTGCACAGGCTATCACAACATTGTCAAAGCGATCATGGCCGCATCGGGCCAGGACGTAAGCGGCATCGCTGCCGAGTAATACCGACGTAAAGAATTTTCGACGAAAATTCTTTTTCAGGGAGGAGAACAAGCAATGCCCAAAGACAGTGGCATCGGAGCCAGTTCCAAACGGCGCGAGGACGTGCGCTTTTTAACCGGAGCAGGCAATTACACCGACGATATCAACGTGCATGGCCAGGCCTATGTGCATTTTCTGCGGTCCGACATCGCGCATGGCCGGATCAACAGTATCGACACCTCGTCTGCCGAGGCCATGCCGGGCGTGGTCAAAGTGTTTACCGGCAAGGATTTCGAAGGCGTGGGCGGCATGCCCTGTGGCTGGGAAGTGACCGACAAGCACGGCGCACCGATGCAGGAACCTCCGCATCCCATTTTGGCACAGGGTAAAGTGCGCCATGTGGGCGATCCGATTGCTGCTGTGGTCGCCGATAGCCTGGAACAGGCCCGCGACGCGGCTGAGGCGATCGAGCTTGATATCGAGGAGCTGCCCGCCGTGATCGACATGAAGGCCGCCGCGCAAGAAGGCGCAACGCTGGTCCATGACGATCTGAAGAACAACATCTGCTATGATTGGCAGTTGGGCGAAACCGATGATGCCAAGGTCAATGAGGTCTTTGCCAATGCGGCCCATGTCACCACGCTGGATCTGGTGAACAACCGTCTGGTTGCCAATCCGATGGAGCCGCGTGTGGCGGTGGGCGAGTACAGCCGCGGCACCGAAGAATACACGCTTTATACCACGTCGCAGAACCCGCATGTGATCCGCCTGTTGATGTGTGCCTTTGTTCTGGGTCTGCCCGAACACAAGGTGCGCGTGGTCGCGCCGGATGTGGGTGGCGGCTTTGGCACCAAGATCTTCCACTATGCCGAAGAGGCGTTCTGCACCTTCGCCGCCAAGGCTTGTAACCGCCCGGTCAAATGGACCTCGAGCCGGTCCGAGGCGTTCATGTCAGACGCGCATGGGCGCGACCATGTCGGACAGATCGAACTGGCGCTGGATGCGGACAATAACTTTATCGGTCTGCGCACCAACACCTATGCAAATATGGGTGCGTATCTGTCGACCTTCTCCAGCTCGGTACCGACATGGCTGCACGGGACGCTGATGGCGGGCAACTACAAGACGCCAGTCATTCAGGTCAACGTCAAGGCGATGTTCACCAATACGGTCCCGGTGGATGCCTATCGCGGCGCGGGCCGTCCTGAGGCGACGTTCCAGTTGGAGCGGGTCGTGGACAAGGCAGCGCGTGAACTGGGTGTCGATCCGATCGCCCTGCGCCGGCAGAACTTCATCACCCAGTTCCCCTATGACACACCGGTGGCGCTGACCTATGACACAGGCGATTATAATGGGACGATGGACAAGCTTGAGTCCGCTGCTGATCTGGCAGGCTTTGCCGCGCGTCGCGCTGAAAGCGAGGCCAAGGGCAAGCTGCGGGGTCTGGGCGTCAACTGTTATATCGAGGCTTGCGGTATCGCGCCGTCGAACATCGTTGGCATGCTGGGGGCCCGTGCGGGTCTGTATGATGCGGCGACTGTGCGGGTGAATGCCACCGGCTCGATCAGCGTCATGGTAGGTGCCCATAGCCACGGGCAGGGGCATGAAACGGCCTTCCCGCAGGTTGTGGCGGACATGATCGGTATCGACGAGTCGATGATCGAGATCGTGCATGGCGACACGTCGAAGATTCCGTTTGGCATGGGCACCTATGGCTCGCGGTCTTTGGCGGTCTGTGGATCGGCGATGGTCAAGGCAACCGAGAAAGTGATCGACAAGGCCAAGAAGATCGCGGCGCATCTGTTGGAGGCGTCCGAGGCTGATATCGAGCTGAAGGACGGTCAGTTCAGCGTGGCAGGGACCGACAAGTCGGTGGCCTGGGGTGATGTCACCCTGACGGCCTATGTGCCGCATAACTTTCCGCTGGAGGTCGAGCCCGGGCTGGAGGAGACCGCCTTTTATGACCCGGCCAACTTTACCTTCCCGGCTGGCGCCTATGCCTGTGAGGTCGAGGTTGACCCCGAAACCGGCCGGGTCACCATCGAAGCCTTCACTGCCGCTGATGACTTTGGCAATATCGTCAACCCGATGATCGTGGATGGTCAGGTGCATGGCGGCATCGGTCAGGGCATCGGTCAGGCATTGCTTGAAAACTGTGCCTATGACGAAAACGGTCAGCTGCTGAGCGCATCCTTCATGGACTATGCCATGCCGCGTGCCGATGATGTGCCGTTCTATGCGGTGGACCATTCCAGCCAGACGCCCTGTACGCATAACCCGTTGGGTGTGAAGGGCTGTGGTGAGGCCGGGGCAATCGGTTCACCACCTGCGGTGGTCAACGCGGTGCTGGATGCGTTGAATTCAGGCGGCAAAGCCATCGATCATATCGATATGCCGGTGAGTCCATCGCGTGTCTGGACCGCGATGCACGGGTGAGAGGTTGGGGTGCGAGGGGTCAACCCCTCGCGCTCCCCGAGATATTCATAGCCAGATGAAGGGCGGATCAGCGCCTTTCGGAAAGGAAGACGAAATGTACAATTTCGAATTTGAGAAACCCTCGACCATAGCCGACGCGGTTGCCGCTTTAGGGGCTGAGGATGCGCAGGCGTTGGGTGGTGGGCAAACCCTGATCCCGACGCTGAAACAACGATTGGCGGCGCCATCGGCACTCGTCTCGCTCAGCGGAATTCCCGAAATGCAGGGCGTCTGTGTTGGGGATGACGGGTCGGTTTCTATCGGTGGCGCAACGCCGCATGCAGTTGTTGCGCAAGAGGCAGCGGGATCATACCCGGCGCTGGCCGCTTTGGCCGGTCAGATCGGTGATCCGGCGGTGCGCAACCGCGGCACGATTGGCGGTTCGGTCGCGAATAACGATCCGGCGGCGTGTTACCCTGCGGGCGTTCTGGGATCGGGGGCCACAATCGTGACCAACGCCCGTCAGATTGCGGCGGATGCGTTTTTTGATGGCATGTTCTCGACCGCACTGGATGAGGGTGAGATCATCACATCCATCCGCTTTCCGGTGCCACAGGCCGCGAGCTATCAGAAGTTCTTGCAGCCAGCCTCGCGCTTTGCGTTGGTGGGTGTCTATCTGGCCCGGTTCGCCGACGGTGTGCGTGTGGCGGTCACGGGCGCCAGCGAGGATGGTGTGTTCCGCTGGTCCGAAGCAGAACAGGCGCTGAATACTGAATTCCGACCGGACGCGTTGATGGGGCTGAACATCAACCCGGCCAACATGATCGGCGATCTTCATGGCAGCAAAGCGTATCGCGCGCATCTGGTCAGTGTGATGACCAAGCGGGCTGTGCTGGCCTGCATGTAATTAAATCGGCTTTTAGTCGCAAAGCCCCGGGGTGTGCCCCCCCGGGGCTTTTTCTATTTTTGGCGAATTTTCGGAAGCTTGTTTGGCTGCCAATAGGCCCCAGTATCTTCGCGCGCCTTTTGATAGGCCTCAACGCGGTGCGCTGCTGTTTTGCCACCGGCGTCAAATAAATGGCCGATGAGACATTCCAACACAGCCATGACACCGGTAAAGCTCGAGGTGTGATGTTGTGACCTTGTGCTGACGGTAAAGGCGACATCCGGTTCAACGCCCGGCGCAATTACTTCGCTATCCGAGATCAGGATGACCCGAAGTCCTTTTTCCCGGGCGTACCTCACGGATTTTATCGTTTCGGCCGAATAGGGGCTTACGGTGATTGCCAGCAGGCAATCCTTGTCATCCGCGTCCAGCAGATCATCAGTGGCCGAGCCAATGTGGCGGGGGATCAACTGAATGCCCGGGTGCGCCATGCGCCCGTTATAGGAGAAATAATAGGCCAGCGCGTAACTAGCACGAGTGGCTGTTACGAAGCATCGGCGGGACCCGAGTATATGTTCAATGGCCAGATGCGCTGTGTCGGGCCTCATCAATCGCAGCGACCTGACAACGACATTCTGTTCGTTGCGGGCAAGCTTGGCTTGAAGTTTACCATGGGCTCCTTCAGCGTGCATGTGGGTTTGCCAGGCAGGGCCAAGGAATTCTTCGTTATCCGTCGCCAGATTTTGACGGAACGGAGAGCGAAAGGCCTGAAACCCACCATAGCCCATATACTGGGCAAGCCTGACAAGGACATTTGCACTGACACCGATCTTCTCGGCAGTTACCCGTATCGGGTCGAGGCCGAAATCCGCGGGGTGATCTACGATGTATTTGGCTGCCGCCTGAAGTCTGGGCGGCATCTGGTCGATGTTTTTCCTCAAGTTATCTGTCAGCTGGCGTTGGGTCTCTGTCATGAAAAAACATATGTTATGAAAGAAGAAGGTGTAAAACATAGGCCGCTTGCATAGATGCGGCAACAGGTAATCGGGGGCAGGGAATGTCACAGCATCGGTCGAAATCTGAACCCTACATTCTGGCGGCGCCCAATGGTGCGCGCCGAGGTGCGGCAGATCACCCAGCCCTGCCTGTCACAACCTCGCAAATTCTTGAAGCGGCCAGAGCATGCCATGAGGCCGGTGCGGCCGGTCTTCATCTGCACATTCGGGACACAGAAGGCCGTCACTCTTTGGACGCGGGACAGTATCTGGAAACACTTGCCGAACTTCGGCGGCGGGTTCCGGCTCTGGACATCCAGATCACAACCGAGGCGGCAGGGATTTTTGATGTAAGCAGCCAGTTCGAATGTCTGAAGAAGGTTAGACCGGCTTGGGCGTCGATCTCGGTTCGCGAAATCGCGCGCGATAACGATCTGGCTGACCGGATCTATGGTCTTTGCGCGGATCAGGGGACGCGGGTTCAGCATATTCTTTACGACGCTGAAGATGCGGCCCTATTAACACGGTGGCAATATCGTGGGGTTGTCCGCAAACAACAATCCGACCGTTTGCTTGTTCTGGGGCGCTATCGGACTGATCAGGAATCAAAGCCCTCGGATCTGGATGCGTTTCCGGACGGGGATTCGCCTTGGATGATCTGTGCCTTTGGAAAACGAGAGCATGACTGTTTAATACATGCGGCGTCCTTGGGCGGTGATGTCCGGGTCGGATTTGAAAACAGCATCGCAGACCGGAACGGAGACACTTGGGGCAATAACGCCGCCTCAGTCGCGGCCCTTGTCGCCAGATTGAAAGAGGATAGATCATGAGCCACGTTTTCCCACGCCATACGAAATCTCAGCTGCCGGTCGCGGTTGGCGGCGAAGGCTGCTATCTGATCGATGCTGACGGTAAGCGGTATCTGGATTGCGGTGATGCTGCTGTGTCCTGTCTTGGCCACTCAAACCGGGCGGTGATCGAGGCGGTTCAAAGCCAGGTTGAAAAGATCGCCTTTGCGCATACCGGGTTTATGACGTCCGAACCTGCCGAAGCCCTTGCGGACCTTCTGATTGATCATGCGCCCGGGGATTTGGATCGCGTTTATTTCGTATCCGGAGGGTCCGAAGCAACAGAGGCCGCCATCAAACTGGCACGGCAGTATTTTCTTGAGATCGGTCAGCCCGAGCGCCGCCATGTCATCGCGCGCCGCCAAAGCTATCATGGAAATACTCTGGGGGCCTTGTCAGCGGGGGGAAATGCCTGGCGCCGTGCGCAATTCGCACCGATGCTGATCGAAATGACCCATATCGCGCCCTGCTACGAATATGCCGAAAAGAAAGATGGTGAGAGCAGCCACGCCTATGGTCAACGGGTGGCCGATGAGTTGGAGGCCGAAATTTTGCGTCTTGGCCCTGAAACCGTCATGGCGTTTATGGCCGAGCCAGTCGTGGGGGCAACGCTGGGGGCGGTCCCGGCGGTCGAAGGGTATTTTAGGCGCATACGTGAAATCTGTGATCAATATGGCGTTTTGCTGATCCTGGATGAGGTCATGTGCGGAATGGGGCGCACCGGGCATTTGTTTGCCTGCGATCACGATGGAATTGCCCCGGATATTCTGTGCATCGCCAAGGGTTTGGGGGCGGGTTATCAACCCATCGGCGCAATGTTGTGTACGAGCCGGATATATAAGGCGATCCAAAATGGGTCAGGGTTTTTCCAGCACGGGCATACCTATGTCGGCCATCCGGTGGCAACTGCAGCGGCATTGGCGGTGCTGAAGGAATTGACGAGCCAACAACTGCCCCAGCGCGCCGAGTTTATGGGACAGAGACTGCAATCTGCGCTGGAAACTGCGTTCAGCGAGCACCCTAATGTCGGCGATATTCGGGGCCGCGGGCTGTTCCGCGGTATCGAGCTGGTCTCGGATCGGGCCGGAAAAACACCGTTTGATCCCTCACTTGGTCTCGCGGGCAAGATCAAGAAGGCGGCGTTAAACGCTGGTCTGATCTGTTACCCCATGTCTGGCACGCGCGATGGTCGAAGTGGCGACCATATTCTGTTGGCGCCGCCTTTCATTATCGAAGACGCACAGATTGAGGAATTGGTTGAAAAGCTGGAGGCCGCACTCAAAGCCGCGATCTGACGCTCTTTTGATCTGACTTTCTCTTTTTACTCAATAGGGTATCGACAAAAGGTCAATTCCTGAAGGAGCGATGATGATTGTCGACATCTGGAAGAGTTTTCGGGACTTGCCCGCTTGGGTACAGATCTGGTTGGTGGTGCTGCTCATCCCGACCAATCTGGCACCTCTGGCGTATCTGGATCAGCCAAATGGTATTCTAATCGCAGCACTCTCAATCGGTGGGATGGCATTGAATCTTCCGATCATGCTGGCTACCCGAGGGATGAGCAAAGCGATGGCATTTCCGCATCTAATATGTTGGGTGCCAATGGTTTTCGTCGTGATTGCAGTATTTGCAAGCGAAGCCGAACTGGCGATTGGATATGCGAAATTTCTGGTGTTTCTACTGGTTATTGACCTGATTTCGTTGGCATTTGATGTGAATGACGCAAGGGTCTGGCTCAAAAGCCGAAGCGCAAAATAAAACCCCCTCAATCCGAGGGGGTTTCGAATAACTCAGTTGTCGCAAGGCTTACTTCTGCGGCAGCGGGCCGATCATCATGATCATCTGACGGCCTTCCATCTTGGGCATGTTCTCAACCTTGCCGATTTCCTTGGTGTCCACGGCAACACGTTCCAGCAGCTCACGGCCCAGATTCTGGTGTGCCATCTCACGACCACGGAAGCGTAGAGTCACCTTTACCTTGTCGCCGTTTTCAAGGAATTTGAACACGTTGCGCATTTTGACTTCATAGTCATGAGTATCGGTGTTGGGCCGGAACTTGACCTCTTTCACCTCAATGACTTTTTGCTTTTTGCGCGCTTCGGCCTCGCGTTTCTGCGTTTCGTACTTGAATTTACCAAAGTCCATGATTTTGCAAACCGGAGGGTTTGCATTCGGCGAAATCTCGACCAGATCCAGGCCGGCTTCGTCCGCGAGTTGCATGGCTTTGGCGGGATGAACCACCCCGACATTTTCACCTTCGGCGCCGATAAGGCGAATTTCGGGGGCACGGATCTTATCATTGACGCGCGGGCCGGTGTCTCTCTGAGGCGGCGCGTTGTGAGGTCTGCGAGCTATGGGTTCATTCCTTTGATGATTGCAGAATTTCAAGCCCGGAATTTAGACTGGGCTGCGGGACGTTTCAAGCGGCATAAGTGACCACCAGCGTGAATTTCCCATGATATTCCCGCGTTTTTGCCGATCTGATGTCGCATATCAGACCGGCAAACCGGATTAGCCAACAAAGGCCTTTTCAATGACGAATTCCTTGGGGTCGGAATTTGCGCCTTCGCGCAGTCCGAAATCCTCGAGGATTTTTTTGATATCCAGGTTGAAAGCCAATGATCCGCAAACCATCGCGCGGTCCGTATCCGGCTGGATGCCGCCCTCAATCCCCAGATCGGCAAATACTGTGCCGTCTTTCAACAGCTCGGTAATGCGGCCCATTTTGGGGCTCTGTTCGCGTGTGGTGGTCGGGTAGTAACGAATCTTGTCCGCAAAACCTTCGCCCATCAGCTCAGCCAGCATTTCGTCCTTACGGATGTCTTCAATCAGTTGGCGACCATATTCCAGCTCGGCCATTTCGCGGCAGGTATGGGTGATTATGACCTCATCATAATCCTCATAGGTCTGTGGTTCGCGCAGCAGAGAGGCGAAGGGTGCAAAGCCGGTGCCGGTGGCAAAGAACCACAGGCGCTTACCAGGCAGCAGGGCGTCATGGACCAGCGTGCCAACCGGCTTGGGCCGCAGGATGATCTGATCGCCTGGTTTGATGTGCTGAAGTTTCGAAGTCAGCGGGCCGTCCTGTACCTTGATCGAATAGAACTCAAGCTCTTCATCCCAGGACGGCGAGGCGATGGAATAGGCGCGCAGCAAGGGTTTGCCGTTGTCGCCCAGCAGGCCGATCATCACAAACTCGCCCGAGCGGAACCGCAAGGACGCGGGGCGCGACACTTTGAATGAGAACAGGCTGTCAGTCCAATGCTTGACGTCTGTCACAGTCTGGGCGTCCGGCAGAACGGGGGCCTTCACGGCGGTTGCTTCGGTCACGGGTTTCATCTCTGTCATCGTTTCACTGCCGGTGGAGTAAACCGACATCTCCGTTTAATCTTTGATCCAAGTCAGGAAAAGGGGGCTCTTGCCCCTACGTTCCTATTTGAGGCTGCGAAAGGCGGTTTTAGCCGCGCAGGCGGGCCTGATAGTTGTTGTCCTGCCAGTTGGCGCGAGCCACCCACTGATCTTCGGGCTGGCGATCGGCCAGAATGTCTTCAATCTCGACCTCATCAAAGCCGCTGCGCCGCGCCATGGCATACTGGTCGGCCAAGACATGGCCTTTGGCGCGCAAGCGACCGGTATAGCCTTTCAGGCGCAGGGTCCGCGCGATGGTAAAGCCGCGCCCATCCGCAAAGGACGGGAAATCGATGCGCACCATCTTGGCGCAGCCCAGCCGTTCGGCAAGCTCATCGGGATCCGTGTCCGAGCTGACATCCAGCGCGACCACATCATTGGCCGCGTCTTCCAGCGTGACATAGCCATCAGTCCAATCATCGGGGGCGAACCCCTCATCGGTTACGATAACGTTCATGTGTTCTCTCCGGCGCGCATCATCTTGCCATCTACAAAATGAATGCCGCATTCTTCCTTGTTCTGATCGCGCCAGCGTCCGGCGCGGGGGTCTTCGCCCTGTTTGACCGGCGAAGTACAGGGCGCACAGCCGATCGAAGGGTATCCTTTGGCCACCAGCGGGTGCCTGGGCAAGTTGTTCTCTTCCATATAGGCGCGCACATCTTCGGGCGCCCAATGGGCCAGCGGGTTGACCTTGATCCGGCCTGTGCCGTCCTCGACCTCAAAGAAATCAAGCGTGGCGCGGGACCCTGCCTGAAACCGTTTGCGCCCGGTGATCCAGCCATCATATCCCAACAATGCCTGTTGCAGCGGGAAGGTCTTGCGCAGGTTACAGCACGCATCCATGTCCCGCAGACGCAGCGCGCCATAGGGGTCGTCGCGTTGAACATCCTCGTCATCCGCGCGGATGATCTTGACGTTTCGCAACCCCAACCGCTCGCTCACCTCCTGCTGATACTCCAGCGTTTCGGTGAACAGCATCTGCGTGTCGATGAACAGCACCGGGGTCATCTTGTCGACCACGGCCGCCATATGCAGCAACACCACCGATTCCGCACCGAAACTTGAGACCAGAGCGAGATCATCGATCTCTTCCATTGCTCCGTGCATCACGTCATGCGCACTGTGGTGGCGGAACCGGGCGTTCAACTCACTGACCCGTTCGGTCAGTTCACGTCTATCCCGGCCCAGTTCAGTCTGGATCAGATCAAGCGGCATTCGCTCGCGCCTCGGGGTAGAGGGCCGCCTTGAACGGAGTCATTCCGACACGGCGATAGGTCTCGAGGAAGGTTTCTTCGGCACCCTCACGCTGCTCCAGATAGGTTTCGACGATGCGCTCAACGGCCGGAACGATCTCATCATAGGCAAAGCCCGGACCCGTACGATCACCGATTGCGGCGTTTTCCGTGCCGTCACCACCCAGAGTGATCTGGTAGTTTTCGACGCCTGCACGATCCAGACCAAGAATGCCGATATGGCCGACATGGTGGTGACCACAGGCGTTGATGCAGCCCGAGATCTTGATCTTCAGGTGGCCGATATCATGCTCCAGTTTGAGGTCTTCGAACCGGGTGGCGATTTCCTGTGCAACCGGGATCGAACGCGCCGTTGCGAGCGCGCAATAGTCCATGCCAGGGCAGGCGATGATGTCGCTGATCAGGCCGATATTGGCGGTCGCCAGCTCGGATTCTTTCAGTTTGGCATGGATCGCGGGCAGGTCCGATTTATGGACATGCGGCAGGATCACGTTCTGCTCATGACTGATGCGCAGCTCGTCATAGGCGAATTCTTCGGCCAGATCGGCCATCACGCGCATCTGCTCGGCAGTTGCATCACCCGGCGTCGCGCCGTGCTTCTTGATTGAGATGGTGACAATCGCGTGGTCCGCATTCTTGTGCGGCGCGATGTTAGTATCGACCCACGAGCGGAAGACCGGGTCGTTGGTGTATGCACCTTCAAACGACGCAACCGACGCTTCGCGGAAGGTGGGTGCAGCGAAGTGGCTCTTGATCTGTTCCAGCAGGTTCATATCCGCGCCTTTGAACTGCGGGCGGACCTGCAGGAAACGCTCGTTCACCTTGGCGCGGATGGCGTCGATGCCGTGTTCATGCACGGTGATCTTGATGCGCGCCTTGTACTTGTTGTCGCGGCGGCCGATTTGATTCCAGACCGAAACAGTGGCTTCTAGGTAGGCCAGCAGGTCGTCAAACGCGACGAAGTCAGACAGTTCTTTGCCGATCATGGGCGTACGGCCCAGACCGCCGCCTACGATAACACGGGCACCCAGAACGCCGTTACGTTCGACCAGTTGCAGGCCGATATCATGCGCCTTGATAACGGCGCGGTCATTTTCGGACCCGGTGATGGCGATCTTGAACTTACGCGGCATGAACTGAAATTCCGGGTGGTCGGTCGACCACTGGCGCAGGAGTTCCGCATAGGGGCGCGGATCGGCGACCTCATCCGCGGCGGCACCGGCGAAATGGTCGGCGGTTACGTTGCGGATGGTGTTGCCGCTGGTCTGGATGGCGTGCATGCCAACCTCGGCCAGCGCGTCCAGCATATCCGGGACGTCCTGCAACTTGGGCCAGTTGTACTGGATGTTCTGACGGGTGGTAAAATGGCCATAGCCCTTGTCCCACTTTTCAGCCAGCAGGGCCAGTTGGCGCATCTGCGCGCTGTTCAGCGTGCCGTAAGGAATGGCGACCCGCAGCATATAGGCGTGCAGCTGCAGATACAGGCCGTTCATGAGGCGGAGCGGCTTGAACTCATCCTCGGTCAGCGAACCGTGAATGCGGCGCTCGACCTGGGCGCGGAACTGTCTGTTGCGTTCTGCCAAAAATGCTGTGTCGAACTCGGAGTAGCGATACATGATTAGCTGTCCTTAAGTGCAGCCCCGATCCTGGGGCCAATGTAGGGGAGAGAGAGGGCCAGGGATCAGGCCCGGGGCTGCGGGGAAGTTTCCTGTTTGCCGTGGGCATAGTTGGACGGACCAGTCCGGCGGAAGTCTTCCCGAAAATGAGTTGGTTCTGGGCCTTCGTCGCCAGCTATGGCATCCGCCAGATAGGCACCGACAATCTTGCCTGCCTGACGTTCAGCATCCAGAAGGCGGATCTGTGCGTGGGCTTCGTCTGTGATCAGCTCTGCCTCGGATAATTCACGCGACCAGCGGTCGTCCTCGGTCAGATAGATGACGTCACCTTCCAACAGATCGTTGGCGGTTACCACTTTGGGGGTAAAAGCGCGGGCCATCAGGCGTGCTCCTTTTTGAATTCAGTCAGGGCCTTGGCTGCCTGGCGGGGGGCAAGGCCGTAAAAAGTAAGGGTGGGGCCGTCCATGTCCGAGGCGTTCAGATCGGCGGACATGTGATCCAGCGTCGTGGTCAATATGCGCTGATCGGGACGCGACGCGTTTTCGATCAGCGTCACAGGTGTGGCCCGGTCGGCGCCGTGCATGATCAGGCGGCCCTGAATAAACCGGGCAGACTTTTTGCCCATATAGATCGCCGCCACCGAACCGGGCTGCGCCAGGGCGCTCCAATCGTGATCGGCGAACCCCTTCATGTCGTGCCCAGTCAGGAAACGGATCGAAGAATTGCGCCCGCGGCGCGTCTGGCTTTGCCCGATGCCCGCAACTGCGGCCGAGGCTGCGGTGATGCCGGGGATAATCTGCCACGAGATGCCAGCTGCTTCGACGGCGTCGATTTCTTCGTCCAAACGACCAAATACGGTGGGGTCACCGGATTTCAGGCGTACAACGCGTAGACCCTTCAGGGCGTACTCTACCAGCAGCGCGTCGATGTCTTCCTGTTTCCACGAGGGGCCGAACCCGGCTTTGCCAACATCGACCAGAACGGCCGTTTGCCCGGCTAGGGCCAGCACCTCGGCGCTGATCAACCGGTCATGCAGGACAACTTCCGCGCGCTCGAATGCGCGCAGGGCCTTGAGCGTCAGCAATTCGGGATCACCGGGGCCTGCGCCGACAAAGTCGACATGGCCTGCGTCCTGATATGTTTGCGTCACTTGCATGTTTCGGTCCGGGTTGGTTTGACTTGACCCTCAATATAGGAAATATTCCCGGTATTACGCCATATGTGCGCATAAATAAGAACAAACGTTTCGCTGTATTGGTTAAGCGATACGAAAGTTTCGAAACGAGGAAGAAATTGGAATGTCAGTGCGGATTGATGACACGGATCGGAAAATTCTGGTTGAGCTGCAGCGCGACGCCAGCCAATCGCTGGACGAAATAGCAGCCCGCGTCGGCAGTTCCAAGACGCCTGTCTGGAATCGTATCCGCAAGCTGAAAGGGGCCGGGGTGATCGGTCAGCAGACGGTATTATTGGATGCCGAGGCGCTTGGTTTTGAGGCGACGTTCTTCGTGCTGATCCGCACCTCTGAACACGAGGCGGATTGGCAGCGAACGTTCCTCAAAGCCCTGCGGGACCGCCCCGAAGTGCAAGAGGCGCACCGGCTGGCAGGCGATATCGACTATATCCTCAAGGTGCGGGTCAAGAACGCGCGCGCCTATGACGTGTTCTACCAGACACTGATTTCCGAGGTGCGCGTCCACAATGTGACTGCGTTGCTGTCGATGGAAGAGATCAAGTCGACGACCATGCTGCCGCTGAATGCCCTGATCGAGAAATAGCGATCAGACCTGAACCATCAACCGCTTTAGCCCGTGGAAATGGTAGCTGTTGGAATATTCCGGTTCCTCGCTGAGCGCTAGGTTGGGACAGCGTTCGAACAGTGCCGCCAGCGCTATTCGCATTTCGAGTCGGGCCAACGGTGCTCCGACGCAGAAATGCAGACCCGCGCCAAAGCTGCTGTTGGTCAGGATGGGGCGGGTTGGATCGAACTTATGAGGTTCGGCCCAGACTTGGGGATCACGGTTCGCGGCTCCAAGCAACAAAGCGACTTCGTCACCGCGTTTAAAACTGTGCCCGAACAGGTCGATCTTTTCATAGGCATAGCGCGTGAACATATGCAGCGGCGGGTCAAAGCGCAGGATTTCTTCGACGGTGGCGTCAATGGTTTCAGGCTGAAAGGCATCGGCTTTTACACCTTGTTGCAATACGGTCCTGAGCCCATTTCCTAGCGAATGAACCGTGGCTTCATGACCGGCGTTTAAGAGCAGAATACAAGTTGCAACCAACTCGTCACGCGACAGTTTTTCACCATCTTCTTCAGCGGCAATCAACCGGGTAATCAGGTCATCCCGAGGGTCAGACCGGCGCTTTTCGACGTAAGATGAGAGGAATTCGGTGAACTCTTTTGCCGAGGCCGCCGCCGCATCCTCGGTCTGGCGTGTGCGGCTGGCCTGATACATCGCCACCATGTCATGGGACCAGCGCAAAAGCTCGGGCGACATCTCTTCGGGAACGCCTAGAAGGCGGCAGATCGTAACGACCGGAACTTGCGTGCAATAGGTGTCCAGCAGATCGAACGGCGCATCCGTAAAGGCGTCGATCAGCTTGTGGCTGAGGTCATGGATCGTTGGTTCCAGTGCCGCAATGGCACGTGACGTAAAGGCGCGCATGACCAGGCGTCGAAGCCGGGTGTGGCGCGGCGGCTCTGCTTCTAACAACGAATGAGATTCGACCATCAGCCAGGGGGCTAGATGCGCAGGACCTGGACGCTGCATTTCCGGCGGCACTTCGCGACCGAAACGACGGTCCTTCAGCAAGGCCTGAACCGCCCGGTGGGATACAGCAGCGTGCATCCGGTAGTCGGCCCAATACACAAGGTCGCCATGCGCGCGGGCCGCATCATAAAACGGATAAGGGTTCTGGACAAAATTCGGGTCAACAGGGGATTGATGCAAAGTCTTCATGGCGGGCACACTTGCCATGAGGCGCGTTGAATGCAAGACCCAATGTCATGCAAAGGGTATGGTTGATTTCGACATTTCTGATTGCTGTTGGGCTGCTCTCTGTTGGGGTGTGGTCATACGGCTTTCGTCAGGCATTGTCGCCGCTGAGCGATAAGGCTGAGGCCGATCTGGAATTGGCCGCCGACCGCCTTAGCACACAAATGCAGGTCTATCAGGAACTGGCTGTCTTGATGGCCAGCCACCCGGCTGTTCGAACGCTTGTCACGCCGAGCGATCGCGCCATCGCGCAGGCTGTGTTGCTGGACGTGGCAGACAAAACTGCCGCCGTTAACATTGTCTATCTGGACCGTCTGGGCAGGGTACTTGCAGCCGCCCACCCGGTGCCTGAATTGACGATGGCAGACCATCCCGCATTCAGGCGCGCCATGCAGGGAGCTATGGGCAGTGCCCACGGGGTCGAGTCCACAAGCGGCGATCGAACCTATTCCTATGCAGCTCCTGCCTTTGGTCCCACCGGTATAGTCGAAGGCGCATTGATGGTTATAGCCGATGTGCAGGATGTCGAACAGACTTGGCGGGGCAGTACCGAGGCCATTTTCTTTATTGATGGGGAAGGTGTGGTGTTCATCTCGAACCGATCCGACCTGTTGTTCTGGCGTCGGACCGAAGGTCAACCGGGGTTGGTGCCGCCCGAGGGGCAGGCGGTTGATTTCTCGTCGAATCTGATCGGACGACACGAGCTTTGGACCTTGAATTGGGGCCGGTATCTGCCACGGCATGCGTTACACCTTACGCTCGATCTACCGGTGATAGACATGACAGCAGAGGTGCTGGTGGATGTGGCCCCGGCGCGCCGTCTGGCGAATTTGCAAGCAGCGGCGGTCGCTGCGATCTGTCTGGCCTTCGGGGCGCTTTTGTACATGGCAACCGAACGCCGGCGCGCGCTTGCTGAGGCCAATGCGGTGCTGGAAAGCCGCGTGACGCGCAGAACCCATGCGCTTACCGCCGCGAACACGGCCCTGCGGCGCGAGGTTCATGAACGGGAAGAGGCCGAGGTCGCGCTGAAACATGCGCAGGAAGAGCTTATACAGGCCGGGAAGTTGAGTGCGCTCGGGCAGATGTCGGCGGGCATCAGCCATGAGTTGAACCAGCCGCTGATGGCCATTCGCCAATTCGCCGAGAACGGAACGGCTTTTCTGACCAGAGGTGACGAGTCAAAAGCCGCCGAGAACCTCACCAGAATTTCCGATTTGGCCGCGCGAATGGCGCGAATTATCAAGAACCTCAGGGCTTTTGCCCGCAATGAAAACGAGCCCATGGGCAGAGTTGATCTGGTTCAGGTAATAGAAACGGCGTTGGAACTGACCGAGGCCCGGCTGAATTCGGAAAACGTTCGTATGGAATGGCAGGCTCCAGATGTCCCTATCTATGCTTGGGGTGGCGAAGTGAGATTGGTACAGGTGTTCGTAAATCTGATTAACAATGCCGCCGATGCCATGAGTGAGCAAAACCAACGCATGATCAAGATCGCGATAAACAGCGGCCAAACCCTGACGGTCACGGTCAGTGACACCGGTCCGGGGATCGAAAACTCGGAAAAGCTGTTCGAGCCGTTTTACACCACCAAAGCCGTCGGTTCGTCCGAGGGTATGGGGCTGGGGCTGTCGATCTCTTATGGTCTGGTTCAAAGCTTTGGTGGTAATATTCGGGGCACCAACGCTCCGACAGGTGCGGTATTCACTGTGGAACTGGAACATTTCAGGGAAGTAGGGGCAGCATGACCCGCAAAGTGCTTTTGGTCGATGACGACTCGGCAGTGCGCGAAGCGCTGGCCCAAACGCTGGAGCTTGCCGATTATGAACCCGTAACAGCCGGGTCCTTTGTGGCGGCGAAGGATCATATCCGGGCGGATTTCGCAGGAGTGATCGTGTCGGATATCCGGATGCCTGGTCGGGACGGGTTTCACCTGTTGACCTACACCCGCGATATGGATGCTGATCTGCCTGTCATCCTGTTGACTGGAGAAGGCGACATACCAATGGCAGTGCAGGCCATGGGGCAGGGTGCATTCGACTTTTTGGAAAAGCCCTGCGCCGCGGCAGATCTGCTAAAGGTATTGGGCAAGGCCTCTGAGGCGCGAGAGCATGTCCTGCAACAACGGGCGATGAAAAGCGAGCTTGAGCGCGGCGATCCAGCGGCACGCCTGCTGTTCGGTCTCTCATCAAAGGCCGAAGAACTGAGGGAAAGGGTTCGTACAGTAGCCCAGACAGGGGCCGAAGTTTTGGTCACCGGACCGGCTGGCAGCGGAGTGTCCAAAGTTGCCGAGGTCGTTCACCTAATGTCGCCGCAAAGTCAGGGCCCATTTGTCAAACGTCCATCCGCCGGTTTGTCGACCAGCGATCTGGTTCATGTCTGCGAAGATGCAGCCGGTGGTTCCCTTTTTCTGGACGAAATCTCGGCCATGCCCGAGGCCACGCAATATGCAGCACTGGAGATGGTTGAACAGGGTGTAGGCGCCCGAATTCTGGCGGGCACGACCACTGACCTGGCCGAATTGTCTTCGGATGGACGGTTCCTTGCGGATTTGTTCTATCGTTTGGATGTGATGCGCGTTCGCATACCGTCGCTTGCCGAGCGCCCCGAGGATATACCTGTAATCTTCCGCCACTATGTAGCACAGGCAGCCGAACAGGCCGGGATAAAGGAACCGGAAATCACGTCGGACCATCTGGCATCGCTGATGACCAGAGACTGGCCGGGCAATGCACGGTCGCTGATGTCAGCCGCAATGAGGTTTGTGCTGGGAATGCCCGAAGATGTCTCGCAGGCCGCAGAACTGGGGTTGAGCGAGCAGATGGCACGGGTCGAAAGATCTCTGCTGATTGCTGCCCTTGGCCGGCATAACGGCAAAGCATCAGAAGCCGCAAAGGCGCTAAAGCTGCCTCGCAAGACCTTTTACGACAAACTGGCGCGATATCACATTCGTCCGGAAGACTACCGTAGGTGAAAGCTCCTGCCAGCTTTTCCCGCATTGTCATGCGGTTAAGCTGTTGGGTGTAGCAGTCCGCTGACGCGGACCGTGGGAAGAGCCAAATCCCGGTAAACGATTCGCGTTCGGCGAATCGCTATTTGTGCGGAAATCCACACAATGGGGCATTTATATGTGCGGATTCTCGCACGGGTTCCCGAATGGCTCAAATGGATACCAGACAGGAAGTGCGTAACACTCAGTAAATAAATGAAAAAATACTACCCGATAGTCAAGCCCACAATAAGTTGAGGGCTTGACCCCGATTCGGTTCACTCGCCGCCATGGGACGGCTTCTGCGCGTCCGGAGACGTAGTGAAGTATCTGGGAGAACTCGACTGATGAAATTTCTGACAACGGCAGCGACCGCCGTCGCTCTAACCGTAACAGCAACCGCAGGCATGGCCGCTTGTGAAGACGGCGAAATCGTCGTGAAATTCGCGCATGTGACCAATACCGATAAACATCCCAAGGGTATTGCAGCCTCGTTGCTGGAACAGCGCGTTAATGATGAGATGAATGGCGTGATGTGCATGGAGGTCTACCCGAACTCCACGCTCTATAACGACGATAAAGTCCTTGAGGCGATGTTGCAGGGCGATGTGCAACTGGCGGCCCCGTCATTGTCCAAGTTCGAGAAGTTCACCAAGCAATTCCGCCTGTTCGACCTGCCGTTCATGTTCAAGAACATTGACGCGGTAGACGCATTTCAGGCTTCGGCTGACGGTCAGGCGATGAAAGACAGCATGCAGCGCCGTGGCCTGCAGGGGCTGGCATTCTGGCACAATGGCATGAAACAGATGTCGGCCAACAAACCGCTGGTCGATCCGTCGGATGCCAATGGCCTGAAATTCCGCGTCCAATCCTCTGACGTGCTGGTCGCGCAGATGGAGGCGATTGGCGGAAGCCCGCAGAAAATGGCTTTCTCAGAGGTTTATGGCGCGTTGCAGCAAGGTGTCGTCGACGGACAGGAAAACACTTGGTCCAACATCTACGGCAAGAAGTTCTTTGAGGTTCAGGACGGTATCACTGAAACCAACCACGGTGTCATCGACTATTTGGTCGTGACATCGGTTGACTGGCTGGACAGCCTGGATCCTGCGGTGCGCGAACAGTTCCTGACCATTTTGGGCGAAGTGACAGAACAGCGGAACAAAGAATCCTTCTCGGTGAACGAGGAAGCCAAGGTCTCGATCACAAATGCGGGCGGTATCATCCGTGAACTTAACCCTGAACAGCGTCAGGCCTGGATCGACGCCATGAAACCTGTCTGGGAACAGTTCGCCGGTGACGTGGGTCAAGAAAAGATCGACGCCGCACAGGCTATCAACGCCGGGTTCTGATCCTGGTATACGCCGCGCGTCCGGGGACTGGGGAGTATTCGACGCGCAGGCAGGGTGGGCCGATTTGGCCCGCCCAAACAGCACTTATCTCAAAAAAATGTGGGGACAGATAGATGTCTGGTGCGCAATCCGGCCAAGGCGGGCTGGTCGACCATATCGAAGAAACCTTGATCGCATCGTTGCTGGGCCTGATGACGGCTGTGACATTTGCCAATGTGATCGCAAGGTATTTCTTTAATTCCAATATCCTATGGGCACTGGAGCTGACGGTATTCGCCTTCGGCTGGTTGGTGCTGCTTGGGGCGTCTTATGCCGTCAAGAAACACGCCCATCTGGGAGTGGACGCCATCCTGAACATGCTCAGCCCGGCGCCTCGACGGATTTTGGCTCTGATCGCAGTAGCCTGCTGTCTGGTGTTTTCTCTGCTGATGCTAAAAGGCGCATATGACTATTGGGCCGTGTTCGCGGATCTGCCGCCCACATCGGGGCGATGGTTCCCTACCGGGTTCAACTTCGATGCGCGCAGTCAGAGCTTTTATGAGGTCGACGACATTCCGATGGTCGCCCCGCTGCGGTTTCTTGAGGATCTGATCAACTATGGCGAGGGCTATGAAAAACTGCCCAAGGTGGTGCCGTATCTGGTTCTGCCCGTGTCGATGCTGCTTTTGGTGATCCGCTTTGCGCAGGTTGCGGTACAGATTTGGCGCGGCGAAGCCGACCGGATGGTCGCTAGCCACGAAGTCGAGGACGAGATTGAAGAAGTCCGCGCTCAGCAAGGAGAGCACAACTGATGGATGTCATTCTTCTGTTCTCGATGGTGATCGGCCTGCTGCTGATCGGTGTACCGATTGCGGTGGCGTTGGGGCTCAGCTCGACGCTGTTTCTGCTGATCTATTCAGACAGTTCGCTGGCCTCGGTCGCAGGCACTCTGTTTGAGGCGTTCGAGGGGCATTTTACCCTGCTGGCGATCCCGTTCTTCATTCTGGCCTCATCCTTCATGACCACGGGCGGCGTGGCCCGGCGCATCATCCGTTTCTCGATTGCCTGCGTGGGGCACTTGCCCGGAGGTCTGGCGATTGCGGGGGTGTTCGCCTGTATGCTGTTTGCGGCCCTGTCGGGGTCGTCTCCGGCTACGGTGGTGGCCATCGGGTCGATTGTGATCGCCGGGATGCGGCAGGTTGGTTATTCCAAGGAGTTTGCCGCCGGTGTGATCTGTAACGCCGGGACGCTGGGCATTTTGATCCCGCCGTCGATCGTGATGGTGGTCTATGCGGCTGCTGTCGAAGTTTCGGTTGGCCGCATGTTCCTCGCCGGTGTGATCCCCGGCCTGATGGCTGGGCTGATGCTGATGATCACCATCTATGTGATGGCCAAGGTCAAGAACCTTCCCAAGGGGGAATGGAAAGGCTGGGGCGAAATCCTTGTCTCGGCACGCGAGGCCGGGTGGGGTCTGTTCCTGATCGTGATCATTCTGGGCGGCATCTACGGCGGTATCTTTACCCCGACCGAGGCCGCTGCCGTGGCCGCCGTCTATGCGTTTCTGATTGCCAGCTTTGTCTACAAGGACATGGGGCCGCTGAGCACCGAGGGCGAAGAAAAGAACATCTCTTTGTTCAAAAAACCCTATGCGCTGATCACGGCGATTTTTCACCCGGACACCAAGCAGACGTTGTTCGAGGCCGGAAAACTGACCGTAACCCTGCTGTTCGTTATCGCCAACGCCTTGATCCTTAAACATGTTCTGACCGATGAGCAGGTACCGCAGCACATAGCAACTGCCATGCTGTCGGCAGGTCTGGGGCCGGTGGCTTTCCTGATCGTGGTTAATGTGATCTTGCTGATCGGCGGCCAGTTCATGGAGCCTTCGGGCCTGCTGGTGATCGTAGCACCACTGGTGTTCCCGATTGCAATCGAGCTGGGCATCGACCCGATTCACCTGGGCATCATCATGGTTGTGAACATGGAGATCGGGATGATTACCCCGCCGGTCGGCTTGAACCTGTTCGTGACCTCGGGCGTGGCGGGCATGCCGATGATGGGCGTTGTCCGGGCGGCCCTGCCATTCCTGGCGGTCCTGTTCGTCTTCCTGATCATGGTGACCTATATCCCGTGGATATCCACCTTTCTGCCCAACACTTTCATGGGGCCGGAGATCATAACAAACTAGCGGGTCCAGCCGCTGAGAATAAGACCGGGCAGGGGATCTCTGCCCGGTTTTTGCGTCTTGAACGGGGCGCCAAGGGGATTATCTAAAAGGGCAGAGGACGACCTCTCCATCACGGGACAGCATCCGGGACGACCCGGACTGATCAGAGGTCTCTTCTATGCCCTGGATTATCCTGTTGTTTGCCGGCCTGCTTGAAATTGTCTGGGCCGTGGCGATGAAACAATCTGCCGGGTTCACCCGGTTCTGGCCGACCGCCCTGATGGCGGTTTCGATGCTTGGTTCGTTCACATTGCTGGCACTGGCCATGCGGACGCTGCCTTTGGGAACAGCCTATGTCATCTGGACGGGAATAGGAGCGGTTGGCGCGTTTACCTTTGGTATTCTTTTTCTGGGCGAAGCCCTGACCGCCACGCGCATCTGCGCGGCAGTCTTGATCATAGCCGGGATGGTGACGATGAAAATGGCCTGATCAGGCCTGTTCCAGAGCCTGAATGATGCCCGAGAAATCGTCAGCCTTCAGGCTCGCCCCGCCCACCAATGCGCCATCCACGTTCGATACGGCGAAAATCTCGGCGGCGTTTGATGGCTTTACCGAGCCGCCATAAAGCAGCCGGACCGAACGCCCAACGCCTTCGCCAAAGCGCCGTTCCAGCCGCGCGCGGATAAAGTCATGCACCTGACCGATTTCATCCAGAGTGGGCACTTTGCCCGTGCCAATGGCCCAGATCGGTTCGTAGGCGACTATTAGGTTTTCGCCCGTTGCCTGATCCGGGATCGAGCCAGACATCTGGCCGCCGATTATATCCAGGGTATTGGCGGCCTCGCGTTGTTCCAGGCTTTCACCGACGCAGATGATCGCCTTTAGCCCACCATTCATAGCGGCAATAGACTTAGCACGAACATCTTCATTCTGTTCACCATGATCTTCGCGGCGTTCAGAATGGCCAAGAATGACGGCTGACGCTCCGGCGTCGGCCAGCATCTGGGCGCTAATGTCACCTGTATGCGCGCCCGAGTTTGCCGCGTGGCAATCCTGACCGCCTATCTGGATGTTTCCGCCCGGGACCTTCTCTTTGGCCCGATGGATCAAGGTGGCAGGTGGGCAGATCAGAATATCAACTGCCGGGGCAGCAAGCATGTGAGAAAGGGCCTGAAGCTCTCTCAAGTCGGCAGCATTACCATTCATCTTCCAGTTTCCAGCCGCCAGTTTGCGCCGCATATCGCGTCCCCTTGAAATAAATCGGTTTTCTGGTGACCGGATATCATTGCCAGTCAGGTCTGACAATTCCGGTTGCAGAGCCCGTTGCAAAACGGCAGTTTCCGCCGCGATGAGGAATGAGCAATATGATCGAACATCTTGATCTTGAAAAACTGGATCGGTGCGACACGGCGGAATTGGCCAAATTGACCCGCGCCGTCGGTGAAGTTGGGTTTCTGACCGTGTCCAATACTGGTATCTCCGCCTGTCGGGTGGAACGGGTCATCTCGGCATATCACGCATTCTTCCGGCTGCCAGAGGCCGAGAAACGGCGCGTTGATATGGCTGTGACCGGGTCCAACCGCGGGTGGGGCGCCTCGCGCTCGGAACAGGTAGATCCCGCTGCAAATCCTGACTTCAAAGAGGTGTTCGATTGCGGATACGAGCTAGCTGAGACCAATAGGTACTTTGGCAAGAACCTCTCGGTTTATGCCCCGAACCAATGGCCGGAAGCTGTGCCCGAGTTTCGATCAATCATCGAGGCCTATTATGGTGACGCCTGTTCGGTTGCCATGCGGGTGTTGCGCGCCATTTCGGTGGCATTGGGCAAGGATGCCAACAGCTTTGTCACTGCCTTCGACACGCCCATGGCCCTTTTGCGCGGCAATTATTACCCGCAACGTCCAGTCTGGGCAGGCGAAAAGGATTTCGGTATCGGAGCGCACACTGATTATGGCTGTCTGACCCTGCTGGCCACCGATGGTCGAGCCGGGTTAGAGGTACAGATGCCGGACCAGAGTTGGGCTCAGGTCCAAGCGCAGCCCGGAACATTCATTATCAATTTTGGGGAGATGCTGGAGTTCTGGACGGCAGGGGCGGTCAAGGCAACTCTGCACCGTGTGATCGGTGGATCTGCTGAAAGGCTGTCGGTTCCTTTGTTCTTCAACCCGTCTTATGACACCAATGTTGCCCCGCCACATTCAGAGAATGTCATCCAGGCAGGAGAGCACTTGACGCGTCGTTTCAACGAGACCTATGTGCACTTGCAGGCAGCGTCTTAAGGCTGAGTTGCAATGCTTTCGTCGAACTTGATGGATTCTCCGCAACCGCAGGCATCTACAACATTCGGGTTGCGGAACTTGAAACCGGATTCAAGCAGCGAGACCTCATAGTCGATCTCTGTTCCAAACAGGAACATCTGTGCCATCGGGGCGATCATGATCCGCGCGCCGTGCTGCTCGACCACTTCATCATTGGTGTCAGGCTGGTCGACATAGTCCATGGTGTATTCCATCCCGGCACAGCCGCCTTTCTTGACGCCAATACGCAAACCAGCATGGCCGCCCGAAGTCATCAGGCGGGCAATCTGCTCTGCAGCCTTTGGTGTCATTGTTACGGCCTGTTTGCCGGGGATGCCGAACATCATGATCTCCGTCGTTGTTCGTTGTTGCTAATGTAGTGCCGCGAGGCATCAGGCTCAAGACATAGCAGGTTTTCTTACCTAACTTTTACTGTCGGATTAGATTTCCCGCCTGAGTCGGTAAGCAAGGCTTGCTTTGCAAATTACACTCGTCATAGCCTGACCCATGATCCACTTTTGGAAAGTAATTGAGGCTGAATAGCATGAAAAGACTTTGGTTTAGAAAAAAAGATACTCTTACAATTCCTTCTCTGATGCTGTCTGTGTTTTTGGCTCAGACGGCGATCGCAGAAGAAAAGCAACATCCGGTAAACTGTGCAACGGCAGAAGGTGATTTGCGCGCGATTGCAACCGAACGAAAACATGCAGAGGAAGAGCAGGCCAAAAGTGTAATTGCCATTACACCTGCTGGGGCGCTTCTAGGCCTTGTGACTGGAACCGAAAAGAAAAGACTAACTATGTTATCAGGAGATTACATAGAGAAGCTTAACCAGAGGTCAGACGAAATCAAATCGACCTGCGGAATTCAATAACAGCAGACCTTCGCACTTGGACTTACATAAATCCAAGTTCCAGGCGCGCTTCGTCTGACATCATTTCCATGCCCCAGGGGGGCTCCCAGGTCAGTTCCACGTCAACTTCTTTAACGCCGGCCACGGGTTCGATTGCCTCGACGATCCACCCAGGCATTTCGCCGGCAACCGGGCAGCCAGGCGCGGTCAGTGTC
Source organism: Ruegeria sp. CDSB022 (assembly GCF_059611145.1). NCBI lineage: Bacteria > Pseudomonadati > Pseudomonadota > Alphaproteobacteria > Rhodobacterales > Roseobacteraceae > Ruegeria > Ruegeria sp. CDSB022. Next base: position 735,688 of record NZ_JBXWOZ010000001.1, on the reverse strand, counting down.
ATGATGACCTTGACCGCGTTTTCCTGGGTGATGTCGATCGTATAGATCAGACCCAGATCATAGATATTTACAGGGATTTCGGGGTCATAAACCGTTCGGCAGGCGTCGACCACCGGCTCATAAAGAGGGTGTTCAATCGTTGAAGGGGCAATAAGAGGTGTGCCTTCAAACTGTTCGCTCGGATGAGTCATTCGTGCCTCGGGTTTGTTACCTGACGAATTATATAGGGAAAGCCTCGGGCAGCGTCCAGAGGCACAATGACACCCCCTTAAGGGGTGCCATAAGAGTTTAGTCGTTTATGTCATGCCTGAACTTCTTCACCTGGCCATGGGGCAGAGCAAAGACGCGGCGCAGGATCAGCCAGGCAATCAGCGACAAAGTCGCAAAGATCATAAGCAGGATCGGCAGCGACGGTGCTATTCCAGGGATTGCCAGCAGAATACCCGTCAGCCCGGCCCCGATGGCGAAACCCAGAAAGATGAACCCAGGTAGGACTATTTCGAGGATGCCCAAAGCCAACGCGCCAGCCAGCCATAGCCACCATGTTAACCAAAAGGGATCAGCCATTATGTACGTCCTTTCAACATGTTGAAGGCGTTTCCGAAAGCTTCAAGCGCATTGGCAGGTACAACGATAGTCTGCGAGCCATTGCCGGTGCCCAGCGTGTTCAATGCCTCAACCTGTTTCAATGCAACCTGGTACTGAGCCGCTTCGATACCGTTTTCCTTAATCGCCTGGGCAACAACACTGGTTGCATAGGCTTCGGCTTCGGCTTGAATGCGGCGCGCTTTGGCCGTTTGTTCTGCCGCATAGAGTTCGGCGTCGGCCTGAAGCTCAACAGAGCGTTTCTTGCCCTCGGCCTCGGTTACCTGCGCGCGGCGCGCGCGTTCAGCATTCAACTGTTGCAGCATCGCGTCACGGGTCGCCTGATCGAGGTTAACGTCCAAAATCTCGGCGCGCGTCACTTCGATCCCCCAGTCATCCACGGCGGTTTCGACGCTTCCTTGAATCTGAGTGATCAGTTGAGCACGGTTCGACTGAACTTCGTCCAAGTCCATCTTGCCGATTTCCGCCCGGACGATACCGGCAACGGTCGTCGCGATAGCACCATCTACATCGCGGATGCGGTAGACTGTCTTTTCCGGCTCTAGGATGCGGTAAAAGACCGAAGTGTCGATTTGGACCAGAACGTTATCTTTTGTGATTGCGTCCTGCGTTGCATTGGGAAGCTGGCGTTCCAGAATGGATATCTTGTGCCGCGCAACATCCAGTAAAGGAACGATAAAGTTGATCCCAGGGCCAAGCACCGAATGCAAGCGCCCGAACCGTTCGACCACATACTTTTCTGATTGCGGTACGATTTTAATGCCTTTTAGCGTGATGATGACGATCAATGCCGCCGCGAGCAGGTAAATTATGTTCGAAGAAAGCAATCCGATGATTTGGTCTTCGGTCATATCTGTCCTCTTTTATTGTGTACGATAGTATACATTTGGGGTTTGAATCGCCCTTTTTCAACTCTGGTATGGAGGGATTGTGCTTGGATTCAAAACGCTGATCCATGGATTTTGGTTAGTTTTTGCTATTGTGACCGCTTTGCATCCCCTCGCGTTTGCGCTATCGGGCTGGGATGAAACTGATTATTGATACAGACCCCGGCATCGACGATGCGATGGCCATTGCATATGCCGCTGCAGCCCCCGAGATTGACTTGATCGGCCTGACGACCGTTTTTGGCAACACCCACGTTCATCAATCCAGCCGCAATGCACGGTTTTTGGTGGATAAACTTGGGTTGGACATTCCCGTCGCCCAAGGCGCGGCCTACCCACAGGGAACAGGACACCACGCACCGTCCGAACACGTTCACGGTCCCGAAGGTTTTGGGGATATTACCGATATCCCGGAAATCGGGGCGAACCATGATTTGAATGCCACGGAATTCCTGGTGGAAATGGCGCGCCGCCACAAGGGAGAGCTGACGGTTTGTGCAATCGGCCCCTTGACTAATATTGCTGCGGCGATGCGTTTGGACCCTGAGTTTTCGCAGAACATCAAACAGTTGGTGATCATGGGTGGGGCGGTTTTCTGCCCAGGAAACATCACGGAACATGCCGAAGCAAACATCTATCACGATGCCCTTGCCGCAAATGAAGTATTTGCAGCACCCCCGGCGACCGTTGTGGTTGGTTTGGATGTCACCTTGAAAACGCTGTACAAAAGTGCGGATTTTGACGGTCTGGCCCAACGCTCGCCCGATATGGGGGCTTTCCTGCGTGACATCTCGGTATTTTACCTGAAATTCTACAAGGATATCGGCGGGTTGGAGGGCTGCGGCCTACATGACTCGACTGCTGTGATCGCCTGCACCCATGGCACGATGTTCGAGATGGTCGAAACCGGGGTTGAGGTAATTGTGGGTGGTACGGAATCCGGCGCTACGCGTCCGGTCTCAACGCGACCGGCTGTGCTGGTATGTCGGGATGTTGACGGGGCAGGGGTTGTTGATCTGTTTACCCGGCAGGTTGCCTCTTTACCCTGACAACTTGCAATGGCTGAGCAGATCGGGCAAATCCTGCCCGGTTCAGCGACCCAAGGATGCCCAATGACAGACCGTTTCTCATTTGACCTGAAGGCCACCGACGGCAAGGCCCGCGCCGGAGTGATCCACACGCCGCGTGGCGAGGTGCGTACCCCGGCGTTCATGCCAGTGGGGACTGCTGCGACGGTCAAAGCGATGATGCCGGAAAGTGTTCGTGCAACCGGTGCCGATATACTGTTGGGAAACACCTATCACCTGATGCTGCGCCCTACGGCCGAGCGCATTGACCGTTTGGGTGGGTTGCACAAGTTCATGAACTGGGATCGCCCGATCCTGACCGATTCTGGTGGATTTCAGGTCATGTCCCTGGCTGGTCTGCGCAAGCTGACCGAAAAGGGCGTGACCTTCAAATCTCATGTTGATGGGTCCAAGCACGAGCTGACCCCGGAACGCTCGATGGAGATACAGCGCTTGCTGGGTTCAGACATCGTGATGTGTTTTGACGAATGTCCAGCCCTACCCGCAGATCGAGATCGAATTGCTGAATCAATGCGCTTGTCGATGCGATGGGCCGATCGATCGCGACAGGCTTTCGGCGACCGTCCTGGACATGCGTTGTTTGGGATCATGCAAGGCGGGCTGGAACAGGATCTACGCGAAGAAAGTGCCGAGGCGCTGAAAGCGATCGGATTCGAAGGTTACGCGGTTGGCGGTCTGGCCGTGGGCGAAGGTCAGGAGGCCATGTTTGGTTGCCTCGACTACGCTCCTGACTTTCTGCCAGCCGACAGACCGCGCTATTTGATGGGCGTTGGAAAGCCTGACGACATTGTCGGAGCTGTCGCCCGCGGGATCGACATGATGGATTGTGTCTTACCCTCACGGTCCGGTCGCACAGGACAGGTGTTCACTCGTTACGGCGTGGTCAACATAAAGAATGCCCGCCACGCCGATGACCCGCGCCCGCTGGATGAGGCCTGCTCATGCCCGGCGTGTTCGAACTATTCTCGCGCCTATCTACACCATGTGTTCCGCTCGAACGAGATGATCTCGGGCATGCTGCTGACCTGGCATAATCTGCACTATTTTCAGGAAATCATGCAGGGTATGCGCGATGCCATTGCTGCTGGCACATTCGATGTCTGGCAGGCGACCTTCCATGCGCAGCGCGCGCAAGGGGATATTGAACAGATTTAGGTTCAGCGCCTTTTCAGTCGACCTAACAAGACACCAGATTGAGGGCGCTTTATCTGCGTTTACCGAACAGCCAGCGCTTCTTTTGTGGTTTTGCATCGAGGTCGTAGCCAAACCCTTCGAAAAAGCTACGAACTTCTGGGGTCAACATCCCACGACCACTTGCATATTGAGGCAGGTCGAAGCCACCGCCATAGTTCAGCTCGACAACGACCGGACCAGACTCGGTTATAGCAATGTCGGTCGACTGATATCGAATTGGCTGAAAGGTTCTTGCAGCACGGTCATTTATTTCGATCAATTCGTCCCAAAAAGGCAGTTTCAAGCCCATTAAACCGGGGTTGTCAGGATGGTCATCCAGGAATTCTGTTTCCATCTTGGCGCGGCGCGCGACGGTTTCGATAACGCCGGTTTTGATATTGATCGAACAAGCAAGGTTCCCCGGTCTCCAGAAGGCGTCCGCAATATTGGGGCCCTGCGGAAGTTTAATAACGGCAACTGGGCAAAAGACGTCGTTTTCTCTTACCAGCGTAACCATTCGCACCGTTGCAAGGGCTGAAGCGTAGTCTTGGATTGCAGAGTGATTTTTGAGCAAAGGTTGCACGACATATGAATTCTGCCCAACGAACTCGTCTAGGAATGCCTCATAGGTGATCGGCGGTTGGCCTGCACAAGTGATAGTGGATTGATCCGCGTCCTCGATCAAAAAGGCCCCAAAGCTTACCATCCCCTCGACGATCTTTCCAAAAAGCCCACCTTCCAGATGGTTGCAAACGAGATCGCGCAACGCCTCAGGAGTGTTGATTTTCGTAACCCCGGGGTAGTGTCGGTTCGAACGGTCGATGACGCCAACGGTTTCCGGGACAGGTACACCTGCTGTTTCAAGCAAAGTAGAAGCCAGTATCTTGTCTTCTGCGGCACTGTTCCAACCATGATGGTTACACTTGTGGGCGATGGGCCAATGGAGATCATTGGAGATGTATGCCGCGCGTTCGGCGTCGGTAAAGCGGTCTTCGTGATGAAGGCCATTGCGCACATACTCAACCATATTCAAACGGCTGGGAGGCTTTGCCATTTGATTGAAGCTCCGTTGGACTTGTAAAACAGAGCGCCCAGAGCTTTTGGCGGCATGCGCTAAAAGCGTCGCATGATCGGAGTCGCGGGCAGATAGGTACCGTTGATGGTCGGATTCCGCAGCATTGATATTTTTTGGATTTGTCATCTCTACGACTCACAGTAATCGATCAGAAGTTGGGGTATGCAATCATATTGTTTGCGATGATGGCAGGCTTTGGGCAGCTGCCTGTTAGATAGTGTTGTACTTTTGCTGTTGGTTTCTGAATTTCCAGGCAGGCAATCGCCGAAGAAACCAAGCGGGGTCAAATTGAGAATTTGACAAGACCGATCATGTTATCGTCTTGCGGAGGCGCAACCTTCCGGTCATTGTTAGGTCCACTACAGGTAAGGTTGAAATAGGACGCTTGGCGCACCACCTTTACCTTCCAGACAGGAGACGGCCGGGGGTTGCCTAGATGAGGGACCAGTGCCGTCTTGCCAAAGATAAGGATTGAGCATGCAAGAGCCCCTGAATTCCTCATACCCAGTACTTCCGCTACGCGACATTGTGGTTTTTCCTCATATGATCGTGCCTTTGTTCGTGGGTCGGGAAAGGTCTGTCCGCGCACTTGAGGAAGTGATGCAGGACGATAAGCAAATTCTGCTGTCTAGCCAGATTGATCCAGGTGATGACGATCCGGAAATCGACGGTATCTATCGCTCGGGCGTGCTGGCGAATGTGCTGCAGCTGCTGAAGCTTCCAGATGGAACCGTGAAAGTTCTGGTCGAGGGGCAAGCGCGCGTACAGATTACAGAATACCTTGATAACGAAGAGTTTTTTGAGGCTCGTGCAGAATATCTGACCGAGATTCCGGGTGATGTGACCACTACACAAGCGTTGCTTCGCACCGTCGCGGATGAGTTCGAACGCTATGCCAAAGTCCGCAAGAACATCCCCGAAGAGGCTTTGACCGCTGTTGGTGAAACCGCCGAGCCCGCCAAACTGGCCGACCTCGTGTCGGGGCATCTTGGTATCGAGGTCGAGCAAAAGCAGGAACTGCTGGAAACACTGTCGGTCAGCGAACGGCTTGAAAAGGTCTACGGCCTGATGCAGGGCGAGATGTCGGTTCTGCAGGTCGAGAAAAAGATCAAGACCCGCGTCAAAACCCAGATGGAGAAGACACAGCGCGAGTACTACCTGAATGAGCAGATGAAAGCCATTCAGAAGGAACTTGGCGATGGCGATGACGGCTCGAACGAAGTGGCCGAGCTGGAAGAGAAAATCGCCGAAACAAAGCTGTCGAAAGAGGCGCGTGAAAAGGCCGAAGGTGAGCTGAAGAAGCTGCGCAATATGAGCCCGATGTCGGCTGAGGCCACAGTCGTGCGCAATTACCTCGACTGGATTTTGGCTCTGCCTTGGGGCACCAAGTCCCGCGTTAAAAAAGATCTTGGTCGCGCGCAGGAAATTCTGGATGACGATCACTATGGGCTTGAGAAGGTCAAGGAACGGATCGTCGAATATCTGGCTGTTCAGCAGCGGTCGAAGAAGCTGAAGGGCCCGATTATGTGCCTTGTTGGCCCTCCGGGTGTGGGTAAAACCTCGCTTGGTAAGTCGGTTGCACGTGCGACGGGGCGCGAATTCATTCGCATCTCGCTGGGCGGTGTGCGTGACGAGTCCGAGATCCGTGGCCACCGTCGGACCTATATCGGTTCGATGCCTGGTAAGATCATCCAGGCGCTGAAAAAGGCGAAGACCACAAACCCGCTCATCCTGCTCGACGAGATCGACAAGATGGGTCAGGATTTCCGTGGCGATCCGGCCTCGGCCATGCTGGAAGTGTTGGACCCGGAACAGAACAGCACGTTCATGGATCACTACCTTGAGGTTGAATATGACCTATCCAACGTGATGTTCCTGACCACCTCCAACAGCTATAACATGCCCGGGCCTTTGCTCGACCGGATGGAGATCATACCTCTGGCGGGCTATACCGAAGATGAAAAGAGCGAGATCGCCAAGCAGCACCTGATCGGTAAGCAGATCAAGAACCACGGTCTGAAAGCCAAAGAGTTCGAACTATCCGATGAGGCGCTGCAATCGATTATCCGCACCTACACCCGAGAAGCTGGCGTGCGGAACCTTGAACGCGAAATCGCCAAGGTGGCGCGGAAGTCGCTGACCAAGATCATCAAGAAAGAGGCGGAGTCGGTCACGGTGACGCCGGACAATCTGGATGAATTCTTGGGCGTGCCCAAGTTCCGCTATGGTTTGGCTGAACAGCACGATCAGGTTGGGGTTGTAACCGGTCTGGCCTGGACCTCCGTTGGCGGCGATCTGCTGCATATCGAGGCGCTGAAACTGCCCGGTAAGGGGCGGATGAAGACCACGGGTAAGCTGGGCGATGTGATGAAGGAATCCATCGATGCAGCCTCATCTTATGTGCGGTCAATCTCACCTAAGATCGGGGTGAAGCCGCCCAAATTCGACAACCTGGACATCCACGTCCACGTACCGGACGGGGCAACGCCCAAGGATGGTCCTTCGGCCGGTTTGGCAATGGTGACCTCAATCGTATCGGTTCTGACGGGTATCCCGGTGCACAAGGATATTGCCATGACAGGAGAGGTTTCCCTGCGCGGCAATGCGATGCCCATCGGTGGTTTGAAGGAAAAGCTGCTGGCGGCTCTGCGCGGCGGGATCAAGACTGTTCTGATTCCGGAAGAGAATGAGAAAGACCTGGCCGAAATTCCTGACAACGTGAAGGAAGGGCTGAAAATCATCCCGGTCACGCATGTTTCGGAAGTTCTGAAACACGCTCTGGTTCGGGATCCTGAACCTGTCGAATGGGACGAAGCCGCAGAAGAGGCCGCCGCGGCTGCAGCCAAAACGGCTGAGAACACGTCCCCGTCCGCCAGGGCGCACTAAAGGTCAGAATATGGCAATTAGGGGCGGGGTTAGCACCTCGCCCTTTTTCTTTGGTCAGACCAAATAGTCAGCCAATTACTGGCTTTGCATATCGGATCGCAGAGTAGAGAAATGGTGGGTGATAAGAGATTTGAACTCCTGACATCTTCGATGTGAACGAAGCGCTCTACCACTGAGCTAATCACCCGTGAGCAGGGGTCTTATAAGGAGTTCAGCAAAGCCGCAAGAGGTCTTTGCGCCTTTTGGGCCCCGGGGATTACCCCGCAAATGCCCAGTCGAGGTGCCCATAAACGGGCGGCCTTGTGGGGCCGCCCTTTCACTTTTTGATGTCAAAGAATGAAATCGTCCTGGGTCAGATCGTGCAAGCCAGAGATCTTGATAACCATCTCAGGATTTTTGTCGCCGTCAGTATCCACAAGAACAAGTGTGAAGTCGTTCTTGGTGCCTGCGTTGTTTTTCTTGACGTAATAGATTTCGCCTTCGTCCGACGTCTGGGCCGGTGTTGTACCGTTGAAGACAAATGAATCATCGCCGTCAATTACGGTGCTTGCGTCGATCGCACTTAGGTCGATCTTGTCTTCACCCTGAGTGAAATCGGTAATCCGGTCGGCATATTTTGCTTTGCGCGAACTTTCGGTTGTTGACGTGAACACAAACTCATCGGCCCCTTCGCCGCCGGTCATGGTGTCCCTTCCGGCACCACCGATCAAAGTATCGCTGCCTGCGCCACCATTCAGGGTATCTTTGCCAAGGCCCCCGTCCAGGCGGTCAGACCCTCCATTACCCTGCAGGATGTTTCGACCGTCCGTACCTGTAATGTCGTCATTTTGCTCGGACCCATCGACGTTTTCGACACCCGTAATGGTATCGGTTCCGTATCCGGTTGCCTGTGCATTGGTGTCAGACAAATCAACGGTTACGGCGCTTGTGCCAATATAACGCAACCAATCCAGGCCCTCTCCGCCGTCAATAATATCGTCGCCGTCGCTGTCCTCGGCTACAAAGTTGTCCGTGCCCTTGTGGCCGTACAGTTCGTCGTTTCCAAGACCTCCGGTCAGGGTGTCATTGCCGCCACCCCCAAGAACAATGTCATTACCCTCGCCAGCAGAAATAACATCGCTACCGCCAAATCCTTCCAACCGGTTATCAACTTCATTCCCGACGATGATGTCGCCCTTGTTGCCGCCCTGCGCATTCTCAATGACGACCCCATTTGCGATCGTAAATCCACCGGTTACGCCTTTGGCATGGGAAGGAGTGCCACCTGCATCGCTGCCATCAAGATCCGCGTCATTGAGGTTGATCGTGACGCTACGATCAACACCCTTTGCCGAAATTGTATCGATTCCATCTGTATCCCAGATGGATGTCCAGAATGTTCCGGCGCCATTCTTGCCTTTGATTTTATAGACGCTGTCGTCGGTGTTGTGGTCCGTCGTTCCGTAGATCGCCTGCAGCGCAGCTATATCAAGGGCCATGGGCGAGGCCGTGCCGCCAGCCTTATATGTCTTCAGTGGAACAACTTCGGGATAGCCCGAGTTGTAGGACATGATGGTGTAAACACCCTGGTTCTGCCCATCTGTCCCGTAATCGTCGAAGGGCTGCGTAACCCCCGGAAAAATAGTCGAGCTGCCGCCTTCATCATGTGGGTGGGCTAGGCCAAGGCCGTGAAGAATCTCGTGAATGATTGTCGCGAAGCCTTCACCGCCTTTGCGTAGCGCCTCTTTGCTAAACAGAGGCGTATCATAGGCAAAGATGCCGAACAGGGCGTCGATGCCAGAATCCTGCAGCAGGGGGTCGTCACCCGGAACTTGATGGACACCAAGAGATCCGGGTCCGCCAAGATCGTTTTGGGTCAGCAAAGCGTAGGTGATGTTAACGTCATTAATCTCGCCTGCTGGTGTCAGAAAGCCGACTTCGTTGAACTCGATCGGAATGATCGTTTCGATAATTGCAAATGCTTTGCGGATTGCTTCCTTCATGTAGGAGGCAAAGCCACGGCGACCTAACGATCCATCATCGAAGGAGTATGTGATTGTGCCCGGAGCACTGACGCCTCCGGCGCTGGTGTCCCAAGACGTGCCCCAAATTAGGCTGTCTACATAAACATGACCGGTAACATTTGCACCCGGAGAAGTTGTGCTGGCAACTGACATCTTAAATTTCTTCCTTGTCTAACACGCCGTTTGTTCCCGGTTTTTCCGGAATACAAAATTAGCGCCGTATATTTTGACCGGTTCTAGAATCGGTAATTCTTCCTTTGGCATCAGAAATTTCCAACGTTTTGGCCCGAGGATCAACCGAGCGTATGAAGTCTCTTTTGGCAGAGGTGTTTGTAATCGTCTTGAAGACCATTTGTGGTTGAAATGAGGCAGAACGCGGCAAGCTTTGAGTAACTCTCTGCCAGCAAGTTGATATGACTGTTCGCTTTGGGTTTATGCCAGAATAAGCTTGGGGATGAGCTTGGGGATGAGCTTGGGGGCTGTCCTAAGATCTGGATCTAGCGGACCCATGCCAGGTGATGTGCTGCTCAAGGTTTCAGAATATTTTTGTCTGGCCAAAGGCAGTGGGTCGTGAATTATCGGCTTGTTTCTGTTTGGCCATTCGTCGTGTGACGAGAAAACATCTCTAACAAAAATTACGTTCTGAGAAAAAACTTCAATTCGCCGCTTGACGATGTCCGGGCGTGGCCATAATACACCCCAACGTTCAGCAACGAACGGGCAGCGGGCGGTTGTAGCTCAGTTGGTTAGAGTACCGGCCTGTCACGCCGGGGGTCGCGGGTTCGAGCCCCGTCAACCGCGCCATCGCTGCCATCCTTGGTCCAGGGTAAAGGCCACGAAATAGATGCGCGGTTGTAGCTCAGCTGGTTAGAGTACCGGCCTGTCACGCCGGGGGTCGCGGGTTCGAGCCCCGTCAACCGCGCCATTTTCCACTAGTTTTCAGAAATCATACCGTTTACCGGGTGACTCTATTGGTTTTGTTGTCAGTAGGTGGCGGCAACATCTCTCTCGTTCACATTTTGTTCTAACTTTTCTGTTGGAGACTCAGTGTGGCTCGCTTATCTCTAGGACACTTATGTGTTGGGGGCCAAACATGGCTGAGCTGAAGAATATCGAGGTGCGCGGCGCGCGCGAACATAACCTCAAAGGCATTGACGTGGATATTCCGCGTGACCAGCTTGTGGTCATCACTGGTCTGTCAGGCTCGGGCAAGTCGTCGCTTGCCTTTGACACGATCTATGCGGAAGGGCAGCGCCGGTATGTCGAAAGCCTGTCGGCCTATGCCCGGCAATTTCTGGATATGATGGAAAAGCCAGATGTGGACCATATCAGTGGTCTATCTCCGGCTATTTCCATCGAACAGAAGACGACCTCAAAGAACCCACGGTCTACTGTGGGAACCGTGACCGAGATTTACGACTATCTGCGTCTGCTGTTTGCCCGCGCTGGTACACCGTTCAGCCCTGCCACGGGCAAGCCGATCGAAGCCCAGCAGGTGCAGGATATGGTCGACCGGATCATGACGATGGAGGAGGGCACGCGCGGGTATCTGCTTGCCCCGATCGTGCGAGACCGGAAGGGCGAGTACAAAAAAGAGTTCCTGGAACTGCGCAAACAGGGCTTTCAGCGCGTCAAGGTTGATGGCGCGTTTCACGAGCTGGACGAGCCGCCGACACTGGACAAGAAATTCCGCCATGACATCGACGTTGTGGTCGACCGGTTGGTCGTGCGCGAGGGTATGGAAACGCGGCTGGCGGACAGCCTGCGCACAGCGCTTGATTTGGCCGATGGCATTGCGATTTTGGAAACCGCACCGCCTGAAGGCGACCCGGAGCGGATCACCTTCAGTGAAAATTTCGCCTGTCCTGTCAGTGGCTTCACCATCCCCGAGATCGAACCGCGCCTGTTTTCCTTTAATGCGCCCTTCGGGGCCTGTCAGGCCTGTGACGGGCTGGGGGTCGAGCTGTTCTTTGACGAACGCCTCGTAGTGCCGGATCAGACGCTGAAACTGTATGATGGCGCCTTGGCGCCCTGGCGCAAGGGCAAGTCGCCCTATTTCCTGCAGACTATCGAAGCCATCGCGCGACATTATGAGTTCGACAAGAATACGCCGTGGAAAGATCTGCCCGCCAAGGTGCAGCAGGTGTTTCTGCGCGGATCGGGCGAGGAAGAAATCCAGTTCCGCTATGACGAAGGCGGCCGGGTTTATCAGGTAACCCGCAGTTTCGAAGGCGTTATCCCGAATATGGAGCGGCGCTATCGCGAGACTGACAGCGCCTGGATCCGCGAAGAATTTGAGCGTTATCAAAACAACCGCTCCTGCGGCACCTGCGAAGGCTATCGCCTGCGCGCTGAGGCGCTGGCCGTCAAGATTTCCGGAATGCATGTCGGGCAGGTGGTCCAGATGTCGATCCGCGAGGCACTGGCTTGGGTTGAGGATGCCCCGAACCATCTGAGCGCTCAGAAAAATGAAATCGCGCGGGTGATCCTCAAAGAGATCCGCGAGCGTTTAGGATTTCTGAATAACGTTGGTTTGGAGTACCTTACGCTGTCACGTTCAAGTGGAACGCTTTCGGGCGGGGAAAGTCAGCGTATCCGTCTGGCCAGCCAGATCGGTTCGGGTCTGACCGGGGTGTTGTATGTACTGGACGAACCTTCGATCGGGTTGCATCAGCGCGACAATGACCGCTTGCTGGGTACTCTCAAAAACCTGAGGGATCAGGGGAACACGGTCATCGTCGTAGAACATGACGAGGAAGCCATCCGCGAAGCCGACTATGTCTTTGACATCGGACCGGGCGCAGGCGTGCATGGCGGACAGGTCGTCAGCCAGGGTACCCCGTCCGAGATCGCGACCGATGCAGCCTCGATCACCGGCCAATACCTGTCAGGCACACGCGAAATCCCGGTGCCGTCCGAGCGGCGGAAGGGGAACAAAAAGAAAGTGACTGTGGTTAAGGCCACCGGGAACAATCTGAAGAAAGTGACCGCTGATTTTCCTCTGGGCAAGTTCGTCTGTGTGACCGGCGTATCCGGCGGTGGCAAATCGACCCTGACGATTGAAACCCTATTCAAGACAGCCTCCATGCGGCTGAACGGCGCGCGGCAGACACCCGCGCCGTGCGAGACGATCAAGGGGCTCGAGCATCTGGATAAGGTGATCGACATCGACCAGCGGCCCATCGGGCGTACACCACGCTCGAACCCGGCCACGTATACGGGGGCGTTCACGCCGATCCGTGACTGGTTCGCCGGTCTGCCCGAGTCCAAGGCGCGCGGGTACAAGCCTGGCCGGTTCAGCTTTAACGTCAAAGGCGGTCGGTGCGAGGCTTGTCAGGGCGACGGCGTCATCAAGATCGAAATGCACTTTCTGCCCGATGTCTATGTAACCTGCGAAACCTGCAAAGGCGCGCGGTACAATCGGGAAACCCTTGAGATCAAATTCAAAGGCAAGTCCATCGCGGATGTCCTTGATATGACAGTGGAAGATGCACAAGAGTTCTTCAAAGCCGTGCCGTCGATCCGCGATAAGATGGACGCGCTGGCGCGGGTCGGTCTGGGGTATATCAAGGTCGGGCAACAGGCGACGACCCTGTCGGGCGGTGAAGCGCAGCGGGTGAAGCTGTCAAAAGAACTCTCCAAACGCTCAACTGGTCGGACGCTTTACATTCTGGATGAGCCGACGACCGGTCTTCATTTCGAAGACGTCCGCAAGCTGTTGGAAGTGCTGCATGAATTGGTTGATCAGGGTAACACGGTTGTTGTGATCGAACACAATCTGGATGTTGTCAAAACGGCCGACCACATCATTGATATCGGACCCGAAGGCGGTGATGGTGGTGGTGAAATTGTCGCCACGGGAACGCCCGAAGATGTTGTTGTTGTGGAACGCAGCCATACGGGCAGGTATTTGAAACAGTTGCTGAACCCCGAGCGGGTCGCGGCGGAATAACCTCCGTCGCGGCAACTTCAGTATCTGGCGTATCGCAGCGTCTGCCAGTGGCGCAGTATTGGCGGAAAGAACAGGAACACGAAGCCGAAGCTGACATAGGCAAAAATCATTATCGGGATCCACAGCAGAACGCCAACCAGCCCAATAATCCCGGAAACACGCGCGGCTGAGTTCGCCGACATAATGCGTGTGAGCAAAGCGAAGAGCAGACGCCCCCCATCCAGCGGCATCAGGGGCAGCATGTTAAACAGCGCCTGCCACAGGTTTAGCTCTGCCGTCACCACCAGAACCCAGCCAATTTCGGGCGAGTTGGAAACGGTTCCAGCAATGAACACACGGTCCACAGGGTCAGGTTCACAATCGGCCCCATGGCCACAATCAATTCGTCTTCATATGCCGAGGTTGACCGGCGATGTTCGCAGAATCTACCGCCTCCATAAAGGACGTCTCGATTGACGGGCACGCCCTGCACAAGACAGCCCCATAGGTGGCCCAACTCGTGCAGGAGAATCGAAATCAATTAAATCGCCACGAAGGCGAGCGCATAGGGCAGGTTGACCGGATCGGCGTTAAATCCGACAACGATCAAAACCAGAAAAATAAGGCTTTGGCTGAAATGTATCGGTACGTTCCATGGGCCGCGGAGCTCAAATAGCACGTTTTCAGTATTCATAATAAAACCTCGAAATAGTGAGGTTTATGATGAAGTTAGATTGCGTCAAAATTTTGAAAACAGGCTGAAAAATGCCCGAGCCTGCTTACTTTCTCAAATAGACAGAGGTTGCTTTTCGACCGCTTGAATTCAGGCCGCGATTGTCAGTTCAGGATGTCTGCAACCGCGCCGATCAGGTTCAGAACTTTGCGTGTATCCGGGTCGACACGATACACGTAGTCGCCTGCGCGGACATAGCTTCCCCTATTCAGGCCATACCGAAACGGATCATCAATCCAGCGATAGTCGCCATTGATAAACTCGCCATTTCTATACAGCTTTTTGGCCTGTCCCGGAGGGACACAGGGTACGTTTTTCTTGGCCAGGCCCGGCGGGCAGTGGCCGGCGTTTCCAGTTGCAACAATACCGCCCTGAGGCGCAATGCGGATGACCTTATTGCTATTCTTGTTCTTGCCGTTTCCCTTCCCGTTACCGGCCATGGCCGCCACCGGGGTCACGACCAGAGCAAGAACAGTAAGCGCTTTGACCAAATTATGCGTCATCGTAGCCCCAAGAATCGATGCTGAACCTCTCCATTAGATGGACATCGGCAGGAAAGGGGTCAACCCTATGGGCAGGAAGCCGCCCAAGGGCATCCTAGTTCCGACCGCGCTTTTCAAATCGCGGAAGCATGGCCGAGAAGTCCAGCCCCAGCCCATCTTCGCTTTCGACGAATTGCTGATACAGCTCGGTCGCCATCATCCCCATTGGGGTGTCGGCATCCGAGCTTTCCGCCGCCTGCTGACTGAGACGCAGGTCTTTCAACATCAGTTCGGCGGCAAAGCCGGGTTGATAACCATTGTCGGCCGGGCTTTGCGGGCCGATGCCTGGGGCAGGGCAGTATACGTTCATCGTCCAGCTATAGCCCGAGGAGGTGCTGACAACGTCGAACATTTTCTGCCGGTCCAGCCCCAACTTGTCGGCCAGCGCGAAGGCCTCGCAGGTTGCAATCATGGTGACGCCCAAAATCATGTTGTTGCAGATCTTGGCCGCCTGACCCGCGCCCGCGTCTCCGCAATGCACTGCCTTTTGCCCCATGATGTCGAACAAGGGCCGGGCTTTTTCAAATGCCTCGGCGCTTCCACCTGCCATGAATGTCAGCGTCCCAGCCGAGGCGCCTCCGATACCGCCCGAGACGGGCGCGTCGACGGCCAAAACTCCCGCAGCCAAAGCCATATCGGCAACAGCTCGAGCGCTGTCGACATCCACTGTCGAACAATCGACCCAGACGGCCCCTTCATTTATCGCTGGAATGATCTCATTTGCGACGGATCGAAGTATCTGGCCATTCGGAAGCATGGTGATGACGATGTCTGCGTCTTTTGCAGCGTCGGCCCCTGACCCAGTCAAAGTAACACCGGAAACCGACACCTCGGCCATATCAAACCCAGCGACTTCATGCCCGGCATTGGCAAGATTGACTGCCATTGGATTGCCCATGTTTCCAAGGCCGATAAACCCGATTTTCATTCTTTAATCCTCCTCGAATGTCAGGGCGACGCTGCCCAGGGGCCGCAGCATTGCGGAAATATCCACGGCGGGAACAGGTTTGCCATGGTGACGCCAATTAGGAGAGCGATCCTTGTCTATGATCTGCGCGCGGATACCTTCCAGAAAGTCTCCGTGTTCCATGGCGCGCGCCGTAAAGCGGTATTCCATCTCTAGGGCTTTTCGGATCGACAGATCCAGCGCCTTAAGCCGATGGATCATTTCAATGGTACAAGCCACGGATAGTGGAGAGTTGCGGCCCATCAACTTTTGCGCCGCGTCAGAGAACGGGGTCTCGGAAAAGCGCAACGCGTTGAGGATGTCGTTCAACCCCTCGCCATTGAAAAGCACGTCGATTTCCGCCTGGACCTTTTCAAGTTTACCTGTGGGTGGCGTCTGGGAATGCTCGACCAACAGGTCTGTGCTCCCGGAAGCTTCGAGCAGTTCGATCAAGCCGGGCCATTCTTCAATGGGGATAAAATGGTCGGCAAAGCCCGCATAAATGGCGTCCGCAGGGCCCATTCGGTGACCTGTTGTGCCCAAGTATTCTCCCAGTCGACCCGGAGCCAGCGCGAGCATCAGAGAGCCACCAACATCCGGCACCAAACCGATAGAGCACTCGGGCAGGGCAATCTGAGATGTTTCACAGACTATGCGGTGGCTTCCGTGGCACCCAATTCCGACGCCGCCACCCATAGTAAACCCTTGTAGGAAACTGACCACGGGCTTGGGGTATTCGAAA
Organism: Ruegeria sp. CDSB022; assembly: GCF_059611145.1. Lineage (NCBI taxonomy): Bacteria > Pseudomonadati > Pseudomonadota > Alphaproteobacteria > Rhodobacterales > Roseobacteraceae > Ruegeria > Ruegeria sp. CDSB022. Next base: position 719,076 of record NZ_JBXWOZ010000001.1, on the reverse strand, counting down.
ATCAGTGCATTCAGCCTGTATTCATCGCGCCAGAAAGTCTGCCCATAGGCAAAGTCGCCTTTGCACCCGGTATCATAAAGCTCTGCGATATCTCCCCCGGCGCAAAATGCTTTATCGCCAACGGCGTCCAGTATGATCAGGTCAACTGACTCGTCCTCGCGCCAGTTGCGCATGGCCGTATCTATCGCCATGCACATGTCATAACTCAGCGCGTTCAAAGACTTGGGGCGTGTCAGAGTGATGCGTCCAGCGCGGCCGGTAGTGTGAATTTCAATATCTGGCATCGGGGTCTCAGCGTTGGGCAAGCATCTGACGAGAAACAATGACGCGCATGATCTCGTTTGTGCCTTCCAGAATTTGATGAACGCGCAAGTCGCGGACAAGCTTTTCGATACCGTAATCGGCGAGATACCCATAACCGCCGTGCAGTTGCAGGCATTGGTCGACCACTTTTGATCCGGTTTCAGTCACGAATTTCTTGGCCATTGCACAGAACTTGGTGGCGTCCGGTGCGCCCGTGTCCAGTTTCCAGGCCGCCTGACGCAAGAACGTCCGGGCCGCCTGCAATTCTATTTCCATATCCGCAAGCCTGAACTGCAGCGCTTGAAACTGATCAATCGACTTCCCGAATGCCTGACGCTCGGACATATACTGAAGCGTCATGTTCAGACCTGCTTGTGCCGCCCCCAAAGAACATGAGGCAATATTCAAGCGACCGCCATCCAGGCCCATCATCGCATATTTGAATCCGTCACCTTCTGTACCCACCAGATTGCCCGCCGGAACTTTGCAGTCGTCAAACTGAACCTGCGCCGTTGGTTGGCTTTTCCAGCCCATCTTTTGTTCAAGCGCGCCAAAGCTAAGACCTGGAGTGCCATCTTCGACATACAGGGTTGAAATCCCTTTGGGACCATCCTGTCCGGTGCGCACCATACAGACATAAGCATCTGAGTATCCGCCGCCCGAGATGAAGGCTTTTGTTCCGTTCAGCGTATAACCTTCGTTCGTGCGTTCGGCGCGAGTTTTCAGCGCGGCTGCGTCCGAGCCTGATCCGGGTTCGGTCAGGCAGTAGCTGAGGACTGTGTTCAGGTTAAGAATATCCGGCATGATCCGCGATTTCAGCTCATCCGCGGCAAATGTGTCCAACATCTTGGCGCACATATTGTGGATCGTCAGGAAGGCCGCGACTGAAGGGCAAGCCATCGAAAGGGCCTCGAACACCATCGTCGCATCCAGCCTACTAAGACCGGAACCGCCACTATCTTCGGACACATAGAGACCGCCAAAGCCAAGCTCCCCTACACGGGGCCAAAGGTCTTTGGGAATAGTGCCATCTGCCTCCCATTGCCGGGCGAAGGGTGCGATATGCTCCTGCCCGAACTCATAGGCCATATCGAAGATAGCAGTTTGCTCTTCGGTTGGTGCAAAATCCATTGGTTTCCTCCCACGTCGCCGGATGAATTGAACGAGTGTTTATTTCCTGATTCTTACAGAAATTTTGCACGCCCAGCAATTCCTGACAGGGATATTGCGAAAACGATTAGATCATACTTTGAGGCAGGTCATAAATCCTGATGGAATTCTTCGATCAGATGCTGAACCACAGCCCTGCCTGCATCCGCACCTTTGGCCGTCGCTTCGGCGTGAACACGTCGTTGCCGCGTGGCAGATGTGCCGTTTTGTGCGATTTGCTGTAGCCGGGCAAGTTCAGTCATGGTGCCCAGTGCTTCGGCATCTTCGGCCAGCATACCCATCAGTTCACCCATAAGTTCCGGCATGGGCTTGATGGATCGATCCCCGAAATCAATCATGCCTTCGCCGACACCGTAACGCTGCGCCCGCCACCGGTTTTCACCAATCAGGAACCTGTCATATTGCCGCCAACGCAAGTTGCGGTCTTTCAGACGGCACAACATTCGGACCAGCGCCTGTACCATTGCAGCCAGTGACAAAGTGTGCTCCAACCTCGGCTGCACGTCCATTATGCGTGTTTCGAGCGTTGGAAAGCGATGAGACGGTCGCAAATCCCACCAGATTTTCGAGGTATCCTCGATCACGCCAAGTTCGACCAGAATGCCTGTCGTACGTTCATATTCCGACCAACTTGCCAGAACTGGTGGTAATCCGGTGCGGGGCAGGTTGTCGAATACGGTCAGGCGATAGGAAGACAGGCCGGTATCCTCTCCGTTCCAATAGGGCGAGGATGTGGAGAGCGCCAACAGATGCGGCAGGAAATAGGAAAGCTGCGGCATCAGGTCGGCCCGCAATGACGGTTCTTCAACACCGACATGCACGTGCATCCCGCAGATCAGCATCCGTCGCGCGACACCGCCCAGGGCATGCTGCAAGGCGTCATAGCGCTCTCGGCGCGTGTGGTGCTGTTTCTTCCAGTCCGCAAAGGGGTGGCAGGACACAGCAATCGGGGCCAGATTGTATTCGGCGGACCGATCCGCCACACCCGCCCTCAGGCGTTTCAAATCTTCTCGGGCCGTGCGGATCGTTGCATGGGGGCGGGTGCCAACCTCGATCTGGCACTGCAGAAACTCGGGGCTGACCTGGCCCTGAAAATCAGCCTGGCAGGCTTCCATCAGTGCAGCGGGTGCTTGGGCAAGTTCAAGGCTGTCGCGGTCGACCAGAAGATACTCTTCCTCAATGCCCAGCGTGTATTCCTGCTGCATGGCGGCCCTCTTTCTAGCTTTATGCGAAACAGTGAATACGGAAATACGCTTTTTGCCAAGTGTTTACCGGCAGAGTCCTTGCGGTCATCGGGCTAGCAACGGTAAGGAACGGGTCAAAGTTCAGAAGAACCCCGGAGCCATTGTGTGAAACCCAGGAAATTCCCCCGGCTGAATGCCGTTCTCGACCGATTTGGTGTCAGGCTGATTGACAAAGTCACGGAACGGGACGAGCGTGCCCGGCTGGAGGCGTTCGAAAGGGCAGGCGGGCTGACCCGTTCGGCTTATTCGTTGTCACCGGGAATGGCCGATTTCGACATCTCGCAGCTGGTAGCCGAATATGGTGAACATGCCGCCGCTTTGGCTGCATTGAAAGATCCGTCCCGCAATCAAACCGGGTATAGGATCGGCAACGGGTATTATGACAGCCCAGATGCGGATGCGTTGTATCTTATGGTCCGACGTTTCAAACCCAAGCGGGTGATTGAGGTTGGCTGCGGTAATTCAACGCGCGTGACACGGCAGGCTGTATTGGATGGCGGGCTGCAGACGCAAATCACCGCGATTGATCCTTATCCGCGCGCGGACATCGCGCATGTTGTCGATCAATTCGAACAGAAACGGTTGGAAGAGGTCGATCCAGCCCTCTTCGAACAGCTTGAAGCGGGTGACATCCTGTTCATCGATTCCAGCCATGTTGTCCGGATGAGCAATGATGTCGCGCATCTGTTCTGTCGCATCATACCGGCCTTAAAACCAGGCGTTGTGATCCATGTGCACGATGTTTTTCTACCCTACGAATACCCCAAGCGGTTCTTCTATGACTGCCCGGGATGGGGCGAGCAATATATGTTGCATGCATTGTTGCAATCTAGTGCATATTCAATGCTTTGGCCTGGATACTTCTTGCAACAGGATCGCCAGGATGCGGTCGAGGCGCTGCCGTTTTTGAAAGATGGGCGCGCGCAAAGTATTTGGGTTCAGGTCAAATAAATCTGACACCAAATTGATCCGGTGCAGCGAAACGCCCGTACCCCTTTCCATAACAACCTGGATAGGAGATCTCAAATATGTTTCGCCGTACTTTCCTGAGCGCCGCCGCCGCAATCGCACTTACCTTGCCGGTACAAGCGAAGGCCGCCGATATCGTGGATACCGCCGTATCTGCTGGATCATTCACCACACTGGTTGCAGCGGTTCAAGCGGCGGGTCTGGTCGATACGCTGAAAGGGGACGGTCCGTTCACCGTTTTTGCCCCCACGGATGAGGCCTTTGCCGCACTGCCCGAAGGGACGGTGGAAACGCTGCTACTGCCCGAGAACAAAGACCAACTGGTCGCAATCCTGACTTACCATGTGGTTCCGGCCAAAGTCATGTCTGGGGACATCGCTGGCAAGCGCACCAAAGTTCTGACCGTGCAGGGTGATCGCCTGAGTGTGAATGGTAAAAACGGCGTCAAAGTGAATGGCGCCAAGGTTGTGCAGGCCGATATCGAGGCCAGCAATGGCGTGATCCACGTCGTCGATGCGGTGATCCTGCCGGAATAATTGGCAACCACCGTGATCAAGCAAAAACCCCGGCCGTTATGGCCGGGGCATTCTGTCAGACCAATCTGACCTTGGTGCCAACCTGAACCAGCGGATATAACTCTTCAACATGCTGATTATAAAGGCCAATACATCCAGAAGAACTTTGGCGTCCAATCTTGCGTGTATCGTGCGTGCCGTGCACCAGATATGCTGGCCAGCCCAGATACATCGCCCGCGTACCCAGCGGATTTCCGGACTCGCCACCTTCAATTCGGATGGGCAGGTTCGGGTCGCGCTCGCGCATTGAGGCGGTCGGGGTCCAGCTTGGGTTTTCGCGCTTGCGTACTACTTCGGTATAACCACGCCTTGTGAGTTCTTCGCTCATAGGGACTGAGCTGGGGTACAGTTTGTACGTCCCGTCAGCCCCCCAATAGTGTACAGCGCGGCTTGTGATATCTGCCAGCAGGCAGCCGACACCTAACTGATCGAAGTGATCCTGCCAATTTTGGTGCGAGAATGAGGAGACATTCCGCCGCACAGCTAGCTGTGTGCTGATCGCTTCTTCGTCGAGTGGGAAAGCATCGGCGCTGCTTTGTGCGCGCACCAGTGCAGGTGTCATCAACAGAGACGCTGCACCTAATAATGCAGAGCGACGGGTCATGCGGGGATCTGACAAATTGGCCTCCGGTTCAGGAACTGCTCGCGCGGAACTGCGTGTAACTTATGTTTTTCTGATCAGATTTCCTAGGGAGTGTTGAGTGAATTTATTGTGAAGCGAACATCACAAGCGAAACTTGGCCGTGTATTGAAAAAGCCCGGCCAGTGGTGGCCGGGCTCTGTGGATCCACAGCTTTCGTTTGGATCAGTCCATGGCTTTGAAGTTGAACTCGCCGCCTTCTTTGATGCCTGAAGGCCAACGCGCGGTGACCGTTTTTGTGCGTGTATAGAATTTGAAGCTATCCGCACCATGCTGGTTCAGGTCACCGAACATGGATTTCTTCCAACCGCCAAAGGTGTGATAGGCCAACGGAACCGGGATCGGAACGTTGATACCGACCATGCCGATATTGATCCGGCTGGCAAAGTCACGCGCGGTATCTCCATCGCGGGTGAAGATCGCCGTGCCATTGCCGTATTCGTGGTCCATAGCCAAGCCAATCGCTTCTTCGTATGATCCTGCGCGGACGGTCGACAAAACCGGACCAAAGATCTCTTGCTTATAGATGTCCATGTCGGGCGTCACGTGGTCAAACAGGTGAGGGCCGACGAAGAAGCCGTCTTCATAGCCCTGCAGGCTAAAGTCGCGATTATCGACAACCAGTTTGGCACCCTGTTCAACGCCCGAGCTGATCAGTCCCAAAATGCGCTCTTTGGCAGCACCGGTCACGACCGGTCCCATGTCAACAGCATCGCCGGCAGTGTAGGGGCCGACCTTCAGTTTCTCGATACGAGGAATAAGCTTTTCGATCAGCGCGTCGGCGGTATCCTCTCCGACCGGGACGGCAACCGATACGGCCATGCAGCGTTCGCCAGCCGCGCCGAAACCGGCGCCAACCAGGGCATCTGCTGCCTGGTCAAGATCGGCGTCGGGCATGACGATCATGTGGTTCTTGGCGCCGCCGAAACACTGCGCGCGTTTGCCGTTGGCCGTGGCGCGCGAATAGATGTACTGCGCGATAGGGGTCGAGCCCACAAAGGAAACGCCCTGAATGATCTCGCTGTCCAACAGGGTGTCCACGGCCTCTTTGTCGCCATTGACCACTTGGAACACACCTTTGGGCAAACCTGCCTCAACGAAAAGTTCCGCCAGCATCAAAGGTACTGAAGGATCGCGCTCGGACGGTTTCAGAACAACAGCGTTGCCACAGGCCAGGGCAGGGCCCACATGCCACAGAGGCATCATGGCTGGGAAGTTGAACGGCATGATCGAGGCCACAACCCCTAAAGGCTGGCGCATAGAATACATGTCGATGCCTGGGCCCGCACTGTCGGTGAATTCGCCTTTCAACATCTGCGGAGCACCGATGCAGTATTCGATCACTTCTAGACCGCGCTGCAGATCGCCTTTCGCGTCAGGGATCGTCTTGCCGTGCTCGCGGCTCAGCGCTTCGGCCAGCTTGTCCATGTCGCGGTTCATCAGGTGAACCATCGCCATCATCACGCGCCCGCGTTTTTGCGGGTTCGTTGCACCCCAGGCCGGTTGTGCGGCTGCGGCGCTAGCAATGGCTGCTGTGGTCTCGGCACCACTTGCCATCGGGCATTTGTACTGTACCTCGCCGGTAGCGGGGTTGAACACGTCATCATATCGGCCGGACGTGCCGGCGACATTCTCACCGTTGATGAAATGGGACAGTTCGTTCATTGCGAATTCCTCCGAAGGTCTGCGCGCAGAATAGGCTTGCATAAATGGCTTGAACAGAGGCAATGTCCCAAAGGTGTTTTGCAAAATTGCAAAGGTGAAGCGTGACACCTAATTGGGATGATATGAGGGTCTTTCTGGCCGTAGCCCGCGAAGAAAGCCTTTCGGCGGCGGGACGATTACTTCGGATTGACCCGGCTACGGTCGGACGCCGTGTAGCGCGGTTGGAAGCGTCTCTGGATGCGCCGCTGTTCACCAAATCGCAGCAGGGATATGTGCTGACCTCAGCTGGTGAGCGTTTGATGGACCACGGTCTAAAAGCCGAAGAGGCGATGCGAGCTGCAGCAGGCGCCATGGCAGAACCATCTGAGAGGTTGAGCGGGCAAATCCGGATCGGCGCACCGGACGGGTGTGCGAACTACTTGTTGCCGCAGGTGTGTGGCAAGATCTGTGACGCCAATCCCAATCTGGACATACAAATTCTGGCCTTGCCGCGCGTCATCAACCTTTCACGCCGTGAAGCCGATATGGCCGTGACCGTCAGCGCACCGACCGCTGGAAAACTGCTTGTACAGAAAATTACCGATTACAAACTTCATCTTGTCGCAACGCAGGAATACCTTGCCGATCACCCTGCAGTTCATTCCATCAGCACGTTAGGGGGGCATCGTATGATCGGATACATACCTGATATGATATTCGACCGCGAACTGGACTATCTGGTCGATCTGGGTGTTGACCGTGTCGCGCTGGCCTCGAATTCGGTCTCTGTCCAACTGCGGCAGGTTTCCCAGGGATCAGGGATCTGCATTGCGCATGATTTCACACTGCCATTTCACCCGAAGTTGAAGAAAATATTAGTTGATCAAGTGAGTTTGACACGCAGTTTTCATCTGGTTCGACATCAAGGTGACCAACGAAACGAGCGGTTGAATCGGTTCGCGCAGGCCCTGTCCCAAGGGATTCGCGATGAAGTTGAGCGGCTTGAGGCTGAAGCTTCACCTTGACAGGCTATTTCATTCCGGCAACGCTTTGGAAAACACGAAGTTATTTCGGAGGTTACGTCAATGCTTGTTCAGGCCATTCTGAAATCCAAAGCCACCGGAGGCGTGGTGACAGTTGCTCCTTCGCGCACAGTTTCAGAGGTTGCAGGAATCCTTGCAGAAAAGCGCATCGGAACGGTGGTTGTATCAGAAGACGGCGGTAAGACCGCATCAGGCATCTTATCAGAACGTGACATTGTGCGCGAACTGGCCGCAAGCGGCAGCGGATGCCTATCAAAACCTGTAAGCGCTTATATGACCCGCGAGCTGGTGACAGCGACGCAACAGGATACTGTCCAGGATATAATGTCGCGGATGACCGAAGGGCGCTTTCGCCATATGCCGGTTGTTGAGGACGGTAACCTCGTTGGCATTGTTACCCTAGGCGACGTTGTCAAAGCACAGCTTTCCGAACTGGCAATGGAAAAAGACGCATTGGAAGGCATGATCATGGGCCATTAAGCCCATAGAAACGCGACGCAACTACTTGCACCCATAGCCAAGTTATGTTTGCTTGCGCAGAAATTTCGTTGCGCAGGAGGCGGCAATGAGGGTTGGATTGTATCCCGGAACATTTGATCCGATCACCCTGGGTCATATTGATATCATCCGTCGCGCGGCCGCTCTGGTTGACAAGCTCGTGATTGGGGTGGCGATCAATCGGGAAAAGGGGCCGTTATTTTCGTTGGAAGAACGGGTCGAGATGATCGAAGCCGAATGTTCCTTTCTTTCCGAACAGACCGGAACTGAAATTGTCGCCCATCCTTTTGAAAACCTGCTTATCAACTGTGCCCGCGACGTAGGTGCTCAGGTCATTGTCAGAGGTCTGCGTGCTGTTGCGGATTTCGAGTATGAGTTCCAGATGGTCGGTATGAACCGCGCTTTGGACGACTCGATCGAGACGGTGTTCCTTATGGCTGAGGCCCGCCATCAGGCGATTGCCTCGAAACTGGTGAAAGAGATCGCGCGATTGAACGGGGACGTGTCGAATTTCGTCACGCCCCGCGTAAATGACGCGCTGCGTGCACGTTTAGGATAGCGCGCCCATCGCGGCCGCAGTGTCCAGCATCCGGTTCGAAAAGCCCCATTCATTGTCGTACCAGGCCAGCACCCGGACCAACGTGCCGTCTGTCACCTTGGTTTCAGCCAAAGATACGGTCGAACTGTGTGCGTCGTGATTGAAGTCGATCGACACTAGTGGGCGGTTTTCCGCAGCCAGGACACCGGGAATATTGGCCGCGGCATCAATGAACAACTGGTTGACCTCTTCTTCGGTTGTTGGGCGCGACACCTCGGCCACCAGATCCACAACCGAGACGTTCGGAGTGGGAACACGGATTGCCTGTCCAGTCAATTTACCTGCCAACTGGGGCAATACGAGACCTACGGCTGAGGCTGCCCCCGTAGTGGTGGGAATCATCGACAACGCAGCTGCGCGTGACAGATACGGGTCTTTTCCTGCGGTATCGTGAACTGGTTGGCTGGCTGTATAGGCATGAACGGTTGTCATGTTTCCGTGGACAATGCCCAAACCCTCGTCCAGCGCCGCAGCAACGGGCGACAAACAGTTGGTCGTGCAGGATGCGTTCGAAACGATTGTATCTTCGACGGTCAGTTCATGGTCATTTACCCCGAAGACGATGGTTTTGACCGCACCATCCCCGCGGGCAGGAGCAGAAATCAGAACTTTTTTGGCGCCGTTGTCAAAATGGCGCGCCGCGGCTTCGCGCGTGCGGAACACGCCTGTGCATTCGAGAACAACGTCAATATCGGACCAATCGAGTTTCTCAGGCTCGCGTTCGCTGGTTAGGCGGATCGGGCCTGCACCGACATCCAAACCGGCGTCGGTCAGGGAAACGGGCTTTGTATAACGTCCATGCACACTGTCGAATTCAAAGAGATGCGCGTTAATTTCGGGCTTGGCCAAATCGTTTATGGCCACGATCTGAACGTCGGTCCGCCCAGATTCCATCAATGCCCGCAAAACACCGCGCCCGATCCGTCCAAATCCATTGATTGCCAACTTGAGTGTCATGGTCTGCTCCGTCTGGGTGTCTGTTATTGCAAAGTTAGCGCTAACAAAGCTAGATCAAGGAAAAAGTCAAGAAAAACCTCTGTCAGCGCCAGAAGGCGAGCCAGTCCAGGAAGGTGTAAAGTTTCTTTCCCAGGAAGATCAGGTTCTCAGAGCCGAACATTGCGTAATCGACTAGCAGACAGCCAAGTATTAGAATGCCAAGCCAGATAGCAATTTGATTGGTCATGTTGGCCCCGAATGAAAACACCCGCCCAGATAAACTGAGCGGGTGTAAAGGTACAACATTTCTACGGCGTTTTAGTTAAGCCGTCCCATGGCAACGGCGACGTCTGCCATACGAACCGAGAAGGCCCATTCGTTGTCATACCAAGCCAGAACACGAACCATGCGGTTGTTAACGACCCGTGTCTGGTCTGGTGCGAAAATCGAGCTTTCTTCGGTATGATTGAAATCGGTCGAAACCAGCGGCGCGGGCTCATAGCCCACGACGCGCTGCATTGATCCCCGTGATGCTTCACGAACGATGGCATTAACATCTTCGACAGTCACGTCACGCGCCGCATGGAAGGTCAGGTCGACAGCAGAAACGTTTGGTGTTGGTACACGGATAGCCGAGCCGTCCAAACGACCCTTCAGGTTCGGCAGAACTTCGCCCAGAGCTTTGGCTGCACCTGTTGAAGTAGGGATCATGGACATTGCCGCAGCGCGCGCGCGATACAGGTCACTATGACGGCGATCCAGTGTCGGCTGGTCGCCGGTATAGGCATGGATCGTAGTCATGATACCGTGTTCGATCCCGATACCTTCGTCCAGTACCTTGGCAAGCGGAGCAAGGCAGTTCGTGGTACAAGAGCCATTCGAAACCATTCTATCTTCAGTAACCAGGCTGTTGTGGTTCACGCCATAGACAATGGTTTTATCAACATTCTTGCCTGGCGCAGACAAAAGAACCTTCTGAGCACCGCGTTCCAGATGCGTTTTGGCTTTCAGGCCATCGTTGAATTTTCCGGTGCATTCCAAAACGACGTCACAACCTTCCCAATCAAGCTCGTTCATATCGTAAGTCGAGAACACCTCCATTGGGCCGCGGCCCAAATCCATGGTGTTGCCTTCGATCGAAACATCGCGGGGAAAGCGGCCGTGGATGCTGTCGTATTTCAGCAGGTGGGCGGTAGTTTCCAATGGGCCGGTCGCGTTGACCTTGATCACTTCGATGTCGTTGCGGGCCGATGCCGCAATATGCGACAGGGTGCAGCGGCCGATACGGCCAAATCCATTGATGCCGACCTTGATGGTCATCTGACGTCTCCAAAAATGCGCTTGCTCTGCGGGGCATATAGCGGCACAGACGCTTTCTCAAAAGGGCAAAAGTGACATATTCTTAACGTGTTAGCGCAAACCTTCGCCGGTTGCGCTAACGCTTGCGCTAGCCGTCGGATCGGGTAGGGTCCCCTGGCGACAGGTGAGATGAGAGGAAACACGCATGAGTGGTTTGTTGGCACTGTTGGATGATGTTGCTGGCATAGCAAAGGTTGCTGCAGCGTCAGTGGACGATGTGGTCGCTGCCGCCGGCAAGGCCGGGGCCAAGACTGCGGGCGTGATCATCGATGATGCAGCAGTTACTCCGAAATATGTGCAGGGCTTTGCCCCGGCGCGGGAATTGCCGATCATCTGGCGCATTGCGCGCGGCTCGATTTTCAACAAGATTATACTGCTGTTGCCAGTCGCCTTGTTGCTGGCCAATTTTGCACCCTGGTTGATAACGCCCTTGTTGATGCTTGGCGGGTCCTATTTGTGCTTCGAAGGGGCAGAAAAGATATTTCACCTGCTTTTCCCTCATGGCAGCCACGTTATAGACGAAGATATGAAGGTCAAAGACCCGGGCCATCTGGAAGAGCAGAAGGTCAAGGGGGCGATCAAAACCGATTTCATCTTGTCCGCCGAGATCATGACAATCGCCCTTGCCGCCATCGAAGCACCGAATATCTGGATGCAGGCGGCAACGCTGGCCGTTGTTGGACTAGGTGTGACCCTGGCCGTTTATGGCTCGGTCGCCTTGATCGTGAAGATGGACGATGTGGGCCTTTTCCTGGCGCGAAACGCACCAACGCCGATCGGGCGCGGATTGGGGCGTGGATTGGTTAAGGCGATGCCGGTTGTCATGAAAGTGCTGTCGATTGTCGGCACAGCTGCGATGCTGTGGGTTGGCGGCTCGATCATCATTCACGGGCTTGAGGTTCTGGGTTTTGGCTGGTTGGGACATCAGATCCATGACATGGCCTATGCAGCCGGGCATGCGGTTTCGGCGCAATGGGAAGGTGCCGTGGAGTGGATTTCCAAAGCCACGATGGATGGCATTTTCGGACTGGCCTGGGGGTTCGTGCTGATCCCGATTGCAACCAAAGTGGTCGCGCCGATTTTGTCTCGGAAATCTGAAACGCATTAATCAGAAAACGAAAAGGGCGGCGCATGGCCGCCCTTCGCTTGATGTTTGAAATTGGGAATTACAGCTCCAGTAATTCCTTGACCTTTGCAACTGTGGCCTCGGCAGTGATGCCGAAATGTTTGTACAGTTCATCAGCGGGGGCAGACGCGCCAAAGCCCGACATGCCGATGAAGCCTGCCTTGGCGTCACGGCCGCGTTCACCCAGCAGCCAGCGGTCCCAGCCTCCGGCGCGGACGGCGGCCTCGATGCCGACACGGACGGCTCCACCGGGCAGAACCCGCTTGCGATACGCTTCATCCTGCTCGGCGAACAGTTCCATGCATGGCATCGACACGACGCGCGTGCCAATGCCCTCGGCCTCGAGCATCGCCTTGGCTTCCATCGCCAGCGACACTTCCGAACCGGTTGCGATCAGGATTGCCTGACGCTTGCCTTCGGCTTCGGCTAGAACATAGCCGCCTTGTGCAGTCAGGTTTTTGGTTTTGTGATCCTTGCGTACGGTCGGCACGCCCTGGCGGGTCAGAGACAAGACCGAAGGGCTGTCCTTGAAGGTCAGCGCCAGTTCCCAGGATTCCGCTGTTTCAACGGCATCCGCCGGGCGGAACACATAGGTATTCGGTGTCGCGCGTGAGATTGCCAGATGCTCGACCGGCTGGTGGGTCGGGCCGTCTTCGCCCAGACCGATCGAGTCATGGGTCATCACAAAGACCGTGGGTATCTTCATCAGCGCTGCAAGCCGCATCGAGGGCCGCGCATAGTCGGTGAACGCCATGAAGGTACCGCCATAGGGACGGATGCCGCCATGCAGCGCCATACCGTTCATCGCGGCGGCCATGCCGTGTTCGCGGATACCGTAATGGATGTACCGACCCTTGCGGTTTTCCGGCAGGAACACGCCCATATCGGCCGATTTCGTGTTGTTCGAACCGGTCAAGTCAGCAGACCCGCCAATAGTTTCCGGCATGATCGGATTGACCACGTTCAGAACTTTTTCGGACGAGGCACGGGTGGCCAACTTGGGCTGATCTTCCGACATCTGCTTTTTGAACGAGCGGATGGCACCGGCCAGTTTTTTGGGTGCCTCGAACGCATAAGAGCGGTTGAACTCGGCCTGTTTGCGTTCAGAGATTTGCCCGAAACGCTCCTCCCACGCAGACCGCTCGGCCGCGCCGCGGGAACCGATTGCTTCCCAGGCGGTTTTGACATTTGGCGGAATTTCGAAGGCGCCATGCGGGGCGGCATAGGCCTCTTTGGCCGCTTTCAGCTGTTCCTGATCGGTCAGGGCGCCGTGGCCTTTCGAGGTATCCTGCGCGGCGTGACCCAAAGCAATATGGCTTTCACAGGCGATCATGGTCGGCTTGTTTGACGATTTCGCCTTGGTGATGGCCTCGTCGATGGCCTGCGGATCATGACCATCAATCTCGATGACCTGCCAGCCCGAGGCGGCAAAACGTTTCACCTGATCGGTCCGGTCAGCGATGTCGACCGTGCCGTCGATGGTGATGTTGTTGTTGTCCCAGAACACGATCAGCTTACCCAGCTCGTGACGGCCGGCCAGCGTGATGGCCTCTTGGCTAACGCCTTCCATAAGGCAGCCGTCGCCCGCGATGACATAGGTATAGTGATCTACGATCTTCTTGCCGTAATGAGCGCGCTGAATTTCCTCGGCCATGGCAAAACCAACGGCGTTCGAGATCCCCTGACCCAGCGGGCCGGTTGTTGTTTCGATCCCGTTGACAAGGAAGTTCTCGGGGTGACCTGCAGTTTTTGCGCCCAGCTGACGGAAATTCTTGATCTGTTCCAGCGTAACGTCAGCGTTCCCAGTGAGATACAACAGCGAATAGATCAGCATCGAGCCGTGACCGGCGGACAGGATGAACCGGTCGCGGTCGGGCCAGCTTGGGGCCGAGGCGTCGAATTTCAGGTGCTTTTCGAACAGTACGGTCGCGACATCGGCCATGCCCATTGGCATACCGGAATGGCCGGAATTGGCGGCGGCGACGGCGTCGAGGGTCAATGTGCGGATGGCCGCAGCTTTGTCCCAGTGTTCGGGGTTGGCATTGCGCAGCGCAGTCAGGTCCACGGGTGTTGTTCCTTTGGATTACAGGCAGATGGCCGCTCAATACCATTCAGCCCTCAAAGTGCAAGTAGAACTGGGTGCTGCAGGGTTTTGCTGGATCAAGAATGTGACCCAAGTCGTTGAAAGCAAACAGTGGGTATTTTCGATGCCATTGGGTTAGACTAGGCCAAGACGCGTACAAGGTTGATTCGGATAACCTCGCGAAACAAGGAACCTTGATAAAAAGGTGGCAGGGGCATGAGCCAGATCGAAGAACTACAACGCCGTATTGTGGCCGCGATGGATCGGATTGGATCCGGCATTGCGACAATGGCGGAAGTTGGCGCAGGCAGCGGTGGAGAAGATGACACTCTGCGTGTAGCTCTGGATGATGAGAGGGTTGCGAATGCTCAACTTGAAGAGCGTCTCAGATCATTAAAAGAAAGGCACGATTCCGAAGTCGATGCCATGCGCCTAGAAATCGAAGGCTTGCGCAATACGCCGTCTGATAGTCAGGAAAGTGCAGCGCTGCGCGAGCAACTCGAAGATGCCAAGGCACAGCTTACTTCGGTCGAAGCCGCACGGGCCGAGTTGGCAAGCGCAAAGGCAGCATTGGAAGATCAGGATGTTGTCGAAGAACTGAAAGCCGAAAATGCCCGTCTTCGTTCGGAATTGGCGGATAGTGAACGCGTAGCGGAACTCAGCGCCGAGTTAGAAATGCTGCGCGCCGAACGCAGTAGCCATGGCTCGGCGATGTCGCGTCTGGATGATGATCTGCAGCGCATGCGCAAAGCCAACGAACAACTACGAATGTCGGTCGAAGAGCTGCGCGCAGCTGCAGAAGACGGAATGACCGATGCGGATCTGTTGAATCGTGCCACAGCTGCCGAGCTTGAGGCAACGCGCGCAGCGCAGGCCACCGATGCGGCCGAAGCACATGCCGTGCTGGCCCGGTTGGAACCGTTGCTGTCTCAGGCGAAACTGGCCGAAGGAGAGGTGGAATAATGCCTGAATTGACCATTCAAATCGGGGGGCGCGGCTTTGAGGTTTCATGCCAGGAAGGCGAAGAGGTTTTCCTGCAAGCTGCTGCTAAATTGCTGGATGATGAAGCGCAGGTATTGTCGGATCAGATCGGTCGGATGCCTGAATCCCGGATGCTTTTGATGGCTGGATTGATGTTGGCAGACAAAGCCGCCGCCACGGGTGACAAGATCAACTCGCTGGAAAATAAGCTAGCGGAGGCCGAAGCCGAGCTTCGGAACCTGCGCAGCATGCCACAGCCCGAGCCGGAAAGAATTGAAGTTGCCGTGGTTCCACCTTCGGTCACCGACACCTTGGCAGAATTGGCTGCTCGGGCCGAGGCAATGGCGGCATTCATAGAAGAAAAGTCAACGAAATGATAAATATGCGTACTATTGCTATTGCGACTTTCATGTCTGTGTCAGCGCAGGTTTCCTGGGCTGGGATCGATATTCTGCCCGTCACATTTACTTGTGATAACGGCGTGCCTCTTGAGGTTGCCTATTTCAATGCCGAGGATGGATCCAGCGCGGCAGCCATGATGGTCGACAATAAGCTGGTGACTTTGCGCCAAGCTCAGAGCGGCTCTGGTATTCGCTATGAATCCGACGGAACAACTGGCACTTACATCCTGCGCTCCAAAGGCTGGGACGCCACGGTGAGCTTTCTGGCGACAGGTGCAGATGCCGCCAGCGAGCAGGTCTTATTGGGAAATTGCGTCAGTCGCTGATCAGGCGTTTGCTTCCCTGATTTTATCAGCGGCTTCCTTGTTGTAGCCGACACCGTTGTCATCAAACAAGGTGTCCAGCTCACCTGACAGGGTCATCTCGGTGATGATGTCGCATCCGCCTACGAACTCGCCTTTGACATAGAGTTGCGGAACAGTCGGCCAGTCAGAATAGTCCTTGATCCCCTGACGCAAGCCTTCGTCGGCCAGTACATTCACGTCAGCAAATTCTACGCCCATGTAGTTCAGCACGCCTGCCACGCGCGAGGAGAATCCGCATTGCGGCATTTCCTTGGTGCCTTTCATATATAGCACCACATCATTGGCTTTGACGGTCTCGTCGATCTGGGTTTTCACGTCGGTCATGTTACTTTTCCTTGTCATCCGCATCCGGGGCGGTCGTTTCATCCTGTGATGGGGCGGCGACCCATCCTTCCTTTTCCAGCCGTCGGTGTTCGGCCTGCGCCAGGGCCAGCGGATTCAGCCCGTATCTCTCGATGCCGTCAACCTTGCTGATTTTGTCCGGGTTTGGACGCATGTTGACCAGTTTACGCTTTCTGTTTCGCTTCACATAGGCCTCGATCAGCGCGGCGGCAACTATCAAAGCCGCGATTGCTGATATCCAAGCCAGCCATGTACTCATTTTTTTGGAGCCATGGCTTTTGCGTATTGCTGCGGATATCGGGTCACCCTCGCCATAGCCGTGTATCCGCCGCCCGGGCCGCCCGTATGCACGCCATAAGTTATTAGTTGATCTCCTCGGCCGGGTTCGCTTCCGCGAGCTTTCTTATTGGTACCGGGTAAAGAAGTTGATTGAACAACCAATATGCACCCAACCAGCGTCACCAAAGAGCAAATCCCGTAAATCCAGAAAGTCGTGCTCACTCAGGCACTTTCGTCGTCAGCGCCAACGCGTGCAAGTCGCCATCCGGGCCGTCCATCTTACCTTTGAGGGCTGCATAGACTGCTCGTTGCTGTTGCACCCGGTTTTTGCCACGAAAGCTCTCATCCACAACCATGGCCGACATATGTACGCCGTCGCTGCCGCCGACCTGAATGTCCGCATCGGGAAACGCGTCGCGCAGCAGGTTCTCAATCTCGTGGGCGCTCATCGGCATGTAGGTTTCTCCTGAAAGTCTTTCCCAAGATGTAGTGCGCCGGGGCGGGGCGCGCAAGGGTCAGATAAACGCCCCGAAATGACAAAAACCTGCACTTGTCAAAGTGCAGGTTTTCAGAAGCGCAGGCCCCAAAATCAGGCGACGGCTTCGGCGAAGCTGTTGCGGAAAGTGGCAGTCAGTTCATCAAGCAAGGCCTCAGAAGAGCCGATGCGGACGCTGTCGCCCGTGAACCGCCCGACCGATACCAGTGGAACGCCAGCCTGACCTGCGGCAATCATCAGGGCTTCGGCCTGGTCAAAGTTGCAGGCTACCAGATAACGGGCCTGATCCTCGCCAAACAGGAATTCGGTCGAGGCGTCGTCAAGCGTGATGCCGACGCCGGTTGCCTCGGCCAGTTCGAAGGCCGCCAATGCCAGACCACCATCGCCAAGATCGGTGCAGGCTTTGATCATTTCTCGGTTTGCGCGGATGAACTCTCCGTTGCGCTTTTCGGCGTCCAGATCGACATGCGGCGCGTCGCCATCTTCGCGGTTGAACACTTCGGCCAGAAGGGCGGATTGGCCCAGATGCCCCTGCGTTTCGCCGATGACCAGAGCCACGTGGCCGTCGCGGACCTCATTACCTATGATCTCGTCCGTGTGCGCCAGAAGGCCGACCGCTCCGATTGTCGGGGTCGGCAGGATCGCTTGACCGTCGGTTTCGTTGTAAAGCGACACGTTGCCGGACACGATGGGCATATCCAATGCTGCGACGGCCTTACCAATGCCTTGGATGGCACCGACGAACTGGCCCATGATCTCGGGCTTTTCCGGGTTGCCAAAATTCAGGTTGTCAGTGGTCGCCAGCGGCAATGCCCCGACGGCGGTCAGGTTGCGGTAGGCTTCGGCAACAGCTTGCTTGCCGCCTTCAACAGGGTTAGCTCGCACATAGCGCGGGGTCACGTCACTGGTGAAAGCAAGAACCTTGTCGGTGCCGTGTACACGAACCATGCCGGCGCCCAGACCAGGCGTACGCACGGAATCGGCCATAACCATGGTGTCATACTGCTCGTAAACCCATTGCTTGCCCGCATAGTTGGGCGAAGCGAGCAGGGCGCGCAGACCGTCGATTGGGTCGATCTGAGGCACGTCGGCCAGATCTTCTGCTTGCGGTGTAGGCTCCCACGGGCGATCATATTCGGGCGCGGTCGAGGAGAGTTTGGATAGAACCAGATCGGCTTTGACCTCACCATTATGCATGATCAGAAAGCGATCTTCGGCGACGGTTTCACCCACGATAGCGAAATCCAGATCCCATTTATCGAAAACGGCGCGAGCCTCGGCCTCAAGCTCGGGTTTGAGAACCATCAACATGCGTTCTTGGGATTCCGACAGCATCATCTCATAGGCTGTCATGTTCTCTTCGCGCTGGGGGACGTTTTCCAGATCAAGCCGAACGCCCAGACCGCCTTTGTCCCCCATCTCAACTGCGGAACAGGTCAGGCCCGCCGCGCCCATATCTTGGATCGAGATCACTGCGCCGGTTTGCATCAGCTCCAGCGTCGCTTCCATCAGGCGTTTTTCGGTGAACGGGTCGCCAACCTGAACGGTGGGGCGCTTTTCCTCGATCGTGTCGTCAAATTCGGCGCTGGCCATGGTGGCTCCGCCCACGCCGTCGCGTCCGGTCTTGGCTCCAAGATAGACAACCGGCATGCCGACGCCCGATGCGGCTGAGTAGAAAATCTTGTCACTGTCAGCCAGCCCGGCTGCGAAGGCATTCACAAGGCAGTTGCCATTATAGGCCGGGTGAAAGCGCACTTCGCCGCCAACGCAAGGCACGCCGAAACAGTTGCCATAGCCGCCGATACCTTCGACCACGCCATTGACCAGCTGACGGGTCTTGTGGTGGCCGGGTTCACCAAAAGACAGCGCGTTCATCGAGGCAATTGGGCGCGCACCCATGGTGAAAACGTCGCGCAGGATACCTCCAACACCTGTGGCTGCACCTTGATAGGGTTCGATGTAAGACGGATGGTTGTGGCTTTCCATCTTGAAGACCACGGCCTGACCATCGCCGATATCGACCACACCTGCATTTTCACCCGGTCCGCAGATCACCTGGGGTCCAGAGGTGGGCAGGGTGCGCAGCCATTTCTTAGAAGATTTGTAGGAACAATGCTCGTTCCACATGGCCGAGAAAATGCCCAACTCGGTAAAGGTTGGCTCGCGCCCGATAATCTCCAGGATCATCTCGTATTCTTCGGGTTTCAACCCGTGCGCGGCAATCAGATCCGGTGTGATGGCGGGCTCTTGCATCGTTTGTCCTGTATCCATGGTGGCCGAGATTGCGGGCCTTGTAGGGCAAGGGCGCGTCTGTGGGAAGGGCCAAGTCAGCGCAGGGTCGAATAACGTAACCGGCATATGCCAATTTCGAGCTTTTCTGCGCTTTGTGTACCCAGAAAAAAAAAACGGAACCGCGCTAGTGGCCGGTTCCGTCTATAGTATTTCCTGCCAGACGGCCCAAAAGCCGCGTGGCGTCTGTATCTGGTCTTTAAGCTGGGGTTTCTCCCTTGTTGATCGAGTCCGCCGCAGCGGCCCCAACAGCAGCTTTTTGTTGTTCGGTAAGGTTCTCGGCCTCTTCCAGACCAGGAATTGCTACGCGAACTTCGCGGCGGGCAAAGTCGATGCCATTGGCATTGAACTCGGCCTTCACCCGGTTGAAGATTTCCTTGCGAAGCGTGAACTGCTTGCCCGGCTTGGCCATGAACTTGCCGCGGATGATCATGCCAACATCGTCAAAGTCGAAAACACCTTGCGATTTGAAGGGCTGCAAGAAGCCTTCTTTGTGGGTTTCGTCCGCCATCATCTCGGCGCCGATCTTCTTGAAGATCTTCTTGACCTTGTTGGGATCAGTGTCAAACGGCACGGTGAACTTTAGCTTCATGATCACCCAGTCACGGCTGAAATTGGTCAGCTTTTGAATCTCGCCATAGGGGATCGTGTGAACGGGCCCACGGTGATGGCGGAGCTGCATCGAACGGATCGAGATTTTCTCGACGGTGCCCATGGTGCCGCCGACATCGACATATTCACCCACGCGAAACGCATCGTCGATAAGGAAGAAGACACCGCCGACGATATCTGCCACCAGCTTCTGAGCGCCGAAACCGATCGCAAGACCAAGGACACCAGCACCTGCCAGAAGTGGGGTGATGTTGATGCCCAGCGCGCCCAATGCGAGCAGGCCGAAGATGACCGCAATCGTGACTTGTGCCGTGATCCGCAGCAGGGGAAGAACCGTCGCCAGACGTGAACCGCCTGCGCCGCCACCCTCGCCACCGGCCTCTTCATCCAGCTCTTCTGCCGTTGTCTGTTCCTTGGCAAGACGACGGTTGATCCATAGTGAGACGACCTCGTTCAAGATGTATCCGACAGCGATGATCATCAGGAATTCGATAACCGTACCGCCAACGTCTGTTCCGATCCCGGCAGAGGCGACATGTCGAAGATCAAGCTGCCAGACCCGCGCGATCATAAAGACCACAAACAGGCCGGCCAGCACGCGACCAATCCGGATATAGCTGCGCTTGGCTGATTTATAGGCGCGTTCGGCCAATGGTCCGTCGCCCAACATTGGGGGTTGAAGATGGCGCACTAGGCCACGGATCAGCGTATCAAGCGCTGGTGCGATCAGCAGCCAGAACATCGTCGTGAAATGTGGCCCTTTGCCAAGCAGGGCAAGTGTTCTGGGATCACGCTGTGCGATCAGGAATTCGACCAGGAACCATATCACCACCGAAACGCCGATAGCGAAGTAGGGATAGTAATGAGCGACCTTTTCATCGAATTTGGTGTGGTCCGGGTCCGTGCCCAACATCATCTGAGACAACCCTTCGCGCGCGGTCCAGGCGATGATCCCAATGTATATATGGATGCCAGCGTTCAGCCAGAAACCGATACGCGTATCGGCCGGGGTGATACCGTTAAGCAAGTTGAACCGTACGATAAAGAGCGTGAGGCCGATCAATAGAAGAAGGCCAATCAGGTTGCGATGCAGATATTTGGCCCAATGATCGTCTATGTTGACCAACCGGTAATGTGGCTTTTTGGGCGCCAGCACAAAGCGTGAGGCGGCTGCGCCCAGACGCGGAATCCAAATCAGGTAGAAAACGAATGGGGCGGCATAGGTAAGCTGTTCTGTCGTCAGCAAGCCCCGTCCAATCGCCCGGATAACAACATAGAACACAACAAGTCCTGCGATTTCCCGGCAGAATCGGCGGAACAAGTAACGTACCGCGCTCCAAAGATCGGCATCAGAATTCCCATCGGGCTCTTCGTGCCATTTGCGGGTGAGAAACCCAAACAATTTCTCAGCAGCGTATCCGGCCACCAGAACTGCTAGGATCAACCCAAACAGGCCAAACACCCCGGTAGATCCGAATTTCGCTGAGAAATTGCTGAACGCCTCAACCTGGGCGCTGACGATATTTGGCAATGTGGTCAAAACCTGCGTCCAAGAGGTAACCATCTCGGCCCAGATTTCACTGATTTCGGTAAGCGGATCTTCATGGTTTTCGTTTGCTGCCGCCTGCTTTTCTGCAACCGCATCGAGCCGTTCCAGCAAAATGGCGCGAACCTGATCGTCGGACATACGTGCCACCAAGCCATCAACCTGATCGGGCGTCAGGTCCTCTGGAATTGTGACCGTAGACGACGCGGCCCCACTGTCTTGTGCGTGTACTGGTACCGCAAGAAGAATGGCGGAAATCAACGCCAGTAATAGGCGGAGTGGATGGTGCATGAATTTTCCCTCGAACACGAATTTTTGATCTCTTACGGGATCATAGGCGCGGAGGTGGAAATTTCCCAGCAATTTTCGGCTGTTCGGTGTCACCGATTAAGTCAGGGCCAAAAAAAAGGCCGAGCACTAAGCTCGGCCGTAGTCCAACAGGGAGGTATGAAGATGATGAGCGTTACAGCATCACCGCCTTCGAGTGCTCATTTAGGCATCAGTTTGATAACGATCAAGGCGTTTCAGTGTGATAGTCCGTCATGTCCGCTATGACGTTGACGCATAGCTATAGTTTCCCCATTTTCTTCAGGTGTTTACGCTGCGCGATGATCTCGTCCTGCACAAAATCGCGGAAGGCTGCCACGCGTTTGGAGTGGCGTAACTCTTCGGGGTAGGCGAGATAAACAGGAACGTCTGCCGTTTCGATGTCTGAAAGTACCGGCAGCAGATGCGGGAAATCATGCGTGACATAATCGGGCAGCAAGCCAATTCCCAGATTGTGCAGTACGCCCTGCAAGACACCGAAATAGTTGTTCACTGTCAGCAACGACGCCGGGTTATAGGTCATCAGATGCCGTACCATTGCCGCACTGGCCCCTACTTGGGGGGCTGAGGGGGTCTGACAGATAAGTCGATGGCTCGAGATTTCTTCGAGGGAGGCAGGTTGACCGCTTTCTTTAAGATATTCTGGGGTAGCATAAAGCAGCATCTGTACTGTCATCAGGCGCTTGCGCACCAGATCAGCCTGGCTGGGCTCTTTCATACGGATGGCGACATCAGCCTCGCGCATTGGCAGGTCAAGAACGCGTTCCTCAAGCATAAGGTCAATATTTAGGTCCGGGTATTGTTCATACAGCTTTGGCAACCTCGGAGCGAGCCATAGAGTCCCAAAGCCAAATGTGGTTGTGACCCGCAGCACACCAAAGACTTCTTCTTCGCTGTCTCGTATGCGCGCGGCTGCCGCGTCCAGTCGCTTGGACATTGCCGAGGTGGCGTCGAACAGCAGCTCACCCTGTTCGGTCAGAATCAGACCGCGGGCGTGACGATGGAACAACGTCGAATCAAGTGACTCTTCCAATGCCCGAATTTGTCTGCTGACTGCCGATTGAGATAGGTTCAGCTTATCGCCTGCATGTGTCAGGCTGCCCGCATCTGCAACCGCGTGAAATATCCTAAGCTTGTCCCAATCCATCGCCGCAACTTTCGTTATCCTGCCGAACGCCTATATGAAATAGGTGACAACTTCCACATTCAAACGGCGAAATCCTTGCGTTTCAGAGGATAAGCTCTAGGCAGGTCAGTTATTATGACCTAATATGGAAGCAGATGAAGCACACTGATCTGACGAGGGGAGGCGTTTGATGAGTAAGCCACAAATTTCTTTGAACGACCGTTTCGACCTAAGCAAAAACACGGTTTTACTGAACGGCACTCAGGCGCTTGTGCGCCTTATGCTGATGCAAAAGGCGCGCGACACGAAATCGGGTCTGAACACTGCTGGATTGGTGACGGGATACCGCGGATCGCCTCTTGGAGCGGTCGACCAGCAGATGATGCGCGCGCAGAAACAGCTGACAGAAAGCGATGTCACTTTTCAATACGGTCTGAACGAGGATCTTGCGGCAACCGCGCTTTGGGGCAGTCAGCAGGCCGGGTTAAGGGGTGACGGCAAGTTCGATGGCGTCTTTGGTCTGTGGTACGGAAAAGGACCTGGTGTAGATCGGTCAGGCGACGTGATGCGCCATGCCAATATGGCAGGGACGGCGGCACATGGTGGCGTTCTGATGGCCATGGGGGATGATCACACGGGCGAAAGCTCGACCGTGCTGCATCAGTCCGAGTGGTCGTTGGTTGATATGTACATGCCAGTGGTCAGCCCGGCCGGAGTACAAGAGATACTCGACTACGGCGTTTACGGATTCGCGCTCAGCCGGTTCGCCGGTGTCTGGGTCGGCCTCAAGACCATGAAGGACACGATCGAGGTGACTTCGGTTGTTGATGGCAACCCCGATCGCATGAATGTCGTGGTGCCCGAGTTTGATATGCCCGAAGGAGGGCTGAACATCCGGCTTGGCGATACGCCTCATCTGCAGGAAGAGCGCATTATTGATTACAAGCGTTTTGCGGCTGAAACGTTTTCACGCGCTAACCGGATGGACAAACGTGTCTGGGGCAAACCCGGCGCAAAGATAGGTCTGGTGGCCGCTGGCAAGAACTGGCTGGACCTCACCCACGCGCTTTCCTTGCTGAATATTGATGAGGCCGAGGCCGAGCGCCTTGGCATCACGACCTATAAGGTCGGACAGACGTTCCCACTGGACATGGCCGGATTTCACGACTGGGCAGAGGGTCTGGACCTGATCGTAATCGTTGAAGAAAAACGCAAGCTAATCGAGGTTCAGGTCAAAGAAGCGATCTTTGACGACCGCCGTGGTCGACGAGTCTATGGCTGGTACAAGGGCGGTGCTGGGACGCTGCACCGGGAAGAGCTGTTTCCCACCCGCGGTGCCCTTGATCCGAACATGATCGCTGAAAAACTGGGCGGTATTCTGATTGAAGAAGGCCGCGATACCGACGGGGTCCGCGCAGGTTTGACCAAGCTGACCGAAGCGCGCCGGGCGGACAATGCCGAGGAAATAGCCTCGCGCCTTCCGTATTTCTGTTCTGGATGCCCGCATAACAGTTCGACCAAGGTACCAGACGGAAGCCGGGCCTATGCAGGCATCGGATGCCATTACATGGTTCAGTGGATGGATCGAAGCACATTTGGCTTTACTCAGATGGGTGGCGAAGGGGCAAACTGGATCGGGGAAGAGCCGTTCTCGACCACCAATCATGTGTTCCAGAACCTCGGAGACGGCACCTATAACCATTCCGGTGTTCAGGCGATCCGGGCAGCTTTGTCGGCGGGTACGAACATCACCTTCAAGATTCTGTTCAACGATGCGGTCGCAATGACGGGCGGGCAGGGCAATGAGGGTGATCTGACCGCTGAAAGGATCGCGGCCGAGGTCAAGGCTATGGGCGTCACACATGTCGCGCTGGTCTATGACGAAAAAGAAGATGTAAACTTCAAAGCCTTACCCGCAGGGGTAGAGAGCTTTGAGCGTGCCGAACTGATGACTGTGCAAGAGAAATTCCGCACCTATGAGGGCGTCTCGGTCATCGTCTATGTCCAGACCTGTGCCGCTGAGAAACGCCGTCGCCGTAAACGCGGAACCTTTCCCGACCCGGACAAAAGGGTCTTTATCAATACGGATGTCTGTGAGGGCTGCGGTGACTGCGGCATCCAATCGAACTGTGTTTCGATTGTTCCCAAGGAAACCGAACTTGGCCGGAAGCGCGCGATTGACCAATCGAGCTGTAACAAGGATTTTTCGTGTCTGAGTGGGTTCTGCCCCTCCTTTGTAACGCTGGAAGGCGCGAAGATTCGCAAAGAAGCGACGACCGAACTTGATCTGCCCGATCTTCCGATGCCCGAGCTGCCTGAAATCATGGGCACACATAATGTTGTCATTACCGGCATCGGTGGGACCGGAGTTGTCACGCTCGGGGCGATCCTGGCACAGGCGGCCCAGATTGACGGCAAAGGCGCCGGAATGATGGAGATGGCAGGCTTGGCTCAGAAAGGCGGTGCGGTTCATATTCATTGCCGTATAGCCAACCGGCCAGATGATATCAGTGCAATACGTGTGGCAACGGGTGAAGCCGACACATTGATCGGTGGTGATTTGGTTGTTTCCGCCGGGGCCAAAACACTTGGCCTGACACGCTTGGGTCAGACCGGAGCGGTGGTCAACAGCCACGAAACCGTTACCGGCGATTTCACGCGCGACACTAAGTTTAGGATTCCTGGTGAGAGGCTGGAACTGGCGCTGCAAGCACGATTGAAAGAAGATGTTTCCCTGTTTGATGCCACTGAGCTTGCGCGCGCAGTGATGGGAGATTCAATCTATTCGAACATGATGGTTTTTGGGGCCGCATGGCAGCGCGGACTGATACCCGTCAGCCTCGATGCGGTGATTGCAGCCATTGATCTGAACGGAACGGCGGTAGAGCGCAACAAAAGAGCCTTTGAAATCGGTCGTTGGGCGGTTTTACACCCGGAAAAAGTCGATGAGATTCTACGGCCAAGTTTTTCCGACCTCCCGAAATCACCAGAGCAGGTCATCGCGTTCCGCGCCGATCATCTGACCCAGTATCAAAGCGCTCGTTTGGCGAAACGCTACCGCAAAATCGTTGACTCGTTTGAGGATGCAGAAATTCGTGATGCTGTCGCAAAAGGGTATCATAAGCTGTTGTCTTACAAGGACGAATACGAAGTGGCCCGGTTGTTACTGTCCAGTCGGGAGAAAGCCGCCGCCGAATTTGATGGCGAATTCAAAATGACTTTCCACCTTGCCCCACCGCTGCTTGGTGGCAAAGGACCAGATGGCCGACCCCGCAAACGGAGTTTCGGCGAATGGATGCTGAAGCCGCTGAAATTCATGTCTCGGCTAAAAGTTCTTCGAGGTACTCCGCTGGATATCTTTGGCTATAGTGTCGAACGTCGAATGGAGCGCGCGCTGATCAAGCAATATGAGCGTGATCTCAAAGAGATCACTCCGCTGATTTCCATCCAAACAAAGGATGCCGTAATTTCGCTTGCTAAGTTGCCCTTGGATATCAAAGGTTTTGGACCCGTCCTTAAGGCGAATGAGGCGAGCGCCGCCAAACGCAGAGAGGAATTGTTGACCACGATACGGAACGGAGGACCTGAATTACAGGCCGCCGCCGAGTAATTCGTCACAACCGTGTCACGACAGCTAGGCAAAATTGTTACTTGCATTTAAAATGCAGGTACAAAACCGGAGATTTCCATGCCCTCGCGACGCCATGTTGCACGTGACATTTCTTATGCCTATTCCGCCGAAACCAAAAGCGGACGGATGGTCATCAAGCTTATGGAAAACACCACAGGCCGCCTGCGCCTTATCAGGCGTGCTGATGGGTACGAAAAAGACGTGGCCAACGGGCGAAATTTCTGGTCGGTCATGGTTGAGAGATACGGTTTGTCTCTGGATGTGGTTGGTGGGTCATTGTCTAATATTCCCCGTGATGGCCCTCTGATTCTGATTGCCAATCACCCATATGGAATTCTGGATGGGTTGATGATGGGGCACATGTTGTCCAGTACGCGTGGGGATTTTCGCATTCTGGCCAACCATGTGTTTCGTAAGGCAGAGGATCTGAATCGGGTCGTTCTGCCGATTTCATTCGACGATACAAAAACTGCGATGAAGCAGAACCTCGAGACCCGCAAGAAAGCTTTGAACTATCTGGGCGAGGGCGGTGCGATTGGCATATTTCCCGGCGGAACCGTCAGCACTGGGGCAAGGCCTTTCTCGTACCCAATGGACCCGGGCTGGCGTGGCTTCACAGCGCGGATGGTTGCCAAATCAGACGCGACAGTTGTGCCGGTCTTTTTTGACGGTCATACCTCACGCCTGTTTCAGATCGCCAGCCATCTGCACAATACATTGCGCATGGGATTGCTGATCAAGGAATTCAAAAAACGCGTTGATACCCCGGTCCAAGTGGTGATCGGAGAGCCCATCGGCCGCGACGTTCTGGACCCGTTGGCCAAGGATACGCGCAAGATGATGGATTTCTTGCGCAAAGCAACGTATGAGCTGTCTCCAAAGCCACTAAAGTCTTATGACTATGGCTATGAATTTGAGGAACGGCATCGCGCCTAAAGGGGCAAATGGCAGTAGGCATTTTTGATTCTGGTTTGGGCGGTCTGACCGTTCTGAACGCCGCGCAGAAACGTCTTCCCGACGTTGATTTCCTGTATTACGCGGACAGCGCACATGCGCCTTACGGGGTGCGTGATGTAGAGAATATCTATGAGCTGACCCGGGGTGCGGTGAACGACCTCTGGAACCGGGGATGTGATCTGGTGATTCTGGCCTGCAATACGGCCAGCGCTGCTGCTTTGCGGCGGATGCAGGAAGAGGGCGTGCCTCAAGGCAAGCGCGTCTTGGGCGTTTTTGTTCCATTGATCGAAGCGCTGACTGAGCGGCAATGGGGTGACAACAGCCCGCCGCGTGAAGTCGCGGTCAAACACGTCGCTTTGTTTGCGACCCCGGCCACCGTATCGAGTCGCGCGTTTCAACGCGAGTTGGCCTTTCGTGCGATTGGCGTAGATGTTGAGGCGCAGGCCTGCGGTGGGGTCGTTGATGCCATCGAGGAAGGCGACATGATCCTGGCCGAAGCGCTGGTTCGAAGCCATGTGGACGCCCTGAAACGCAAGATGCCAGAGCCTCAGGCCGCAATTCTGGGCTGTACGCACTATCCCTTGATGGCTGAGGCGTTTCAGAAGGCCTTAGGACCCGACGTTGAGGTGTTCAGCCAGGGTGATCTGGTTGCCGAAAGTCTGGCAGACTATTTGCAGCGGCACCCGAACATGCAGGGTGCGGCGAAGGGCGGTTATCTGACCACTGGTAAGCCAGGCGTTGTCAGTGATCGCGCCACCCAGTTCCTCCGACGACAAATTACTTTCGAGGCTGTCTGACTTTGGTCAAAGACGCGGCCTGAAAGAACCCGTAATCCCATGACCGTCACAGTGGCGGGCATGAACAGTGGCATACAGTTTCAAGAGGTCCAAGATGACCCACAAAATCGCAATTCTGGGCGCTTCGGGTTATACCGGCGCTGAACTGGTTCGGTTGATCGACGAGCATCCGAATATGGAAATCGCTGCACTTTCTGCCGAGCGGAAAGCCGGACAGTCGATGGCGCAGGTATTTCCACATTTGCGGCACCTGAAGTTACCGGTTCTTTGCAAAATTTCAGAAATCGACTTTTCAGGGATCGACCTGTGCTTTTGCGCGCTGCCACATAAAACCAGCCAGGAAGTTATCCGCGACCTGCCGAAGGACCTTAAAATCATCGACCTGTCCGCCGATTTCAGGCTACGCGACCCTGAGGAATATGAAAAATGGTATGGCAACCCTCATGCGGCTTTGGAGCAGCAGGAGGAGGCCGTTTACGGCCTGACCGAGTTTTATCGCGATCAAATTCGCACGGCCCGCTTGGTTGCCGGAACAGGCTGCAACGCCGCCACCGGACAATATGTTTTGCGCCCTTTGATTTCGGCCGGCGTCATTGATCTGGATGACATCATTCTGGACCTCAAATGCGCGGTGTCTGGTGCCGGGCGGTCGCTGAAAGAAAACCTGCTGCATGCCGAACTTAGCGAAGGGTATAACGCATATGCTGTTGGCGGTACGCATCGGCATTTGGGGGAATTCGATCAAGAATTTTCTGCCCTTGCAGGGCGCCCGGTCCATGTTCAGTTCACTCCGCATCTGGTTCCGGCAAACCGGGGTATCCTAGCGACTACATATGTCAAAGGTGACCCCACGAGCGTTTATGAAGCGCTTGTGAAAACCTATGAAAGCGAACCATTTATCCAGATGCTGCCATTTGGCGAAACACCCTCGACCCACCATGTGCGCGGCTCAAATTTCTGCCATATCGGCGTGGCCAGCGACCGGATCGAGAGGCGCGCCATTGTGATCGGAGCACTGGATAACCTGACAAAAGGTAGCAGTGGCCAAGCCTTGCAGAACGCTAACCTGATGTTAGGTGAAGCTGAAACTGCGGGTCTGATGATGGCCCCACTTTTCCCATGAGGAACAAATGAAAACGCTCAAGAAACGTCGTCGCGTTCAGATCATCCTTCTGTCAATCGTTGCTTTGGCAGTGTCTACGGCGTTGATCGGATACGCTATGCAGGACGGCATCAATTTCTTCCGCTCACCCAGTGAAGTAATGGCAGAGCCACCAAAACCGACTGAAATATTCCGGATCGGTGGTCTTGTCGAAGAGGGTTCGATCGTGCGGGGGCAAGGGGAAACCGTGCGTTTCGTGGTGACGGACGGTGGCGAAAGTGTGCCGGTCACGTTTACTGGGGTTTTGCCTGATTTGTTCTCGGAAAACCAGGGTATGATTGGTACCGGAAGCTACGTAAACGGAGTCTTTGAAGCCTCAGAAATTCTTGCGAAACACGATGAGACCTATATGCCAAAAGAGGTTGTGGACGCGTTGAAAGAACAAGGTATTTACAAGGAGGCCGGCGAGAGCTGAGCCATAGGCTTTGAGATCGGAATTCGGGCGTTGCGTGGATCGACATGCAGCGCCCTTTCTATTTTAGCTGTATTAACAGAATTGTCCGAGCGTCTGTCTGTCCCAAGTTGGAGAACAGTACATGCAGACGGTTCGGCAGATCGCGGAACAGATAGTTACGCGTGAAGGTGGTTTTGTCGATGACCCCGACGATCCGGGTGGAGCGACAAAATTCGGCGTAACAGTCCATACCATGCGCAGATTGCAACTGGACCTGACGCAGGACGGGATGGTTGATGTATCCGATGTAAGGCGGCTGAGCCGGTCGCAGGCCGTTGAAATCTTTATCCGCCACTATTTCTCAAAACCGCGATTACACCTACTGCCTAACATTCTGCAGCCATCTGTTTTCGACATGTACGTGAATTCAGGCGTTCAAGCTGTTAAAATTATGCAATATTTGCTGCGTGAAATGGGGTATCATGTCGTCGTAGATGGCGTTGTGGGCCCGCAGACGGCGCAGGCTTGCAGTGCTGCGTCTGAACCGGACCCTGTCGCGCTGCGGGATGCTTATGGCGTTGCCAGGAGAAACTATTATTTCCGGATAGCGGAACGGCGTCCAACCTCTCGCAAATATGCTCGGTCCCGGTCTGGGGCAAAAGGTGGCTGGATACGACGCGCCGAGGAATTCCTGTCACCGACCTATCATCTTAGCGACGCAGAGTTTCAAAGGAGGGTTTCTGAATGGGGCTGATCTCGGGAATATTTGTGTTCTTGTTTGGCGAGGGTCGGAATGTCGTGCGTGAAACAACCGAAGTCTTTCGTGAAAATGCTGAGCAGGGCGCTAAACGCGACCTGACGCGACAACAGGGAGTACTGGAACAGTATAGGGCAGAGTTCGAGCGGGTTCAAAAAAGTGCATTTGACCGTTTTATGGATGGGCTCAACCGGCTGCCGCGCCCCGCCATGGCCTTGGGAACATTGGGGCTGTTTATCGCCGCTATGGTCGATCCGCTTTGGTTTGCCGCTCGGATGCAGGGGATTGCGTTGGTACCTGAGCCCTTGTGGTGGTTGTTGGGCGTGGTCGTCTCGTTCTATTTCGGCGCAAGACACCAGACCAAAGTGCAGGATCTGCAGCGTGAAATTTCGGCAACGATGACACGTACTCCGAAAGTTATGGAAAACATCGAAACACTGGCAGAGATGCGGGAACGTTTGATTGGGGTCGCTGATACTGGGACAGATGCAGGCTTGGCCGATGAGGTCCTAAAACCCGATTTCAACCCTGCGCTCGAGGATTGGCGGCGGGGTCGGTCCGCCTGACCCGCGACACTATGTGCGTCCGGCAGAGGCGAAAGTGATTGGTGATTGTCCCTCAACAGGAATATATGCGGGACCATGATTACAGAACTTGGTCACTTCGCGCTGATACTCGCCTTTCTCGTCGCCATCGTTCAGACGGTCATTCCGCTGATAGGGGCGGCGAAACGGTGGACTGGCTGGATGTCCTTTGCAGAAACCGCCGCTATTGCACAGTTTCTGTTAGTCGCCTTCTCTTTCGCGGCGTTGGTCTGGGCCTTTACCACCTCTGATTTCTCATTGCGGATAGTGGTTGAAAACAGCCATTCCGCCAAACCGATGCTGTATAAAATCAGCGGCACGTGGGGCAACCACGAAGGGTCAATGTTACTGTGGGTCCTGATCGTCGCAGTTTTCGGGGCCATGGCCGCTTTTTTTGGCGCAGGGTTACCTCCGACGCTCAAAGCGCGCGTGCTGGCGGTTCAGGCGGCCGTAGGGGTGGCGTTTTACGCTTTTATCCTGCTCACCTCGAACCCATTTGACCGTCTGATTATCGCCCCGTTCGATGGGCGCGATCTCAACCCATTATTGCAAGATCCAGGTTTGGCATTCCACCCGCCGTTTCTGTATCTGGGCTATGTCGGCCTGAGCATGGCATTCAGCTTTGCAGTGGCCGCGCTGATCGAAGGGCGCGTGGATGCCTCTTGGGGGAGGTGGGTGCGTCCCTGGACGCTGGCCGCATGGATTTTTCTGACTATTGGGATCGCGCTTGGATCCTGGTGGGCCTATTACGAGCTGGGCTGGGGCGGGTTCTGGTTCTGGGATCCGGTCGAAAACGCTTCTTTCATGCCGTGGCTATTGGCGGCAGCCCTGTTACATTCTGCTATCGTGGTCGAAAAGCGTGAAGCGCTGAAGAGCTGGACCATCCTTCTGGCGATTATCGCCTTTGGCTTTTCGCTGATCGGGACGTTCATTGTGCGATCGGGGCTTTTGACTTCGGTACATGCCTTTGCCAATGATCCTGAACGCGGCGTGTTTATCCTGATCATTCTTGTGGTCTTCATTGGCGGTGCGTTGACACTCTATGCGGCACGCGCGCAAGCGATGGAGGCCAAGGGCGTGTTTGGTATGGTCAGCCGCGAAAGCGCCCTGGTGCTGAACAACATTCTATTGGCGGTCAGCTGTTTCGTTGTGTTCTTCGGAACCTTGTGGCCGATGGTGGCCGAGATGGCATTTGATCGCAAACTCTCGGTCGGCGCGCCGTTCTTTAATGCGGCGTTCACACCGTTCATGGTTGCGCTGGGGATTGTATTACCGCTTGGTGCAATGCTTCCGTGGAAACGTGGAAAGCTTGGCAAGGCGGCGCATTCGTTGCGGTTCGCATTCCTTCTGGCGGTTGCGCTTGGCTTGCTCGTTTGGGTCATGCAGACCGGTCGCAGCGCATTGGGACCCGTGGGGCTGTTTCTGGGGGCCTGGATCACATTTGGCGCTATTGTGGACCTTTGGAGCCGTACTGGAAGAAAAAACAACCTGCAGCGTCTGTTCAGACTGCCCGGTGCCGATTGGGGCAAGGCTGCAGCCCATACCGGACTGGGGGTTACGATCTTTGCCATCGCCGGGCTGACCGCATGGGAGGTCGAGGATATCCGCGTTGCGCAGACGGGGCAGCCTTTCGAGGTTGGCCAGTTCACTCTGACACTTGAACAGGTTCGGAATGTCGAGGGGCCCAACTATTTCTCAACCACAGCCGATGTTAAGGTCGAACAGGCCGGTCGAACAATCGCAACACTGCATCCGGAAAAACGCGACTACCCAGTTTCAAGGATGCCAACGACTGAAGCTGCGATTGACTATCGGTTTCTCAGGGATCTTTACGTCGTCATTGGAGATCAGCAGGCAAATGGTGGCTGGGTCGTGCGGACTTATATCAAGCCTTTAGCGAATTGGATTTGGGGCGGGTGCCTACTGATGGCGCTCGGTGGCGTTCTTAGCCTGTGCGACAGGCGTTTTCGCGTTGCGGCAGGCGCGCGCAAGACGCCGACGCAGGGGGTTCCGGCGGAATGAAACGGTTTCTACTGATACTGCTTTTATTGGCAACGCCAAGCATGGCTGTCCAACCTGACGAGGTGCTTGATGATCCGATCCTGGAACAGAGGGCGCGGGATCTGAGTTCCGGCTTGCGCTGTCTGGTTTGCCGCAACGAAAGCATAGACGAAAGCAATGCAGGATTGGCCCGTGACTTGCGCCTGTTATTGCGCGAACGCCTGGTGGCCGGCGATACAGATGGACAGGCGATTGACTTTATCGTTGATCGCTACGGCGAATATGTTTTGCTAAGGCCAACAACGTCAGGATCGAACATCCTTTTGTGGCTGGCCGGTCCGATCATGCTTTTGATCGCTGTGGCGACTGGTTTCAGCTTTTTACGCAAAAGATCGGCGGAACAGGACCGAAGGGAAGGTGACGGCCTCCTTAGCGACGCCGAGAAAGAACGATTACGCGAAATCCTCAAAGATTGACCTTCGGTTCACCTTTTCCTTCATTGGAAATTGAGGCAGGGTCGCAGGCGCAGCGAACCTTGGAGGGGTGGATGGAATACGAAGCGATCCTGTTGGACATTGCGGATGATCTGGCAGTGGTAACTCTGAACCGCCCAGAGAAGTTGAACGCAATGACCGCTCAGTTGCGGGCCGAAGTCACGCACGCGATGAAACACGCTGCCACCCATGCCCGCGCGATTGTTTTGACCGGTAAGGGAAACGCTTTTTGCTCGGGTCAGGATTTAGGTGATGCCTCAAGCACCGGGAAGATTGATCTTGAGCGCACGCTGCGCGACGAATACGAGCCCATGCTTGAAGCAATCTATAATTGCCCGGTTCCAACAATCGCCGCAGTAAATGGCGCTGCTGCGGGGGCGGGGGCCAATCTGGCGCTATGCGCGGATATCGTGATCGCGACGGAGAGTGCTTATTTCCTGCAGGCTTTTGCCCGTATCGGCCTGTTGCCCGACGCTGGAGGCACCTGGTTTATGCCGCGCCAGATGGGGTTCGCCAAAGCCATGGGCGCTGCTCTTTTTGCCGATAAGATCAGTGCTCGACAGGCCGACGACTGGGGCCTGATCTGGGAAGCCGTTCCCGACGCGGAGTTCGAAGCGCA
This sequence comes from Ruegeria sp. CDSB022, assembly GCF_059611145.1. Classification (NCBI taxonomy): domain Bacteria; kingdom Pseudomonadati; phylum Pseudomonadota; class Alphaproteobacteria; order Rhodobacterales; family Roseobacteraceae; genus Ruegeria; species Ruegeria sp. CDSB022. The sequence goes on along the minus strand of NZ_JBXWOZ010000001.1, from coordinate 684,728 downwards.
TTGGCGCAAGCGGGCCATGTATCTGGCCAAAGGTCCAACCTCAGGGTTTGGCGCCATCAAAAAGGCTATTCGCGGCACCTATGAAAACACTCTGCCGCAACAGCTCGAGGCAGAGGCGCATCTGCAAGGTGAATGTGGCCGCAGCCGAGACTTTTCCGAAGGCGTCGTTGCCTTCATGCAAAAACGCCCCCCGAAATTCGAAGGGCGTTGAGGTTGTCAGGCGCGGCGGCGTTTACGCACGCGCCGTTCCGGAAGGGCGGACTCGCCAGTCCCGTCAGTTGCGGATGAGAACGGGCCCAGCGCGTCCGTGATCTGATCAAGGGTTGGGCGTATACCGGACGGGGCACCGTCAAGCGCAGCTCTCATGTGCCGCAGATGCTCGGGCATTGTGCCGCAACATCCGCCGATAATGCTTGCGCCGGCCTCTCGCGCCATGGTCGCATAATGGCCCATCAGTTCCGGCGTGCCGTCATAATGAATATGTCCATCCACATATTTCGGAATACCGGCATTGCCTTTTGATATCAGCGGCCGTTCCGTACCTTGTGCGACAAATCCAAGGACAGTGCGCAGAATATCAGACGCGCCAGTCCCGCAATTTGCGCCAAAGGCAACCGGCGGGTTAGGGAGCGTTTCAACCAACTGAGCAAAGTCGGCGGATGTGACACCCATCATGGTGCGGCCAGCCGTGTCAAAGCTCATCGTGCCACACCAAGGCATATCGACCAGCGCAAAGGCTTCTGCCGCGGCCCTGAACTCTTCTGGGGCGCTGATGGTTTCGACCCAAAGAACATCGACACCGCCGTCCTTCAATGCCTGCGCCTGTTCGTGGAACATTTCCACGGCATCGGCATGGGACAGGGCGCCAACAGGCTGCATGATCTCGCCGGTTGGTCCGACCGATCCCGCGACGATAACCGGACGGTTGGCTTTGTCAGCAACCTCACGGCCAAGTTCTGCGCCTGCGCGGTTCAGTTCAGCGACCCGGTTCTGAGCCTCGTGCAGTTTGAGACGCGCAGATGTCCCGCCGAATGTGTTGGTCAAGAAAAGGTCGCTGCCTGCGTCCACCGAACCCTGATACAGCGCGCGGATTTTATCCGGTGCATCGACGTTCCAAAGCTCGGGCGCGTCGCCCGACTGCAGGCCCATGTTGAATAGGTTTGTACCTGTTGCTCCATCCGCCAAAAGAGTCGTGTTGGAGTCCAGAAGTTTGCTGAGCGCATTTGTCATAAGAATATTCCGAAACTGGCGAGCCGCGCTAGAAATGTGAGACGCCCCGTGTCTCATGACCGGGGCGTCAAATCAAATTCATAAATCTCATGAAGATCATGAATATTGCGGGGAGACCTTAGTTGGTTTCGTTGAGAACCTGTGCTTTGGCCTCGACCAGAAACTCGGCCATTTTTGCACGGATATCGTCATCCGAAGACAGATCCCCGAGATCGCCGGAAACTTTGCGCACGACATCCTCGTGCCCGGTTTCTTCCAGGTCTGAAATCACAACGGATTTTGCGTATTCATCGGCTTCATTACCGGTTTTGCCCAGTTTTTCGGCCGCCCAAAGGCCAAGCAGTTTGTTGCAACGCGCCTGTGCTTTGAACTGCATTTCTTCATCATGGGCGAATTTTGCTTCGAATGCGTTTTCGCGCTCGTCAAACGTAGTCATCAGTTGGACCCCTTGGGTTGGTAGTTCTTTCCTTAATGATATGACGATACGACGATCCGGGTGCAAGGTATTTGCGCTGCGTCAAAGCCTCTCGGGCCTCGGAACTTGCGGGAAGGTGGGGGTTGGACTAAGAGAGCGCCAAGGCGAAGGAACTTTTTCCCTCGCGACAGTCTGGAAAGGTCGCTTATGGCGCGTCGCAAGAAAATTTACGAAGGTAAGGCCAAGATTTTGTATGAAGGCCCTGAACCGGGTACAATCGTGCAGTATTTCAAGGATGACGCCACTGCCTTCAACGCTGAAAAGAAGGACGTGATCGACGGGAAAGGTGTGCTGAACAACCGCCTGAGCGAATACTTTATGAACGGGTTGAATCAAATCGGTGTGCCGACCCATTTCATCCGTCGCCTGAACATGCGCGAACAGTTGGTCCGCAACTGCGAAATCGTACCGCTTGAAGTTATTGTTCGCAATTTCGCGGCTGGCACGATGTCCAAACGCCTTGGCATTGCCGAGGGGACACAGCTGCCGCGCCCGATAGTGGAATACTGCTACAAGGACGACGCGTTGGGTGATCCTCTTGTCACCGAAGAACATATCGCCGCCTTTGGCTGGGCCAGCCAGCAGGACATGGAAGACATTCTTAGCCTCGCATTGCGGGTGAATGATTTCATGAGCGGTGTGATGCTGGCGGTTGGCATTCGTCTGGTCGATTTCAAAATTGAAATCGGTCGCGTCTATGAAGGTGACTTCCAGCGCCTGATCATAGCGGATGAAATCAGCCCAGACAGCTGCCGTCTTTGGGATATCGAAACCGGCCAGAAGCTAGACAAGGACGTATTCCGCCGCGACCTGGGCAGCCTGACCGACGCCTACTCGGAAGTTGCGCGTCGCCTAGGCGTTCTGCCGAAAAGCAATGTGTCCAAACCGACCCTGATCAACTGATCGAAAGCCGAAGAACAACGCAAAAACGCCGCCGATATTGGGCGGCGTTTTTATTTGAGATCGGTTATTTGACAGGGCCGCAGCTTGTCCGGCATTGTTTGTTGAACAAGCGTAATCGGGTGAATAAAAATGGCCGAGCTATTTGATCAGGCAGTATTTTTAAAGTTCCTCGCTGCGCTGCTGGCGATTTTCAACCCGCTATACGGCATCCCGATTTTCCTCAGCATGACCGAGGGGTATAGCCCGCCAGAACGTAAACGCGTTGCAATGGTTGTGACAGCCACGGTTGTGATTGTATCACTGATTTCGGTACTGATCGGCGAAGAAATTCTGGCGCTTTTCGGTATCGACATTCCGTCTTTTCGCATCGCTGGTGGGTTGATCATTCTTGGGGTTGGTATGTCGATGCTGAACGCGTCTGACCGGTCAGAAAGCGATCAGAAAGCCGTTAAAGATGGCGCGCAGAAGAAGAGCATTGCGGTTGTTCCCCTGGCTATCCCGTTAACGATTGGGCCCGGCACTATCGCGACAACCATTGTGTTCGCGCATAGTTTGCCCGACGGCGCCGAGGTAGTAACTTTGGGGGCGGCCGTTTTGATTGCCTGCGCTATTGTCGGTCTGGGATTGTTATTCGCTGACCCTATTTCCAGGTTCTTTGGGCCGACAATGATCAATGTGATCACCCGTGTTATGGCTATCATTTTGGTTGCCGTAGCGGTTGAAATGGTTCTGACAGGGACCTTCAACGCAATAGATACGCATTATCCCGCGCTAAAGGGTTCCGAGTAGGTGCTGACAAGGGTTGTCGAACGCCGACAGTCGCGCTATCCCCGCGCACAACGGAACGGGCCTCAAATACCGGCCCTCAGCTGGAGTTGCAGTAAATGAAAGCACGTGTGCATGTGATGCTGAAAACCGGGGTACTTGACCCTCAGGGTGAAGCGGTGCGCCACGCATTGGGTGCCATGGGTTTTGATCAGGTCGAAGGCGTCCGTCAGGGCAAGGTGATTGATCTTGAACTCGCCGAGGGTGCGACGGAATCGGACGTCACCGAGATGTGCGAAAAACTGTTGGCTAACACGGTCATCGAACGCTACGAGATCGAACTGGTCTGAACCGCTTGCAGGAGGGCTAGCCATGCGCGCAGCTGTCATCGTTTTCCCCGGTTCCAACTGTGATCGGGATCTTGCCGTTGCCTTTGAACAGGCCGGGTTCCAGGTAGACATGGTCTGGCATAAAGATGCCGCTCTGCCCAAGGGCGTGGACATTGTCGGTGTCCCCGGCGGGTTTTCTTATGGAGACTACCTGCGCTGCGGAGCGATTGCCGCACAATCCCCGATCTGCAAGGCCGTGGTCGACCACACCGAGCGTGGCGGATACGCCGTTGGTATCTGTAACGGTTTTCAGATCCTGACCGAAACGGGCATTCTGCCCGGCGCTCTGCTGCGCAATGCGAACCTGAAATATATCTGTCGTACCGTAGGCCTGAAGGTCGCAACCAGCGACAGCGCCTTTACCCAAGGCTATAACGCTGGCGATGTGATCGGCATTCCGATTGCGCATCATGATGGAAACTATTTCGCGGATGAGGCTACATTGTCCACGCTCAGGGATCACGACCGGATCGCATTCACCTATACCGAGAATCCGAACGGCTCGGTTGGCGACATTGCGGGCATTCTGTCTGAAAACCGCCGTGTTCTTGGTATGATGCCGCATCCCGAACGAGCGGCAGACGAAGGGCATGGTGGCACCGATGGAACGGCATTGTTTCGCGCATTGTCGGGCATCGTCGCACCTGCGTGACTTGAGCTTGCATCTTAGCCCGCGTAACTTTCGGGGATGAGTTCCGACACACGCTCTACCTGGTCTGCACTGTTCAAACCGCTCCGCGCTGCGCCTCTTGGCTGGCCTTTGCGCGCGGCTGTTCTGGTGCTTTTGTTGGTAACGGTTGCGACGATATGGATAACCAACAGTCTGCTGACGGATCGGTTTACTGAATCCACGCGAAACCGGGCCGAGCTGCGCCTTGCTCTGTATTCCGGGAACCTGCTGAGCGAGCTGCGCAGAAATGCGATTGTGCCGCAGCTGCTGGCGCGGGATCCGACGCTGATCTCGGCGTTGCAATCCAGCGATTTTACACTGTCCACGCAGCGACTTATTTCTTTTGTCGAAGAGATAGGCGCCGCATCCTTGATGCTTTTAGACCGGGATGGCCGATCTGTTGCCGCAACTGATCGCAGCCGGTTGGGCGAGACGCACAGAAACGCGCCGTATTTTGTAGATTCCATTCGGTCAAACTCGACCATCTTCACCGTGATTGAAAAGGAATCCGGTGGTTACAGCTTTATCTATTCGCGCCGGATGGAGGCCTCGTCGGACATCCTTGGGGTCATAGTCGTCGAGGTTGATCTGCAAAAATTTGAGCGCGCCTGGGCAGGTATCTCCGATGCTGTTCTGGTCGCTGACAGTACGGGCACCATTATTCTGTCAACCGAACCGCAATGGCGCGGAGTAGAGGAGGGGGCTGCCATGCTGCGGCAGCCGCCGCAAAGTGCCATCCAGCGCGCTATCAGGGCCACGACCGATTGGACGGCTCTGCCCCCCGACGCCTATTTGCAGGGCGAGGCGGTGATCCGCATGGAGACACGCATTCCATTCCGCGGCTGGACGATGACCTCGTTCACGACCTACGCCTCGATCCGTGAGAAGGTAAACAGCGTTCTTGCATTGGAAATCATGGGTTTTGCGATTCTGTTGGCGCTTGCCTTCTATGCGCTCAGCCGTAGGGCCACGTTCAGAATGGCCTTGTTCCAGCGCGAGTCGGCAGAGCTTCGCGCATTGAACGCAAGGTTACAGCGGGAAATCGCTGAGAGGGAACGGGTTGAAAAGACGCTGGAAGTAGCCGAGCAGACGCTGGCCCAAAGCTCGAAACTCGCAGCCCTGGGCGAGATGTCTGCGGCCGTCAGCCACGAGCTGAATCAACCTTTGGCTGCAATGAAGACCTATCTTGCCGGCGCGCGTTTGCTGCTGCGACGGAACCGCCCCGAAGAGGCGCTGGCCAGCTTTGGCCGCATCGACGGTCTGATTGAACGAATGGGCGCAATAACACGCCAGCTCAAGTCCTATGCCCGCAAGGGTGCGGATGCGTTTTCACCAGTTAACCTTGGCGAAGCGCTCGCTTCGTCCCTCTCCATGATGGAGCCGCAACTGCGACAGAGGCACGTCAAGATTACGCAGATACTGCCGGAAGAAAGCGTACTAGTCATGGGCGACCGCATGCGGATCGAACAGGTGATGGTGAACCTCTTGCGTAATGCCTTGGACGCCACCAAGTCTGTATCGGAACCGGATGTTGAAATCATACTGGCCGCGGGTGACCAGGCGGTGCTGACTGTACGCGATAATGGCTATGGGATTGAAGACATCGAAAACCTGTTTGAGCCGTTCTATACGACCAAACAACCCGGCGATGGAGTCGGTCTGGGGCTTGCCATCTCATCCGGTATCGTGAACGACCATGGGGGACGGCTGACCGCGCGCAACAGCCAGCACGGTGGCGCGGTGTTTGAGATGCAACTGCCGATACTTGGAAGCGATGGCCTTGAGGCCGCTGAATAACGAGGAATGAATATGGCACAGGCCATGAAAATCGCCATTGTTGATGACGAACAGGACATGCGCCAGTCGATCAGCCAATGGCTGGCACTGTCGGGATATGACACTGAAACCTTTTCCAGCGCCGAGGATGCACTGAAAGTTCTGGGTCCGGATTATCCGGGTATCGTCATATCGGACATCAAGATGCCTGGTATGGACGGGATCCAGCTGTTGAAAAAGCTGATGGGCGCGGACAGCACCTTGCCGGTGATCATGATCACAGGCCACGGTGACGTGCCAATGGCGGTCGAGGCCATGCGCGTGGGTGCGTTTGATTTCCTCGAAAAGCCGTTTAACCCGGATCGGATGTCCGAACTGGCCAAACGTGCCAGCAATGCCCGCCGGTTGACGCTGGACAATCGGGCCCTGCGCCGCGAGCTGTCCGGTGGCACTCAGATCATGAACAAGCTCATCGGTGCCAGCCCCGTGATGGAGCGCCTGCGCGAGGATATTCTGGATCTGGGGCAGGCTGACGGTCATGTTCTAATCGACGGAGAAACCGGCACCGGGAAAACCCTGGTTGCACATGCGTTGCACGCTGTTGGCAGTCGCGCAGGCAAAAAATTTGTTCTGGTTTCGTGTGCTGCCCTCGAAGAAGAGGCCTTGGGAAAGCGTCTGTTCGGCCCGATGATGCCAGAAGACAGCCAGTTGCCCGCGATTGAGGAAGCCCGGGGTGGAACTCTGGTTCTGGAGGATGTCGAGGCGCTCAGCGATACGCTTCAGGCGAAACTGCTGAGTGTCATGAACGATCAGGGCACACCTGCCGAAACCCGCATCGTCGCCATTTCTAACCTGCAGGAAGCTGGGAAAACCAGCGAGGACGTTCTGCGCCCTGATCTGTTCTACAGGCTTGCAGCATTGCGGATCACAATGCCGCCGCTGCGTCAGCGCGGTGAAGACATTCTGACCCTGTTCACACGGCTGAGCGAGCAATTCGCTGAAGAATACGGCTGCGATGCACCTCAGGTCAGTGCGCAAGAGGCGGCTCAGCTTTTGCAAGCGCCGTGGCCCGGAAACGTACGGCAGCTGATAAACATCGCGGAACGTGCCGTGCTGCAATCCCGTCGCGGATCGGGGACGATCGCGTCTCTGTTGATGTCTGATCACGAAGAAATGCAGCCCGTGATGACGACCGAAGGCAAGCCGCTCAAGGAATATGTCGAGGCATTCGAGCGGATGCTGATCGACAATACCATGCGGCGACATAAGGGGTCGATTGCCTCGGTTATGGATGAACTATGCCTGCCGCGTCGGACATTGAATGAGAAGATGGCCAAATATGGCCTGCAACGTTCCGATTACCTGTGACGGGCTTGAGGCGATGCCTTTGTGGCCCTTTGGGTGATACCAAGTAATGTTTTTAGCTGGATAACGAGATCCCGACCGGTGGTCGGGGTCTTCAATGCAGTTTGCCCATTGTCTTTTCCACAGGACTGCTTTTATTGTAACCAGACGGGCTGGGCGGATTTGACGCCGAAAAGTCCCGATCTTTGAGATTCGCTGCTACGCCACTGGTGGAGACCAGGTCCCACACTGGCCAAGCAGACCGATTGTGCCCCTTACCGGGGTGATTGAACGCCTGAGCCCGCAGAAAAGCGGGCGAAAGGAATAAATGGGCAGGCAGCGGTCGTTCGCGCCTGTCGGAGAAGAACCGCGATGACGCGCGCGCAACGACTGAGTGTACGGGCAGGGGGCCACAGTGCCAGACCCTGCAGCGCGCCGTCTGAAATCGCCCTGACAAGACACCACCCCAAAAGCACCCATCCTCCTGGACGGGTTAGGACAACGCGTTTGGCGCGGTGCACTAAGGAAACATGGCTAAGAAAATGCTTATCGATGCCACCCACGCGGAAGAAACCCGCGTCGTGGTGGTTGACGGAAACAAGGTCGAGGAATTCGATTTTGAATCCGAAAACAAACGTCAGCTTGCTGGCAACATATATCTAGCAAAAGTTACACGGGTCGAACCCTCGCTGCAGGCAGCTTTTGTTGATTATGGCGGAAATCGCCACGGATTCCTGGCGTTCTCGGAAATTCATCCCGACTATTATCAGATTCCCGTCGCTGATCGCGAAGCTCTGATGGAAGAAGAGCGCGCCTATGCCGAGGCAATGCGTGCGCGTGATGAGGCTGAGGAAACCAAGCCCAAAAGACGCCGTTCGCGCTCGCGCGCCAAGGCTGCCGATATCAAATCGGATGATGCAGTGGAATCGGTCGAAGTCTCGTCCGAACCCACAGGCATGGAAACGATTGACCTGGATGAGAGCGATGAGGCCAATGATCCTTCTGTAGAAGAAGGAACATCTCCGGCCGATCATGTGGCAGAAACTCCTGTAGAAGAGCCGACGGACGAACCGGAGGCGGAAGAAGCAACCGCAGAAACTGAAGACGCGCCTGCGGAAGAAGTCGACCAATCAGATGCTAGCGCTGATCAGGACGGCACGGACAAAGAAGCCGAGGCGCAGGAAAGCACCGCGACTGAGACGGACGCGGATGACGCGACAAGCGCTGAAGCCAACGCCGAGGACGCCCCTGACGAGGCTGGCGACGACGAAGAAGAAAACACCCGTACGGACGCCACCGCAAAAGACGAGACCATTGAGTCGGTTGCCGACGAAGATGACAGCGAAGACATCCGTCCACCGCGCAAACCGCGCGCGCGCCGGTACAAGATTCAAGAAGTCGTCAAAGTACGCCAGGTTCTGCTTGTGCAGGTCGTCAAGGAAGAGCGTGGCAACAAAGGTGCAGCTCTGACCACTTATTTGTCACTTGCTGGCCGATATTGTGTTTTGATGCCGAACACCGCGCGGGGCGGCGGCATCAGCCGTAAGATTACCAACGCGCCTGATCGCAAAAAGCTTAAGGAAATTGCGGCTGAGATAGACGTCCCGACAGGGGCGGGTCTTATCATTCGGACCGCCGGGGCGAAACGCACCAAATCCGAAATCAAGCGCGATTACGAATATCTGCAACGTATGTGGGAACAGATCCGCGAGCTGACGTTGAAATCCATCGCGCCTGCGAAGATCTATGAAGAAGGCGACCTGATCAAACGGTCGATCCGCGATCTCTATAATCGCGACATCGACGAGGTTCTGGTCGAAGGCGAAGGCGGATATCGCATCGCCAAGGACTTCATGAAAATGATCATGCCGTCGCACGCCAAGAATGTGCAGCGGTACGAAGACGCGCTGCCATTGTTCGCGCGCTATCAGGTGGAAAGCTATCTGGCGGGGATGTTCAACCCGACGGTACAGCTGAGATCGGGTGGCTATATCGTGATCGGCGTGACCGAAGCGCTTGTGGCGGTCGACGTGAACTCGGGTCGGGCAACCAAAGAAGGCTCGATCGAGGAAACGGCCCTGAAGACCAACCTTGAGGCCGCCGAAGAGGTGGCTCGCCAGTTGCGCCTGCGTGATTTGGCCGGTCTGATCGTCATCGATTTTATCGATATGGACGAGCGGAAGAACAACGCCGCTGTCGAAAAACGCCTGAAAGAAAAACTGAAAACAGACCGTGCACGCATCCAGGTTGGTCGCATATCTGGTTTTGGTCTGATGGAAATGAGCCGACAGCGCCTGCGTCCCGGTATGTTGGAGGCAACGACACAGCCTTGTCCGGCCTGCCATGGTACCGGCCTGATCCGTTCGGATGACAACATGGCGCTGAGCATTCTGCGCCAGATCGAGGAAGAAGGCACGCGCCGTCGCTCACGCGAGGTGCTGGTGCGCTGCCCGGTCAGTATCGCCAACTTCCTGATGAACCAAAAGCGCGAGCATATCGCACAGATTGAGGCGCGCTATGGTCTGTCGGTTCGCATCGAAGGGGATGTGCATCTGGTAAGCCCTGATTTCTCGATGGAGAAGTTCAAGACCGCCAGCCGGATTGTTCCCGAAGCCAGTGCGCCGGTTGTATCGGTTGATGCCACGCTGATGGAAATGGTCGACGCCTCTGAAGAAGAGACCGTCGAAGAAGAAACGCCGCAGGCTGAAGATGAAACCAAACCCAAGCGCAAGCGCCGTCGGCGTCGTCGCAAGAAGGGCAATGGTGGTGCCGAGGGGCAGGATTCTAACGGGCAGGAGGCTGATGAAGATACAGCTGAAGCGTCCGAAGAAGCTGTGGAAGAACCTGCAACAGATGCCGTAGTAGCGGTGGAAGAGACGCAGGAAGAAGCGCCTGCCAAGCCTAAACGCCGCCGGGCTCCGCGTCGCAAGAAGAAGGACGCCGAAGATGCCGAGACGATAACCGAACAGGTCGTCAAAGCTGAACCAGAGGCCAAGGTCGAAGCTGAAACGGAAGCTCCGGCAGAAATCGAAACTGTCGAAGCCGAAGCAGCACCGAAACAGGAAACGGTTTCGGAAACTGCCGTGCCGACAGAAGAAACGCCGGAAGCGGCAGAGCCTGTTCAAGAGGTTGTTGCGGTTGAAGCCACTGAGGAACCAGCAGTAGAAGTCACAGAGCCTGTGCTGGAAGTGGTTGCGGATGAACCGGAAACGCCATCGGAGCCTGCCAAGCCAAAACGGCGCGGTTGGTGGTCGTTGGGCCAGTAACTTGAAAAGGCGGGCCTCAGAGCCCGCCTTTTTCTTTGATTGGCCTCAAACGGACTTCTGGATGATGTAGACCTGATGCCCGTCAGATTCTTCCTGTGACAGCAAGCGATGTCCACTTTCCATGCAGAAATGTGGAACATCAATGACTGCAGCGGGATCATCCGCCAGCACTTTCAAGACCGCTCCCGCGGGCATTGACTTGAGCCGTTTACGGGCCTTCAGGACGGGCAGAGGGCACAGCAGCCCCAACGCGTCCAGTGTCTCGGTTTGGTTTGACATGTACCTGAGATATTTCCACTTTCAGACGGTGTCCAGCGTGCAACCACGAGGATGTGACCGAATGGCCCCGTGACGCGGGCGACTTCATGACATATGTGCTGAAACATGTTCGGAATTGATATCATTGACGCAGGGCTGTTGCCCGCCATGTTCATCGCATTGCTCGGTGGGTTGATCAGCTTTTTATCGCCCTGCGTGCTGCCGATTGTGCCGCCCTATCTCGCCTATATGAGCGGCGTCACGATCAACGAGATGCAGGATGAGGTCCGTGCACGCAGAAAGGCGACACTTTCGGCGCTGTTCTTTGTTATGGGGCTGTCCACGGTGTTTCTGTTGCTTGGCTTCACAGCCTCTGCGTTTGGGGCGTTCGTGCTGCAGAACCAGGTGCTGTTCGCCAAGATCTCAGGCGCGGTTGTCATCATTTTTGGCCTGCATTTTCTGAACGTCTTCCGCATCCCATTCCTTGACCGTGAGGCCCGGATCGAAGCCGGCGACAGCGGCGGGTCTGTCTTTGGGGCCTATATTCTGGGTCTGGCCTTCGCCTTTGGCTGGACGCCCTGTATCGGCCCGCAATTGGGTGCGATCCTGTCGTTGGCTGCCTCCGAGGCATCCGTGGCACGTGGGACATTGTTGCTGGGCGTCTATGCAGCGGGTCTTGGCATACCTTTCCTGCTCGCCGCGATGTTCCTGAACCGATCCATGTCGGTGATGAACCGAATAAAGCCCCATATGGCACTGATCGAGAGGATCATGGGTGGCCTGTTGCTGTTTGTTGGTATCATGCTGATCACCGGCCTGTTCACTGAGTTCAGTTGGTGGCTGTTGGAAGCCTTCCCGGCGCTGGCAAACTTTGGGTAACCCTCTTATCTGACTTACTTTGGCTGTAATGCTGCGCTAACCTGCGTCGCAGAAGGTAAGACCATGAGCAGTCAGACAAATCAGCCTCGGGTGAAACGGCGTAGGGTATTCTATATTCCCGGGTATGACCCGATCCCCCCACGGCGCTATCGCGAGCTCTACCGCAGTGAAAGCGCAAGACAGGCGGCTATTTCAGGGTATGAAATCTCGGTCTCGCCCAAAACCGGAGAGGGCTTGTATGGATGGCACGTCCATTCGGTTCAGGACGGGGCTGAAGTTCACACAGATGTCGAGGTGCTGGTCTGGTCCGACATCGTACGCTCCAGCATGTCGAACTCGATTGCGGCCACCTATCTGCAGATGCTGCGTACGGCATGGATCTATATCTCGACCGGCGTGTTATGGCGCCTGATGCGATTGCGCAAAGGTCCGGTGATAGCCGCGCTTTATCCGATCGTGATGCTGATCGCACAGCTTTTGGTCGCAATGGCTGTGGTCATCGGGCTGACAGTTCTGCTTGCGCCGATCCTGTCTTTGGTGGCGTTGGTTCTGTCTATTGGTGTTGCCTATGTGCTGATGCTGTGGTTCCGGAAAATCGACAACAAGCTGTTCGTCTATTACCTGATGCACGATTACGCCTATTCAGCGGCTTCAGGCGGTAAAACACCTCCTGAATTGACCGGACGACTATCGGAGTTCACAAATGCGATTGCCGCAGCTCTTACCGATGAGACGGATGAGGTTCTGATCGTCGGCCACAGTTCCGGCGCTCATCTGGGTGTCACGGTTCTGGCCGATCTGATCCGATCCGGACGGGTGGGCACAGACGGGCCAGAGCTGTCCTTTCTGACATTGGGGCAGGTGGTTCCCATGGTCTCGTTCCTGCCCAACGCATATGATCTGCGCGCGGACCTGAGGTTTCTTTCGAAACGCGAAGACTTGGCTTGGGTCGACATTTCTGCACCCGGGGACGGCTGCGCATTCGCTCTGTGTGATCCTGTCGCTGTAAGCGGGGTCGCGGATGCCGATCAGCGCTGGCCTTTGGTGTTATCTGCCGCGTTTACGCAAACGCTGTCAGCAGAACGGTGGCGCGCCCTGAGGTGGCGGTTTTTCAGACTGCATTTCCAATATCTCTGTGCCTTTGATCACCCGGACAGGTACGATTATTTCCGCGTGACTGCCGGGCCTCTGTCGCTTGGGCATCGGTTCGCCGATCGCAAACCTTCGGGATCCCGGATTGTGCGATCTGTATCCAAGTATGTTTCGGTGCAAGCATGACCCCGCCAAAGCCCACATCGCGGTCAGACAGGGTTTCGCTGTGGCGCTATTTCAGGTTGTTTCGCAAGGACATCCTCTCGGCACAGCCGCAGCGATTGTACCGCGCATGGATGGCCGAGTTTAAGACGCCGTTCTTTCGATCATATCTGACGAACCAACCAGAACTTGTTGAAACCGTCCTGAAAAAACGCCCCGATGATTTTCCGAAATCAGACCGTATTGGCGAGGGTCTGCGGCCGTTGCTGGGGAATTCGGTCTTTCTGACCAATGGTGAAAACTGGAAACGCCAGCGCCGGGTTATCGACCCGGCGTTTGAGGGCGGGTGCCTGAAAGATACCTATCCGGCCATGGTTCAGGCGGCAGAGGCCTGCGTCGCGCGTCTGCGCGGACAGGCCGGTTCTGTCATCGAGTGCGAAGAGGTCACCAGTCACGTCGCCGCGGATGTGATCTTTCGAACGCTTTTTTCTGTACCGATTGAAGACCGCGTTGCGTCTCAGGTTTTTGAGAAATTCCGAACCTATCAAAGAGAGCAACCGCTGTTGAATTTGGCGGCGTTTCTGCCTCTGCCCAAATGGATGCCGCGGCTACATTCCAGAAAAACTCGCAAGACCGCGCGTGAAATCAGGACGCTGATCACCGAAATGACCGCTCAACGCGCGAGGATGATTGAGGCCGGGCAGGCGCCGCATGATCTGGCAACAAAGATCATGACAACGGCTGATCCCAAGACCGGCAAGTGTTTTGACACGCAGGAGATGGTTGATCAGGTGGCGATCTTCTTTCTGGCAGGCCACGAGACCAGCGCTTCTGCGTTGGCTTGGGCGTTGTACCTTTTGGCGACCCACCCGGATTGGCAGGACAAGCTGGCGGCCGAGGCGCAAGGGCTGGACCTATCCGATTTTACCTCCGTATCGCTGTTGAAGCTCAGCCGCGACGTGTTTCGCGAAACGCTGCGCCTGTACCCTCCGGTCCCGATGATGGTGCGAGAGGCCACATGCCGCGAAAACTTCAGGGGCCGGGCGATTAAACCAGGCTCGCAGATAGTCATCAGCCCATGGCACCTGCATCGGCACGAACGTCTGTGGGCAGACCCCGACGGGTTCGACCCGTCCCGCTGGGCTAAGGGCAATGAGGAAAGTTGTCCCAGAGAGGCTTTCATCCCATTCTCGGCCGGGTCGCGCATTTGCATCGGTGCCGGTTTTGCAATGGTCGAAGGTCCGTTATTGCTGTCGTCACTACTGCGGAAGTTCAGGTTCGAAATCTCGGACATGCCAGAGCCGGTTCCGGTGGCTCATCTGACCGTCAGATCCAAAGATGGAATTTGGTTGCGCCTGGTTGAGCGCTAACAAACTACCATCGGCATGCTCCATGCTGTATGCGGTTGAAAAACGCGGAATCATTTCGAACGGGAAAGTCATATGTCCAAAACACAACAGCGCGAGCAGATGTCCAACGGTGCCGGTTTTATTGCAGCACTGGACCAAAGTGGCGGCTCGACCCCCAAGGCGCTGGCGCTTTATGGGGTAGACGCGTCAGAATACGGCTCGGACGCAGAGATGTTCGGCGAAATCCAGAAGATGCGCGCGCGTATCATTCTGGCGGATGGCTTCACAAACGACAAAGTCATCGGCGCGATCCTGTTCGAACGCACGCTCGGCGAAGAGATTGATGGCCGTAAAGTCGCAGATTTTCTTTGGAACGTAAAAGGCATTGTTCCGTTTCTGAAGATCGACAAGGGCCTCGAGGATGAGGCCGATGGCGTTCAGGTCATGAAACCGATCCCCGGTCTGGCCGACACTTTGGCTAAAGCCGAAGGCGTTTTCGGCACTAAGGAACGTTCCGTGATCCATGAGGCCAACGCCAAAGGCATCGCAAACGTTGTAGCTCAGCAGTTCGATGTGGCGCGTGAAGTCGTTGCCGCCGGGTTAGTTCCGATTGTCGAGCCCGAGGTGAACATCAACTCGACCACCAAAGCCGAAGCCGAAGCAATTCTAAAATCGGAAATCTTGCAGAACCTAGATCAGTTGGATGATGGTCAGGATGTCATGCTTAAGCTTACCATCCCCAGCCAGGCTAATCTGTATGACGATCTGGCTGACCACCCCAGAGTTTTGCGGGTCGTAGCCCTGTCCGGCGGATATTCGACCGAACAAGCCTGTGATCTGCTGGCGCAGAATAGCAAGATGATTGCGTCTTTCTCTCGTGCGCTGACCGAAGGACTGTCGAAAAAGCAGTCAGATGCCGAATTCAATACGGCCCTCGGCAGCAATATCGATAAGATTTCTCGCGCCTCTGCCTAAGCTGCGCTATTTCGGTTTAGTGAAATCGCGGCGCATCTGCGCCGCTTTTTCCCGCATAGAACACTCGGTCGCATGATCGTTTACAAGACCCATGGCCTGCATGAATGCAAAAACCGTGGTCGGGCCCACAAACTTCCATCCCCTCTTTTTAAGGTCTTTGGACATGGCAATAGATTCAGCCGAAGTTGAGGCTGTTTGCGGCGCTGGCGGTGAACTGGCCTCATAGCGCCAGACATAAGCTGCAATCGACCCCTCAGCTGCCACCAGCTCCTGGGCACGCCGGGCGTTGTTGATGACTGCTTCGATCTTTCCGCGATGCCTGACAATGCCTGCATCCAGCAAAAGACGGGTGACATCTGCCTCATCAAACTTCGCTATTGCGTTGTAATCAAAATGTTTAAATGCTTTTCGAAAGTTCTCGCGTTTGGAAAGAATGGTGCGCCAGCTGAGGCCGGACTGAAAGCTTTCAAGGCACAGCTTCTCAAACAAACGCTGATCGTCGCTGACCGGATAGCCCCATTCATTGTCGTGATAGTCGAAAAACTCTGGCGCAGACTGACACCATACACAACGCGGTTGACCGTCTGGGCCGGTAACTGTTTCGCTCATCACTAAGTTCCCTTTTTGTTCTGGTATGAGCATAGGCATTTTCCAGAGGCCAAATCAAGAACGGAAAGTCAGCCGCGATACCAGTTCAGAATATAAACGCGTATTGCCGAAGCCAATCCAACCTCAGGGTCACGGTTAAAATCAATTTCCGCAGCTAAGGCATTGATTGCCATATCTTTATCAGCTGCAATGGCACGAAAGGATTTCCAAAACTCGTCCTCAAGAGATACCGAGGTTCGATGACCTTTAAGCGTCAATGAGCGTTTGATGGGACGTCCACTCATTTGTCGATCTCGTGCCCATCCAAGTCGCGCCGCGACTTTTCCAGATGTTTTTTACTTGCGTCTTTCTCGGCTTTGTTGCGCCCAAATGACACGGCGTTCTGGTCGGCGCGGGCCTTTTTCTCGGCCCGCGCCTTGTCTTTTCTGTACCGGTTCAGATTGACCGGCTTTGCCATCAGTCCTTGGGCCCAATCATTTGTTCGGGGCGCACAACCGCATCAAAGGTTTCGGCGTCGACAAAGCCAAGCGCGATGGCCTCTTCCTTGAGGGTGGTGCCGTTTTTATGCGCGGTCTTGGCAACAGTCGTTGCGTTGTCGTACCCAATGGTTGGTGCCAGCGCGGTGACCAGCATCAGCGATTCCTTCATCAGCTTTTCGATGCGTGGTTCGTTGGCCTGAATGCCTAGCAACATCCGCTCGGTAAAGCTGTCTGTGGCATCACCAAGCAACTGGATCGACTGCAAAAGATTGTAGGACATCATAGGGTTATAGACGTTCAGTTCGAAATGCCCCTGGCTGCCGGCGAATTTTATGGCGGCATCGTTGCCCATGACATGTGCTGCGACCTGAGTCAGTGCTTCGGCTTGTGTTGGGTTTACCTTGCCTGGCATGATGGACGATCCGGGCTCATTCTCAGGCAGGATCAATTCGCCCAGACCGGAACGCGGTCCAGATCCCAAAAGTCTGATATCATTTGCAATTTTATAGCAGCTGCCAGCAATGGTCGCCAAAGCACCCGATAGGAAAACCATCGCATCATGGGCGGCCAGCGCCTCGAACTTATTCGGAGCGGTAACAAAGGGCAGGCCGGTGATATCTGCCATGTTCGCAGCGACCGCTTCGCTCCACCCGGATTGAGTGTTCAGGCCAGTACCAACAGCAGTTCCGCCCTGGGCAAGCTCGTAAATTCCCGGCATCGCGGCGTTGACCCGTGCGATACCTTGACGAATTTGATGGGCGTAGCCGCCAAATTCCTGACCCAGTGTCAGCGGCGTGGCATCCTGCGTATGGGTCCGGCCGATCTTGATGATGTCTTTGAATTCTTCGGCCTTCTGCTCCAGCCCCGAGGCCAGCTTTTCCAGACCCGGCAGCAGAACGTCCCGAACGCTCATACCTGTGGCGATATGCATGGCCGTCGGGAACGTGTCGTTCGAGGACTGGCCCATGTTGCAATGATCGTTCGGATGAACCGGGTCTTTTGTGCCGATTGTACCACCCAGGATTTCGATAGCCCGGTTCGCAATAACCTCGTTCGAGTTCATGTTCGACTGGGTGCCGGATCCTGTTTGCCAGACGACCAGCGGAAAGTTGTCGTCGAACTTACCTTCAAAAACCTCACCCGCGGCCTGAATCACCGCATCCGCAATCCGCGCGTCCAGTTTCCCTGTCGACTTGTTCTGCATGGCGCAGGCTTTTTTGATCACACCCAATGCCCGCACGATGGCCACAGGCTGTTTTTCCCATCCGATCGGGAAGTTCATAATCGAACGCTGGGTCTGTGCACCCCAATATTTGTCTGCGGGAACTTCCAACGGGCCAAAGCTGTCGGATTCGGTGCGGGTTTGAGACATCGGTCACTCCGTCATGTATACCATTGCATGCCAATTACAGTCAGCAGCGTCGCGGTGCAATCGGCCAGTTGCGCGCACCATAAACTTATGCCTGACAAAGGTATAGGCGCAGAGCTGCGTCATTTTTCTCGTCGCAATCGCCATCACCACCATTGTACGCGCCGGTGGGTGAGCTACTATAGAGTCAGAGCACGCCGGAGGCCGCAATGCGTCTGAATCACCCGACCACATGCCTGAAATTCATTATATATTCCTTTGCCACCGTTCTGTGGGCCTCCTTGGTGGTAAATCCGCTTCATGCGGCAGATATTGAGCCCTTTGTTGGCAGCTACGTTGGGTCTGCCAATGTTGTCGATGCAAACGGGACCGAAACACCTCGTGATATGAGTGTGTCAATCCAGGAATTGAAGAACGGGTTCAATGTTAGTTGGAAGACGACAACTTACAAACTGAATGGCCGCGTCAAGGAACAGGCATTCTCGATTGATTTTCAGACCTCGGACAGATCGGACATCTTTTCCGCGGCCATGAAGCGCAATGTATTCGGCCATGAAGTTCCGCTTGACCCGATGCAGGGGGAACCGTTCGTCTGGGGCCGGATTGAGGGTCAAACTCTGACCGTGTTTTCGTTGTTCATTGCAGAAAATGGCGGCTATGAGCTGCAGCAATATGACAGAACGCTGGCAGAAGGCGGTCTGAACCTGTCATTTTCCCGTTTCCGCAACGGTACCAAATCACGTTCCGTAGAGACGTTCCTGACGAAAGAGTAAGCCCCGCGAACCGCGAGGCTTTCCAGCGCATATACTATTTTCTGAAGCTGTCCAGCGACACGACATCAGCGTCATGCTGTTGCGGTTCTTCTTCGACCTCGATTATCTCATCGTCCATCGGATCAAAGTCATCCTCTTCATCCGGGCTTTCAAAACGCAGGCCAAATTCCACAGAGGGGTCGACAAATGTTTTGATCGAGGCATAGGGAATGTACAAAGGTTCCGGCGCGTCGCCAAAGTTGAGCGTGATGGCAAATCCGCTTTCGCCGACCTCAAGATTTTCGAACCAATGCTGCATCACGACAGTCATCTCTTCCGGATAACGATCATGCAGCCAGTCGGCAATTTCCACGCCGTCACACCTGGTATCAAACGTAATGAAAAAGTGGTGCGCACCCGGCAGGCCATTTTCTGAAACGCTGGTCAGAACCGTCTTGATCAACCCGCGCATGGCGGTGTGCATCAGGTTCCCATAGTCGATGTCTTGCGACATGTGTCATCCTCAAAAGTGGCTTCCCTAAGCATAAGGGATTCCTTTGGAAACGAAAGGCCGGTTACACGCTGACTGTTCAGAGAAAAAACAGGCCGGTGCCAGCAGCTAGCATAACCATTAGCGTAAGCGCCATGCCGAATTTAAGTTTAAAAATCAACGCTCCGGCGAAGACAGTCAGCACAGCAGCTTTCACATCCAATGAGGTCAATTCAGGCCAGGGCAGGCTGATTGGTCCAAAGGTTTTATTTGGCAGTTCTGAAAACAGCACATTCAGGGCAAACCACACGGATAGGTTGAGAATCACCCCAACCACAGCAGAGGTAATACCTTGCAGGGCCGCCGATAACCGGGGCCGCGCAGCGATGTGGTCAAGATAGGGGGCTGTGAGGAATATCCACAGAAAGCAGGGAACGAATGTTGCCCAAAGTGCAACGATACCTGCGGCGATGGCCAGCATCGATCCGCCCGAGATCTGACCGGTCAGCATAGCGACAAATTGTGTTACCAAAATCAAAGGCCCCGGTGTCGTTTCCGCCAGACCAAGCGCGTCGATCATCTGATCTGTGGATATCCAGTTATACTGATCCACAACGGTCTGCGTCATGTAGGCTAGAACAGCGTAGGCCCCGCCAAATGTCACAACTGCGAGGCGGGCAAAGAACCAGCCAAGATCGCTGAGAAGTTTCTGACCAGAAAGACTTAACAGCCACAACGGGCCAAGCCACAGAACCAACCAGATCGACGCGTTCCGCAGCACTTCGCTTAGGCGCGGGGTGGGGGTGTCGACCGGTCGGGCGGCGACGCCGTTGAAGCTCAGATACCCCCAAAGGGCTGCCGCCGCGATGATCGCGGGGAAGGGGAGGTCGAACAGAAAGATTGCCAGAAACGCGAGGCCCGAGATCGCACGATGTGAGACGTCCGACAGCGCTTTGCGGGACAGGTTTCGCAGGGCCTGTAGCACGATGATGATCACCGTAGCTTTGACGCCGAGAAACGCGGCCTGCACCAGAGGAAGCGCGCCATAGGCCGCGTATAGTGCCACCAATGCTGAGATAATGATCGCACCGGGCAGAACAAACAGGCTGCCTGCGATCATACCGCCCGAGACGCCGCGCAGACGCCAGCCGGAATAGGTTGCAAGCTGCATCGCCTCGGGGCCGGGCAGCAACATGCACAGCGACAGAGCCCGAAGATAGGTTTCTTCGTCCAGCCAGGGACGCCTTTCGACGAGTTCCTGATGCATCAATGATATCTGGGCTGCCGGGCCGCCGAAGGACAGCAATCCAATGCGGCCGAACACTCGGATGAGTTCAGGATATGTTGGTGTGCTCATTTCTCGACTGCCGGCCAATCATGTTTCTCATCAAACCCGTCGCGGGCCCAGAGATACAAGGCATCGTACAGATGCATCCCGGCCTCGATGGCCTGATGGTCGTCTTTATATAGGCGCGATAGCCCCACCGAGACCGCAAGAAGCCCGGCTGCTTCGGGCGCCAGATCATGCCTGTTCGTATCCGCGGCCCGGACAACTGTCGCAAGCCTGTTCATTGCGGGCGTAGCAAGCTGGAAATCTTTTACCAAAGCATCAAATGTGCAGTTATCCCCACGATGGCTCCAGCGGACGCCCTCAACATCGAACGGGGTGGCGTTAAAGACTTCGGATACCTTTGCCACTTCGGATGGGGCAACAAACAGAAAACGTGCGTTGGGGTCGATGAAACGCCGGATCAACCAGGGGCAAGCAATGCGATCAATCTTAGGCCGATGGCGCGTTACCCAGAGTGAAGGAGACGCTGGTATATCTGCAAATGGGATGCGCGGTGCATCGGGCGTCTCGCGCCAAGCATACATGCCGCCTTCCAGATACTCAGCGGCCACGCCTTCACTCCTCAGCCAGGAAACAACAGCCTGACTCAGCTTTTTGCCCTTTTGGCAAATGATGATGCAGGGGCGGTTAGCGATGAGCCCCTTCAGCCCATCCAGATCCTTCGCCGGATGACGAACCGAGCCCGGTATCAGATAAGGGTCCTGTTCAAAATCGGTGTCAGTGCAGATGTCCACTAGAACAGGCGCCCGGGACGTTCCGATCAGACGTAACAGTTGTTTCGATGTTATAGCATTAGGCGCAGGCATGGCATGTCTCCTGTGATCGACGGATACATGCGAAACTTGGGCTGTCGCCTCACGGGGCGTTCGCAATCTTACCCCATAGGCTTTGCTACCGCGACAAGCCAGTCGGGGTCAAGATTGCGAGCTCATTTCCTAGGCCCAGTCCAGCCGTTGACCAGTCATGCATACGGGCAGGGTGTCCTTGGGAAACTGACCAAGCTGTTCAAATAAGGAAATGAAGTCAAACTGGTTATACGCCTCGACAATACGACCTTCTTTAATGCGGCCAATCATACTGCCAGAGGCCTGCAGTGGTGCGCCGTTATCGGCGCGTGTTGTGCTGACCTGCAATATCGCCGATACCCAATCGCCATTTTCGATGATTTTGGGCAGCTCAACATGGATATCGCCCAGAATGTGGCGAAACGCCATGACCAGATCCCGAAAATCATCGGCCCCCACCTGCATTTCCGGAATCAGTCCTTCGGCTGTCGTTTCCGGCGCGAAATACCGATCAATCGCATCGGTATTTCCGTTTTCCCAAACCTCTGAATACCATTCTCTGAGTATATCTGCGTGTGACATCCCAGCTCTCCTTTTCCTCACGGGCCGAGCATGACGCGAATGAGTGAACAAACTCTGAACGTGAACACAGACAGGGTTAAACAGCAGACATTTAAGGGAAAATGCAGGTTTCTGTTGCCAGGTACCTGCGAACCCCGCCTTACGCTGCTAGGCGCAAGGGCTTAAGTTTCGGTCTTGCTACTGCTTACGCAGCAACTGCAACCGGAGCACGATTGTCATTTGCAATTGTACTGTTTGGGCCGGTACGGTGGCACCCCGCCGAGACAAAGCTAACCCCTTTAGACGTTCGTCGATCCTATTTCGGCCCCGCGATCCTCAAATGAAGGATATTGGTGGAGCCGCCGGGTACCGCCCCCGGGTCCGATCCGCTTATTACGAGCGCGTTTATGTCCATAGTCCCGAAGGACATCCCTTATATAGGTGAGCCACAAGGGGAAAGCAAACCCCATACTTCAACTAAAAGACGGATTATATAATAACGCCTTAGCTTGGTCGGTTAATGTTTGCCAGGATCAGCCACAGCGCCAATATCAGCTCGATTCCCCCAAATGTCATCGCTTTGATCAAAGGGGGGTGATCCAGAATGACGGAAACAAACCGGCCCAAGGCTGCGCCGGCAAAAACAACGCCCAACATCGCATAGGCCATGGGAGTGTTCAGCCAAATGACCGCAATTCCGGTGACAACAAAAAGTCCACCGACCGAAGCTCGCATTTCGCTTAGACCCATCGTGCTGTTCGTGGGTGCCAGATCCAGCGAGGCCGCGGTCCAGGCGGGCGCGAGAAACCCAAAGAGGCCGAAACCGATTGTCAGAACCGCCGCTGCAACATTCAAAATCGACGTCATTGTACCCTCATTCGGTTGGTTTGCGCCGCTGTTTGGCAACGTCCAGGGCAAGCTTACGGGTATAAGCTTCGAGATCCACCAGTGCTGAATCTACCGCAGCAGCGTCCCGCCGATCCAAAGCATCGGCAATCTGGTTGTGCAACACGATGATCTCTTCTCGGGACCGCGCCGTAAACGTGATCATGTTCATCAAAGGCTGCATCGCCTCGACGGCGCCGGCCAGTTGATAGGACAACACCGGATTGCCGGCCCCATCGACCAATGCCCGGTGAAAGGTCACATCCGAGGCGCAAAAGGCTTCGTCTGTCAGCCCGGGTTGAGCCTGCCGAAATATCTCGGCACGCATCGTCGCCAGATGATCCGCCGTCCTGCGTTCGGCTGACAAAGTAGCGCAGGCGCGCTCCAGCGAATACCGAGCCTCGCAAGCCGTTTCAAAACTGACCGCATTCATGGACAGCAGCAACGTGGATGTGGTGATCTGTTGGGAATACGCATCCTGATAGCTCAGCCGGTTGACAAATGCGCCGCCGGTCGCGCCACGTTGGGTGCGGATCAGGGATTGTGCCGCAAGGCGTTTAAGGGCCTCGCGCACGGTTGGTCGGGACACCTGAAACTGGTCGGACAGTTCCGCCTCAGAAGGCAGGCGTTCATCTACAATCAACCGACCCGATATGATCGCATCTCGGATTGATTGGGCGATCTGAACCGAAAGATCAGCAGGTTTCTTGGGGTCGATTTTCATTTTGAGCAGGGCCGCAGGCAAAATTTCATTTGTCTGACATTTAAAAGTCTGACATTTGAATTGCAAGGACTGAGTCGGGAGGGACAAGTGAGTCGCGCAGTTCTACGTAATGGGTTTTGGCTGGGATTCTACGCTCTGATCCTGTGGGCGTGGTGGATGATGTTTGTGATGAACCGCGCCATGGATCTGGACTGGATCGGTCGTCCCGGAGCGATGGGGCAGGCTATGCGTGCCATGGACCCCAGGATGGACATGTACATGCCCATGGCAGAGTTCGGCCCGCTGTTTTGGATGTGGGCCATCATGATGGCCGCAATGATGTTGCCGACCATTGTCCCAACTTTGCGCAGCTATGACGATCTGATCCGCAGCGCAAATGGGACGCGGTCCGGCTGGATTGGCGTCTTGGTGGGTTATTTCGTCGTCTGGGTCGGGTTTGCCGCGCTCATTACCGGGGTGCAACTGGTTCTGCTGTTTGGCGGCGTTGTCGACATGCTGGGCATTGCTAAATCCGGGCTTGTTGCGGGTGGGTTGATGATCGCCGTCGGCGCCTTTCAGTTCACCCGCGCCAAAGAGCTGTGCCATGGGGTCTGCCATGCGCCAATGACCTATTTTTTCGGCCATTGGAAAACCGGTTTTTCAGGCGGTTTTCGCATGGGGCTTGGCCTTGGTGCGTTCTGCGTTGGATGCTGCTGGGGCTTTATGGCGCTCGGCTTTGTGGGCGGCGTCATGAGTCTGCTGTGGATGGGTCTGGCGACATTTTTCATGGTTCTCGAAAAACTACCCCAGATCGGTCACGTGATTACACGACCGCTGGGATTTGCTCTTATCGCGGGCGGCTGTGCCTTGCTCGTGTACCCCTTTATCTATGGAGGATAAGCTATTGGCTAAGAACAAAAAACCAGAGGCGGATCGCCTGCCGATCAGCCAGCGTATCGACAGCCGCATGCCCAACCCCAAGCGGCGTGAGATGAGCCCGACGAATTGGGCGATCAAGGGAGAGCTGATCCTTAACTGCTCGTGCGATCTGTTCTGCCCCTGTGTCGTATCGCTGGGCGCGCATCCTCCGACCGAGGGTCATTGTCATGCCTGGATGGGGATTGTCATCGATGAGGGCCATTACGAGGGCGAAGATCTGTCGGGCCTCAATGTTGGCCTTCTGGTCGATATTCCGGGTCGCATGGGTGAGGGGCAGTGGAAAGTTGCCGCCTATGTCGACGAACGGGCCAGCGGTAAGGCCTATAACGGGTTGCTCCAGATATTCAGCGGTCAGGCCGGGGGCACGACCGGCTTGTTTACCATGCTGGTCAGCGAAATTATCGGGGCCGAACGTGCTCCGGTTCAGATCGAACGCGACGGGACCAAGCGCCGCATCATGATTGGTCGGAAAATCCAGGGCGAAATCGAGATGTTGGCGGGCAAAGACCCCGAGCATCCTGTGATGGTCTCAAACTCGAAATACTGGATGGGACCGGACATTATCGTGGCGCGCGGCACCAAATCCAAGGTCCGCGATTACGGTCGGGTCTGGGATTTCGGTGGAAAATCCGCCGAAATCTGCCCAATCGATTGGCAAGGGCCGAAATAATACGAAATCACAAAGGATTACGTGCAATACGTGATCCTAATTTTCAATCGCCAGACACGCCATCGCGGCCTGTTGCACCAGATTCTGACGGGACCGCAGGCTTCGAATTGTGATCTGGCATTATGCCCGAGGAGGCTTAAGTGGCCAATATTTCCTTCTCTCGCCGGTTGCGGCGCACACCTTTTTCTGAAGGGGTCGAAGCCGCAGGCGTAAAGGCATTCACGGTTTATAACCGGATGCTATTGCCAACTGTATTCGACAGCGTCGAGGCTGATTACCGGCACTTGAAAAAGCATGTGCAGGTCTGGGATGTCTCGTGTGAGCGACAGGTCGAACTCAGAGGTCCCGACGCGGCACGCCTTATGCAAATGCTGACGCCACGCGATTTGAGAGGCATGTTGCCCGGCCAATGCTATTACGTCCCTATCGTTGATGAGACCGGTGGCATGCTGAATGATCCTGTTGCGGTGAAACTGTCCGAGGACCGCTGGTGGATCTCAATCGCGGATAGCGATTTGTTGTTATGGGTCAAAGGAATCGCGAACGGCTATCGGTTGGATGTTCTAGTGGATGAGCCCGACGTCTCACCCCTGGCCATACAAGGGCCCATGGCGGATGAGCTGATGTCCCGCGTATTCGGCGAGCGCGTCAAAGACATCCGGTTCTTCAAATTCGACATGTTCGAATTTGCGGGCCGCGATCTGGCCATCGCCAGGTCCGGGTATTCAAAGCAGGGCGGGTTCGAGATTTATGTCGAGGGCAGCGATATCGGAATGACGCTGTGGAATGCGCTGTTTTCGGCCGGTGAGGATTTGAACGTGCGGGCGGGTTGTCCCAACCTGATCGAACGCATTGAGGCTGGGTTGCTGTCCTACGGAAACGATATGACCGACGACAACACCCCGCATGAATGTGGTTTGGGCAAATTCTGTAACACGCATACCGCAATCGGCTGCATTGGCCGGGACGCATTGTTGCGGGTCGCGAAAGAAGGGCCGATCCAGCAAATCCGTCCGATTGAAATCGCTGGGCCGGCCGTTGGTGCCTGCGTTGCTCCATGGTCGGTTTACGCGCAGGGGAAACGGGTCGGTCAAATCACTTCTGCCGCTTGGTCTCCGGATTTCAACACCAA
This sequence comes from Ruegeria sp. CDSB022, assembly GCF_059611145.1. Lineage (NCBI taxonomy): Bacteria > Pseudomonadati > Pseudomonadota > Alphaproteobacteria > Rhodobacterales > Roseobacteraceae > Ruegeria > Ruegeria sp. CDSB022. The sequence continues at coordinate 658,470 of NZ_JBXWOZ010000001.1, read as the reverse complement.
TGTTTCCATTGGGATGCTCAAACTCAGCCATTGGGATGCGGGTACAAGGGTTGAGGTCGAAACGCCCGACGGTATGCGTGAGGCGACTGTACGGGAAAAGTTCTGGATCTGATCGCAAGCGGCGTATCGGGTTCAGAAACAGGTTATTACACGGGGTCGGGGCTGTACTCTGACGTCCAAAACAGGAGGACATTTTGATGTTCAACGCACTGGTGATGGAAAAAGACGAGGAAAGCGGGCTGGCCAGCCCCTCGGTTCAACAGCTTTCGGAAGGGGATCTGCCGCAGGGTGAGGTTACCGTGGCGGTTCAGTATTCAACGGTAAATTATAAGGATGGTCTTTGCCTGTCGCCCAAAGGCGGGGGGCTGGTACGCAGCTATCCGCATGTTCCTGGCATCGACTATGCGGGGACGGTCGAGTCGTCTTCGGATGAGCGATATAAACCGGGTGACAAAGTGGTCCTGACCGGTTGGCGTGTCGGTGAGGCGCATTGGGGTGGGTACTCACAAAAAGCCAATGCCCGTGCCGATTGGTTGGTTCCGCTGCCCGATGGGTTGGAGCCCCGCCAGGCGATGGCCGTCGGAACCGCTGGGTTCACCGCGATGCTGGCGGTTATGGCGCTTGAGGATCATGGGCTGAAACCGGGGCACGGTCCGGTCTTGGTCACGGGCGCGGCAGGTGGTGTCGGCTCGGTCGCGACGGCGATTCTTGCCAATTTGGGATACGAAGTGGCAGCCGTCACCGGACGGCCGGAAACCAGCGATTACCTGAAGTCTTTGGGCGCCACGACCATTGTGCCACGCGAAGAGTTGAACGAGACAACTAAGCGCCCCCTGGAAAGCGAGGCATGGTCTGGCTGTGTGGACGCAGTTGGCGGCGCAATGCTGGCACGCGTTCTGGGGCAGATGAAATACGGTGCCTCGGTCTCGGCCGTGGGGTTGGCTGGCGGCGCGGGCCTTCCGGCAACTGTTATCCCGTTCCTTTTACGCGGTGTGAACCTCTTGGGGATCGACAGCGTGATGCAGCCTTATGAAAATCGGCTGCGGGCCTGGCAGCGGATAGCAACCGACCTTCCGATGGACAAGCTTGAGGCGATGATCCATCCCGCAAAGCTGAGCGATCTGCCCCAATTAGGGGCGGATATCCTGCAAGGTCAGGTAAAAGGTCGTGTTGTCGTAGACGTAAACGCCTGATCCGGAATGAATATGTCTGACCGACCGCATTGATTTGCGGTCGGTTAATTTTGTGGCTGCAGGTTCGCGGAATTCCGGCAAACACCTCTGGTCAATGGCGTAAATACGGACCATCATTGCTATACATCCCAAATTGAATGGCTTATGAGCCATGCAAACAGTACCTGAAGACGGGGAGTGAGCAGAATGTCTGACGATTTCGAACTGGACACAGACGACCTGAAACGCCGCATGGACGGCGCAATGTCAAACCTCAGAACCGAATTTGCATCGCTGCGCACCGGGCGCGCCTCGGCCTCGATGCTCGAGCCGGTGATGGTCGATGCCTATGGTTCGATGACGCCGATCAACCAGGTGGGAACGGTCAATGTGCCCGAGCCGCGTATGGTAACGGTCAATGTCTGGGATAAAGGGCTGGTCGGCAAAGTGGAAAAAGCGATCCGCGAAAGTGGGCTGGGCATCAACCCTCAGCTTAACGGAACGATCATCATGCTACCGATCCCGGAACTGAACGAAGAACGCCGTCGCGAGTTGGGCAAAGTCGCCGGACAATATGCCGAACACGCGCGCGTTTCGATCCGCAATGTGCGCCGCGACGGGATGGATCAGATCAAGAAGGCCAAGGCCGACGGTATGTCCGAAGATGACCAGAAGTTCTGGGAAAGCGAAGTGCAGGATCTAACCGATCAGATGATCAAGGTAGTAGATGCCGCGCTTGAGACCAAGCAGGCAGAAATCATGCAGGTCTGAGACCGGGTGATGCCCTCTTCCTCGCATACCATGCCCGATAGAGGGCCCCAGCATGTCGCGATCATCATGGATGGCAATGGTCGCTGGGCGCAGGCCCGCGGGCGACCTCGTCTGTTTGGCCACCACGCCGGGGCAAGACGTGTGCGCGATGTGGTCGAGGCCTGCCCGAGGCTTGGTATTAAATATCTGACTGTTTTTGCGTTTTCGACCGAGAACTGGAAACGCACTCAGGTTGAAGTTGCCGGGCTGATGAGCTTGTTTCGGCGCTATATTATCAAGGAAACCCGGACGCTCCGAGACTCGGGTGTTCGGGTGCGTTTCATCGGTGACAGAGTCAGGTTGGATGCCAAACTGATCGAATTGATGGATACGCTTGAGGCCGAGACCGAGGGAAATGATCTGGTTCACCTGACCATTGCGTTGAACTATGGCGGTCGGGATGAAGTCGCGCGGGCTACCAAACGTCTGGCACAGGATGTCGCTGACGGGCGCTTGCATCCTGATGATGTAGACGAAGAAACGCTGCCGAAATATCTGGACACACATGTTCTTCCCGATCCTGATCTGGTGATCCGAACCAGCGGCGAGGCGCGAATTTCCAATTTTCTGTTATGGCAATCCGCCTATTCGGAATACGAATTCATCGACACGCTCTGGCCAGATTTCACTGCGGCAGAGCTTGAGCGCCTGTGCCTGAGCTATGGCAGCCGCGACCGACGGTTCGGAGCTGTACCGGCATGAGTGACGGGCGCTGGTCCGACCTGACTGCCCGCGTATTATCGGCGGGTGTCCTTGTTGCCGTTGGCGCTGTCGAGGTCTGGCTGGGCGGTCTGTGGTTCGAAGCCTTCATTTCCATTGCTTGCGGGCTGATGACCTGGGAACTGGTCCGTATGATCGACCCGGGCAGGAAAGCTGTTGCGATCCAGCTTGCCATATTGACCGGTTTTGCGGTGGTGCTGAGTTACCATCTTCCGGCACTCTATAAACTTCCCTTCTTGCTTGCTCCGGCACTGGTCGGGGCAGGGCAGGTCAGCCGGTACCGGGGTATCTATACCCTATTTGCGCTGTGGATCGCGGCCGCGGGGCTGGGCTTTATCTCAATCCGGACGAATATGGGGTTTGTCTGGATGGTCTGGCTGATATCGGTCGTCGTTGCTACGGATGTCGCCGGATATTTTGTCGGAAAGGCATTGGGTGGGCCAAAATTCTGGCCACGAGTCAGCCCGAAAAAGACGTGGTCGGGAACAGCAGGAGGCTGGGTAGCGGCTGCCATTGTTGGCTTAGCCTTTGCGGCTTACGGCGGCTTCGGAACTTGGTTCATCGTGATCTCGGTTCTGGCGTCAATGGCCAGCCAGGCCGGCGATATTGTCGAAAGCGCGGCCAAACGAAAATTCGGCGTCAAGGACAGTTCGAACCTGATTCCCGGCCATGGCGGCTTCCTTGATCGATTCGATGGGATGATGGGGGCCGCTCTGTTCGTTCTGCTTGTGGGGTTGATTTTTTCCCCCGGAGCCATGTGATGTGCAAAATCTCTGTTTTTGGCGCGACGGGTTCTATCGGGCAAAACACGATAGATCTGATTGACCGAAATCCATCAGCGTATGATGTTGTCGCCCTGACTGGTGGAGCCAATATCGAACAACTTGCACGTGACGCCAAACGTTTGAAGGCGGATATCGCGATTACAGCCCACCCAGACCGGCTTGAGGACCTGCGAGCGGCCTTGGCCGGTTCTGATGTCGAGGTCGCCGCCGGCGCGAATGCTCTGGCCGAAGCTGCGGCGCGACCGGCTGACTGGGTCATGTCTGCCATCGTTGGGGCTGCGGGGTTGCAACCAGGGCTGACGGCGCTTGAACAGGGCGCGACGCTGGCTTTGGCGAATAAAGAAACGCTTGTCTGCGCGGGTTCTTTGGTTCTGGATACTGCCCGAAAGCACAATGCCCGATTGCTGCCGGTGGACAGCGAACATTCTGCCGTTTTTCAAGCTCTGGTCGGTGAAGATATGGCATCGGTCGAGCGTATCATCATCACTGCCAGCGGCGGCGCTTTCCGTGATTGGCCAATAAGCAAATTGGCCTCAGCCACGGTTGAGCAGGCCTCGAGCCACCCGAACTGGAATATGGGGCAGCGGATCACGATTGATAGCGCTTCGATGTTCAACAAGGCGCTCGAGGTGATCGAAACACGCGAATTCTTCGGCATTTCCCCGGATATGATCGAAGTGATCGTGCATCCTGAATCCATCGTTCATGCGATGGTCGGGTTTAACGATGGCGCGGTTATGGCCCATATGGGCGCGCCAGATATGCGCCACGCGATCGGATATGCCCTGAATTGGCCAATACGTCAGACCCTTCCGGTCGAAAGGCTGAACCTTGCAAAGCTGGGACAGTTGCGATTTCACGAACCAGACGAAAACCGATATCCGGCTTTGCGGTTAGCACGCGAAGTCATGGAGCGGGGCGGGCTGTCCGGAGCGGTTTTCAACGGAGCCAAAGAATGTGCACTCGACCATTTCATTGCAGGTCGCATTGGTTTCCTTGATATGGCAGACATCGTGGCCGCCGTCTTGGATCGTTTCGATGCACAGGACAACCATATTGACGCCCCAATGACCCTTGATAACGTGCTGCAAACCGACCATCTGGCACGTATATGGGTCGATAACGCCGTTGCGCAACGAGCAGGAAAATAAATTGGACGTACTCTCACTGATCCCACAGTTCGGCAATTTGATTTACACCATATTCGCCTTTGTGATCGCGTTATCCGCCATCGTAGCCGTACATGAATACGGGCATTACATTGTTGGCCGTTGGTCCGGCATCTACGCCGAAGTGTTCTCAATCGGTTTCGGTCCCGTACTCTGGAGCCGTATCGACAAAAGAGGAACGCGCTGGCAGATCGCAGCGCTTCCATTCGGCGGGTATGTCAAGTTTCTGGGTGATGCCAATGCAGCATCCGGCAAAGACGAAGCCGCAATGTCTGAAATTTCCGAGCAAAGCCCGGAGGAGCTGCGCCGCACGATGCATGGCGCGCCACTTTGGGCCAGGACGGCAACTGTTGCGGCAGGGCCAATCTTTAATTTCGCAATGTCGATACTGGTCTTTGCCCTAATTTTCTTTACTCAAGGCGCAACCAGAGACCCTCTGACCGTTGGGTCTCTGCATCCTCTGCCCGGGACAGTGCAAGAGCTGCGTGAAGGTGATGAAATCCACGCGATTGCAGGTATTGACCTGCCAGATTTCGAGCAAGAAGGATCGTGGAGCGAGTTCGTAGACTCTTTGCCCGTTGACCCCGTTCTTGATTACACAGTTCTTCGTGACGGTGACACATTGGACGTTTCCGCACCTTGGCTGTTCCCCCCTCTGATACAACAGGTTGTTCCGCGCAGCGCAGCAATGGATATCAGCCTGGCACAAGGGGATGTCATAACAGCGGTTAATGGCGACCCGGTTTATGCCTTTGAACAGCTCAAGGACCATGTGGAAAGCTCTGATGGGCGGCCACTGCTGTTGAATGTCTGGCGTGACGGAGCGGAACTGGAGTTTGCCCTGGCTCCACGCCGCACGGATGAGCCGCAGTCTGATGGTGGTTTTGTAACGCATTGGAGGATCGGGATCGTCGGCGGCATGATGCTAGAACCTGCAACCGAAAGGGCGGGCATCCTGACATCTCTCGGCGGCGGTGTACGACAAACATTGCGTATCATTGACGGGTCTCTTTCAGGTATCTGGCACATGGTGACCGGAGCGATCAGCACCTGCAACATGTCCGGCCCAATCGGAATCGCCGAAACCTCGGGTGCGATGGCCAGCCAGGGTGCGCAGAACTTCATCTTCTTTATCGCTGTTCTGTCAACTGCTGTCGGTTTGCTAAACCTGTTTCCGATTCCGGCTTTGGATGGGGGACACTTGGTATTTTACGCATATGAGGCCATCTCTGGGAAACCACCCAGCGACAAAGCGCTGCGGATTCTGATGGGCATCGGAGTGTCAATCATTCTGGCTCTGATGCTGTTTTCCGTCTCAAATGACCTGTTCTGTTGATTTGGGCGGAGCTTGCACAATCTAGTCGCAATTCCGCCCCAATTCCCTCATAGGATGTGTTCGTTTCATAATTTTGTCTGTCAGAGGCGATCATGGCGAATGCTATCAAAAAATCATATCGCAGCTTTAGCTTCCTGCTTGCGCTGAACTGGGACTCGATCTTGTTTTTCGGCGCGACTGCGTTGGCTATGGGTGGATGCGCTTATCTGATCACCATGTGATTCTGTTCCTTTCTTTTTATTTGCTGAACAGCGGCCCAATGGGCCGCTTTCTGTTTTTCGGCTTTTGACAAGGCCAGACAATCCCGTTACTCAGCTTTAAAGTCTTAAAATTCTGGGTAGAGAAAAATATGACCGACAGGCGAGGCGCAGGCACATCCTGCGGGGGGCAAAAGCCGGTAAACAAGATTTTGTGGCAGGCCCTAACATTCTTTTTCTTATTTGCCACAGTTAGTTTGCTGTCACTGCCGCAGGCTGCTCAGGCGCAAAGCTACACCATCAACTCGTTCGAAGTTGAGGGGAACAGGCGCATCGAGACATCGACAATCATTGCACGTTCGGGAATCGAACCTGGGCAGACGGTGACAGCTGGACAACTCAACGATGCCTTCCAACGGCTGCTTGACAGTGGTGTTTTTGAAACAGTCGATTTGACCCCTCGTGGCAGCACTTTGGTCATCAAAGTTCAGGAATATCCGACGATCAACCAGATCAGCATCGAGGGTAACAAGAGGCTCAAGGATGAGCTGTTGCTCAATGCCGTTTCGTCTCAACCCCGCCGGGTCTTTACGCCTCAGGTCGCTGAAGCTGACGCAGACATGATTGCCGAAATCTATTTGGCTCAAGGACGTGTTGCAGCAACCGTCATCCCCAGAATCATCCGCCGCAGCGACAATCGGGTAGACCTCGTTTTCGAAATCTCCGAAGGTACGACGATCGAGGTTGAGCGCGTAAGCTTTGTTGGCAACCGGGCTTATTCCGACCGGCGTCTGCGCCGTGTGCTTGAAACCAAGCAAGCCAATTTCCTGCGCACGTTCCTGCGGGGCGATACTTTTATCGCTGACCGGATCGAGTTCGACAAACAAGTCATCCGTGATTTCTACTTGTCGCGTGGCTATGTCGATTTCCGCGTCAACAGCGCCAATGTTGAATTCACACGTGAGCGCGACGCGTTTTTCCTGGTGATGAATGTAACTGAAGGTCAGAAATTCTCATTCGGCAAGATCACCACCGTAAGCGAAATACCCGGTGTGGATGCGGCCGAATATCAGGCCGCACTCAAGGTCAAGCCGGGTGTCACCTATTCTCCTTCACTGGTCGAAAACTCTATCGCCAGGCAAGAGCGTCTGGGCATTCGGCAAGGGGTGGACTTTCTGCGGGTTGAGCCACGCGTCACGCGCAATGCACGTGATTTGACGCTGGATGTTGAATTCGTTCTGACCAAAGGACCGCGTATCTTTGTCGAGCGTATCGACATCGAGGGCAACACCACAACGCTTGACCGCGTGATCCGTCGTCAATTCGACACCGTCGAGGGTGACCCGTTCAACCCGCGAGAAATTCGGCAGGCGGCTGAACGTATCCGGGCATTGGGCTATTTCGCTGTCGCTGACGTTGAACCGCGCGAGGGTTCGACACCCAGCCAAGTGATCGTGGATGTCGACGTCGAAGAACAGCCGACAGGCTCGCTCAGCCTCGGTGGTAGCTACTCGATCTCTGACGGTTTCGGCATTGCAATCGGCCTAAGTGAGTCAAACTTCCTAGGCCGTGGACAGACCGTCGGGGTTACGATTTCGACCGCACAGGATTCAGAAGAGTACTCCCTGAATTTCACCGAACCCTATCTTTTGGGCCGCAAGCTTCGCTTTGATCTTGGTCTGGGTTTGGCGTCGACCGACTCCAGTTTTGCCAGCTATAACACCGAGCGTGTGTTCTTTAACCCTCAGTTGAGCTATGCGATCGGAGAGCTGTCTTCGTTGCGCGTACGCTATGCCTGGGAAAACAGCGAGATGAAGCAGCAGGACAACGAGGCAAACGGCGCGGTCATCGCCTCTGAGATTGATCAGGGTGAACGCACGACCAGTTCTTTGGGTGTGTCCTATGTATATGACAGTCGCCTTGGTGGGCTTAACCCCAATGCCGGTGTTCTGTTTGAGGTTGGCCTGGATGCCGCTGGACTGGGTGGGGACAACAAGTTTTACAAAACCAGCGCACGCGGGATTGCCCAAACACGCGTTCTGAGTGAAGAAGTCGTTCTGCGTGCATCGCTTGAAATGGGTGCAATGCACTGGACTGGCAACGATTTCAGCCGGACGTTGGATCGCTTTGTGTTGGGCCCCAATAAATTCCGCGGGTTCGAGCCAGCCGGTTTGGGGCCACGGGATCTGTCAAATGGTCAGGATGACGCTATCGGCGGGAATTACTATTGGGTCGCGCGTCTGGAATCGGACTTTCCTCTGGGCTTGCCCGAAGAATTGGGCCTGCGTGGAGGCGTGTTCTATGATTTCGGTAACCTGTACAATATCGACGATGTAAACACTTCGGGTGCCAACATTGTCGGTGCGGATGGGTCTATCCGTCATGTTCTGGGTGTTGCAGTCCTATGGGAAACACCGTTTGGCCCGCTGCGCTTTAACTTTTCGCAAGCGCTCAAGAAAGAGGACTTTGACAAGGAACAGAATTTCGACCTGACCATTCAGGCGAGGTTCTGATCTCGGATGCGAGGTAGTCTTCAAACCTATATGCAGGGCCCCATTCGGGCCCTGTGTCTTTTTCTGACCTTAACCCTGGCAGGACCGGTTACCGGACAGCAGCTTGGCGTGACACAAGCCAGCGTCCTGACAATCTCCAGCGAACGGCTGTTTTCTGACTCGGCGTTTGGACGTCGCATTCTCAGTGAGATCGAAGCAGAGGGAGCTCTGCTGGCTGCCGAGAACGAACGGATCGTTGCAGAGCTCAGCGCGGAGGAGAAGGACCTCACCGAAAAGCGCGCCTCTCTGTCTGCTGAAGAATTTCGTCCCCTCGCAGAGGCGTTCGACAGAAAGGTTCAGAACCACCGAGAAGGGCAGCGCGCCAAGCTTGATGCCCTTGCGCGTCGCAGTGAAGACGCACAACAGATGTTTTTTGAACTCGCCCGCCCAGTATTGATCGATCTTTTGCGCGAATCTGGCGCCTCGGTCATTATTCAACGCTCCAGCGTGTTTCTCAGTTCGGATCTGTCCGATGTGACAGATGCCGCCATCACCCGAATTGATACAGCCATTGGTGATGGAACAACACTTGACGAAGGTACAGGCGAATAGGTTTGCTTGCCCTCGGGTCGCGGTGTTGCTAACCACATTGAAAAGAGAAATCCAGAACAGGATATCAGAACTATGAGCACGGACACCAAAAGCGCCGACATTCAGCTGATTCAACGGATATTGCCGCACCGCTATCCGTTTCTGCTGGTCGACAAGGTGGTCGAGATTTCAGGCTATCAATCAGCGGTCGGCATCAAGAACGTCACCATGAACGAGCCGCATTTCCAGGGCCATTTCCCTGGTACACCGATCATGCCTGGTGTGACCATTGTTGAAGCAATGGCGCAGACCGCAGGTGTTATGCTTGGCGTTGGGATGGATGTCATCGACAGCGACTTGTTGATCTATTTCATGAATATCGACAAGTGCAAGTTCCGCCGCAAAGTCGTGCCCGGTGACGTGCTCGAGATGCATGTTGAAACTGTGCGCGGCAAGAAGGGTGGCAAGATTTTCAAGTTCTCTGGCAGGGCCACGGTTGATGGAGAGGTCGCAGCCGAAGCTGAGTTCTCAGCCTATGTTGATTGGGACATGGAAAAGACAACATGAGCGGCATTCACCCTAGCGCAATCATCGAAGACGGTGCTCAGATCGGAGAGGGCTGTGTCATCGGCCCTTTTTGTTTTGTTGGTTCAAGGGTGCGGTTGAAAGACCGGGTAGAACTGAAGTCGCATGTTGTTGTTACCGGTGACACCGAGGTGGATGAAGACACCATAATCTTCAATTTTTCGGTCATCGGTGAAATCCCCCAAGACCTTAAGTTCGGCGGTGAAGATACGCGGCTGGAAATTGGCAAACGAAACCGTATCCGTGAACATGTAACTGTGAATTCTGGAACAGACGGCGGTGGCGGTGTAACCCGGATTGGCGATGACTGTTTGCTGATGGCTGGTGTTCACGTGGCTCACGACGTTCAGATTGGCAATCGCGTGATCATGGTGAACCATTCTGGTGCCGCGGGACATTGCATTATCGAAGACGATGTTATCGTCGGCGGGATTTCGGGTTTGCATCAATGGGTTCGTGTGGGCCGTGGGGCGATTATCGGCGCGCTGACGATGGTGCCCAACGACGTGATTCCCTATGGGCTTGTTCAAGCGCCTCGCGGCGAGCTGGACGGCCTGAATCTTGTTGGCCTCAAACGGCGCGGTGTCGCACGAGCTGATATTTCAGCTTTACGCGCAGCGTTTCGCGAATTGTCCGATGGTGACGGAACTTTTATGGACCGCGCCAAGCGCTTGGGTGAAGATGCCGAAAGCGAATATGTCCGCGAAATCGTCAATTTCGTAACCGGCGATTCGGATCGGTCCTTTCTGACACCGAGGAAGTAACATCATGTTGGCACTGATCGCGGGAACAGGTGTGTTGCCGGACGAAGTGGTTTCCTGTCTGGCTGAACGGCCCTTGATCTGCGCGATGGAAGGCTTTGCCCCGGATACTCTGTCTGCCGACATCGTTTTCCCGCTGGAACAGCTTGGATCATTCATCGCAGATCTCAAAACCCGTGGCGTAACTGAAATCTGTATGGCCGGAGCGGTTCAACGTCCCGCCGTTGACCCGTCGCGCATTGATGCCGCGACGATGCCGTTGGTGCCTATTCTGGTGCAGGCGATTCAATCCGGCGATGACGGCGCATTACGGGCTGTCATTGGGATATTCGAAAACTCAGGCCTGAATGTCCGTGCCGCGCATGAGATTGCGCCTGAACTGCTGCCTCCGCTTGGTTGTTTGACAGAGGCACAGCCCTCAGACGCGGATCGCGCAGATGCGGATCGGGCATCCAGTATCCTGCGTGCCATGGGGGCAGCTGATATCGGCCAGGCCTGTGCAGTTTCCAAAGGGCAGGCTTTGGCGATCGAAGGAATTTTTGGCACCGCATGGATGCTCGAGTCTCTGACTCAACGGCCCGATGCGGGGGGTGGGGTGCTTTTCAAGGGTCCAAAGCCCGATCAGGACTTTCGCGCGGATCTGCCAGCTATTGGACCCGAAACCATTTCCAGCGCCGTCGCAGCTGGTTTGTCCGGGATCGTGATCGAAAAAGGCGGGGTGCTTGTATTGCAGCGACAACGTGTAATTGCTGAGTGCGATCGCCTGGGTTTGTTCCTTTATGTGCGTGAGCGAACCAACTGATGCGGGTGTTTCTGGTCGCCGGCGAACCTTCGGGCGATCGATTGGGCGGCGCGTTGATGGAAGGGCTACGTGCCCTTGTCCCAGATGTTACATTCGACGGGGTCGGCGGACCATTGATGCAGGCCCAGGGTCTGAACAGCCGCTTTCCGATGTCCGAATTGTCAGTGATGGGCCTGATTGAGGTATTGCCAAAATTCTTTCACCTCAAGCGCCGGATATCTGAGACAGCGCAGGCCGTGCTGGACACCAAACCTGACGTATTGATCACCATCGACAGTCCGGACTTCTCGTTGCGCGTTGCCAAGCTGGTCAAAGCGGCAAGCGATACTCGAACCGTCCACTATGTGGCCCCCAGCGTTTGGGCGTGGCGACCGGGGCGTGCGGATAAGATGGCCAAGGTCATCGACCATGTGCTGGCGTTGCTTCCGTTTGAGCCGCCCTATATGGAACGCGCCGGGATGGAATGCGATTTTGTTGGCCATCCGGTTGCAAGCGAACCCATCGCCTCAGATCGCGATATCCAGGAGTTTCGCGCCGCCTATGATCTTGGGGATGCTCCGCTGGTTCTTGCCTTGCCGGGGTCGCGCAAGGGTGAGGTTGACCGTCTGGCCCCTGTATTTGGTCAGGCCCTGGGGCAATTCCTAGCCGACCGGCCGGGTACGCGGGTTATTGTTCCGGCGGTTGCACATATGGTCGAGGCCGTAACCGAACATCTGCAGACATGGCCAGGCAATCCCGTCGTGATCGACCCGCGCAATGTTCCGACCGAAGAGGCGGTTCAGCAGAAACGCGCAGCTTTTGCCGCAGCGGACCTTGCTCTGGCGGCATCGGGTACCGTGTCGCTTGAACTTGCAGCCCAAGCAACACCCATGGTGATTGCCTACCGCCTCAGCTGGCTGACCCAGAAACTGGCAGTACGTATGGTCAATCTGGACACGGTTACATTGGTCAATCTTGTCTCGGAAACGCGTTCCATCCCGGAATGCCTGCTGGATGACTGCCTGCCGGACAAGATTGCCGTAGCGCTACGAGAGGTCGCCCTGAAACCTGACGCGCAGCGCAGCGCGATGGATCTGACAATGGAACGCCTGGGCCGTGGCGGCGACGCCCCTGGTTTCAGAGCTGCAAAGGCCGTGTTGGCCAGAATGCCGTCCTGATGGCCGAGTTCATCCTCTTTGGTTTTTCGGCCTTTCTGGCATTGATACTGACCAATCTGGATAATCTTGCCGCCTTGGTGGCGCTGATCTTGGTGTCAGGGGACAAGCGGGCCGTCTTTGGCTTTCTGTTCGCACAGGGCTTGGTGATTTCGGCGTCCTTGCTGTTCGCCATGGGGATCGAGGGCGTGATACCGGGCTGGGCCGGGTATCTGGGGATGATCCCGCTGACACTGGGCTGTCTGGCCGCCATCCGCCAATGGCGCGGGCAGGGCGCCGATACACCGGCGCATCTCGAAGCCGGAGCGTCAATTTTGGTGACAACCTTACTGTTTACCAGCCTGTCGATGGACACTTTGGCCGTTCTGGCGCCGTTATTGGCGGATTCAACGCTAGGCTTTCGGATCGCCGGAGCCTTCGGCGCAGGGCTTGCCGTGGTAGGATTGGCCACGCTGGCGCTGCTGGGCGCCAAATCTCCGCTCATCAGTGGTCGCATCGCGCGCAAGCTTGAGATGCTTGTTCCTTACGTGATGATCTGCGCTGGTCTTTATATTCTCAGCAACTCGTGGACCGACGCAGTTTAGTATCCGCGCCAAATCCAACCGCCGCCGAAGATGCGGCTGCCTTCGGATGCATAGAAGACACAGGCCTGACCGGGCGACACACCTTCTTCCGGGGTCAGCAACTCGACCTCGGCCGTGGTTTCCGAAAGTGGGCGGATGATGGCCTCACGCGGGGGTCGGGTCGAGCGAACCTTGACCAGGACGTGCCATTCATCGCGTGACGTAAACGGCTCATCGCCCAGCCAGTTGATTTCACGCACCGGAATGGTGCGGGTGGCCAACATCTCTTTGGGGCCAACCACAACCTGTTTTTTGTCGACATCCAGCTTCACCACGTAAAGCGGATCGCTGAGGCCTCCGATACCAAGCCCGCGGCGCTGACCAATGGTATAGTGGATTACCCCGTTATGCTGGGCCAGCACACGACCATCCGCATGAACGATCTCACCCGGTTCCGCCGCGCCGGGGCGCAGCTTTTCGATTACGCTGGCATAGTTGCCGTTGGGCACGAAACAGATGTCCTGACTGTCGGGCTTGTCGGCAACAGCCAGCCCATATTGCGCAGCTATTTCGCGCGTTGCGTCCTTGGAGGGCAGGTGGCCCAGCGGAAAGCGCAGGAAATCCAGCTGTTCCGGGGTCGTCGAGAACAGGAAATAGGATTGATCGCGGTTGGCATCCTCGGCGCTGTGCAATTCCGGCCCGTTGGGGCCTGTCTTGCGCTGAATATAGTGGCCGGTGGCCATGCAATCAGCCTCAAGATCCTTGGCGGTTTCCAGCAGATCCTTGAATTTCACCCGTTCGTTACAGCGAATGCAGGGAACCGGCGTCGCACCGGCCAGATAGCTGTCGGCGAATTCGTCGATCACGGCGTCCTTGAAGATGTTCTCATAATCCAGAACGTAATGCGGAAACCCGCGTTCCTCGGCCACGCGGCGCGCATCGTGAATGTCGATACCGGCACAGCAGGCCCCCTTTTTGGCCAGCGCAGCACCGTGGTCATACAGCTGCAGGGTGACGCCGATGACGTCATACCCCTGATCCGCCAAATGCGCGGCCACGACCGAGCTGTCCACGCCTCCGGACATGGCAACAACCACCCGCGTTTCAGACGGGGGCTTGGCAAAGCCAAGAGAGTTCAGCGGTGTCTCGGTGTCGAGGGCCATGACGGTTCCAGTACGGGTTAAGAAAGACCGGCAGAATATAGGAAAATTCTAGATACTCTCAAGGGGCGGTTTCACAACACATTAAGTAGCATGGTGTCAGCTTTGTCGCAGCACGAAGAGGACCGAAAGATGTATTTGCACAAAGTAGAGGGGCCCAGGTCGGTAACCCTGCCGGATGGAACGGTTTTATCCCGGGCTGATCTGCCGCCAAAAGAGACAACCCGCTGGGTGGCATCCCGTAAAGCGATTGTAGTCCGTGGCGTTCTTTACGGATTGATCACGCTTTCGGAAGCCAAAAACCAATATGGCCTCAGCGATGAAGAAATTAATTCCTGGGTTTCTGCGGTCGCAGAACACGGAACGGACGCATTAAAGGTCACCACAATAAAAAAATATCGACAACCTAAAGGAGAGTGTGAATAAATGATACAACGGTAACGTCAGATTAACCATTTTTGAGCAGGCTCGATTTTAATCGGTAAATTGAGCTGAATTGGAGCAGTAAATGCGTATACTTCTTGTCGAGGATGATCCAACCACGTCCAAAAGCATCGAACTGATGCTGACACATGCCAATCTGAACGTATATGCGACAGATTTAGGCGAAGAAGGGATCGACCTCGCAAAACTTTACGATTACGACCTGATCCTCCTTGATCTCAACCTTCCGGATATGAACGGGCATGAAGTGCTGCGCCAGTTGCGGATTGCGCGGGTGGAAACGCCGATCCTGATCCTGTCGGGGGCCGACGATACAGAAAATAAAATTAAAGGCTTCGGATTTGGTGCTGACGATTATCTGACCAAACCATTCCATAGAGAAGAATTGGTTGCACGTATCCACGCCATTATTCGCCGCTCAAAAGGGCATTCTCAATCCATAATCCACACCGGGCGCGTTGCAGTGAATCTGGATGCGAAAACCGTCGAAGTGGAAGGCAAGGCCGTTCACCTGACCGGCAAAGAATATCAAATGCTCGAACTTCTGAGCCTTCGAAAGGGAACAACCCTGACCAAAGAGATGTTCCTTAACCATCTCTATGGGGGAATGGATGAGCCCGAATTGAAGATCATTGACGTCTTTATCTGCAAATTGCGCAAAAAACTTAGCAATGCCACCGACGGCGCAAATTATATCGAGACCGTCTGGGGCAGGGGATATGTGTTGCGCGATCCTCAGAAAAACAGCGTCGACGAACCTCGCATTGCGGTTGGCGCCTAGGCGCGCAAGTTTTACGTCGCCAAGGGTCCGGGGCGACACCCTCGTTCACTGAACAGCACGTCTGGACCTAGCCATGCCCTCGCCCTATCACTGAACTCCAAGAACAGTTGACGGGGCGAGGGCATGAGCAATTCCATTTCTGTATCAGACCTGACGGAAGATCAGGCACGCAATGAACTGGCGCGGCTGGCTGGGCTTTTACATCATGCGAACGCATTGTATCACCAGAAAGACGCCCCCGAGATTTCTGATGCCGACTATGATGCGCTGAAACTCAGAAACTCAGAAATCGAGTCGCGATTTCCGCAACTCAAGCGATCTGACAGCCCATCGGATATCGTTGGTGCCCGCCCTGCCGATGGGTTCTCCAAGATTTCACATGCCGTGCGCATGCTGTCTTTGGGCAACGCTTTTCATGACGAGGACGTCTCTGATTTCGATCGGTCTGTCCGAAAATATCTAGGGTTGGATGACGAGACGGGTTTGAGCTATACGGCTGAGCCCAAGATCGACGGTCTCTCCCTTTCGCTTCGGTATGAGAGGGGTAGGCTTGTCCAGGCGGCCACGCGGGGAGACGGAGAAGTCGGGGAAAATGTTACCGCAAATGCGCTGACTATTTCGGATATCCCACACGTAATCACCGGCGCGCCAGACATCCTTGAGGTTCGTGGCGAGGTCTATATGTCTCACGACGACTTTGATCGTCTAAATGAGAGCCAGTCCAAGAAAGGCGAAAAAACCTTCGCCAACCCGCGAAATGCCGCCGCAGGATCCCTTCGTCAGTTGGATTCCGCAATTACCCGTTCTCGTCCCCTCAAGTTTTTTGCTTATGCCTGGGGGGAACTGTCTGAGCCTCTGGCAAGCACCCAATACGAAGCCATACAGCGCCTGAAGGAATTCGGATTTTCAACCAACCCGCTAACCCGTTTATGCGCGGATACAAAGCAGATTCTGGATCACTATCGCAGCATCGAGCTGCAGCGCGCGACGCTTGGATATGACATTGATGGTGTGGTCTACAAGGTAAACGATCTTGCGCTGCAATCACGGCTTGGGTTCCGGTCCAGCACACCCCGCTGGGCAATTGCGCATAAATTTCCGGCCGAGCTTGCCTGGACCCGTCTTGAAGCGATCGACATTCAGGTTGGCCGCACCGGCGCGCTGAGCCCGGTGGCCAGGCTGCATCCGGTTACTGTCGGCGGTGTGGTCGTGTCGAATGCAACGTTGCACAACGAAGATTACATTTCTGGTAAAGACGCAAAAGGCGGCGAGATACGCGAAGGCAAAGACATTCGGATCGGCGACTGGGTTCAAGTTTATCGCGCCGGCGATGTGATCCCGAAGGTTGCCGATGTCGACATTTCGAAACGCCCGGATGATGCCGAAAAGTTCATCTTCCCGGAAAAATGCCCTGAATGTCACAGCGATGCGATCCGCGAGGAAGGTGACGCGGTCCGTCGCTGTACCGGCGGCGTTATCTGCCCTGCGCAAGCCGTTGAGAAATTGAAGCATTTCGTCTCACGCAAGGCCTTTGACATCGAAGGGTTTGGAGCAAAGCAGATTGAGATGTTCTATGATGATCCCGATCTGCCAGTTCGTACCCCGGCTGATATTTTTACTCTGAAACAACGAGATAGTGCGAACCTGAACAGGCTGGCTAATCGCAAGGGATGGGGGGCGCAAAGCGCCACCAATCTGTGGCAAGCGATTGATGAAAAACGAGTTATTCCACTGGGTCGGTTACTGTTTGCACTGGGCATTCGACATGTCGGCGAGGCAGCGTCGAACCTAATCGCAACGCATTACGGATCATGGGATGAGCTGGAAAAAGCGGTTACCATAGCGCATAGTCAGACCGGGTCAGAATGGGATGAGCTGCTGAACGTTGACGGTGTTGGTGAGGTTATGGCCCGCGCATTGGTTTCAGCCTTCGCCCAACCTGCCGAACGGCAGAGTATCGACGATCTTGTGGCTCAGCTTGATGTCCAAGACGCGAAACGGCCCGATACCTTGGGCAGCCCTGTTGCGGGGAAAACAGTGGTTTTTACGGGAACGCTTGAAAAGATGACCCGCGCCGAAGCCAAAGCACGTGCCGAGGCACTGGGCGCTAAAGTGTCGGGGTCAGTGAGCAAAAAGACCGATCTTTTGGTTGCAGGACCGGGCGCTGGATCAAAGGCGAAAAAGGCGGCTGAGCTTGGGATCGAGACGCTCGACGAAGATGGCTGGTTGCAGCTGATCGACGGCAAATGAGTGGTCGGCCCGAATCTCTGTTCCCGCTGTTTTCGCGGCTGGAAACGCTTGACGGCGTGGGGCCGAAAACGGCTCAGGTCTTGGCGCAGTCAGGTGTCGAGACCCCGCGCGACGTCTTGTTCGGGCTGCCTTATGCGGTGATTGATCGGCGCAGGCGCGATACCATTCAAGGCGTCGATTTGCCCTCGACGCTGACCGTAGAAGTCACCGTTGGCATCCATCGCCCACCTAGAAACAAGGGCGGTGCGTATCGTGTCCATGTTGAAGACAGCCAGGCTGAATTTCAGTTGGTGTTCTTTCATGCCCGCGGCGATTACTTGCAAAAAGTGCTCCCTCAGGGCGCGCGCAGGGTGATCTCTGGCAAGTTAGAGCTGTTCGACGGGATTGCTCAGATGGTCCACCCGGATCACATGCTGCCGCCAGCGGATTCGAAGGATATCCCTGAGTTTGAACCTGTCTATCATTTGACCCAAGGCCTGACCCAGAAAACCGCCTTTAAAGCGGCGCGCAGCGCGGTTGCCCTCGCGCCGGAATTGACGGAATGGATTGACCTCGCGCAGGTCGCTAAAGAGAACTGGCCAGACTGGCTGGGCGCGGTACATGCAGCGCATAACCCCCAGGGTGCGGATGATGTCGCGTCGTTTTCGCCTGCGCGTGAGCGTTTGGCCTATGATGAGCTGTTCGCGCATCAACTGACGTTGGCATTAGCCCGCCAAAGAGAGCGCAGGGTCAAGGGGATCGCCAGCGCTGGTACGGGCAAGCTGCAATCCCGTGTGTTGTCGAACCTGCCATACAAGCCCACCAACGCCCAACAGCGCGCAATTCAAGAGATCGCAGGGGATATGGCCTCCGATACGCGCATGAACAGATTGCTTCAGGGGGATGTTGGGTCCGGCAAGACTCTGGTTGCGTTCATGGCACTGCTGGTCGCGGTCGAGGCGGGCGGGCAGGGCGTCATGATGGCCCCAACCGAGATACTCGCTCAGCAGCATCTGGAAGGGTTGCGCCCCCTCGCCGAAGAGGCGGGCGTGGTTCTGGAAATCCTGACCGGTCGCGACAAGGGGGCGGATCGGCGTGCCAAGCTGTTGGCGCTTCAACGGGGGGATATTCACATTCTGGTGGGCACTCACGCCGTATTTCAAAGCGATGTCGCGTTTCAGGAATTACGGCTGGCAATCGTCGACGAACAGCACCGATTTGGGGTCCGTCAACGCATGGAGCTTTCGGAAAAAGGCAAGGGAGCAGATGTTCTGGTCATGACTGCAACGCCGATCCCACGCAGTCTGGCCCTGACTCAATACGGTGACATGGACGTGTCCGTGCTTGATGAAAAGCCGCCGGGGCGAAAACCTGTCAAAACAGCGGTTGTGAGCACTGAACGGATTCAAGAAGTTGTCTCGCATCTGCAAAAAGCTATTGCTGAGGGCCGCCAATGCTACTGGGTTTGCCCGCTTGTCGATGAATCCGAAGTCTCGGATCTGACCGCTGCCGAGGAACGGTTCAAAAGGCTGCGTGCCATTTTGGGGGACGGGATAGTGGGGCTGGTTCACGGCCAAATGCCGCCCGCCGACAAAGACGCAGCGATGAAGGCATTTCAGCAGGGGCAAACCAAAGTTCTGGTGGCGACCACGGTAATCGAGGTTGGCGTGAATGTTCCAAATGCCTCGATCATGGTTATCGAAAGGGCCGAGATTTTTGGCCTGGCGCAGCTGCATCAGCTTCGCGGTCGTGTTGGGCGAGGCGAGGCAGATTCGACATGTCTGCTGATGTATCAGCCACCCCTCGGCGAAGGGGGGCGCAAAAGGCTGGAAGTTCTGCGCGAAACCGAAGACGGGTTCAAAATCTCTGAGACAGACCTGCAAATGCGCGGAGCGGGCGATCTGATCGGTACTGCGCAGTCAGGTCTGCCGAAGTTCCGTATCGCCGATTTGGAAAGGCAGGCCGGTTTGATGGCAGTTGCGCAGTCTGACGCAAGGGCTCTGCTGGGCGTGGACGCCAAACTTGAAACGCAAAGGGGCAAGGCGGCTCGTGTTCTTTTGTGGCTGATGAAACAGGATCAGGCAATCCGTTTGATATCAGTTGGTTAGACGAAAACAGGAACATTAGTTCACAAATGTTCTCAAAAAGTTCTTTACCAAGACAGCAAAATATGAGAACAAAAGGTCAACAAAGGATTAAAACCCTGACCGGAGGAACCCATATGCTGACCCAGATCAAGACCACCCTAAATCGTTCCCAGTCGACGCTGCTGCAGGACGCAGCAGGTGCGGTTGCACTGGTGGTCATACTTATGGTCGCACTTCATCTTCCCGGAACGTATTAAGTCTTTCTGCCTGCGATCTCATGCCGATCACGCCGCGCTTGTCATCCCCATTTCAATCAAGGGTGACCTGCCTGTCCCAATACCCTTGAAGGGCCATGCCTCGGCCCCGCGCGGATATCCGGACCCCACATGAGAAACGCATTACCTGCCGCCGCCCTTTCCGCCCGAAAGGTGCGGCGGTTTTTTTTAGAGCTGACCGGTTTTCATAATTTCCAACAACGCCGACAGAACCGAGTTCACTGCGACCGATGCCAGGATCATTCCCATGACACGGCTGATGATGGCGGCACCTGAATGGCCGATCAGCCGAATGATCGGTTCGGCCAGCAACATCAGGACAAAGGCAATCGCAACAACCGACAGCATGACCAAAGCCGTGATCCCCTGATCAGCAACACTGTACCTGTTGTTATCGGTCAAGATGACGATGGCCAGCATCGCACCTGGTGAGGCAAGCGAGGGGACGGCAAGAGGAAAGATCGCTGGGTTGTGTTTGTGGAGTTCGTCTTTGATGTCGTCCTCGGCAGCGCGCTGCTCGACTTCCTGTTTGGGCTCGCCAAAAATCATGGTCAGCGCGAACAGGAAAAGGATAATGCCGCCAGCGACTTGAAAAGAGTTCAGGCCGATATCCAGCGCCTCGATCAGCAGTTGCCCGAAGACCAGGAAAAACAATAGAATCCCGGCGCTTATAAGCGAGGCCACAAGCGCCATTTTGCGGCGTGCGGCGGCCCCAAGCCCTGCAGTAACAGCGATGAAGACCGGGATTGTTCCAATAGGATCAATAACAACCCAAAGCGTGACAAAATGCTCAAGTAAACCGTTCAAAACTGGAATTCCCTTCGTTTATTCCGAAAGGCTATAACGTTTCGCCCGTCAAAACCATGTTTAGGCGCAATTTGCACGTTCCGCCTGTTCAAACGCCTCTGCGGTTGCATCAAGAACCAGCAGGATCGAGGCATGGCGGTTCTTATATTCCCGTGCGGGCATCAAAACCTCTAGCCCATCAAATGGGGCCTCGGGTGCCGATCCATCCTTTTTCAGCATCGCGGACAGTTGCTCGCGCGCCTTTTCGACCTGGGCACGCGTTGTTCCGACGATTGCCCCGCCAACAACCGAAGCGGAGGCCTGTCCCAGGGCGCAGGCTTTCACGTCCTGACCGAATTCTGAAATTCTGCCATCCTGAACTTTTACATCAACAGTGATGGTCGACCCGCATAGGGGCGAGCGTTTTTTCACCGTAGCGTCAGCGTCATCAAGCCGGCATAGGTGTGGGATGTCAGCAGCAAGGGCCAGAATTCGGCCAGAGTATAGCTTTATCAGGTCATTCTCGCCGGACATGGCTTTCCCTCGTTGAATGTTCCCAATACATAGTGGCCATCCACCGGGATGCAAAAGGTTTTTGTCATGTCTTCCTCAGTCGCGTTCGATGCATCGAGTTTGAAATTCAACGAGGCCGGGCTGATTCCAGCCATCGCTCAGGACGAAAATACGGGCGAGGTATTGATGATGGCCTGGATGAACCAGAGCGCCATTGAAAAGACGCTTGAAACCAGACGCGTTACCTATTGGTCCCGCTCGCGCCAGTCATTCTGGATCAAGGGCGAAAGCTCGGGCCATGTGCAGGAATTGGTTGATCTCCGCGTGGATTGCGACCGGGATTGCCTGCTTGTCCTTGTGCGCCAGACCGGCCCGGCCTGCCACACCAACCGTCGATCTTGTTTCTACACAGCGGTCAGAGACGGGGACGAGGTCGAAATCATGCACCCCATGACCTGATTGGTCAAAGCCCCACCATCGCCCGAATATCTTCGGGCGTCGCACCTTCCTCGCGGAACTTGGCAATGGCACGCGCATCGTCGCGCTTCGCCAGTCGGTTTCCGGCCTGATCGCGTATCAGGCGGTGATGCAGGTAGATGGGTGTCGGCAAATTCAACAACGCCTGCAGCAGAACGTGGATACGTGTGGCTTCGAACAGATCCCGACCGCGAACTACATGCGTAACTTTTTGTGCAGCGTCATCCAGAACGACCGACAAGTGATACGACGTGCCCATATCCCGGCGCGACAGAACGACATCCCCAACCGTTTCCAACATCTCTGCCTGTGTGAACCGGACACCGCCGGATTCAGCACTTGGACCTTCTCCAATCTCTTGAAACGATGCGGTGTTATTATCGTTCTGAAACAGACTTTTAGCTTGTTCTACAGCTGTCGCCATATCCAACCGCAACGGAACATCCAGAGGGCGTGGTTTACCCGATGAACCCTGTTGTTTCCAACGTGTGCGACACGTCCCCGGATAGATAATCCCGTCCGGACCAAGAAGTGGGGCTCCTTCCTGGGGAGCGCTGGCCGCGTTGGCGATGTCTTTTCGGTTGCAGCTGCACGGGTACAGCAGCTCCCGCGACCACAGATCGTCCAGTACGGCATCATAGACTGCGGTTCGCGTGGATTGGCACAGCACCGGTTCAGGCCAAGACAGGCCAAGCCAATGCAAATCATCGTAAATCTGAGTTTCCCATTCCGGGCGCGAGCGAGATCGGTCGATATCCTCGATCCTCAGCAAAAACTGGCCATTCTTCGACTTTGCAAAATCATGCGCCAAAATCGCCGAATACGCGTGGCCCAGATGCAGTGGTCCTGTGGGCGAAGGGGCAAATCTGGTTACTAAAGTCACACTTTTTCAACAATATAAACGTCAGACTTCATGTCCATTCCCGGAAGATGCGGGCCATATTCCCGGAACAGCAATCGTGCTGCGCCCATATCCAGCCACTCACTTAGGCGAACGGTATAGCAGTGATCTTCAAGCGTATGATCATTATAAGAAAAAGCTAAAAGACCGTGTGATGGCAATGCGTTTATCAGCATATCCAGTGTCTCTGGCGGTGCGGCGCCGACGCCGATGACTCCGATCGCTGTGATTACTTTATATGCGCCAGCTTGCAGAGGGTTGGGATCTGTGATGTCGAAACTGGTTAGGTTGCGATAAACCCCCTTTGTCAGTGCGCCCTCTAACATCTGCGGGGTGGGGTCTATTCCGTCGATGACCTCAAATCCTACCGCGTTCAGTGCGACACCCGACAGACCGGTACCGCAGCCATAGTCCAGAATTGGGGTTTTCGTTTCGGGTAATTGCGACCAGAGAGCCCGGGCGATACGTCCCGGGGTTGCATAACCGTTTGACCCAACCTCATCATCATAAGACGAGGCCCATTTTTGATAATGTGCTTTGGTCGCCTGAGGCGAATCCAGCCCATAGACATCCTTTAGGAATTTATCGCTCATACCGATATGTTAGGACGTCGGGGCCGGACCCGTCCAGTCACCAATGCGCCAACCACTTGGTCCATTCTTCCTTGGCCCGGTCAGTATAGGCCTTGTAGCGGTCTTTTCGGCCACGCCGACCGCCTTTTAACCCATCGACAGGACGGAACAGACCGAAATTCACGTTCATAGGCTGGAATGTCTTTGCCTCGGCACCGCCAGTGATGTGGTGGATCAAAGCGCCCATGGCACTGTCCTGCGGAACTTCGGGAACGGTACGGCCCAACATCTCGGCAGCAGCCAGACGTCCGGCCAAAAGACCCATCGCGGCGCTTTCCACATAACCTTCGACACCGGTAATCTGACCAGCGAACCTGATATTCGGCTTTGATTTCAGTCGCATCTGGGAATCCAGCAATGTCGGAGAGTTGATGAACGTATTGCGATGAATACCGCCCAGCCGCGCAAAACTGGCATTCTCCAACCCCGGAATCATGCGGAACACATCGGTTTGGGCTCCGTATTTCATCTTGGTCTGAAAGCCGACAATGTTGAACAATGTTCCTAGCGCGTTATCCCGGCGCAGTTGAACCACCGCGTGAGGCTTTACCTCGGGCTGATGCGGGTTCGTCAGGCCGACCGGCTTCATCGGTCCGTGGCGCAACGTTTCACGACCGCGCTCGGACATAACCTCTATCGGAAGACAGCCATCGAAATAGCCTGCGGTCTCTCCTTCATGGAACTCGGTCTTGTCCGCGGCCAGCAGGGCGTCGATGAAGGCGTCGTACTGTTCTCGGTCCATCGGACAATTCAGGTAAGCGGTGCGTTCTTCTTCGGTCTCACCCTTGTCATACCGAGATTGCATCCAAGCTTTGCTCATGTCGATGCTGTCTGCATATACGATTGGTGCAATGGCATCAAAGAACGCCAACGACTCGGCGCCGGTTTCCGCGCGGATTGCTTCTCCCAATCCAGCAGACGTCAGAGGGCCGGTGGCAAATATCCATTGGCCGTCAGAGGGCAGGGCGGTCACTTCTTCGCCAGTGATTTCGACAAGGGGGTGAGCCTTTAACTTGGCCGTCACAGATTCCGCAAACGGATCGCGATCCACAGCCAATGCGCCCCCGGCCGGCAGTCGGTGCGCATCTGCCGTTTTCAAGATCAACCCTTCGGCCTCGCGCATTTCCCAATGCAGCAGTCCAACGGCGTTCTGTTCGTCATCATCCGACCGGAATGAGTTCGAGCAGACCATCTCGGCCAAGTTGCCGGTCTGATGCGCAAAAGTTCCGACTTTTGGGCGCATTTCGTGAATCACGACCTCGACGCCCATTTCCGCCGCCTGCCAGGCAGCCTCGGACCCGGCCATGCCGCCGCCCACGATATGCAATTTCTGTGTCATAAGCTGCCACATAGGGCACAGAAGATCGCAACGCAACACAGCAGCGATGGCGCACGGGAAATCATGTTTTCAAGGGATTTTTGGGGTCGCCGATGCGGGAATGTCTGCGCCAGTGAGAGAAACCAGCTCGGAGGGACCTTCCGCCCACGGCGACCCAAAAAGTGTTCAAGGCCTTAGCCTCGTCTCAGCATTGCCACAGTAACGCCCATTTGAAAAGTCCAAAAATGGCGACATTGCGGAAAAACATGCATGACAAATTCCTTATTGGCTCCAATTTGGATCTCTTTTTCCGATAAATGCAGATATTCCTTCTTCGGTATCCCGATGCATCATATTCTGAGCCATTACCTCGCCGGTATAGGAATAGGCCTGATCCAATGGCATATCCAACTGGCGGTAGAAGGCCTGTTTTCCGACTTTCACGGCAGATCCCAGTTTTGAGGCAAGCTGCTCGGCCAGTGAAACAGCCTCATGCTCCAACAGCATTTCTGGCACCACGCGATTGACAAGACCCAGCTCAGCAGCTCGTGACGCCGGAATGAAATCTCCGGTCGTCAACATCTCGAAGGCGTGTTTGCGTGGAATGTTTCGGCTAAGAGCAACCATTGGAGTCGAACAGAACAGCCCGATATTCACACCGTTTACGCCAAACCGCGTCCCTTCGGCAGCTACAGCAAGATCGCAGGTTGCAACCAACTGGCATCCGGCCGCCGTAGCAATGCCGTGCACCTGGGCAATTACCGGCTGCGGAAGCGACTGAATCGAAAGCATCATTTTCGCACAGCGATTGAATAGGTCCTGGAAATAGGCTTTGCCGCCGTCTTCAGATTGGCGCCCAGCTGTCATCTGTTTCAGATCATGACCCGCACAAAAAGCTTTGCCTTTACCAGAAAGGATCACCGCCCGGATGGAACTGTCTTCGCGCAGAGTATCAAGTTCAGTCTGCAGCGCAGCCAGCATTTCGTCACTTAGGGCGTTGAGTCGGTCTGGCGCATTCATTGTAAGCCTAGCCACGGCGTCTGCGTCATTTCGTTCCAGAATTCCCATCTTGCCCTCCGATCTGATGTGAGGCCAACTCTAGGTCGGCAAATCCAGGAGGGGAAGTATGTCATTGGCAATGAATCGGGAGGAACTGGAGGATTATATGAGCCAAATCTTCCCCCAGGTCAGTCAGGATTATTCGGTCCAGGATCTGACCGAAGAGTCCATCGTCATGAGACTTGCCGTTGGCGACCGTCATTTGCGCCCCGGTGGGACCGTCTCGGGACCGTCTATGTTTGGATTAGCTGATGTAAGCGTTTACGCACTGATCCTGGCGCGCAGGGGCCAGCAGTCTCTGGCCGTGACAACCGGTTGTTCAATGGACTTCATGCGCAAACCGGATGGAAATGCAGATTTGATTGCGCGCTGCACCTTGCTGAAGCTAGGAAAAACCCTTGCCGTAGGTGACGTTCTAATATTTTCGGAAGGGTCAGACAAACCCGTCGCTCGCGCAACGATGACCTATTCTTTACCACCAGAGGGGTCAGCTGCGGCAGCTTTTGGGTGAAAAAATGGCCGGGATAAACCCGGCCAAGGAAGAGGTCCCATATAGGGACTGGGGATTACCTAGCCCTGCCAAAAAGGGCGTTCGATCTCTCGTCTGGCCTGGTAATTAGTCAGGCCCACATCCTTCAGCAGCCTGTCATCGAGATTGGACAAGTTAATTCGGCTGCGGCGTTGCCGCTCCCATTTTGTGACCGTCGCCGCAAACCGCACGGCCAGTGCGGCAATCAGCGGCAGCCGGGGGCTGTCGTTAAGCGCTATCAGGGCGGGGTTGTGCATTGCGCGTGTCATCTTGGGGTTCCTTTCAAATTGTATTGACACAAACGTAATATGTTCGGTATGAACAATTGATACATTCAGAATTGTGCTGCAATCAAAGGAAGAATTGTAATGGATACAATTTGGCCAGAGTCACTGCCTAAATCCAAAGGGCCAAAATATACACTGGTCGCCGATACAATTCGAAAAGCTATAGATAACAATCTTTTGGAAGTCGGTACAAAGCTGCCGCCGGTGCGGGAACTTGCCTATAGGTTACAAATCACACCGGGCACCGTTGCGCGCGCCTATACGATACTCACAGATGAAGGTCTGCTCAGCGCCGAAGTAGGACGTGGTACATTTGTGGCCCCGCCCAAGGCGCCTCTGCTCGATGATGTCTGGGCTCGGCAACTTCATCTCAGAGATGACAAATATGAAGCCAATGTCAGCCTGTTCAGCCCAAGGCTCGCCGATATGGGGCAGGTGGCCCTGATCCGCGAATGTATGCAGAAAGTGGCACAATCCGATCCACGCCTGTTTATGAACTATCCAACCCGCGATGCGTATAAACCTATGCGACAGGCTGTTGTAGAATGGCTTTCCGATTTGCCATTGGGACCAATTTCGCAGGACGATATCGTTCTGACTCACGGCGGACAAAACGGCCTTTGCCTTGTATTTCAGACAATATTACGCGGACCAAAGCCGATCGTTCTGGTCGAGGATCTGTCATACGCAGGGTTCCGACGGGCCGGTGAGTTGATGCGTGCAGAGGTCGTTGGCGTAAAGATGGACAAATGGGGCGTGGATCCCAACGCTATGGAGCATGTCCTTCGCCAGTCGGCGGCGCAGGCCATATGTGTCTCACCCGAGGTTCAAAATCCGACCGGCTCACATACGCCACTGGAACGCCGCAAAGAAGTTGTGGAAATCGCGCGGCGGTTTGGCGTCCAGATAATCGAGGACGACTGCTACCGCATGGGTGATGCAAGAGCGCCCAGCTATCGCGCCCTGGCGCCGGAAAGGGGATGGCATGTGTCGTCGATCTCGAAGATTTTGACGCCCGCACTGCGTGTCGGGTTTGCCATAGCGCCGCGCGAGCGCAGCGTTGATCTGCGCCGTTCAGCGGAATATGGCTATTTTGGCCTTGCTCAGCCGCTTGCCGAACTGGCGCGGCTGATGTTGTCTGATCCGCGGACGCGCCAAATCGCAAAAGATGTCCGGACCCGGATGGGGGAATATGTGCGCGTGGCCGTAAACGCCCTGGGTGGGTTCGACCTGAACTGGGCCTCAGATGTACCTTTTGTCTGGCTGAACTTGCCTTCTGGTTGGCGAGCAGCTGCGTTCAGCCGCGCAGCCGAGCGAGAGGGAATTCAACTGCGGTCTGCCGATGAGTTTGCTTTGCGTGACGGGCGCGCACCCAATGCGGTTCGCATAGCCATGAACGGGCATGTATCGTTGGATCAATTCGAGGACGCAATGCAGCGTCTCAGGCGTCTGCTGGATAATCCACCCGAACAGATTTCGGTGTAAGGGGACGCTTAATGGATATTCGGGAAATGCAGGGCAGGGGATTTGTCGTCACACCTATGCTCAAAAGTGACTTCGAAGACCTGCACCTTGCAGCCAGCGATCCGTTGATTTGGGCCGGGCATCCCGCCAAATCCCGCCATCAGAAAGAAGTTTTCGCCCCTTATTTCGATTTTCTGTTGAGCGCAGGTGGGTCAGTGACAGTACGCGAAGAGGCGACAGGCCGGGTCATCGGGTGCTCTCGCTATTATGAGCCTCCCGAAGTTCCCGGGGGCATCGGCATCGGATACAGCTTTATCACCCGTGATCACTGGGGCGGAGCCAGCAATCGGGCGATCAAATCGCTGATGGTAAATCAGGTGTTCGGCGAACTGGATGAGGTCTGGTTTCATATCGACCCAACCAACTTGCGATCACAAAAAGGGACCGCGAAACTTGGGGCGCGGTACGTTGATACCCGGCAACTTGTTCTTGGTACCGGGGCTGGGCAGTGGATGCGTTGGGTATTGACGGAAAAAGATTGGCAAAAACATGGGGTAAAATAATACCTATTTTGTAATACATTGTTTTTGCTAAGTTAAAACTGATTTGCGTGTATTGACCCGCCTTTCGCGTGGGTTTAAACCCCATCCATCGAATTCGGACCGCTCCGTATGGGGGCGGTCTTTCACATCAAACAGGACTATCCTGCCATGAAAACCTTTTCTGCAACACCTGCAGACATCGACAAGAAATGGATCCTGATCGACGCCGAGGGCGTTGTTCTGGGCCGTCTTGCCTCGATCGTCGCCATGCGTCTGCGTGGCAAGCACAAAGCGTCGTTCACCCCGAACATGGACATGGGCGACAATGTCATCGTGATCAACGCTGACAAAATCCAGATGACCGGCAAGAAGCGCGAAGAGAACTTCTACTGGCACACTGGCCACCCGGGCGGCATCAAGTCGCGCACCAAGCAGCAGATCCTCGAGGGCAAATACCCCGAGCGCGTCGTGACCCAGGCGGTCAAGCGCATGCTGCCGGGCAACCGCCTATCGCGTCAGGTTATGACCAACCTGCGTGTTTATGCCGGTGCCGAGCATCCCCATGAGGCGCAAGCGCCCGAAGTTCTGGATGTTGCATCCATGAACAAGAAAAACACCCGGAGCTAATGACCATGGCTGATCAGATCAATACTCTCGAAGAGCTGAGCGCCGTAGCAGGCGTTGAAGTTGTGGCCGAAGAAGTCATCGTGCGTGAACCCGTACGCGACGAACTGGGTCGTGCCTATGCCACCGGCAAGCGTAAAGACGCTGTTGCCCGCGTTTGGATCAAGCCGGGTTCCGGTAAGGTCACCGTGAACGGCAAAGACCAGGACGTGTACTTTGCACGCCCCGTTCTGCAGCTGATCCTGCGCCAGCCGTTTCAGGTTGCCGGCGTAGAAGGTGAGTTCGACGTTGTTGCAACCGTCAAAGGCGGTGGCCTGACCGGTCAGGCCGGTGCGGTCAAGCACGGCGTCTCGAAAGCGCTGCAACTGTACGATCCGTCGCTGCGTGGCGCACTGAAAGCCGCTGGTTTCCTGACCCGCGACAGCCGCGTTGTGGAACGTAAGAAATACGGTAAGCGCAAAGCGCGTCGTTCGTTCCAGTTCTCCAAGCGTTAATCGCTGGCACGAACCTTCAAGACTGTTTCAAACGGCCGCACAATGTTGCGGCCGTTTTTCTTTTGTTGATTGGGATTTGGTTTGCCGAATCTGTTTTCGAACTCAGCCAGCTGCTTTGGTTTCGATCAGCGGGGCCAGAATCTGGAACATGAAATCAGACAGAACCCTGTTGCCGTCGGCATTCAGATGACCATCGTATCTGAAATACAGATCTTTACCTGTGGAGCTGTATTCTTCGGTGAGGTAGGGCAACGCTTCGTGCCACTGAAATCCTTGCTCGGCCACCACACCCTCCATCAGGCGGTCGGGTAGGCCGGGATCAACCTCGGGATCAGAAGATGTTTTTGCGGCCTGGAGAACCTGAAACAACTGTGGGACAGACACGACCACAAGCTCGGATCCCTGCGACTGCGTGAAGGTGGCCATGCGGGTAAACACCTGCTTTGTCGTCTCGACTTTGGCCTGAAACAGCTCGCTCATCGGGGTGGTGAAAAACGCCTTTCGCGGCGTCATCAGGTACAGTTGGGTATAGCTCTGATCGTTGGCCATCAGCATTCGCTTTAACATCGTGACCGAGTGCAGCGAGGATTTCTTGATATTCCCGGATCCCACAACCGAGCTGACATCGCTGTAAGCGACATCAACGCCATCAACGGTCCGAATAGGCTCATTTGCAAACATATCGTTGGGAAGAAAGGTCACCAGCACAATATCGGGGTTATATTTTTCGCTTAACCGCTCAAGATACAGCGCCTGTTGAGATGTGTTATATCCCGGCACGCCTGCGTTGATCAGCTGCACAGACATGCCTTCATCCAGGAATTTCTGGGCCAAAAGTTCAGGCCAGATATCGCCCAGCTCGTTTGAAGCGCCGAAGGTAAATGAATCCCCCAGCAGCAGGATCTTGATGGTGCTTCCATCGTCTGCGGTATTGGCTGGAAAACGCGTTTCACGAAACCCGTTTTCGTCGACTTTATACTCGACCGTGAACTCTGGTGCATTGATGGCGACGACAGTGTTTGGCCTGTTCGTATGCCCGACGACCGGGTCCTTCAATCCAAGTGGACCGCCCTCTGGATATGTTGTCAGAACGCCTTGTGGTGACAGCCAACGGATGCCCAGCTCCACACCAGCAAGAAGCGTTGCAGAGATCATCACGATGATCAGAAAGTTCAGAATTTTTGACCGCATTTTTTATCTAACTACCTAGAATACCATTTACTGAATTGGTCCCGTTTTCGTGGTAATGACGAGGACGCACAAAACACATTTCTGAATGTTGAGATTAACAGCCTGCACACGTCAAGCGTGAGACGAAAAGAAAGTCGCTCCAACACGGATTTGTCAGTCCGTTTCACGTCCTAAAGCCTGTTGAGCCAAAGTAAGGAATTTCTGCCGAGTCTGGTCGATCTTTCGTTTGTTCAGGCTTGGGAACCACCTGCGAACTGGGATCGCCTGCTTATTTCCGAAACTGTCTATCCAGACCCATCGTCCTGAGCCGTCGGCCAGCGTCTGATAGACGATGTTGCCGGGGTTCTGGTTACTGACCAAAACGTTCTCTTTGACCAAAATATCAAAATGCGCGTTCAACGAATCCAAGTGATGCGGCTTAAGGCGACGGCTTTGGACCAAGCCAATAAGGCTGGGCGATAGCTGTCCGTCAGGCTCGGAAATCCGCTCGTACATAAGCGCCAGACCCAGGTCCGTCTGAACCACACCTCGCACCTCACATACGGGGATAGGGGCAGCGGATTTCTGGTGACGCACCATAAGATCAAACGACTCGTGAAACTCGCGCAGAAATCCTTTGAACGCCGTCGAGCGTCGAAACATCCGATCAAACCAGGTATCCGTCACAAGATGAGCTTCGTCATCTATCGTCTGAGGTTGCGGGATCTTCAGCAGAGTGTCCGGCAGATCAGGGTGTTGATAGACAAATTGCCGATTACCCTGCGCGATGATCTTACGATCTTTCAACGACAACAGATTTTCGATTCGAGTTTTTTCCATTTGGCTTAACTATAGCGGTTTTGCATTGGAACCAATTATCCGCAGGTGGATAGCTCAAAACAAAATGAAAAAGCCGTCCGTATTGGAACGGACGGCTCGTGGTTTCTAACGCCTGAATGCTGATCAAACTCTGTTTTTCAGTCGTTACTCTTCGTGGACCAGCTTCCAAGCACCGTTTTCAACAACACTCACAAACACCGTATCGGCACCCTGGTGGTCGTCCGGCGAAAACGAGATGTGGTTTCCAACCAGTTCGTCGTTGTAGTCGAGTGTCTCCATCGCAGCGATAAAACTGTCATGAGTCAGATCGGGGCCGGCGGCGTCCAGCGCCTTAACCATCATTTCAGCCGCAGAATAGCCCAACATCGCAAATCCAACGGGGTCTTCGCCTGTTGCAGCCTTATACTCTTCGATGAAGGCTGCAGGGGCCGGTTGATCCGCGCGGGCCCACAAGTCCAGCCATGAGGCGGCGGCATAAAAACCATCCGTCACGCCACCCGGCACCTGGGCAACGACGGTCAGGAAGCTGGCTGATGTTCCCAAGAATTTCATATCCGTTAGACCCATCTTTTTGGCGGTGCCAACCACAGTGATCGCCTGCCGAACCCCAAGGGCCATGGTGACGATGTCGCAGCCTTCATCTCTGAGCTTGCTCAGAGAGCCCACGAAATCGGTCTCATCGGGCTTGTGGGTGGTTTCTGTGCCAAAACCGATCCCAGCCTCTTCGGCACCCGCCTTGCTGCCTTCCAGAATCTCCTCGCCGAAATCGGTGGGCAGATACATGGTGCAGACTGTTTGCGATCCGAATTCGCTGGCCAGATAGTTCACGCCGACACGCGCCTGATCGAAATAGGTGGAAAAGGACGTGAATTTGTTGCGCACTGGTTCTTGCAGCATTTTCTGCGACGACGTCAAAGGCGCGACATTCGGAATGCCCTTGGGATCCAGCAGTTTGAATCCGGCCAGGTTCATCGGCGTACCCAGAGATTGCAACATCGCAAACACCTTGTCGCGGTTCAGCAACTTGTTGTAGCCCTGCATCGCGCGCGGCATCTGATAGCCATTATCCTCAACCACAAAACGGATAGTCCGACCGTGAACACCACCTGCAGCGTTCACGCGGTCGAACACTACATTGGCGCCTTTGGTGGCTGGGACACCAACAGCGGCGAAGATACCGCTCAGATCATTGACCGAGCCAATTACGATCTCATCATCCGTAACACCCTGTGTCTGAGCGCTGGAGAGTGTCGCGACAGCCGTCAAAACTGTGGCAGCGGACAGCCGTTTAATCAGATTCCTCATTATAATCCTCCCTTTGGATAACGTTTTGTCTAATTGTACATGTCTTCAATAAGATGTTCGTGTTTCTTTTCCACAAAGCTGCGCTTGAGCTTCATTGTGGCCGTCAGTTCGTCATCATCTGCCGTCAGCAGAACATCTATCAGGCGGAAATCCTTGATCTGCTCAACCCGTGCGAAATCCTTGTTTGCGGCCCCCACTTCGTCTTTGATCTGGTCCCGAACCTCGGCGGAGGCACAAAGAGAGGCGAAATTCGAGAAGGGGACCTTTCGATCCTGCGCAAATTTCTCCACGTTTTCCTGATCTATCATGATTAGTGCAGTCAGGAACTTGCGCTTATCGCCAATTACAACTGCGTCCGAGATAAAGGGGCTGAACTTGAGACGGCTTTCAATCTCGGCCGGGGCGATATTTTTGCCGCCCGCCGTGATGATAAGATCTTTGAGGCGACCCGTAATGGTCACGAAACCGTCTTGGTCGATCTGGCCCATATCACCAGTACGCAACCAACCATCGGCAGTGAAAGTCTCGGCTGTTTTGGCGTTGTTTCGCCAGTAACCCTGAAAGATGTTCAACCCTTTAAGCTGAATCTCTCCACCTTCGGAAATACGGACGTCATTAACGGGCACAGCCTTTCCAATGGTTCCGATCCTGTTGTTTCCAAGTGTATTCAATGTCGCCAGGCCCGATGTTTCGGTCATACCAAAACCTTCGACCAGAGGTACACCAATGGCCCAGTACCATTTCAGCAAGTCCGCCGAAATCGGGGCGGCGCCGCTTCCACCGCGCCGCATATTGTCCAACCCCAGCATCCGGCGCAGGTTACGCAGTACCAAACGGTCCCAAAGCCAGTACTGCGCGGCAACACTGGCCGGGACCGGCTTGCCCGCCAGGATATATTCGGCACGTGCCAGACCCGCCTTTACCGCCATTTCAAAGGACGCGCGCCCGGTCGAGGTTGCATCCTGGGCCATGATCTGAACCTGAGAATAGATCTTTTCCCAGACACGCGGGACCGCCGTAAACGTCGAAGGAGAAACCTCTTGCAGATTTGCGAAAACAGTCTCGGGGCTTTCGGCAAAGTTGACGACAGATTTCGTTGCCAACGGGAAATATATGGAAACATCACGCTCGAGGATGTGGCAGAGCGGCAAAAAGCACAGCTGTTCATCTGTTTCCAACGCAGGCAAGGAATGGGCGCCGGCTTCGATTGCGGCCAGGATGTTCTCGTGGCTCAGCATTGCGCCTTTTGGCATGCCGGTCGTGCCGGACGTATAGACAAGAAGGGCGGTATCCTGCGGGGATGCAAGCGCGATTTCTGCGTCAAAGCGGTTCGGCTCTTCTCGCTCGGTTTGCTGACCTAGCTCATAAAGATCGCTGATCATCATGCAGCGGTCATGGTCCAGATCATGCAGACCTTCATCCTCAAGGATGATAACCTTCAAAAGATTGGGAAGATCGTTTTCGACCTCAAGAAACTTGTCCAACTGCTCTTCATTTTCGACCACCAGAAAACGGCTGTCACTGTCATTGATCAGATATTTCAGTTGCGCGGCCGAATCCGTCGTGTAGATGCCCGAGGCGATCCCCCCGACGCCCTGAATGCCCATATCGAACCAGGCCCATTCTTTTCGGTCTTCGGACAGGATCGATACGACCTCACCACGTTTCAAGCCCAGCTTTTGCAGGGCGAGGCCTATCCATTTCGCGTGCTGCCAGTAATCCGCCCAGGAATAGGATTTCCAGATACCGAAATCCTTTTCACGATGCGCCGTACGCGCGCCCAAATTGGTACAACGCTTTTGAAATAGTTGCCCGATGGTTGTGCATTCATCTACATAGACCGGTCGCTGACCGGGATTTGCGTTGTACTGAACACCGTTGATCATGATCTGAGAGGGCAGGGTGCTTATATTCATGCTGCTCACCTCCACGTCTTCTTGCGTTTCCAGCGGCGGTTTTCACGCGCACCTTCTTCCTGCACGCCCAGATAGAAATTCTGGATATCTTCTGACCGCATCAGTTCATCCGCAGCGCCATCCATGACAATGCGCCCAACCTCCATGACATAGCCGTGATGGGCCAGTTCCAGCGCAGCATTGGCGTTCTGTTCAACCAGCATCATCGTCATGTTCTGTTCATCATTCAGGCGCTTCAGGATTCCGAAAATCTCTTGCACAAGCAAAGGAGACAGGCCCAGCGAGGGCTCGTCCAGTAACATTATCCTTGGATTTGCCATCAATCCCCTCCCGATTGCCAACATCTGTTGTTGGCCTCCGGATAAGGTCCCCGCCTCTTGATTGCGGCGTTCTTTCAGGATCGGGAAGTATGAAAAAACCAGATCGCGATCATGATCAATTTGCCCCCGGTCCGACGAGGTATAGGCCCCGAGACTCAGGTTCTCATCCACGGTCAAAAGGGGGAATACTTCGCGCCCTTCGGGTACGTGGACGACGCCTTTCTGCACAACTTTATGTGGCTCGGCCCCTTGAATTTCGACCCCGTCAAAGCTGATCTTGCCCTTTTCTGGGTCCATTACGCCGGACACGGTTTTCATCAATGTAGTCTTGCCGGCCCCATTAGCCCCAAGGATCGACACGATTTTACCCGGATGCACATCCAGCGACACGCCCCGGATTGCCATGATTGGCCCGTAAAAACTTTCGACATTGCGAATGGTCAGGATCGGATCGCTCATGACACTTTCCCTAGATAGGCCTCAACCACTGCCGGGTGTGACTGTACCTGCGCAGGGGTTCCCAGTGCGAGCATTGCCCCATCCGCCATTGCAAGGACCCGATCCGAGACGCCCGAGACCAAAGCCATGTCATGTTCGACCATCAGCACCGTAATCCCCATCTGCCGCCGGATATCATCTATCCACCAGCGCATATCGGTCGTTTCCTCGACCGACAGCCCCGAGGCCGGTTCATCCAGCAGTAACAACTTGGGATCGGTGGCCAGGGCGCGGGCAACTTCAACCACTTTGCGCACACCGTAAGGCAGGCCGGATATCATCTTGTCGCGATAGGCCTGTAGATCAAGAAAATCTATGATCTCTTCCACATTTTCACGGTTTTCGATCTCTTGCCGCCGGGCCGACGGCAGAAACAGCACCTCGGATAAAAGTTTTGTCTTGCGGTGCCGATGACGCCCGACCAACAGGTTCTGCAGAACAGTGGCGTGTTCGAACAGTTCGATATTCTGAAACGTCCGCGCAACACCAAATGCTGCAACGCCTGACGGTTTCACCTGCAGCAAGTCATGCCCGTCATACCGGATTGAACCCTCTATTGGTTCATAAAAGCGCGAGATCAGATTGAAAACGGTCGATTTACCCGCGCCATTGGGGCCGACTATGGCAAAAACCTCGCCGTCTTCGACTGAAAAGGACAGGTCGTTCACAGCCGTGACGCCACCAAATTTCAAGGTGACATTCTTAAATTCAAGCAGGCTCATCTCAGACGCTCCGTCTTGAGATAGGATTTCTGACGTTTGAACATGTCCTTGCGATAGAAGGGAAACAGTTCGAACCATGTCCGGATCTTCAGCCAACGTCCATACATCCCCATGGGCTCAAACAGGATAAAGGCGATCAGGATCATGCCGAAGATTCCAAATTCCAATCCCGGAATTGCGACGGTGCTGCCCCCGAAAACTGCGCCGACATACTCTTTTGCGATCGACAAAAATTGCGGCAGAAACCCTATGACGACAGCGCCCAGGAATGCCCCGTGGATTGAGCCCAGACCACCGATCACGATCATCATCAGCAACTGAATTGAGATTAGGACACTGAATGTCTCGTTATTGAACGCGCCCGAGAACATCCCCATCAGAGCACCTGCCCAGCCGGTCACGGCGCAGGACAGGGCAAATGAAATCATCTTGGTCTGCGCAATATCAACACCCATCGCCTGGGCCGAGACCTCAGAATCTCGCACGGCGATGAAACTGCGCCCAAGCGGTGCGCGCAGCAGGTTGATATAGCCCAGAGTGACCAGAACCGCGACTGCAAGCACCAGCCAGAAGAATTGGACCGGCGTAGCCCAGCGATCGACCATGAATCCAAATATCTCGACCCCGCCGATATATTTACCGGCGACCCCGCCGGTGATCGGCTCGGCCAGGACAATCACGTCATCCATCAGGATCGACAGGGCCATGGTAAAGATTGCCAGGTAGATACCGTGAAGGCGCAGGGCCGGGATAGCAACGGTCACCCCTGCTATCCCGGTCAGGATACCGGCGATCGGGAAGGCCAGCAGGAATGGCAAGCCTGCCTCAATCAAGATGATATTCGCATAGCACCCAAAGGCCAGAAAAGCCGCATGCCCAAGGCTGACCTGTCCGGTATGGCCGGTCAGAATCATCAACCCAAGACCTGCAATCGCCCAGATCAGAACATTTGTCAGCTCACCCAGATAGAATGCGTCCAACCACCACGGAGCGGCGATCACGACGCCTAGAAGGATCAGGTATAGGCTCAGTTGATACCGGTCTTTCCAAGGCCGGATATCTTGCATGTAACTGGTCTTGAAAATGATCCGCATCGCTTAAACCTTTTTGACCCTAACTTGGCTGAACAGCCCATTGGGGCGAAAGATCAGGACAGCCAACAACAGCGCATAAGGTGCAATCTGACTGTACCCAGCAGCGATATACCGACTGGCAAACGGTTCGATTACGCCAACGATCAAACCTCCGGCCAATGCTCCAGGTAAACTTCCGAATCCGCCAATGACCGCAGCGGCGAAGGCCTTAATGCCCAGAAGTCCGGTTGCCGGGTCCACGGATCCTTTGGCGGCAAACAAAATGCCTGCGATACCCGCAACCACGCCGGCCAACGCCCAGATGAAACCCTGCACACGTTTTACCGGGATTCCCATATAATAGGCCGCCAACTGATTTTGTGAGGCACCCTGCATTGCAAGCCCAAGCTTGGTACGACTGAAGAACTGGTACAGCCCCCAGGTCAGCAGAACGGTAACGACAATAACCGCCACGTCCTCCATCCCCAGTACAAGGCCACCAAAACGCACTTCTTTTCCGGCCAGTGGATTCTGCAGCGTCTGCGGTTCGTGCCCCCAAATCAGACCAGCGACAAATCGGATTACAAAGCCCAGGGCGATGGTCAGAATGACCACAGCCGTCTGGCTTTCCCCGAAAAGTCGCCGAATGATCAACCGGTCCAGCAAGTACCCCAGCGCGCCCATGATCCCCAACGAGATCGGCAAGGCCAGCCAAAAAGGCAGCCCCATATATTCGGCATTTGTAAGCCCGATGGTAACAAAGGCGCCCAGCATCATGAGGTCACCCTGTGCGAAGTTCACTGCCTCGGTCGCCTTGTAAATCAGAACAAATCCGAGCGCGATCAGCCCATAGACACAGCCATTCGCCAGCCCGCTAATCAGCAGCTGCGCATTATCCAAACTCACCTCCCTATACCGGTTGCTCCGGGTTCATTTAGATCCCGGGCCTCCTCCTTAGCCCGGGGTTTGTACTACTATGGCGTGATAATTACCTTTCCGTCACTCTTTTGCAGTGCATCAACCAGCCCGGACATAACATTTTTTAATGTAAGCTTTTCTGAAACATCTGTTTTCCAACGCCCGTCCGCAAAGCGGGCCTGAACCTCGGCAACGACACGTACCACATCTTCGCGAGGCGTCGCTGTCATCCATTGTGTCAGCCAAAACCCTTCGATTTTCTTACCCATAAAGATGAGCTGTCCCGTCTGCGTTAGTTTGGGCAGTTCAGGGCTGAGCTTGCCATAACACACCCAGCGCGCACCTTTCGGCATCGCACAGAAAATCTGTTCGGAAATCTGGTCGGCGACGGCATCCAGAAAGACCCGAGGTTTAAGCTCTTTGCTAAGCGCTGCGAATTTCTGCAGCATGTCGGGGTCTGATGTTACCAGCACGTCATGCGCGCCCAGCTCTTTCAATGCAGCAACGGTCTCAGCGCGTCTCACGATCGCAATCGGCTTGAGCCCAAGATCGCGACCGAGGCTGCACATAAGCTTGCCCAACTGACTGGTTGCGGCAGATACGATAAAAGCATCTCCGGCCTGACGCGCCAGATCGACCATCGCCATGGCCGTCATCGGGTTCACAATCTGTGCTGACCCATCGTCATCCGAGATATCCGGGCGCAGTGGAATACACATTTGTGCATCGGTCAGAGCGTACTCGGCCCACGCACCGGAAAGAGTGGCCATGAATGCCACGCGCTGTCCCTGCAAACCCTCGGCTCCGGCACCGGTGGCGACGACGTCTCCACATCCCTCAAACCCGGCCGGAGATCCCTTTACCCTAGGCTGCCCGTATTCACCCTTGATAAAATGCAGGTCGGACGGATTAACCGATGACGCCCTCAGACGGATCAGAACCTGTCCTGCGCCCGGCTCGGGCACAGGCATTTCCGTTTCGGCCAGCCAATCAGACGCATTTTGGATGCTGGGACCAGTGGCTTTGCCCGAATACCCATGATGAGTTTGAACGATCGCAAACATGGAAGAGGGAAGGGGGGTCATGTGCGTACCTTTTCTGAACGATAGGAAACTGTCGGGTCCTGCTTGACTGCATCAAACCAACAATTTCGAAAATGATAGCCATGATCGACATCAACCGTGGCATATGTGTTCAGATCAGCCAAGCAAATGGCTAAAGGCGCGTCAATCGAACTATTCTTTGACGTAGGGAAAGACCGCCTGTTTCGGCGGTCTTTCTAATTCTTACTGACCAGTCAACAGGGCCTGAAGTTCCTGAATTTTCAGCGCGATTGTTGCAGGTGAGGCTTTGATATCATCGAGAATACCAACCGCTTTTACCTTCAGTTCTTCTGCCAGTGTGCTTTCCTGAACTGAGGCCACCATGGCGTCATAGTCAAAGTTATCAACACTCATAGCGCCGCTCTCAACCCAGGAATTCAGCAGCTCTTGCCCCTGGTTGGTGAGGGCAGCGACCTCTTCTCCAGCCTGATCGGCCAGCTCAGTCGCTGTTTCACCAGCTTGAGTGGCTAAGTCAGACGCGGCTTCGCTGGACTGTTCGACGATTTCAGCCGCCTGTTCCGTAACGGAAGACGCAGCTTCGCCAGCCTGTTCAGTAACCGATTCTACGGCTTCGGACACGGCGTTTCCGGTTTCTTCAGCGGCGGCTTGCGGCTGTTCGACCGGAGCGGCAGGTTGATTCAGATAGTAATAGATTGCGGCGCCAACGCCGGCGACGACGACCCCTAGCAAGATTATACGCGACATGGGATTCTCCTTTGAAATATGTGTCGCCGAGATGGGGGGAAACTAGCGGACTGGAAAGGGGAATTCGTGGAACATCCTCTCAGAACAAGGGATTGAGCCAGTGTACGCCGATCTGGGCCGATCCCATGGCAATAACACGCCAACGTTGAACAACCAGTGGCCGAGATGCCATTCTTGTCAACCAACCCACAGGGTCGCACAAATGCCTGTTCGACAGGGAAGCACAGAGGCTAAGAATTCTCGTAGGAAGGCGCGCAAAGCGAATAAGGCGACAAAGACCTGCATTTCAGGTGCTTGAGCTAAATTCCGGAAAGCTGGTTGCCAATCATGCGCTGAATGGCTGATGGCGGAGAGACAGGGATTCGAACCCTGGGTGGGCTTGCACCCACAACGGTTTTCGAGACCGCCCCGTTCGACCACTCCGGCACCTCTCCGCGGGGGTCTGTGAGGGGGGGATTTAGTGATGAACACCCGGGGGTGCAAGCAGAAAGTTTCATAATTTATCAATCCCAGGATTTTCCGTTGCCAGATGCCGCAAAACCCCTAGGCTTCTGTACATGAGACATTTTACGCACCACATGACCACCGCCCTTTCGCTGTTTCTTTTCACAGTATTCATGTTGCCAATCCCGGCATCCGCTGCCGGGCGCGATAGGATCGAGGCATTCTTGACCACGACCGGTTTCGACGTTGCCCTTGAAAGTATTGCTCTGGCCTCGGCCTCGGCACCTCAGATGCTGGGTTTTGACCCCGATGGATTCGGGTCGGACTGGGCGCGGCTGACCGAAGAAGTTTTCGATACCAAAGACATGCATGAAACTGCAGTTTCGATTTTAGAGCAGACGCTCAGCGATCAGGCGCTGAATCACGCGGTAGAATTCTATGCATCAGATCTGGGTCAACGACTGGTCTCTGCTGAAAACGCTTCCCATCTGATCGAGGATGACGAAGCGAAACAACAGCAGGGGCAAGAGATTGTCGCTCAACTTGTCCGCGAAGGCTCTCAACGTGTTGAGAGTCTAAAAAGGATGAACACTGCCATCGATTCAAGCGGTACTTCTTTGCGCGCCCTTCAG
The DNA here is from genome assembly GCF_059611145.1 of Ruegeria sp. CDSB022. Classification (NCBI taxonomy): domain Bacteria; kingdom Pseudomonadati; phylum Pseudomonadota; class Alphaproteobacteria; order Rhodobacterales; family Roseobacteraceae; genus Ruegeria; species Ruegeria sp. CDSB022. The sequence continues at coordinate 617,085 of NZ_JBXWOZ010000001.1, read as the reverse complement.
GAAATACAAATCCGGTTCCTCCTCGCCGCCAGCGCTTCAGGTGTGATCGAACTGCAGTTGGATGCAGATGAATTGCGCGCAATGATGAAACAGAACGAAACCGGGATGCGACAGGCCTTACAGCTTTCTGCACTTGCCGGTGCTGCTTATACCTATCAGGATTTCTCGGATGCGGATGTCATCACCTATGTCGAGGCGTTGGAACAGCCTTTAATGCAGGAAGTCTACGAACTTTTGAACGCCATTCAGTATGAGATAATGGCTATGAAATTCGAAGTCCTGGCAACCAAAATGGCCGAGCTTCACCCCGCACAGGACATCTGATGCGCATTCTGATCGTTTTCGCCCTAATCTTCTGGGCCACATCATCCGGCGCCGTGGAAAAAGCGGATCGGCTGGCGCAGGCAATGCGTCTGGAGAACCTGATCGAAATCCTCCTGTCCGAAGGCGGAAAGATGAGCCAAGAGATGGACGCCACTTTGTTGGATGGCAACGGTGGCGCTCTGTTCGAAACTCGGGTCGAGGCGATTTATGATCCCGATTGGATGTATGATCAGTTGGTCCAGGGATTCCGGCAAAGCCTGGATGAAGTGCATTTGGAACGCGCCATCGCCTTTTTTGAAAGCGATCTTGGCCAGACCATCGTTTCCCTTGAGAATTCCGCACGGCTTGCATTTGTTGATCCGGCAATCGAAGACTTGGCAAAACAGGCCTATTTCGAAAACACCAAAGACAGCATGCAGTTCAAACTGGTCGAAGAGTACATACTGGCCAACGACCTGATCAAACAGAACGTGCGGAGCGCTTTGAGCGCGGATTACAACTTTTTCAGGGGGATAAATGACGGCCAGGTTCTCGATGACAGCGACCTTCTGGACAACCTTCTGCTGCAAAAGGACGGGATCGAGCAAGAGACAGAAACCTGGCTGTATTCCTTTCTGTTGATGGCCTATAACCCTCTGAGCAACGCCCAGATGCGCAAGAACATCGCGTTTTCTCGAACGGATACAGGGCAAGCGCTGAACAGCTCACTGTTCGAGAGCTTCGACAGTATGTATGATCAGATCTATTACGATCTGGGAAAGGCGGTAGCGGCTGTCTTACAGGGCTCTGATCTTTAGTCGCCATTTCATGTTGACTTTCCCCTGCAATCTTTGGATAAGCGCCCATCCCGGCCGGAATCTCCGCGCCGGGTATCGTTATTGTTGACCCAAGGGGCTGATCCATGGGTCATTCACACAGCCCGAAAAGGGCGCGCTGTTCGAGGTGGCTGAGGCCGAAAACTCCCGCAAGGGGACCACAGAACGCGGGTTAGACAAAGGAAAGACGCATGTTTGCGGTCCTCAAGACTGGCGGCAAGCAGTACAAGGTTCAGGCGGGTGATATCCTCCGCGTTGAAAAATTGGCTGCCGACGCAGGTGAAAAAGTTCAATTCAACGATGTTCTGATGCTGGGCGGTGACGCTCCGGTTGTTGGTGCACCGTTTGTAGATGGTGCAGCCGTTCAGGCCGACGTGATCGAACAGATCAAGGGTGACAAGGTCATCAACTTCGTCAAGCGCCGTCGTAAGCACAGCTCGAAGCGTACCGTTGGCCACCGTCAGAAGCTGACCCTGGTCAAGATCACCGACATCCTGTCGTCGGGCGCTGACAAGTCGGGCATCAAAGCTGCAACCGGTTCCGCGCCGGCTGGTGAAGCTGCACCCGCAGCGAAAAAGCCCGCCAAGAAAGCAGAAGCCAAAGCAGAGGCACCCGCCGCTGTTGCTGCTGCAGACGATCTGACCGCGCTGAACGGTGTCGGCCCTGCCGCTGCCAAAAAGCTGAACGAGGCCGGTATCGAGAGCTTTGCCGCTCTGGCCGCCTTGTCGGACGAGCAGATTGCTGCTATCGAAACGGTCAAAGTGAAACCCGAATGGGTTGAGCAGGCCAAAGAGCTTGCTAAAGGCTAAGGAGAGAGAGAATGGCACATAAAAAAGCTGGCGGTTCCTCCCGTAACGGTCGCGACTCAGCTGGTCGCCGCCTTGGCGTGAAACTATATGGTGGCCAGGCCGCCATTTCAGGCAACATCATCGTGCGTCAGCGCGGCACCAAGTTCTGGCCGGGCGAAGGCGTAGGCATTGGCAAAGATCACACCATCTTTGCAACTGTTGATGGCGCTGTGAAGTTCCACAAAGGCCTCAAAAACCGCACCTTTATTTCGGTCCTGCCAGTGGCGGAGGCCGCAGAGTAAGCCGAAACCCATAAGGTTTGAAAATTCTTGGGGGACCGGCAGAAAATGCCGGTCCCTTTTCTCGTTTTAACGCAGGTTCGATCAAACAGTCCGATGACAGTCGCAACCACCAGTTTCCTGATCTTTGCCGCCAGTCAGGTCGGCACGCCGGGACCGGCCAATATGGTCCTGCTGGGAACCGGTGCGCGTTACGGGTTTCGGGCAGCGCTGCCTTTTGTGGGCGGCGTCATTCTGGGCAAGCAGCTAATCATCTGGCCGGTGGGCTTTGGGTTGCTGCAATTGGCGGATCAGGCGCCGGCGGTGTTTGCTGTTCTGAAATACGCCTCGGCGGCCTATATCATGTGGCTGGCCTGGAAGATCGCCAACACGCGGCTGTCCCGGCAAGAGGCTGATGGCGCAGCGCCAGGGTTTCTGGCTGGATTGATTGTTCATCCGCTCAATCCCAAGGCCTGGGCCATGATCGTTGCGGGGTTCACGGGGTTTGTCGCCATCGGAACACCAACTTTTGAGGCAACGCTCGCAATCGCGGCTTGTTTGTTGATTTGTCAGGTGATTCTTCACCCAATCTGGACATTTGCCGGGGATAGAATTGCCCACGCGGTTGAAGGTCGGCCGATGGAAAAATATCTGATGTGGACGTTAGCAGGTCTCACTGTTGCGTCTGTACTTTTTGTGTTGTTCGGAGGAGGAACGCACCTATGAAACTTGAGACGATCATAAACCAGCCGGTCATAGAAACCGAGCGGTTCGATCTGCGCCCTCTGCGCCGGTCGGATCTGGGTCTCATCGAACATTATGCCGGAGATGAGCGGGTTGCGCGTATGACGACAAGGATTGCGCATCCTTTGCCGCCCGGCGCGGTTGAGGCCTTTGTGACCCGGTCCATGGCCGAAGACCGCAGCGAGGATGTCTGGGCGATGGACGCGACCAAGGATGGCGGTCCGGAGCTGATAGGCCTAATCTCTCTGGAACGCCTGGATCGCAACCAATCCGAGGTCGGCTATTGGGTGGCTCCTGTCTATTGGAACACCGGGATCGCATCTCTGGCGGTCGAAGCACTGGTTGTCGCCAATCCGCTTGAAAACACGTCGATGTTCGCAAGCGTATTTCAGGACAATCCAGCCTCAGCCAGGGTGCTGACGCATTGTGGTTTCGAATACCTGGGTGATGCCGAAATCTATTCAGTGGCGCGTGATGCGAACGTGCCCACTTGGACATACAGTAAAAAACTCTGACTTGTGGCCGGTGGGGCCTTTGCAGTAGGGGACAGTCATGAAATTTCTCGATCTTGCAAAGGTCTACATCCGGTCCGGGGCCGGCGGTGGCGGCTGCGTCAGTTTTCGGCGCGAAAAGTACATTGAATACGGCGGTCCCGATGGCGGGGACGGCGGTAAAGGTGGCTCTGTCTGGGTCGAAGTTGTGGATGGGTTGAATACCCTGATCGACTTTCGCTACCAGCAGCATTTCTTTGCCAAGAACGGTCAGCCTGGCCGAGGGCAGCAGCGCACCGGAAAAGATGGTGATGACATCATTCTGCGCGTCCCGGTCGGCACTGAGATCCTGGACGAAGACGAAGAAACCGTCATCTGCGATCTGACAGAGGTGGGCCAAAGGGTCCTTCTGGCCAAGGGCGGCAATGGCGGTTTTGGCAACCTGCACTTCAAATCGGCCACCAATCAGGCCCCTCGTCGGGCTAATCCGGGTCAGGCAGGTATCGACCGCACGATCTGGCTGCGCCTGAAACTGATTGCCGATGTCGGCCTGTTGGGGATGCCTAATGCTGGCAAATCGACCTTTCTTGCTGCGACATCGAACGCACGCCCCAAAATTGCCGATTACCCTTTTACCACCTTGCACCCCAATTTGGGCGTTGTGGGTGTCGACAATGTGGAATTCGTGGTGGCTGACATCCCCGGTCTGATCGAGGGCGCACATGAAGGACGTGGCATCGGAGACCGTTTTCTGGGCCATGTCGAACGCTGCGCGGTATTGCTGCATTTAGTTGATGGCACCTCGGAAAGTGTGGCCGAAGACTATCGCACGATCATTCACGAGCTTGAAGCCTATGGTGGTGAGTTGGCCGATAAGCCTCGCATCACCGTCTTGAACAAGGTCGACGCCCTGGATGACGAGGAACGTGAACTGGCCAAGGCCGAGCTTGAAGAGGCCGTCGGAGGCCCCATAATGGCCATGTCTGGTGTGGCGCATCTGGGTGTAACCGACGTCCTGCGGGCTTTGCGCGGTCGGATAGACGATGACCGCGTGCGCCAGAAACCCGCCGAGGAGGAACTGCCTTGGCAACCCTGACCGCAGCCAAACGCCTCGTGGTCAAGATCGGATCCGCCTTGCTGGTGGATCGGAACACAGGGTTGCTGCGATCTGATTGGTTACATTCGCTTGCTCAGGACGTCGCATGGCTAAAGGGGCAGGGGACCGACGTCATTCTGGTCTCATCGGGGTCAATCGCATTGGGGCGTGGCGTTTTGGGTCTGCCCCTGGCCACGCTTCCGTTGGAACAGTCTCAAGCCGCCGCCGCTGTCGGGCAAATCCGGCTGGCCCGCGCCTATGAAGAAGCGCTGACGCCTCACAACATTACCACTGCACAAGTGCTCGTCACGCTGGAGGATAGCGCGGATCGTCGCCGCTATCTGAATTCACGCGCCACCTTGGAAACGCTGCTGGGGCTTGGAGTCGTTCCGATTGTCAACGAAAACGATACAGTGGCAACGGATGAGATCCGATATGGCGACAATGATCGTCTGGCCGCTCAGATCGCCGTCACTGTTGGCGCTGATCAGCTGATCCTGCTGTCGGATGTTGATGGCTTCTACTCGGCCAATCCAAATGAGGATGCCTCTGCCAGGCGGTATGACGTCATCGAAAACATCACGCCCGAGATTGAGGCGATGGCGGGTGATGCCGGTTCCGGCCTATCAAAGGGCGGGATGAAGACCAAACTGTTGGCGGGAAAAATGGCCACGGCTGCTGGTTGCGATATGGCGATCACCGAAGGATCCCCTCTGAACCCGTTGAAAACGCTTGAAAACGGCGCGAACTGCACATGGTTCACAGCGACAGTTGACCCGCATGCCGCCCGCAAACGCTGGATTTCCGCGATGAAACCCCGAGGTGAGATCGTTGTGGACGCGGGGGCCGCGCGGGCGCTGAGCAATGGCAAAAGCCTTTTGCCAGCAGGAATAGTCGAAGTATCCGGAGATTTCGGGCGCGGTGATCCTGTTTCGATCATGGACCAACAGGCGCGACGGCTTGCGCAGGGGCTCAGCCGCTATACCGCACAAGAAGCAGACGCTATCAAGGGGCGCAAATCGACCGAAATCGAAGCCACTCTAGGCTATCCTGGCCGCGCGGTGTTGATCCACCGCGATGATCTGGCTGTTTGACAAATTGACTGAAAGGCACCTGAGATGAAGGATTTCGACAGCATCCCCGACCTGATGACCGATCTTGGGAAACGCGCCAAGGCCGCCGCTGCCGAGCTGGCATTTGCAAGCGCCGAGCGTAAACATGCTGCCCTGATTGGGGCCGCCGAGGCTGTTTGGGCCAATCGTGAACAGATCATTGCGGCCAATAAGAAAGATATGGAATTCGGGCGCGACAAAGGGTTGAGCCCGGCGATGATGGATCGCCTGATGCTGGATGAGACCCGCATTCAGGGCATGGTCGACGGGCTGCGCGCCGTTGCAGAGCAGGCCGATCCTGTTGGTGAGGTTCTGACCGAATGGGACATGCCCTCGGGGTTGAACATCCAGCGTGTGCGGACACCTTTGGGGGTTATCGGCGTGATTTATGAGAGCCGCCCAAATGTTACGGCGGATGCGGGAGCGTTGTGCCTGAAGTCCGGGAACGCGGTCATCCTGCGCGGTGGATCAGAAGGCTTTCATTCCTCGTCAGCCATCCACGCGTGTTTGGTTCAGGGCTTGAAATCGGCGAACCTGCCCGAGGATGCCGTTCAGCTTATCCCAACCCGCGACCGGGCGGCGGTTCAGGAACTACTGACCATGACCGATTATGTCGACGTGATCGTTCCCCGTGGGGGCAAAGGGCTGGTCGGGCTAGTCCAGCGCGAGGCCCGCGTGCCCGTGTTTGCCCATCTGGAAGGCATTGTGCATATCTATATCGACAAGGCCGCTGACCCCCAAAAGACGCTCGATGTGGTTTTAAACGCCAAAACCCGTCGTACCGGAATCTGCGGTGCTGCCGAATGTCTGCTGATCCATCAGGATATCGCTGAAACGCTGGGACGGGATGTCATATCGGCGCTTCTGGCCGCAGGTGTCGAAGTACACGCCGAAGGTACTTTGGCCGTTGATGGCACTATCGCGGCCACTTCTGATGATTGGGGCAAAGAGTTTCTGGATAGTATCATCGCGGCCAAGCCGGTGACTGATATCGACGCCGCCATTGCTCATATCCGCAGGTTTGGGTCGAACCATACCGATTGCATCATGACCGAGGATCCCGCTGCAGCTGCCCGTTTCTTTGAACGGCTTGATAGCGCGATCCTGATGCATAACGCCTCAACCCAATTCGCCGATGGCGGTGAGTTTGGCATGGGGGCCGAGATCGGCATCGCCACCGGAAAGATGCACGCGCGCGGCCCCGTAGGTGCGGCTCAACTGACCAGTTTTCAGTATCTGGTGCGCGGTTCAGGGACTGTTCGGTCTTAAAACCGGATTTCGACGCGGGTTGAGGCCGTATCGGTCGCGACCCGCCGTCCAATCGACGATGCGGATTCAGGCAGCAGCGCAAATTGAACCTGCGCAGGGGTGACCTTGTTGGTAAACCGTCCGCTGGGCAGGTTCTTCCATAGCTCGGCTTCCAGCTTCATTTTGTCCGCGGTCCCTGTCACAGACCAGTTCTTCCCATCGTTTACGATCGTTACATCCCCGCCAAATGGCATCGCGCTTTCGCAGCACATCAACGCCAGAAAGGCCAGTTTCACCTGATTACGCGGCACCGCTTCGGTCAGGTTCCAGTTGACACGAACACGACCTGCGCGTTCGACATCATTCAACAGCTCTAAAACCTCGGCCCGCCCAAGGGGATGATGGCTGGCCGACCCAAAAGCGACCCTGAAAAAGCGGATGCGTGCGCCGGCGCTGCCGACACTTCCCGCGATCAGTTCCATCTCGGGGCCTTGCACCGCGCCAACCATTTCAAGCAGCTCCAAGCCGTTGGTGATCGCCCCGATCGGGCTGATCAGATCGTGGCAGATCCGCGAGCCGATCAGTTCGGCCAGGTTGACGTCCGAGTCGCTCATGCGTACCTCCTGCTGTATCTGCCACCGGACCGGAGCCCCTTGATGACAGATCTGAATGCCATTCTTGCACCGGGCATGTATGTCCGCCACCCCGATTTCCCCGATTGGGGCGTTGGACAGGTACAATCCAACATCGCAGGTAAGATCACCGTAAACTTCCGCGAGCAGGGAAAAGTGGTAATCGACGGGACACGCATCGCCCTGATGCCGGTCTTTGATCCGTGAAACTGGTTTAAGAAAGGTTAACGTTTGATCGAAGCGCTCTATGTTGCCATTCCCCTGAAACCTGCGGTATCAGCGCGGAAACAATACGGAACCTCTGATGCCGGACGCAGGCCCTTCTTTCACCGTCAAACTCGCCGAAAATGACACCGAATTGCGGGCTGCACAGCGGTTACGCTATGACGTGTTCATACGTGAACTGGGCGGCGGTGGGGAAATGGTCGACCACAATGCCGGGCTGGAGCGCGACAGGTTCGATCCCTATTTCGATCATATGTTGGCGATTGACGATCAATCTGGCAAAGTTGTTGGCGTTTACAGGCTGTTACCAGGTGATCGTGCTTCTGAAATCGGACAGTTCTATTCCGAAGATGAATACGATCTTTCCATCTTGAAACAAGGCGGACGCAAGCTGTTGGAGTTGGGACGTTCATGTCTACATCCCGATTATCGCGGCGGCACTGCAATGTATCACCTGTGGAATGGCTTGGCCGCCTATGTCGCCGAGCGCGAGATCGAGGTCTTGTTTGGCGTCGCCAGTTTCCACGGCACCGATCCTCAAGCTCTGGCTCAGCCTTTGTCCATGTTACATCACAATCACCTTGCGCCTCCGGACCTTCGGGTTCGGGCTCAGCCCGAAGTGTTCCAGCCCATGGATATGCTGGATAGCGATAAACTGGATCGGCGCGCAGCGATGGTGCAGGTTCCAGCACTGATAAAAGCATACCTGCGTCTCGGCGGGTTTGTGGGCGAGGGTGCCTTTATCGACCATATGTTCAATACCACCGATGTTTGCCTTATCCTCGACACGGCGCGGATGAATGAGCGACAACGGCGCATCTATGGCGGAGCGTAACGTGATGAGTGACGCCTCATGGCACAGTGAAGACGCACCTGACCCAATCAATCTGGGGGTCTGCGGATGGCTATTGGTCTTCCTTCGGGGTTTACCACTTGCTGTATTTGTATTCAGCGGGCTGATTGTCCTGCTGATCCTTCGCATGATCGAGCGCCCGCTCTATGGGGTTCACCGTCCGGTCACGCCCTTCATCACGCAGTTCGTATGCCGTAATGCGTTCCGGATTCTCGGGATTAGCTACCTTACAACCGGAGAGCTTATGACCCAGCGTGGTGCGGTTGTTGCGAACCATTCCTCGTGGCTTGATATTTTTGCGCTGAATGCCCGTAAGAGGATCTATTTTGTCTCGAAGGCCGAGGTAGCCAAATGGCCCGGTATAGGCTGGCTGGCGCGAGCGACAGGTACTGTTTTCATCGAGCGCGACCGCAAGAAGGCACGCGAACAGACACTTCTGTTTCAGGAGCGCCTGACAGCCGGTCACAAGCTGCTGTTTTTTCCAGAGGGTACGTCGACCGACGGTCTACGGATTTTACCATTCAAAACAACCCTTTTTGCGGCATTCTTCACTGAAGATCTACGCGATTTCATGTATGTTCAACCGGTGTCGGTCGTTTACCATGCACCTAAGGGTGAGCCTGACCGGTTTTATGGCTGGTGGGGTGACATGGATTTTGCACCGCATCTGTTAAAGACTTTGGGAGCACGTCGCCAAGGTGGCGTAGAGCTAATTTATCATTCGCCAGCCAAGGTCAGCGACTTTGAGAACCGAAAGGTCCTGGCCGCCTATTGCGAAGATACCGTGCGTCAGGCGCACAGTATTGCGCGGCTTGAAAAATAGAGCGATTGGCCCTTGCACTGCCTGAATACCTGCCGTATACGCGCGCCATTCAAACCCGCAGGCGGGGTTTGGGCTTTATAGGGGAGACATCCTTATCTGGCCCGCCGGTTGGAGCATCCGCTTCTTTCACCCCCGCCGAGGCGTAAACCGGAAAAAGGAAATAAAGCATGGCTCTTCCCGAGTTCTCCATGCGTCAGTTGTTGGAAGCTGGCGTTCACTTTGGTCACCAGACGCAGCGTTGGAATCCCCGCATGGGCCCGTTTATCTACGGCTCGCGCAATGGCATCCACATCATGGACCTGACCCAGACCGTTCCGATGCTGGACCAGGCTCTGCAGGCTGTTCGTGACACTGTTGCCAAGGGCGGCCGCATTCTGTTCGTAGGCACCAAGCGTCAGGCCGCAGGCCCAATCGCCGAAGCAGCTGAAAAGTCAGCCCAGTACTACATGAACCACCGCTGGCTGGGCGGCACCCTGACCAACTGGAAAACCGTTTCCCAGTCGATCAACCGTCTGAACCAGATTGACGAAGCCATGGAATCGGGCGCCGAAGGCCTGACCAAGAAAGAGCGTCTGGGCATGGAACGTGACCAAGGCAAACTGCAGGCTTCGTTGGGCGGTATCCGCGAAATGGGTGGCGTCCCGGACCTGCTGTTCGTCATCGACGTCAAAAAAGAAGCACTGGCCATCGCCGAAGCCAACAAGCTGGGTATCCCGGTCGTGGCAGTTGTCGACACCAACTGCTCGCCCGATGGTGTGGATTACATCATCCCTGGCAACGATGACGCAGCCCGCGCGATCTCGCTGTACTGCGATCTAGCAGCACGTGCCGCTCTGGACGGCATGACCGCTCAGATGGGTGCAGCAGGCGTTGATCTTGGCGCATTCGAAGAAGCACCGGTTGAAGAAGTCGTTGCGGAAGAAGCACCCGCAGCAGCAGAAACACCTGCCGAAGCGTAAGCTGCCCGTCACGTAAATGACATCTGGGGCAGGGTATGACCTGCCCCAATTCCGTTTGAATTGAGGAGAGCCAAAAGATGGCAATCACAGCAGCAATGGTAAAAGAACTGCGCGACACCACTGGCGCAGGCATGATGGACGCGAAAAAAGCGCTGACCGAAACCGGCGGCAACATGGACGAAGCCGTTGATTGGCTGCGCACCAAAGGCTTGGCCAAAGCGGCCAAGAAATCGGGTCGTACCGCGGCGGAAGGTCTGGTTGCCGTTCACGTAAACGGCAACAATGGTGTTGCAGTTGAAGTGAACTCGGAAACCGACTTCGTCGGGAAAAACGCCGAATTCCAGGAAATGGTTGGTAAAATCGCATATGCCGCAGAAGGCGTCGACAATGTCGAAGCTCTGCTGGCAGCTGATCTGGGTGGCAAAACAGTTGCGGAAACGCTGACCGACAAGATCGCCACCATCGGTGAGAACATGTCGGTGCGCCGTATGTCCAAACTGTCGGGCGACACTGTTGTATCTTACGTCCATAACGCAGCCACTAACGGCATGGGCAAGATCGGCGTTCTGGTCGCTCTGACCGGCGGTGACGAAGCCATCGGCAAGCAGATTGCGATGCATATCGCGGCTGTGAACCCGGCAGCTCTGTCCGAGGCAGACATGGACCCGGCGATCGTCGAGAAAGAAAAGCAGGTCCAGATGGACATCGCGCGCGAATCCGGCAAGCCGGAGCAGGTCATCGAAAAGATGATCGTTGGTCGCATGAAGAAGTTCGTCGCTGAATCGACCCTGTTGAACCAGCAGTTCGTTGTAAACCCTGACCTGACCGTTGAGGCCGCTGCCAAAGAAGCAGGCGCGACCGTCACCGGATTCGTGCGTCTGGAAGTTGGCGAAGGCATCGTTGTCGAAAAAGAAGACTTTGCCGCTGAAGTTGCAAAAGCAGTTCAGGGCTAAGCATCACAGGCCCTGAACAGGGCCTGTATCAATCTGAGAAACCGGGTACGCCATGCGTATCCGGTTTTTCTTTGCCCTTAGTGTAGAAATGATGCCAAGAAACGAAAAAGGACGCCGAAAGCGTCCACAAGTTAAACCTAGTTTAAATGAGGGGCCCCGCAAAGATGGGGATGGACGAGGCCCCCCAAAATTCCGACAAAGAGACGCGGACAAATAGGCGCCCTATTGTCAGAGCGATCGGAGAGCTTTGTTATTGCAAAGATCCGACCAAATGTTCCCAGGCTAAAGCCACCACTCACGGAACAATACCACTTTGCAACTTTAGCGTTAGATTCGGAAAGTCATGTTTTCCTTACCCTAGGTAAATTGACGCATATTCGCGTCACTCCCTGAGTCAAACCCCAACGATGAACATCTGATTTTGAAGAGATGCTTTCAAAACTGCCTGCGCCGTTGTCTCGACCACGAGGGCCTCGCGCGCCAGACGCAGATGCTTTTCGACAGTGGCCGAAGTCAGCCCCATCAGTATCGCAATGTCCTGAGTTGTTTTGCCGTCGCCGACCCACTCAAGCGCCTCACGCTGACGTTTTGTCAGGGCGCGATTTGGTGCGTTATAGGGCAGGGTGAGGATTTTCAGATGAGCAACGTTGTTCATCAGAAGAATATCCTGGCCAAATTCCTCCCAGACAGCGTCCACATCGTCTTGTGTACGCGATCCATGCGCTGAAAGCGAAATTGCCCCTTTCGACCGAACCGAAACCGAGTCGAAACTGACCGTATAGCCGGCGACGACACCTTTGGTTTTGTTGAACTCGATGACGTCTCGCTCTTTTGCGGTCAGGGTGCCATCAGTCATCAGATCCTGGGCGATCCTCCAGCTTGCGGCCCCTTCATTATGCAAAGCCCATTTCAGCATCGGAGCATGGAAATACAACCCGCCTCCCAGAAACCCATCCAGGTAATCTTTGCTGTGATTGGTCAGGATTACAAAATCCTCGGGATCCCCCAGCGACGTTTCGGTGCGATATCGCGTATATCCGTACAGCAAACGATCGAACCCATATTCTGCCATTTGCCGGCAATGGGCATCCCAGAGCTCTTCCAGGGTTTTGGTATAGCTGAGGAAATTCAGATACTCAGAAAGCTTCATAGCGATCATTCACCCTGTAAATGGGACCGCAACGCATCCAGCGCCAGCACATATCCCTGCGGACCCAATCCGCAAATCATGCCTACTGCCACACGTGAGATATAGGATCGGTGTCGAAACTCCTCACGCGCGTGGATATTGGACAAATGAACCTCGATGACCGGCAGCTCAACCGAGGCGATTGCGTCCATCAGGGCAATCGAGCTGTGCGTATAGGCACCTGCGTTCAAAACAATGCCGTCCTGCACACCTTTGGCGGCATGAATGGCATCAATCAACGCGCCTTCGTGGTTGGATTGGAAATGAATCACTTCCATCCCGATAGACTTACCGTGTTCGAGGCACATATCCTCGACCATTTGCAGCGTTGTGCTTCCGTAAACCTCGGGCTGTCGCGTGCCCAGCAGATTGAGGTTCGGACCATTCAGAATAAGAGCTTTATGCATTGTTATACTGTCCCCATAACAAGGTTCTTAAACGTGAACAGGTAGAGATGTCCACCGAACCTGGATCATGCGTCAGAACCGCGGCCTATAGGACACGAGGCTGAAGTTTCAGATATTGGCTGGCTATGCCATGGTCACGACAATTTTCCCAAGGGCCTTTCGGCTGGCCAGAAGGTCTAGCGCCTTTTGGGCTTGATCCAGAGGGATTTGCGCACTGATCTGTGGTTTGATCTGCCCTTTGGCGTATAACCCGAACAAATCTTCCATGTTTTTGCCATGTCCTTTCGGGTCGCGAAACACCGAGGCGCCCCAGAAAACACCGACAATTTGACAACCCTTAAGCAGAGGGAGGTTCAATGGTATCTGAGGGATTCCGGCTGGGAAACCGACGACCAGGAATCGCCCCTTCCACCCCAAGCTGCGCAGCGCTGGCTCTGAATAGGCACCGCCAACGGCATCGTAGACGACATCAACGCCCTGACTACCGGCTAAGGCCTTGATGTCCGATCCAAAGGCCTTTTGCGCCTGTTTGTCCATGTCGCGCGCGTAAATGATCGTTTCGTCCGCCCCGATCTGACGACAGAAATCTGCTTTGTCCTGCGATGAGACTGCCGCAATAACCCGAGCCCCCATGGCATTGGCTAGCTCAATCGCAGCCGTACCAACTCCGCCCGCTGCACCCAGAATCAGGACCGTTTCCCCTTGTTGCAGCGCAGCGCGGTCCTTTAGGGCGTGATATGAGGTGCCAAAGGTGAAGATAAAGCTCGCCGCGTCCTCAAATGGCATTGAGCTCGGGAATTTAACAGCTGTCGCCGCTTTGACCGCCAGATGTGTGGCAAAACCTCCGTGTCCGGTCAGGGCCAGCACACGGTCGCCAACGTTAAAGCCCGAAACACCTTCGCCCAGCCCGATAACCTCGCCAGCGATTTCACCTCCGGGGGCAAACGGTCTTGGTGGCTTTATCTGATACAGGTCGCGTATCATCAGTGTATCCGGGAAATTAACGCCTGCGGCCCGCACGCGAACAAGCAATTCGCCCATGCCCGGCGACGGATCGGGCAGGGTGGTCAGTTCCAATGTCTCCGGTCCGCCCGGAGCGACGCTGAGTAAGGCTTGCATGTTTACGCTAATGTCCCTGTTATTCGGTAAGGAGGAACTTTTGGCGTACTGTTCTGAGTTGTCAAGAAACCACCCAGCACAACCGGGTTAGGCGTTACCCTTGACCGACAAATGAGACAGTTTGCCAAAATCAAAAACCGAGGAGCAGGTCATGACCCCCGAAACTCTTTTCTCATTGCAGGGCAAAACCGCTCTGGTCACGGGTGGGGCCACCGGAATTGGCCGAATGGCAGCCGAGGCGCTGGTCCGGGCGGGTGCACGTGTACTGTTGGCATCTCGTAAAGGTGACGCGTGCGAGGCGGTCGCGGCCGAATTGAACGCACTGGACGCCATAGGAACCGCCGAAGGGTTTGCCGGTGATGTCGGATCAAAAGAGGGTGTCGACAATCTGGTGGCCGAAGTGCTCAAGCGCACGGACCGGCTGGATATCCTCATGAACAATGCCGGTGTTTCCTGGGGCGCACCGATGGGTCAGTTTCCCTACGAAGCCTGGGAAAAAGTCATGTCGATCAATGTGACAGGAATCTTCGAACTGACCCAAAAACTGTTGCCGATTCTGATGTCTTCCGGGACTGCCGAAGATCCATCCCGCGTCGTCAATGTTGGATCGGTTATGGGCGAAGTTCCTATGGGCGACGGTGCGTATAGCTACTCTGCCTCAAAGGCGGCTGTGCTGCATCTGACCAAAATCATGGCCAAAGAACTTGCTCCGCATCACATCACCGTCAATGCGCTGGCGCCTGGACCCTTTGTCTCTCGGATGACGGCCTTTGCCACATCTGACGAAGGGACGCGCAAAAAAGTCGGCAAATCCGTACCCTTGGGTCGCGTTGGACGTGACGAGGATATCGCAGGCTGTATGCTGTTCCTGTGCGGTCTGGGTGGCAGCTATGTCACCGGCGCGGTGATCCCGGTTTCGGGCGGGATCAATGTTGTCACCGCCGGCAACATCTTTGCTGAAGCACTCTGAAGCATCGGCCAAAGGGAGCCACAAAATGGACAGCGCAATTCTGGATCTGAAACGCGTCGATGCCTATCTCGGCACGCATCTCAAAGGGTATCGGGGTCCGTTGGAGGCGAAAAAATTCGAGGTTGGCCAATCAAACCCAACTTTTGAGTTAAAAACGCCTGAGAATTCCTATGTCCTGCGCCGCAAGCCGCCGGGCGTGTTGCTAAAATCCGCCCATGCCGTTGACCGCGAGTTCAGGGTTCAAAGTGCTCTGGCCGACAGCGATGTGCCTGTACCCAAAATGCTGCTGCTTTGCGAGGATGATGACGTCATCGGGTCGGCGTTTTATGTGATGGAGCATTTCGATGGCAGGACTTTTCTTGAACCCACAATGCTTGGTGAAAGAACCGAAACCCGCACGGCAATTATCGACGAGATGAACCGCGTTCTGGCGGCGCTGCATAAGGTCGACATCGATTCTGTTGGTCTGTCCGACTATGGCCCGCCGGGAAGCTATTTTGAGCGTCAGATCGGGCGGTGGACGAAACAATTTCGGGCGTCCGAAACCACTCAGATTCCGGATATGGATGCCTTGATCGAGGCTTTGACCAACGCAACCCCCAAGGATGATGGTCAGAGAACGCTGGTTCACGGTGATTACCGCATCGACAATCTGATGTTCGAAAAGCAGGGCACCCGCTGTCTGGGCGTACTGGATTGGGAATTGTCGACAATCGGGCATCCCTTTGCCGATCTCGCAGCCGTTATCATGCAATGGCAGATGCCACCTGGAAAAGAGGGGCGGGGTCTGGCTGGTATAGACCGGTCCTCGCTCGGCCTGCCATCCGATCAGGCTTTCATTGATCAATACTGCGAGCGCCGCGACCTGCCCGGAATTGATAACTTTGGGTTCTATCTGGCGTTCAATTTCTTCCGAATGGCCGCGATCTTGCAGGGTGTTTATAAGCGGGCGCTTGACGGTAACGCCTCTGATCCGAAAAGAGCTCATATTTTTGGTAGTTACGTTCCTAAGTTTGCACAACGAGGGCTGACTGCATTGGGCCGAGGGTGAAACCACCTAGGGCGTATGAAATTTCGACAATTCAAGCTCAAGGTTGGCCAGGCTGTTTTTGCCAAAGAACATCTCAGTATCTACAAACATGCTGGGGACACCGAAAACACCTCGCTTGACCATAGCCTTGGTTTGGTTTTTCAGGTTTTGCTTTACGTTCAGATTGGTCATGGCCTCGCGCAGTTTTCGTATAGGCAAGCCGTTATCCTGAAGAATGTCGCAAAGGACACCCAGATCATCCACTTTTTGGCCGTGCACCCAAATAGCATCAAATATAGACGCTATATATCTGTTTTCCCATGATTTACCGGATGCTAACAAAGCCCCGCGCATGGCGAATTTGGTGTTCACCGGGAAATGTGGGCTCATATGAAAGCTCAACCCACGGTGACGCGCAAAGCGATGGAGATCGCGGGTCAAATAGGCCGTCTTCTGCCGGTTCTCTGAAAAAGCCTTAAACGGGCTTTGGTTATTGGTGGCTTTGAAAACAGTGGCCAGCAGAACCGGAACATATGTAACACCGACTTCGTGCTTTGCGGCGATATCAGATATCATCTTCTGCGCCAGGAAGGCGTTCGGACTGCAAAAATCATAAACAAATTCTATATGTTGCGGCATATTTCTCCTCCATCAGGCGAGAGTCGAACCGGACACGAATCTATCTGCGACCACATTAGCAGGCAAAACCCTTTTGGCGTACAGGGACATCGTTGGATTGAGGTGATTTAGCTGTCCTTTTTCCGCTTAACCCCGCAATATTTGGGAAAGATACGTTAATTTCTCAAAGTTGAGCACACACAGATGAAGTTCGAACAAGCCCGGCTAGATCGTATTTGCGATTGGATGCAATCCTATGTGGATGATCGCAAATATGCCGGAAGCTCATTCTTGATGATGCATCAGGGCAGGGAGGTTCTGTTTCATTCCTGCGGGCTTAGAAGCGTTGAGAACAATCTGCCATTCGAGCGGGATACCCTCGTTCGCATCTATTCGATGACCAAGCCGATAACCACTGCGGCCCTGATGATCCTTGTCGAACGAGGTGAGGTTCACCTCGGCGCTCAAGTGTCTGAATATATATCTGATTTCACCGCAACACAGGCGCTGGTACCCGGCGCCACAAGGTTGGATCAGACCGAACCTGCACCTGCACCAACGCTTCATCAGCTGCTGACCCATACAAGTGGCCTAAGCTATCCTTTCAACCCCGGCATCCTGGCTGCGGCAATGGACGAACTTGATCTTGTTTTTGGCCCTAAAGAAGGGTCTTTGGCCGAAAGAGTATCTTTGCTGTCCACTTTACCTTTCGCCTTTCAGCCGGGAACGCGATGGGAATATTCGGTGGGGATAGACGTTATTGGTCGCGTGATAGAAGTTATTTCCGGCCAATCTCTGGAGCAATTCCTTGCGGAAGAGATTTTCAAACCTCTTGGCATGTCCCAGACCGGGTTCGGGGTTCCGGCGGGAGCAGGGGATCGGTTTGCCTCGCTCTATACGCCTTTGGCGGGCAATGCGATGGCGCTAAACGAAGCCCGTACGGGTGAGCAGACATTGCGTCTGGTCGACAATGCCGAAGCATCGCCCTTTGAATCGGCAACAATGTACTCTGGGGGCGGAGGGTTGGTTTCAACCATTGATGACTTTGCTAGATTTTCAGAGATGCTCCGAAATCGCGGGAGGTTCGGTGATCAACAGATTCTTGCACCAAAAACTGTAGAATTCATGCTTCACAACCACTTACCCGGCGATATTGCCTCGATGGGACCGCAGAGTTTTGCGGAACAACCCATGGAGGGCATGGGCTTTGGCCTTGGTGGCGCTGTCGTCATTAACCCCGGCAGAACCTGTGTTCCGGGCAGCATGGGGGATTTCAGCTGGGGTGGTATGGCATCGACCTTCTTTTGGGTTGATCGTCAGAACGAATTTACAGCGATCTTTTTTACCCAACTGTCACCATCCAGCTCTTATCCCTCCCGCGCAGAATTGAAGGCGCTCACCCTCGGGTCAATCATTGAATGACATTCGGCGCGCTGATACCCATTCGCCAAGATTAATCGGAGTACCGCATATGACCGAAGCAGAGAAAGTTCTTCTGGATCTTCTGGACGTTGAAAGACTGGAAGTGGACCTGTTTCGGGGAACAGGGTCGGGCGGCGAAACACCTATGCGAATTTTCGGCGGTCAGGTCATCGCACAAGCACTAGCCGCCGCATATCGCACCGTCGACAACCGCCTGTGTCATTCCCTGCACGCCTATTTCATCCGCCCGGGCGACCCAAGCATTCCCGTAATATATCAAGTTGATAGGGCCCGTGACGGAGGTTCGTTCACGACGCGCCGTGTGGTTGCAATTCAGCATGGTAAGCAGATTTTAAACATGTCCGCCTCATTCCACATTCAGGACGAAGGTTGGGATCATCAGCACGACATGCCTGAGATGGAAACGCCCGAATCCTACCCATCGCGATCAGAGCTCAAGAAGAAATATCTGGACAATGTACCGCCCAGCTTTCGCGGAGAACTAACACGCGAGCGCCCGATCGAAGTCCGCGAGGTCGGCCATCTGGATCCTTTCAACCCAGAGAAATCGGATGACCGCAACCAGATCTGGTTCCGGATGGGGGCCGCGGCCAATGCCGATGCGGTCACGCAGCATCTGTTGCTGGCCTATGCTTCAGATATGTATCTCATGAGCTCGGGAATGCGCCCGCACGGCCTAAGCTGGTTTACTGGTGAGGTGAACGGCGCCAGCCTGGACCATGCGATTTGGTTTCACGCGCCGCTCAAGTTCGAGAATTGGCATCTGTATTCCATGGATTCGCCATGGGGCGGGCGAGGGCGCAACTTCAACCGTGGATCAATCTATTCCGAAGATGGCGTTCTGGTCGCATCAGTCGCCCAGGAAGGCCTGATGAGGCGCCCTCAGAACAAAAGTTAAGTTTCTTCGATAAACTTTTGATTTAACTTCTGCATTCCTGAAATCCACCTGTCATAATCTCCGGATTTATGGCGAATGTAGTCCAGAACCTGTGGATGAGGCAGTACCAGAAATTGCTCAGAAGATATTGCCTCTACGCAAGCCTCGGCAACATCTTCAGGTTCCAACATTCCGTCAATCGAAGCCACGGAAGTTTCGTGCCCGCGCGTCATATCGGACCGTACGGCCTGTGGGCAAAGTACCGAGACCCGCAAACCTTTATGCCCGTATGTAAGCGACAACCATTCAGCAAACCCAACTGCTGCGTGCTTTGTGACGCCGTATGGCGCGGCACCTGGCTGGTTCAGCAATCCCGCAGCAGACGCCGTGGTCATGATGTAGCCTTCGCCACGCTCCAGCATTCTGGGCACCAAATGCCGCGCGGTCCAAACATGGGACATCACGTTGATTTTCCAGATACGATCCCAGTCTTCATCCGGAACCTCCAAACCACCAATCGTCAATATCCCGGCATTTGCACAATACAGATCGATAGGGCCGACCGAGCTTTCTACAGCTTCGATCAACTCGGCTGTATTAGCCTCAAGCGAAACATCACAATGGAATGAATGGCCGCCAATCTCTTTTGCGACAGCGTCTGCGCCGGTTTTGTTGATATCAGCGCAGACAACCGTGGCACCTTCACGAGCAAATCGCTGTGCCAAACCTTTTCCGATGCCATCAGCGGCACCGGTCACAACAACGATCTTTCCGTTCAATTCCATTCGATCCTCATGATGTGGTAGGTGTCAGGAACAGATCGTAAGGTATTGTGAGGATTTGAAAAGTTTCCCAAGCGCATTGGCATTAATTTAACATAATACCAATTACACGAATTCTGGAAACTTAGTAAAACGCCTGCAATCCCGTCTGTGCACGCCCCAGGATCAACGCGTGAACATCATGCGTCCCCTCGTAGGTGTTGACCGTTTCTAGGTTCACCATATGTCGGATGACCTGGAACTCAAGCGAAATGCCGTTGCCGCCGTGCATGTCTCGCGCATGACGTGAAATATCCAGGGCTTTGCCGCAATTGTTGCGCTTAATGATCGATATCATCTCGGGCGCGGCTTCGGCCTTGTCCATCAGTCGCCCGACACGCAGGCTTGCCTGAAGACCCAGAGCAATTTCTGTCTGCATATCCGCCAATTTGCGCTGGAAAAGCTGCGTCTGCGCCAATGGCTTGTCAAATTGTTTCCGGTCCAACCCATATTGGCGCGCCGCATGCCAACAGCTTTCGGCAGCGCCCATAACACCCCAGCTGATTCCGTAGCGTGCGCGGTTAAGACATCCAAACGGGCCTTTCAGGCCCTGAACATGAGGCAGCAAAGCATCCTCGGTGACTTCGACACCCTCCAGCACAATTTCACCGGTGATCGAGGCGCGTAGGCTCAGCTTGTTCTGGATTTTCGGCGCGCTCAGACCTTTGAGGCCTTTTTCAAGGACAAAACCACGGATCTTTCCGTCATGTGCATCAGATTTGGCCCAAACAACAAACACATCCGCAATCGGGGCGTTCGATATCCACATCTTGCTGCCAGATAGACGATATCCACCGTCGATCTTTTCCGCACGCGTTTTCATACCTGCCGGATCAGAGCCCGCATCAGGTTCGGTCAGACCAAAACATCCGATCCATTCGCCGCTGGCCAGTTTCGGAAGGTATTTCCGGCGCTGCTCCTCGCTGCCATAGGCATAGATCGGATACATCACCAACGAGCTTTGTACAGACATCATCGAGCGATAGCCCGAATCCACGCGTTCCACTTCTCGGGCGACAAGGCCGTAAGAGACATATCCGCCCCCTAGCCCGCCGTATTCTTCCGGGATCGTAGTGCCCAGCAGACCCATTTCACCCATTTCACGAAAAATCTCGGGGTCAGTTTCTTCGTTCTGAAATGCTTCTGTCACCCGCGGCTGAAGCTTTTCCTGCGCATAGGCTTGCGCACTGGCCGCAATCATACGTTCGTCTTCGTCTAGCTGGTCTGACAGGCGGAACGGATCATCCCAGGCGAACTGGCCCATGTCAGGCACATCTTTGGCGCGTAATGTCGGCTTGGTGTCAGGGGCATTCATGGTGCGTCTCCGCTTTGTCAGCTTCGCGGCAAACTAACCCGTCGGCTCACCAAAAAACAGTAAGAGTTTCGCATCCACCCTTGAGTAAAACTCATAGCTTGCAGCCGCCCGCCCCACGCGTTCAACCCAGCGCGTATCCCGCACCGCGAACAGTGCGAACCGGATCATCTCCACCATACTGCGTTAGAGCTTTGCGTAAGCGGCCGATATGAACGTCGACCGTTCGTGTATCGACATAAATATCCCGCCCCCAGACGCGATCCAATAGCTGTTCTCGGCTCCAGACGCGGCCCGGCTTTTCCATAAATGTGCTCAGCAAGCGAAATTCGGTTGGGCCAAGCTTTAGTGGTTTGCTGTCGCGGCTGACCTTATGAGTTTCAGAATCCAAAACGATGTCTGCGAATTCCAGCCTAATTCCTACAGTCGCAGGCCGGACACGCCGCAACTGGGTGCGTACCCGGGCCATAAGCTCGACAATCGAATAGGGTTTGACCACATAGTCATCAGCCCCAGTTTCCAGACCTCGTACTTTGTCGATTTCTTCCGACCGGGCCGACAACATGATAATTGGAATCGACCGCGTGTCGGAGCGGGTTTTCAGCCGGCGGCAAACCTCGATCCCGCTAAGATTGGGCATCATCCAGTCCAGTACGATAATGTCCGGACTGTCTTCATCGACCAGCAACATGGCCTCTTCACCATTGGCTGCTTTGGATACGCGAAAACCTTCTGCCTCGAGATTATAGGCCAGGACTTCGCGCTGAGCCGGCTCATCCTCGACAACCAGAACGGTCGGTTGATCAGCGGACATTCTCAAATCTCCTAGACGGATTGCGATGTAAAATCGGCTTTGGGACGCGCTTCTGTCGGGCGCTCTCCGGTCACCAGATAAACGACCTGCTCGGCAATCGCCGTCACATGATCGCCCATACGTTCTATATTCTTGGCGATGAAATGTAGGTGCATACAGGATGAGATGTTGCGTGGGTCTTCTGCCATGAAAGTCAGGAATTCTCGGAACAGACCATTATACATCTGGTCGACTTCCTCATCACGTTCGATGACATCCGCCGCCAGCTCAGCGTCGCGCTGGACATAGGCGTCCAAAGCGTCCCTGAGCATCCGCTCGACCTCACGTGCCATACGTCGCAAGGCGGCGGCACTGCCATTGATCTCACTGGTATTGACCAGGACCGTCGTGCGTTTGGCTATGTTCTTTGAATAGTCGCCGATACGTTCCAGGTTGGCGGAAACCTTCAATACCGATAGGACCAGACGAAGATCGCTTGCTGTTGGCGCACGCAGCGCGATCAAACGCGCCGTTTCTTCGTTGATCAGCTCTTCCAACGCATCAATGGCCTTGTCGCCCTGACGCACCTCTTGCGCGAGTTCGACATCGCGCGACTCAAGCGACCGTGCCGCGCTCATGATTGCGGCTTCGACGAGGCCGCCCATTTTCATGATATGCGCCTGAATGGCTTCCAGATCCCGGTCGAAGGCGGATGCGATATGTTGTTCTGTCATCTCTGAATACCTATGTTCAGCCGATACGGCCGGTGATGTAGCTTTCGGTGCGGGGATCTTCGGGGTTGGTGAAAATCTGTCCGGTTTCACCAAACTCGACAAGGTTGCCCAAATGGAAAAACGCGGTCTTCTGGCTGACGCGAGCGGCCTGCTGCATCGAGTGGGTAACGATCACCACCGAGTATCGCGACCGCAATTCGTCGATCAGTTCCTCGACCTGCGCAGTCGCAATCGGATCAAGGGCCGAGCACGGCTCGTCCATCAGCAGAACCTCAGGTTCCGTAGCCACCGCACGGGCGATGCACAGGCGCTGTTGCTGACCGCCGGACAGGCCGGTTCCGGGGGCATCCAGACGGTCTTTGACCTCATCCCAGATGGCGCCGCGGCGCAGTGATTTCTCGACAATCTCGTCCAGTTCAGCCTTGTTTCTGGCCAGTCCGTGGATACGCGGGCCGTAGGCCACATTGTCATAGATTGACTTGGGAAATGGGTTCGGTTTCTGAAACACCATACCGACCTTGGCACGCAGCTGAACCGGGTCGACGCGTTTGTCATAGATATCTTCGCCATCCAGCAGGATATCGCCCTCGACACGGCAGATGTCGATCGTGTCGTTCATCCGGTTCAGGCAGCGCAGGAAGGTGGATTTTCCGCAACCCGAGGGGCCGATAAAGGCGGTGACGGTCTTGTCTTCGATCCTGACGTCGACGTCTTTGATGGCGTGATTTTCACCATAATAAACCTGAACCTTGTTCGCGGCGATCTTGATGTCTTTGGCGTCCACGGTTCTCTCCACTCGTGTCATATCGTTCATAATTGACCCCATTTACCAGCGGCGTTCAAAGCGACGGCGCAGGATGACTGCGATTGCATTCATTGTTACCAGGAAAAGCAGCAGGATAATGATGCCCCCCCATGCGCGTTCGTAAAAGGCCGGGTCGGCGCGCTTGGACCATTCGTAAATCTGTGCTGGCATGGCCGAGTTCGGAGACAGAAAACCGTCCACTATTTCATCCGGCGGGTTCGAGGCGATAAAGCCCACCATCCCGATCAGCAGCAACGGCGCAGTTTCACCAAGCGCCTGCGCCAGGCCAATAATAGTACCCGTCAGGATGCCAGGTGCGGCCAGTGGCAACACATGATGAAACACTGCCTGCATTTTCGAGGCCCCTACCCCCAACGCGGCGTCTCGGATCGACGGCGGCACCGCCTTGAGTGAAGCTCGGGTCGAAATGATGATCGTTGGCAGCGTCATCAGCGTAAGCACCAGACCACCCACCAGCGGGGCCGAGGTCGGCAGATGCATATAGTTGATGAATACGGCCAGGCCCAGAATACCGAACACAATCGAAGGAACAGCCGCGAGGTTCGAGATATTCACCTCGATAATATCGGTAAACCGGTTCTGCGGCGCGAATTCTTCCAAATAGATCGAGGCCGCGACCCCGATCGGTAGGGCCAGCGCCAACACGACCAGCATCATGAACAGAGAACCCAGCATGGATACTCCGATCCCGGCAGCCTCGGGCCGCTGATCGGAGGCGTCCGCCCCGAAGATAAAGTCAGGGTTGAACGCCTTGTACAGCACACCAGCAGCACGCAACTGATCCACAAAGTCCAGCTGTGCGACCGAGATGCTCTTGTCATTCGCGATGGACTGGCGTGTCACACGGCCCTTCAGATAGCCATCAACGCGGCTGTTCACCAAAAAACGGAAGCTGACCGACTTTCCGATCTCATCCGGGTTCGAGATGACGTAATTACGCAGGTCCGCCTGTGCGGATTTGGAAAGGATTTGCCCCATCTCTTTGGGCGACAGATCGGACTGGATGCCCAGTTTCTGCACCTCAACCTCCAGTGCGGAGGCGATCAAAGGCGCGTATCCGAAGGTCGAAACCTTGCTGATATCCGCGATGTCACGGTTGCCCTTTTTGTCGAGCTTGTCTTCCTTCAGCTCAACCGTCAGCTCAAGAAAGCTTTGCTGAAAGGCGCCGGTACCGGAGGTGACGATATTGGTCACCAACACGATCAACATCACAAGACCGACACCAATGGCCGCGATCCCGTACATTTTGAACCGGGATTCGGCCGCATTGCGACGCTTGGTTCGCGTGTCCTGATTGAACAGCGAAGCCCCTTTGTGTTTAGCGGCAGGTGCTGCGTCTTGTTTTTGGGACATGTCAGTCATTCATACTGCTCCCGGTATTTGCGCACGATATAGAGGGCGAAGATGTTCAGCCCCAGCGTGATGATGAACAGGGTCAGACCCAGGGCAAAGGCCACAAGAGTCTCCGGGCTTGCGAAATCAGTATCCCCGGTCAGCTGGCTGACGATCCTAGTGGTGATTGTGGTCATGGCTTCGAAAGGGTTTCCCGAGAATTTGGCAATCGCACCGGCGGCCATTACGACAATCATCGTCTCACCGATTGCGCGGCTTGCGGCCAACAAGATTGCCCCTACGATCCCGGGCAAAGCTGCCGGCAGGACGACTTGCCTGACAGTTTCGGAATGCGTTGCGCCTAAGCCTAGCGATCCGTCTCGCATTGACTGGGGCACCGCGTTGATGATGTCGTCAGATAGTGACGACACGAATGGGATGAGCATGATGCCCATGACCAGACCCGCCGTGAGTACAGCGTTCGAACTGGCCATCCAACCAACGCCCAAAGCACCCCCCTGCCCGAACACAGATACCAGTGCCGGACCGACCGTCAGCAGCGCGAAAAGACCGTAAACGATGGTTGGGATACCGGCGAGGATTTCCAGCAAAGGCTTGGCCACAGACCTTGCCACGCTCGAGGCATATTCGGAAAGATAGATCGCAGCGTACAGCCCAATCGGAACCGCAACCAGCAACGCGATCAGAGAAATATACAATGTCCCCCACAGCAGTGGGAGGATCGACAGTTCACTTCCGCCCCGGAAGTTCGGGGCCCAGGTGCTGCCAAAGAAAAAGTCTTTCCACGAATGAAGTTCGAAGAAATTCATCGTTTCAAAAAACATGGACAGGACGATGCCGACTGTGGTCAGAACTGCGATCGAAGCGGCCAGCAGCAGCAGCGCCAGAATGCCTTGTTCGACAACATTTCGGGCGCGAAATTCTTTATGAGTGCGGATATAGGCAAATGAGGCCCCGATCAGCGTCACAACCAAAACCGCGATCTGCATCGCAATGTTTCCGCTTGCGCTCATCGAGCGATATTTCTGCGCCGCCAGCAGAATGGGTGCGGTTACCTCTTGCGTAATGATCTGGCCAGCCTCTTTCAGTCGCGCGGTCACATCGGCAAAATCCTCATGCGCGCTGCGGGCAAAGTCTTCGGTCATGGTGCCTGCGGCAACCGCGCCGTCCAGGCCGTTGGCGACCCGGCGCACTTCGCTCATCAGCAAGCCGCGGGTCGACCCCTCGGGGATTGCCGAGTCCGGCAGCAACCCAGAGGCAGAATTGCTGACGATCAAGGGCTGCGCCAGCAACCAGATGACCAGCAAAACGAACCCCGGTATCAGCGCCGTCAAAGCAACGTTATAGCCGTAATAGGATGGAAGAGAGTGCAGATTGCGCAGGTTTCCGTCCGCGCTGGCCATCGCGCGGTACCGGCCCGCAAAATAGCCAAGAACAGCAATCGCCAGCAAAATGAGCAGCAGCCAGGTTAGTGCCATGAGAACTCCGTCAAGCGGCAGGAGTGGATTTAAGAAAACCGGGGCGTAGACACCGCCCCGGTTCAGTCGTGTGAAAGCTTAGGAACCGCCGCCCAAAGTGGTTTCGCTGGCTACGATTTCCTGAACCTTGACCAGCTCTGGGTCTGATACGAGACCGTATGCAGCCAGAGGGCCATCGGGGCCTGCAACCTCGTCAGCGACGAAGAACTCTGCATATTCTTTCAGCCCGGGGATAACGCCGATATGCGCTTTTTTCACATAGAAAAACAGCGGGCGCGATACCGGGTATTCGCCAGTTGCGATGGATTCGGTCGAAGGCACGATGCCTGCCATGGTCGCAACCTGCAGTTTGTCGGTGTTGTTTTCGTAGAACGCCAGACCAAAGACGCCGATGCCGTCTTTGTTGCTGTCGATACGCGCCAGGGTCTCGGTATAGTCACCGTCGATGTCGACCGAAACGCCATCCGTACGCAGAGCGATACAGGCTTTTTCAGCGGCTTTCTTGTCGTCACCATTTGCGGCTTTGTAGACATCAAAGTCACCCAGATGCTCACAACCGGCCAGGATCACCTTGTCTTCGAACACTTCACGCGTGCCGTGCTTGGTGCCGGGGATGAAGGCTGCAATCGGCTGAGCCGGGAATGCTGGGTTCACGTCGGCCCAGGTCTTGTTGGGATTGTCGACCAGCTGGCCATCAACTACGATCTGAGCGGACAGCGCTTTGTACCAATCTTCCGGCGTGAACTCGAACGAGTAGCCGTTGATGTCGGATGCGAAAACGATGCCGTCATAGCCGATCTGAACTTCGATGATGTCGGTGACGCCGTTTTCGGCGCAGGCTTTGATCTCTTTTTCACGGATCTGGCGCGAAGCGTTCGCTACGTCGATGGTGTTTTCGCCAACACCTTCACAGAACCGCTTGAGGCCGGCCGAAGATCCGCCCGATTCAACAACCGGGGTCTGGAAGTCAAAGTTTTCGCCAAAGGCTTCTGCAACGATCGAAGCATAGGGCAGAACGGTGGAAGAACCAGCAACCTGAACTTGATCACGCGCGGTGGCCGCAGTGGCCGAAACAGCAGCGATAGCCAGAACCGAAGCCGACAGTTTTACAAAGGACATTTCAGTCTCCTTGAGAAATATGTTTCTGGATCATCCTCATGATGATCTTGGCCGAACCTCTAAAAGTCGTGCGTAAGTCTTTTGTGACAAGTGTGTAACGGTTTCATGACATGTTTGGATTTTCAGCCGATACGCCACAGAACATATGCTGTGAAAGAAACAAAACAGATCCGACAACTGGCTTGATCCAAGCGATCAGCGCGGCAAAATCACTGTAAAAACAGTGCCTTTTCCAAGATCGCTTTCCACCCGCAATCTGCCGCGATGGCGGTTTAGAATATGTTTTACAATCGCCAGGCCCAACCCGGTTCCACCCAGTTGCCGTGACCTATGACTGTCCGCGCGATAGAATCGTTCGGTCAAACGCGATACATGCTTCGGGTCGATTCCAGGTCCCCTATCCACGATCTGAACGCGAACACCGGGACCACGCATAGCAGTATCGTGATCCGAAGATTTGACGCGAACTTCTACCCGACCACCGCTGCCGCCGTATTTAATTCCGTTCTCGATCAGGTTGGTAAATACTTGGAGCAACTGGTCGCTGTCGCCAACTAGCATTATTTTGTCTTCGGGCGCATCCAGGCTCAGCACTACATCCGCGTCATCTGCCAATGGGCGCAGAGAATTGAGGGTCGATTTAAGAAGTGCCGTCAGCTCAAGTTGTTCTTTCGGGCGAACCCGCTCTTCGCTTTCGACGCGGTTCAAAGACAGAAGATCGCCGACAAGCCGGTTCATGCGATTTGCCTCGTCGTTCATGATCTGAAGAAAACGATCCCGGGCGGCCTCGTCATCTCGGGCCGGACCGCGCAAGGTTTCAATAAAGCCCATTAATGCCGTCAGCGGGGTCCGCAATTCATGGCTGACATTCGCGACGAAATCACGTCGCATCTGATTTGCTTGCTCAACATGCGTAACGTCCTGAAATACAGCAAGCAACGCACCGCCGGATACTGCACCGACCCCATTCATATACCGGCACTGAACTTCGAATGTTGTATCCTGGGCACCGTCATTGGACAGGTGCCGAGTGTTGGACGTTCCCTTCGTGCGCAGGCTTTGTTCAATCGCTTCGATAACCTGCGGCTGTCTGAGGATGGTCGCGAAATGCCGCTGCAGGATATTCTGGCCCAACAACGTCTTTGCTTCGGTATTGACCGCAATAATCCGTTCCGTCTGGTCAACCATCAGCGCGGGCATCGGGATGGCGGTTACAATTTCTTCAAGTTGGTCGTTGGTCATAAAGGGGCAGTTCTCTTAGCAACGCAGTTGGACGCTAGGATAGCTCTCGCATTGTATCGCGAAAATGACGCATGTTTTCTTGATAATGCAAGGCGCTGAAGGTCAGCTTCTGGGCCGTCGCAGCGTCGATCTCCCGCACCACTTTACCCGGTGAGCCCATGACCAGAGAGTTATCCGGTATCTCTTTTCCTTCGGTCACCAAAGCCCCTGCCCCGATCAGACAGTTTTTGCCGATCTTGGCACCGTTCAACACGATGGCCCCCATTCCGATCAGGGTATTATCCCCGATCGTACAGCCATGCAGCATGACCTTATGCCCAATCGTGCAGTTCTTCCCGATGCTCAGAGGATACCCCGCATCAATATGCATCACGCAGTTTTCCTGAACATTGCTGCCCTCACCAACCCGGATTTCTTCGTGATCAGCGCGGATCGTGCAGCCGAACCAGACCGAGGCCCCCTGCTCGAGCACGACTTTGCCGATCAGATTGGCGTCGGGGGCGACCCAGGTGTCCTCGTGGATTTCCGGTACATCAGAGCCAAGGGCATAGATGGTCATGACTGATCCTCGAATTCGTTTTGCAGCGTACGGACATGATCCTGAAGCTTGGGTTGCTGGATACGCCGCATTCGCTCGGCACTGACGATGGTTTTCAGCTTTTCTTCGGTCTCGTCCAGATCGTCATTGACCAGCACATAGTCGTAATATCCCCAATGACTGATCTCATCCCAGCTTTTAAGCATCCGCTTGGAAATAACCTCTTCACTGTCCTGACCGCGGCTTTCCAGTCGGCGGCGCAATTCGGGGATCGACGGTGGCAGGATGAAAATCGACAGGGCGTGTTTGCCCAGATCCGAGTTCCTAATCTGCACCTCGCCCTGCCAGTCGACATCGAACAGAACGTCCTTGCCTTCATTGATGGACTCGCGAACTGGCCCAGCCGGAGAGCCGTAGAAATTGCCAAACACATGGGCATGTTCCAGCATCTGTCCCTCGGACACCTGCTGTCGAAAGGTATCTTCGGTCAGGAAATAATACTCACGCCCATGTTCTTCCCCAGGCCGGGGCGCGCGTGTTGTGGCCGAAACCGAGAACTCCAGATCTGTGTCCCATTGCATCAGACGCTTGGCCAACGTGGATTTCCCTGCGCCCGAAGGCGAGGACAGAATGATTAATAGGCCGCGTCGATCCGCCATCAGGGCGCTCCTGTCATTATTCTACGTTCTGCACTTGCTCGCGCATCTGATCTATTACCGCCTTCAACTCAAGCCCAACCGATGTCAAATCGGCGCTTTGTGCCTTGGAACACAGCGTATTGGCCTCGCGGTTGAACTCTTGCATCAGAAAATCAAGCTTGCGCCCCACGGCGGCATCCTGTGCAAGCAAATCGCGTGCGGCAGTGACATGGGCTTTCAGCCGGTCAATTTCTTCCGTTATATCCGACTTGACTGCGATCAGAGCCAGCTCCTGTGCAACCCGGTCCGGATCCGCGCCTTGCGCATTATCCATCACGCGCTGCAGGTTTTCTTGTAAGTTTTCAGCGATTTTATCCCGGCGCTCTTCAGCGAGCTTGGCGGCTTGCTCCGTAAGGCTTGAAACCTGCGATAGCTGCGCCTCAAGCACATCGGCCAGGGCCCGGCCCTCGGATTCACGCATCTTAATGAAATCGCTCAGCAAATCATCAAAGGCGCCGGTTAGATGTTTGACCAAGGGGGCCGGATCATCCGCATCCCCACCGGATTCCAACATGCCTTTGACAGCAATAAGCTCGGCCGCCGTCGACGGGGCCAGCGCTAGTCCCCGTTCTTCTGCCATCGTCTGCGTTCGCGCCAGAGCATCCAGAGCAGCGGCCATCGCAACTGGATTCAGCACAAGATCGGCTGTCGTTTCCTCGCGGCTCAGCTTGAGCGAAAGCGTCACATTCCCCCGGCCCAGACCTTTGGACATCCGTGACCGCAGCGCGGCTTCGAGCCCGGTGAGCCATTCAGGCACCCGCAGACGCATATCCAGCCCTTTGCCGTTTACGCTGCGCAACTCCCAGGTCCAGCTGTGTGGACCATGTGTTCCCTTGCCCGAGGCAAATCCGGTCATGGATCTGATCATGCCTATCTTCTCCGCTTTGCCCGCCCAGTGTTCTTGTCCGCACCTAATGCCATCCTCGTGTGCAGGGCAAGAGTTTGCTGAGAATGACAGCGCCGGACAGAGGTTAACCATTCATTAAAGAATTACTCCAAAATTGACTCAACCCGTGCCAATCTCGTCTAGGCAAGTACCGACAAGGCGCAAAAGCTCCCGGTATCTTGCATTTTATGAAAATGACGGTCGATTGCAGTTAGGGTGATGAAAATGAAGATCTTTTTCGGTAACGGTTCCGGGACTAAATTTGGAAAGATCGTCGCAATGGATCGTTTTGACAGTGGGCGCAGTCTATCGCCCATACAACAGGCCGAAGCGTACTGGACAGCCTTGCTGTCCGGCGATGGTGTTCCTATGCGATCTCAGATCGACCCGCGCGGGCTTGAGAATATCCTGCCTAACACCTTCATCCTTGAACGCATTGCACCCGGTCTGGGCCGGTTTCGTCTGGCCGGCAGTCACTTGAACACACTGGCGGGTATGGAGGTCCGGGGAATGCCGCTGACCGCTTTTTTCGAACCCAGCGCGCGAACTCAGGTTACGGAAATCCTTGAACAGGTTTTTGCCGGTCCTGCCATTGCTGAACTTGAATTGGCCTCGACCGGTGGGTTTGGGCGCACGGATCTTCAGGCGCGAATGATCCTTTTGCCGCTGAAAAGCGATTTGGGCGATGTCAGCCGTGTTCTTGGCGTCATGGTCAGTGACAGGGCGATTGGGGCAACCCCCCGGCGCTTTGATGTAAGCCATCATAAACTGCGTGCTGTGTCAGAAATACAGGCGCCTCAACAACCGGTACAGCCTGTTGTCGAAGGATTTGCCGAAGAACAACAAGAGTTCAAACGTCCCGGATTTCACCTTCGATTGGTCGTATCACGGGATAAGTAACGAGTAACGCGTATTAAATGTAAAGAAGGCGGGCCTATTAGACCCGCCTTTTTAAAACCGTCTGACCAAGTGGTTAGGAGGCTGCGCGTTTGCCGCGGTTCCGGCGCAGATCTGTCAATTCTTCCGCAACAAGGAAGGCCAGTTCCAACGACTGCGACGCGTTCAAACGTGGATCGCAGGCAGTGTGGTAACGGTCTGACAGATCTTCTTCTGTTACAGCGCGTACACCTCCAGTGCATTCGGTCACGTCTAGCCCGGTCATCTCAAAATGCACACCGCCGGGGATCGTGCCCTCGGCCTGATGCACACCAAAGAAGTCGCGAACTTCGCGCAGCACGGAATCAAAGGGCCGGGTCTTATAGCCGGTGGCCGATTTGATCGTATTGCCGTGCATAGGGTCACAGACCCAGGTCACCTTGGCGCCCTCTTCCTTGACGGCTTTGACCAGACGCGGCAGATGCTCTCCTGCCTTGCCTGCACCAAACCGCGCGATCAGGGTCAGACGCCCTTCTTCGTTTTCCGGGTTCAGTTTGGCCATCAGAACTTTGAGGTCTTCGGCAGATGTCGTCGGACCGCATTTCAGACCGATCGGGTTCAGAACGCCAGAACAGAATTCAACATGCGCGCCATCAGGCTGACGGGTGCGGTCGCCAATCCAGATCATGTGGCCGGACCCGGCCAACCAGTTGCCCGATGTAGAATCAAGACGGGTCAGCGCCTCTTCGTATTCAAGCAGCAGACCTTCGTGGCTGGTATAGAATTCAACCGACGAGAATTCATGCGTTGTGTCAGCGGTGATGCCCGCAGCCCCCATGAAATCAATCGAATCCTGAATTCGGTCAGCAATTTCAGAGTATTTCTGAACATCCTGGCCATCGGCAAAGCCGAGTGTCCACGAATGCACATGGCTCATATCGGCGAAACCACCGGTCGAAAAGGCGCGCAACAAGTTCAATGTTGCCGCTGCCTGCGTATAGGCTTGCAACATCTTGGACGGATTCGGAATCCGCGCCTCGGGCGTGAAATCCAGCTCGTTGATGATAT
Organism: Ruegeria sp. CDSB022; assembly: GCF_059611145.1. Classification (NCBI taxonomy): domain Bacteria; kingdom Pseudomonadati; phylum Pseudomonadota; class Alphaproteobacteria; order Rhodobacterales; family Roseobacteraceae; genus Ruegeria; species Ruegeria sp. CDSB022. The sequence continues at coordinate 584,347 of NZ_JBXWOZ010000001.1, read as the reverse complement.
CGCCGCGATAGCTGGGCAGCTCAATGCCATCCACCACCTCTGTCGGTGCGCTGCGCGGTTTGGCGAACTGTCCAGCCATACGGCCCACTTTGACCACCGGCACCTTTGCGCCATAGGTCAGAACCATGGCCATCTGCAGCATCACCTTAAAGGTGTCGCGGATCGCATCCGCGCTGAATTGTTCAAAGCTTTCAGCACAGTCGCCGCCCTGCAGCAGGAAAGCCTCACCCCGCCCCGCAGCACCAAGATGTTGCTTGAGCCGACGCGCCTCACCTGCAAACACCAGCGGCGGATACTGCGAAAGCTGAGCCTCGACTTTTGCCAGCGCGGCTGCGTCGGTATAGTCTGGCATCTGAACCCGGGGCTTGTTGCGCCAGTTCGTTTTTTGCCATTCGGTCATAGCTTTGATCTCCGCTGAAGTATTCAAGTCGCCTCTATACAAAAACGTTTGGTGAGAGGCCATATACGATTTGGACCTCTTGACGTCGCAAACAAGCTTTGATCATGGTGGCGGTCAAATCTGTCGCCGGACGTAGGGTCAAACGGCGCCGAATCAAGGACACCTCGCCATGCAAGAGCAACGCCAAGTTGTCACGGTGGAAACCACTGCGGCCAGCCCTCGTCATTTCGTGTTTGTCCTGTTGGACAAATTCTCGCTGCTGTGTTTTGCCTCTGCGCTGGATAGCCTGCGCATCGCAAACCGAATGGCCGACAAAGAGCTTTACAGTTGGAGTCTGTCTGGAGAAGGCGGCGAGACAATCAGATGTTCCGCAGGAACCGAGTTCAAACTGGACGCAGATCTAGCCGAGCTGCAGCGTGATGACGTCGTGCTGATCTGCGGCGGTGTCGATGTTCAAGCCGCTACCACCAAGAAAATTCTGAACTGGGTCCGCCGCGAAGCACGCCGGGGATTGCGCATTGGTGGGCTGTGTACGGCAGCTTATACCTTGGCCAAGGCCGGTTTACTGGATGGCAAGCGTGCGACAATTCACTGGGAAAACTCAGACAGTTTCACCGAAGAATTTGATGAGGTCGAACTGACCAAATCCGTATTCCAGATTGACGGAAACCGGATGACAACAGCCGGTGGTACTTCCTCTATCGACCTGATGCTGAAAATCATCGCCGAGGATTTTGGCGAAGATCTTGCGAACGCGGTGGCCGATCAGCTGATCTATTCCTCGATCCGTACTGATCAGGACACCCAGCGTCTGTCGACCCCGACACGGATTGGGGTGCGCCATCCCAAGCTGAGCCAGGTCATCCTGATGATGGAGAAGAACATCGAAGAGCCGATCTCGCCTTCGCTTCTGGCCAAAGAGGTCGGCATGTCCACGCGGCAGCTAGAGCGTCTGTTTCGCCGTTACCTCAGCCGGTCACCTAAACGCTATTATATGGAGCTGCGCCTGCATAAAGCCCGGAACCTGCTGATGCAGACCGACATGAGCGTGATCAACGTGGCGCTGGCATGCGGGTTTGCCTCGCCGAGCCATTTCTCGAAATGCTACCGGGCGCATTACAACACCACGCCCTATCGTGAGCGCGGTGCGCAAAGCGGGCGCTTGTCTGTTTAATCGCTGGGGGTCATGCGAAAGACAGCGCCCTGCCCGACGGAAACAAACCAGATTGATCCATCTGGTGCCTCGACAATGTCGCGGACGCGTTCCGTCTGAGGGCCCTTGATCTGCTCGACCTCAGTCAATGGAGTGCCTTCAAGCCGAGCGATATAGTCGAATTTGAGCGACCCGACGAATAGATCACCCTTCCATTCGGGCCAAAGCTTGCCTGAATAAATCAAAAGGCCGGATGGGGCGATGGAAGGGTCCCAATAGAATTCAGGCTGCACCATCCCCGGTTTCGCCGTCCCCTCGCCGATTGTTTGTCCGGAATAGTGCTTGCCATAGGAAATCACCGGCCAGCCATAGTTCCGCCCCGGCCGGATTAGGTTCACTTCATCACCGCCCTTGGCTCCATGTTCCGATACCCATAGATGCCCCCGTGCATCCAGCCCTGCACCTTGGGGATTCCGGTGGCCATAAGACCATATCTCTGGCTGAATTCCCGGTTGTCCGACAAATGGATTATCAGCCGGCACCGAGCCGTCCCGGTTCACACGGATCACCGAGCCGTTGTGACTCGATTGATCCTGTGCGGTCGGGCGATCACCACGATCGCCGATAGTGACAAGTAATGTCCCGTCCTTTGCCTCGACAATACGAGAGCCAAAATGACGCCCAGAATCCCCACCATTTTCAGCTTCGAAAATCGTGCGCAGATCGGTCAGCTCTGATCCGTCTTCGGACAGGCGCGCAATCGCAAGTGCAGTGCCTGCCCCCTTTGGTTGAGGCTTGGAATAGGTCAGGAAAACCTCACGGCTTTGCGAAAAATCCCTGGCAACGGTTACGTCCAGCAAACCGCCCTGCCCCTTTGCAACCACATTGGGAGTGCCTTTGACGCGAACTATGTTTCCCTCCGACACAAACAGAAGTTCACCTTCGCGCTCAGTTACCAGAAAGGACATGTCAGGCAGGATGCCGATTGCCCAGGGCGTATCGAGCCCCTTCACCATCGCCGTCACACGCGCCGATCCGGAGTTGGTAGTTAGCGATTCTGCCCCTGCCAACCCTGAAACAACAGAAAAGATGAAGATCAAAGCTAGTCTAAACATCTCGTTCTCCTTACCGAAAACACCGCGCCGGGCACATCTGAACAACTAGAACTGTGCGCCACAAAAACACGTTTGCGTTAGGACTTTTCTTTTTCGAACAGCTTGCCTAGGGTCGTGCCCAGAACGAATACGTTCACAACTGGGAGTAACCATATGAAAAAGCTGCTTACAGCAACTGCAGCAACCGCCCTTCTTTCGGGCGCAGCTATGGCCGAAGACGTCACATTGGGTGTTCTGTTCGGCTTTACCGGACCGATTGAATCGCTGGCACCCGCCATGGGTTCAGGCGCCGAGATGGCGATGGCCGAAGTCACCGAATCCGGCAAACTGCTGGATGGCTCGACCGTCACCGCATCGCGCGCTGATACCGGCTGTATCGACAACGGCCTGTCCACCTCGAACGGTGAACGCATGATTGCCGACGGCGTTGCCGGCATCATTGGCGGTGACTGCTCTGGCGTGACCGGAGCGATCCTGCAGAATGTCGCGATCCCGAACGGGATGGTCATGATCTCGCCCTCGGCGACCTCGCCCGGCCTGTCGACCATGGAGGATAACGGCCTGTTCTTCCGCACCGCCCCTTCGGATGCGCGTGAAGGTCAAGTGATGGCAGATATCCTGAATGATCGCGGTATCACTTCAATCGCACTGACCTACACCAACAACGACTATGGCAAGGGTCTGGCAGACGCGATCCAGTCCTCGTTCGAGGCATCGGGCGGCGAAGTCACAATCGTGGCAGCGCATGAAGATGGCAAAGCGGACTACTCGGCCGAAGTTGGCGCGCTGGCCTCGGCCGGTGGCGACATTCTGGTTGTAGCCGGGTATCTCGATCAGGGCGGACTGGGCATCATTCAGTCAGCGCTGGACAGCGGTGCATTCGACACGTTCGGCTTGCCGGGCGGCATGATCGGTGACTCGCTGCCCGCAAATGTCGGTCCCGACCTGAACGGCTCGTTCGGTCAGATCGCCGGTTCAGGTGGTGAAGGTGCTGAAAAGTACTTTGCCATGGCCGAAGCCGCCGGTTTTGACGGATCGTCGCCCTATTCGCCTGAAAGCTATGACGCCGCAGCGCTGTTCATGCTGGCGATGCAGGCCGCTGGTTCGACCAACCCGGCCGACTACGGCAGCAAGATCCTAGATGTTGCCAACGCTCCAGGAGAGAAGATCTATCCGGGTGAGCTGGCCAAAGGTCTGGAACTGTTGGCCGCTGGTCAAGACATCGACTATGTCGGCGCGTCCGGCGTTGAGCTGATCGGCCCCGGCGAAAGCGCAGGTTCGTATCGCGAGATCGAAGTCACCGACGGCGAAAACAAGACCGTCAACTTCCGTTGATTTTGGCCTAAGAAGACCTGAAAATAAGCAGCCCGGACCTTGTGTCCGGGCTGCTTCAGTGAAAAAAGACCGCACCTCTTCAATGAGGGTGTGAAAACAAGAACGCCGAAAACGGCGGCTAGGGGAAAAGATGATCGTCGTCGAGGACGTGCATAAGCATTTCGGCGGGTTTCATGCGGTGGATGGGGCATCGCTGGAAATCCAGAAGGGTTCGATCACCGGCCTGATTGGGCCGAACGGGGCCGGAAAGACAACTCTGTTCAACGTGATCGCGGGTGTGCTCCCGCCCACCTCTGGGCGCGTGTTCATGGATGGCGAGGACATAACCGGCTTGCCACCGCATGATCTATTTCACAAAGGTCTGCTGCGCACTTTTCAGATCGCGCATGAGTTCTCCTCGATGAGTTGCCGAGAGAACCTGATGATGGTGCCCGGCGCGCAATCCGGGGAATCGCTTTGGAACACCTGGTTCGGCCGCAAACGCATCGCTAATGAAGAGCGCGCGTTAAAGGCTAAGGCTGATGAGGTGTTGGAGTTTCTGACCATCGAACATCTGGCCGATCACAAGGCCGGTCAGGTCTCGGGCGGGCAGAAAAAGCTGCTGGAACTTGGCCGTACCATGATGGTCGACGCCAAGATCGTGTTTCTGGACGAGGTCGGCGCGGGTGTGAACCGCACTCTGCTGATGACCATCGCCGACACGATTCTGCGACTGAACAAGGAACGCGGCTATACTTTCGTAGTTATCGAGCACGACATGGATTTCATCGGCAAAATCTGCGACCCGGTCATTTGTATGGCCGAGGGCAAGGTTCTGGCCCAGGGCACTCTGGACGAGATCAAAGCCAATGAGCATGTGATCGAAGCCTATCTGGGCACCGGCCTGAAGAACAAAGACAAGCTGGAGGCCGGGGCATGAGCGATAATCCTTATCAGGATGACCACGGCAACAAGGATGCCTCGATCACCAATACACACGGCATGGGCACAATGACGCCCGCACATCGCAAAAGCGGAAAGACGCACCGCGTCGAAGGTGGCCCATTCCTGATCGGCGACACCATGACCGGAGGCTACGGCAAGGGCCCGGATATCCTGCATGATTGCACGATTTCCGTCGACGCCGGTGAAATCGCTGTAATCGTTGGCCCCAACGGCGCCGGTAAATCCACTGCAATGAAGGCCGTGTTTGGGATGCTGGATGTCCGCGCGGGATCTGTGCGACTGGACGGAGAAGACATCACCAACCTGTCGCCCCAGGATCGGGTGATCAAGGGGATGGGCTTTGTTCCTCAGACCTCGAACATCTTTACGTCGATGACGGTGGAAGAGAACCTTGAGATGGGTGCCTTTATCCGCCGTGATGATTTCTCGGACACGATGGAGCAGGTCTATGACCTCTTCCCCATCCTCCGCGACAAACGCAACCAAGCCGCCGGAGAGCTGTCGGGCGGTCAGCGCCAACAGGTCGCCGTGGGCCGCGCGCTGATGACCCAGCCCAAAGTGCTGATGTTGGACGAACCCACCGCCGGTGTTTCACCAATCGTGATGGATGAGCTGTTCGACCGGATCATCGAGGTTTCCCGCACCGGGTTGCCGATCCTGATGGTTGAGCAGAACGCTCGTCAGGCGTTGGAGATCGCCGACAAGGGATATGTGCTGGTTCAGGGGCGGAATGCCTATACCGGCACGGGCAAGGAACTGCTGGCCGATCCAGAGGTTCGTAAGAGTTTCTTGGGGGGGTGAGGATGAATAGATTTAGCTGTCTCGCCGCCTTTTTCGTCTGTCTTTTTGTAACCGTCGCTTCTGCTGAGAGCGCGATACTTCAATCAAAACAAACTGAATCAGAAAATGTGCTTCTTTGTAGGTTTGAGAATCAACGAAATGTGATGCTTTCTGAAACAGAGCACCAATTAATCTGGCACGAAAATGGCTTAGAATACCCAACTAGTGACTGGTCGCATATTCGGGTCACGCATGATCCAATACTTTCGGTATTCGCCTATGGCCCAGACATTGGCAGCCCAAGGCTCGACGTGTTTCAAGGCGTTTTTAATGCGGACAAACCCAACTATGAACTTGGAACTGCAATCTTAAGTGAAACATTGGTTGGACGCGACAAACTACTGACCAGGTCAGTTAAAGGTTTCTGCGAAGCAGGGAAACAAAACTAATGGACTTCCTCAACGCCCTTGTGGCGCTCTCCAACTTCGTCCTTGTTCCCGCAATCGCCTATGGCAGCCAGTTGGCGCTGGGCGCGTTGGGGGTGACGCTGATCTATGGCATCCTGCGGTTCTCGAATTTTGCCCATGGCGACACGATGGCCTTTGGTGCGATGATCGCGGTGCTGGTCACATGGGGTCTGCAGGCCGCCGGTGTCAGTTTCGGGCCGTTACCGACCGCTCTGCTGGCCCTGCCCTTTGCCATTCTCGGCTGTATCGTTCTGGTTCTGATCACGGATCGGCTGGTGTACAGGTTCTACCGGGAACAAAAGGCCAAGCCGGTCATTCTGGTGATCGTCTCGATGGGCGTGATGTTCATAATGAACGGGCTGGTGCGGTTCATAATCGGGCCGGATGATCAAAGGTTCTCGGACGGTGAGCGGTTCATCGTTTCAGCGCGGGAATTCAAGGCGATGACCGGGCTACATGAGGGGCTGGCGATCAAGACCTCTCAGGGCATCACTGTGGTTGTGGCCGTTGTCGCCGTGGCACTTTTGTTCTGGTTTTTGAACAAAACCCGCACCGGCAAGTCGATGCGCGCTTATTCGGATAACGAGGATCTGGCGCTGCTGTCCGGCATCAACCCTGAACGTGTGGTGATGATCACTTGGATCCTTGTCGCGGCGCTGGCGACAACTGCGGGTGTGCTTTACGGGTTGGACAAGAGCTTTAAGCCCTTTGTCTATTTCCAGCTTCTGCTGCCGATCTTCGCTTCGGCCATCGTCGGCGGCCTCGGCAACCCGTTGGGCGCTATCGCGGGCGGGTTCATCATCGCGTTTTCCGAGGTGACGATCACCTATGCGTGGAAAAAGGTGCTGACCTATCTGGCACCGGAACATCTGGAGCCATCGGGATTGGTCCAATTCCTATCCACCGATTACAAATTCGCGGTCAGCTTTGTTATCTTGCTTATCGTGCTTCTGTTTAAGCCCACAGGTCTGTTTAAGGGGAAAGCAGTATGATCCTAAGTCTCATTGCATCGATTGCTATTCCTCTGATCGCCGGAGCAACTATTGGCACCGTCGGACTGATTGCCGGAATCGCGGAGGTCGCCCTAGGATGGACTTACCGATATGCTGTGCAAACGGACAACGAGCGGCTGAAAAACTCGGTTCTTTTTGCTGCGGTCGCCGTTCTAATACTGGCAACTGGCTTGGTGCAGGGATGGAACACAGCAATCCTGATCCTGAACATGGGGCTGATCTCGGCCATCATGGCGCTTGGGGTAAACTTGCAATGGGGCTTTGCCGGCCTGTTTAACGTTGGTGTTATGGGCTTTGTTGCGCTGGGCGGGCTGGCAGTTGTGCTGGTCTCAACCCCGCCGACACCCGGCGCGTGGTCATCCGGAGGATACGGGATCGTCCTTTCGTTGCTGTTGGGGGCTGCGACCGTCGTTGCGGCGGTTCTGGTGGCAACAAAAATGCCGAGGGGCCGTGTACAGACGATTGCCATCGTCGCCATTCTGATCGCCGGGTTTTTCATTTACCGTGCGGTGTTTGACCCCAGCGTTGCTGGTGTCGAAGCCATTGACCCAGCCGTTGCGGGCAACCTTGGCGGGTTGAATCTGCCGGTTCTGCTGGCCTGGCCAGCGGGCGGCGTGTTGGCCGCCGGTGCTGCTTGGTTGATCGGCAAAACAGCCCTTGGCCTGCGCTCGGACTATCTGGCGATTGCGACGCTTGGGATTGCCGAAATCATCATCGCAATCATGAAAAACGAGGACTGGCTGGCCCGAGGTGTCAAGAATGTCTACGGCATCCCACGCCCCTCGCCCGTGGTCGGCTATGAGGTTGAGCTGCAGCAGGATCCATCCTTCATTGCCCGTGCCGATTGGTTTGGGCTGGACCCTGTCATCGCCTCGACCCTGTCGGTCAAGCTGGGCTATTCCCTGCTGTTCATGGTTGTTCTTCTGATCCTGCTGTGGATGGCCCAGATGGCGCTGCGCAGCCCCTGGGGCCGCATGATGCGCGCCATCCGTGACAACGAGGTTGCAGCCGAGGCGATGGGTAAAGATGTCACCCGCCGCCATTTGCAAATCTTCGTTCTGGGCTCTGCCATCTGCGGTATCGCGGGCGCAATGATGACAACGCTGGACGGGCAGTTGACGCCGGGTACCTACAACCCTCTGCGCTTTACATTTCTGGTCTGGGTCATGGTGATCGTGGGCGGATCGGGCAACAACTTTGGTGCGGTGCTGGGCGCGTTCCTCATCTGGTTCCTGTGGGTCCAGGTCGAACCGATTGGGTTGTGGCTTATGAACCTGATCACGTCCGGAATGCCCGATGGCAGTGCGCTCAAGACGCATCTGATCGACAGCGCGGCCCATATGCGACTGTTCACGATGGGGTTGATTCTGCTGATTGTTCTTAGATTCAGCCCAAGAGGGTTGATCCCCGAGAAATAGGGCCACAGAACCTCCAATATATGGAACCGCGTCAAGAAATTGGTGCGGTTTCTTGCTTTTGAGTGAGGAACTTACTAGAGCAACTCATCGGCCTGACAAGTTTCACAGTCGTGTTCACCAAATATTTGCCTTTGTGCAGACTACTACCATTTGCCCGCAGGGAATAGAAAACACCGATGAAAACCACTCTTACAAAGACACTCATTCTGTTGCCGGTTCTTGCCTCTTTGACCGCATGTATTCCGTCACCAAAAGATCTGGAAACCACTCCGGTCAAAGTCCAGACCCCCAAGGGCGTGGTAACATGCCAGCTCTACCGGCAGAACCGCGTGGACTGGGACCGGGCAATCGACTTTCCGGCAACAAAAATGTCCGTCCCCGAGGCTGATGCATATTGCAGACAAGAAGGCCAACGCCGCCTGAAGTGACCGTTGTGTGGCCGGGCAATTAGCCCGGCCCGCCATTCAACGATTACGAAATAACCCGCCCAGAATGCCTCGGACGATCCTGCGCCCGGTTGTTCCCTTAAGCTCTTTAATGACGGCCTCGCTCATGGCGGTGGCAAAGGTGTCTTTCTTTCGCACGATCCGCGAAGAAGACCGCGATACTTTGCTGCCTGAGTATCGGCGAGCCGTGGCAAATTCGCGTTCTGCAATCGATTGAGACTCAAGCTGTTCTTCTGCCTCGGCTGCGGCCTGTGCTGCGGCATCAGTCCGCGCCTGGAGCATCTCAAAGGCTGATCTGCGATCTATGCGGGTTTCGTATTTGCCTTTCATCGGAGACGCATTCATTACCGTTTGCCGTTCGGCAGCGGTAATCGGCCCCAACTGTGACCCAGGGGGACGGATCAAAGTGCGTTCGACGATGCCCGGAACCCCTTTCTTTTGCAGCATGGATGTAACCGCCTCGCCCACGCCAACCTCACGGATGGCGGCCTCTGTATCAAAGGTTGGATTCTCGCGGTAGGTTTCGGCCGCAAGGCGAAGGTTTTTCCTGTCTCGGGCGGTGAAGGCTCGCAAAGCATGCTGTACCCGGTTACCCAACTGACCCAGAATGTCTTCTGGGATGTCTGCCGGGTTTTGCGAGATGAAATAGACCCCTACGCCCTTTGATCGGATAAGGCGGGCGACCTGCTCGACCTTGTCCACAAGCACTTTGGGCGCGTCTTCGAACAACAGATGCGCTTCGTCAAAGAAAAATACCAGCTTGGGTTTGTCCGGATCGCCGACTTCGGGCAACTCTTCAAACAGTTCGCTCAGCAGCCATAACAAGAACGTCGCATACAGCCGAGGTGATCCCATCAGCTTGTCAGAGGCCAGGATGTTCACCATGCCATACCCGTTGGCATCGGTGCGCATAAGATCGGCCAGTTCCAGGGCAGGTTCGCCAAACAGATTGGTGCCCCCTTGATTTTCAAGAACCAACAACCGTCGCTGGATGGCACCGATCGAGGCGGTTGAGACATTCCCATAGCGCAGTGAAAGATTTGCTCTGTTCTCTCCGATCCAGACCAACAGGGCTTGCAGATCTTTCATATCCAACAGGGGCATACCTTCTTCATCGGCAACCCGAAATGCAATGTTTACAATGCCTTCTTGTGCTTCGCTCAGGTCCATCAGCCTGGACAACAACAAAGGTCCCATCTCGGATACTGTGGTTCGAACCGGATGGCCTTGCTGACCGAACAGATCCCAGAAAGTGACCGGGCAAGCGGCATATTCGTAATCCGTGAATCCGATGGTTTCGGCACGCTTCTGAAATGCCCCATGTAGCTTGTGACTTTCACTGCCCGCCAGCGCCAACCCAGACAGATCACCTTTGACGTCAGACAGAAACACCGGCACCCCAGCCTTGGAAAACCCCTCGGCTAGGATCTGAAGCGTCACGGTCTTGCCAGTACCGGTCGCACCGGCAATCAGGCCGTGGCGGTTGGCGTATTTCAACGACAACGTCTGCGGTTGGCTGTAATCCGCGCCACCACCGCCAAGAAATATGTTCTCACTCATATGTTTAAGGCCCTGTTTCCTACCGATCTCCGCCCAGCATACAAAGTTAACCTTTGGCTGCGATAGTTTTCTGGTTGTTCGTGTATGAGAATTGCGCGGTCAACAAACTTCCTCCCTGTCGACTGGCCGCGCGTTCACGCGCGGCCCTTTTTCCACCATAGCTTCATAATTAAATTTTCAGGTTAGCAGTTGACCACCGCGCCGCCCTCTCGTAACGTCTGCACATAATTAAGTCGGCCGGTCCGACGGGGAGAAAAATTCATGAAAGGGAGCCGCTCCACCGGCTCCCTTTTATCTTGGCCACACGTGTTGCCCACGGGGCCTCAGGCGAGATTCCGATCACTTCTGTCTTTTTACGCTGCATAATGCCTGACACTGCGCGCCAGTGGTGCTAGACCCGGCGAAAAGCCACATCAACAATCACGAGGCAATTATGTTCAGGACACCGATAAAGCTTGTTGCGGCAGCTTTTCTTTTCAACGGCGCCGCCCTGGCGCAAGAGACCACCGACACGACAGAACCTGCCACCGAATCCCCTACGACCGAGCAGGTGGACAATGGTCTCGACCTGGGGCAGCCGGTCGATGAAACCGTCAAGGTCGGACAGCGCTATGACAAAGAAAAATTCGGCGACTGGAGCCTGAACTGTTTGAAGATGAACGCGGGCAAAGATCTGTGTTCGCTGCTGCAGGTCATAAATGGCCCGCAAGATGTGCCTATGGCTGAGTTTTCCATGTTCCGCCTACCCGAAGGCGGTTCGGCTGTAGCCGGAGCAAATATCTTGGTTCCGCTTGAAACCCTGTTGCAAGCGCAGCTGACCCTCTCAATCGACGGGGCGCCTGCCAAACGCTACAACTATTCGTTTTGTAACCCTGTTGGCTGTGTTGCCCAAATCGGCCTGACCCAAGGGGATATCGACGCAATGAAGCAGGGTAGCAAGGCGACTTTGACCATCGTTCCAGCGCCCGCGCCGGATCAGGTGATCGAACTTGACCTGTCTTTGTCCGGGTTTACTGCAGGCTACGACATTGTTGATGTCGCAACCAACTGAAGACTACATTTCGAGAAAGCCGTTTAACCCAGCGGCTTTCTCAAACCCGCTTCAAGGCAAGTACTGCGTTCAGACCTCCGAAAGCGAAAGCGTTGCTTAGCGCAACCTCGATTTTCGCTTCGCGTGCCTCGTTGGGCACAACGTCCAAAGCACATTCCGGATCAGGTTCTTCGTAGCCAATCGTCGGTGCAATCACCCCATCTCGCAGGGCCATGATACAGGCCAAAAGCTCTACCGCGCCGGTTCCGCCAATCAAGTGACCATGCATCGACTTTGTGGATGAGATCAAAAGTTCGTCCGCATGCGGGCCGAAAACGCCAGCTACAGCGGCACATTCCGTTTTGTCATTGGCCGCAGTACCTGTGCCATGGGCGTTGATATAACCCACCTGATTGGCATTCAGGCCAGCATCAGACAACGCCCCTGACATCGCACGGGCAGCGCCCTGCTTGCTGGGCATCACAATGTCTGATGCATCCGAGGTCATCGCGAAACCAACAACTTCGCACAAAATTTCTGCCCCACGCGCCTTCGCGTGCTCGTATTCCTCGAAGACAAAGATGCCTGCGCCCTCACCCTGCACCATACCGTTTCGGTTGGCGCTAAAGGGACGACAGGCATCCTTGGACATCACCCGCAGCCCTTCCCAGGCCTTAACGCCACCAAAGCACAACATGGATTCTGAGCCGCCGGTGATCATCGCAGGGGCCGCCCCGCTGCGCACCATCTGAAAGGCTTGCGCCATCGCATGGTTCGATGAGGCACAAGCAGTCGATACGGTAAAGCTGGGACCTTTGAGGTTATGTTCCATCGATACGTGGCTTGCCGCCGCGTTGTTCATAAGTTTAGGAACAACAAATGGATGAACCCTGTTCTTCCCGTCCTCATAGACTGAACGGTAATTGTCGTCCCAGGTCGAAACGCCACCACCTGCTGTTCCCAGAACCACGCCAGATCGTGCAGCCAACTCACCGTGGAATTCGATCCCGGACTGATCTATGGCCTCTTTGGCCGCGGTCAGGGTAAACTGTGTAAACCTGTCATACAGAGTCATCTGTTGGCGGTTGAACCGACCCTCGGCTTCGAACCCCCGGACCTGCCCACCGATCTTGATCGCCAACCTGTCGACATCTCGAAATTCAAGTTCCGAAATGCCACAACGGCCTTCCCGCATCGCCTCAAGCGTATCTGGAACTGAATGACCAAGCGAATTGATCGTGCCTGCCCCGGTTATTACTACCCGTTTCATTTGCTTGGGTCAGACCTTTTCTGCCACAAGCTTTTCGATCCCAGCAATGATCGCGGCGACATTTGAGATGTCAAAGTCACTGGCCGTTGGTTCATTGGCATTGAACGGAACGGTAATGTCGAACTCTTCTTCGATGGCAAAGATACTCTCGACCAGCCCCAGGCTGTCGATCCCCAGATCTTCGAGCGTACTTTCGGGCGTCACATCCGAAGGCTCCAACACGGCTTGTTCGGCAATGATGGCAATGACGCGGTCGGTGATGCTCATATCGATCCTCTGATTATCACGTTGAATGTGATTTAATCGCTCGGAGGCTGTTTGGAAACAGCCTTTTTCAACGCCTCCACGTCACGAAGCATCCGCGGCAATCTGCGCTGCGCCTTATAGACATCAGTAAAGGTTTCCATCTTCACAGCCGGGTAGCCCATCAACACACGACCGGCAGGTACGTTTGACAGGATTTTGGTACCACCGCCGACAATCACCCGGTCGCCAACGAAAATATTGTCCGAGACGCCTGATTGCCCACCCAGAACCACGTTATTGCCAAGCTCAACCGAACCGGAAATACCAGACTGACCACACAGCAGACAGTCATTACCGACGCGCGTGTTGTGGCCGATATGGACCTGATTATCCAGTTTTGTGCCATTCCCGATGCGAGTATTACGAATGGTCCCGTTGTCGATCGTGCAATTCGCACCGATCTCGACATCGTCGCCAATTTCCACAGAACCAAGCGAATGAATGCGCAGCCAGCTTTGCGCGCTGGCGTCTCCTGCATCCCCCAAGGTCTTGCGCGCGTTCTCTACCCCCGATACTTCGGGCGTAACAAAACTGAACCCGTCGCTACCGATCCTTGCCCCTGGTTGCGCGATAAAACGATCCCCGATCTGCACACGGGCACCAATGCTGACCATTTCGCGCAGAACCGCGTCTTCGCCCAACACAGCATCCATGCCGATGACGCATTGCGGTCCGATATTCGCCCCTCTGCCGACACGGGCCCGTGCACCAATGACTGCCAGAGGGCCGATTGAGACCCCATCTGCCACATCCGCAGTTGGGTCGATGACTGCCGAAGGGTGAACCCCGGACCCAAAGCCCTGCCCTTTATCCAGCATGGAGGTGATCCCGGCCATCGCCATGCGCGGTCGTCGAACGAATATTGCTGCCTTAAGCCCCAACGCCTGCCAGTCAGCACCTTCCCAAAGGATGGCGACCTGCGCCGAACCCGATCCCAGATCCTCGGCATATTTTGGCGACATCGCCATCGCCAGATCAGTGGCAGTTGCATCCGACGGTTCAGCAGCAGCATGTACGACCAGGCTGGCATCGCCCTGGAACTCAGCGTCAAGGGCATCTGCGATTTGTTGAACTGTATATTTCATGTGGGGCTTCCCGGAACTAGGACCTGCCCCCGGTGATTACCCCTGAACGTCCGGCAGGACCACCCCTGCTTTCTGCAGAGCATTCCAGATTTTCTGATCACGGCCATAGACGTCGCGTCGGTACTGTACCTCACCTTTCGGGCCAATAAAGGCAGTGCGGTAAATCAAGTGGACAGGAACATGCTGCTCAAGCTTCACAGTGGTCTCTTTTCCAGTCGCGAGAATCCGATGGAAAAATGCCTTTGGGTTTTCTTCTTGCTTCGCCAACAGTGCGTAAGCGAATTCGAAAGGCTGCGCCAATCTGATACAACCATGCGAGAAGGCACGGGATTCCCGAGCGAACAGACTTTTCTGCGGTGTATCATGCAGATAAATGTTGTGCTTGTTGGGGAACATGAACTTCACCAGCCCCAGGGCATTGCTTTTGCTGGGCGGTTGGCGCATCGCAAATGGAAAGTTGCTTGCGGTGAACTGGGTGAAATCTACTGCCCCGCGATTGACCTGGCGACCACTGCGATCGGTAATCTGAATATGCCCAACGGCATTTGGGTTGGACTGCAGCTGCGGCAGGTATTCCTTGGTAATGATCGAGCGTGGGACATACCAGCTGGGGTTAATGACCATATGCTCCATCTTGTCCGAAAACTCAGGGCTGCGACGATCATGGGTGTTCTTGCCGATCACAGCGCGGGTTTCAAAGGTAATAAAGCCGTCATCAACAATCTTGGCTGAGAAATCAGCCTGATTGACCAGAATGTGGCGTTCACCGCGCTCGCGCGGCAACCAGCGCTCACGCTCCAGCGCGACATAGACGGCCTTCAGACGATCCGAAGCAGTGCGGTTCAGCTCAGTAATTGTGCCCGGACCCGCGACGCCATCTGCGGCAAGACCATGTGCGATCTGAAACCGCTGAACGCCTGCCAGCAAGGCATCGTCAAAAACAGGGCTGGCTGTTGGGTTCATAAAACCCATTTCAACCAGTCGGTTACGCATCGCTATTACGGCGGGTCCCGTATCTCCCAGTTCGAGCTTAGCCTGCGGAACAGTAGTTCCCCAACCGCCTTGGCGAACCAATTCTTCCAGCGCAAGTTTCTGCTTCATCAAAGCCCGATACTGGGTCGAGCTTGGCGCCAACTGATCGAAATAGGCTGCATCCTCCGAGGTCGTCAGTCCACGCAGATGCCCTGCTGTCGAGGTCGGCTCGACCTTCCTGACCAATCCATCGTCTATATCGGATGGGCGTAAAAGGCCTGTCCTCATGTCCTGAGCATAGGCTGCAAAAACGCGTGTCAACTCGACCTCGACGGCCCCAAGCTCACGCGCTGATTTTGCTGATTGAAGCCGGTCAACCAAGCCCTGCGCATCATAGGCGTTCGCGGGTAGCCCGTGTAATTCGACCGCAGAAAGCCCCTCAATCAACCGTTGACGACGTTCAGCATGTGCAGCCGTGTCGCCAACCCAAACAGGCACGAATCCTCTTTCACGGTAGAAATCGGCAATCTCAGACCCGGAAGGTGCAAATTCGGCAACCGCCATCTGGAATGCGGTGTCAGGCTTGGCCTCAGTGTTCGCCATCGCCGAAGTCGTCAGAAAACATGCGGCCAAAGCAATACCGGTGCTTGCACGAAGAACAGAGAACATTTGGAGCCCTTGAATTTTCAATATAATACGCCGTTTCAGGCAATGCCGAACAATTATGGTTTTGCTTGAAACCCATTGTCTATTCACAAATGCATCAATTTCGTGCTTATACCCAAGCGTGATGCTTGTTTGCATCGGACAGATTTCCGCGACGGCCTAAGACGTTGGATCTTTGCCATTTTGCACCACCTGCGCAAAAAACTGCCGAAAATTCCCCCTTGAAAAGATGAATTTGAAAGACTTCTTGGCCGCCCTTCACGACTGTGTCATAAATCCCTCATCTGGGATGGGAATAAATTAATACAGCGCGCGTAACATCGTGTGCAGGCAGGAACAGTACGGGACGAAACACAAAATGACGACGAGCAGTTCCTCGGGTTTGACCCGGCGTGCTTTATTGGGCGCATTCGCAGCTACAGCAGTTGTAGCAACTCCAACCTACTCCAATGCAGCAGGATTCCTTCGTGGCGGTGGTGATATTCGCCGTATTCGCATGTATTCCGGACGCACTGGCGAGCGGATCGATATGATCTATTGGGTTGACGGTAAATACATCAAAGACGCGGTCAAAGAAGTGAACCACTTCATGCGCGATTGGCGCACCGACCAGGCCAAGGATATGGACCTCCGCACGATCGACATCATGGCGGCGTCGCATAATCTGTTGGATGTCAACGAACCCTATATGCTGCTGTCGGGCTATCGCTCGCCGCAGACCAACGCGATGCTGCGGTCACGGTCGCGCCGTGTTGCCAAGAATTCGTTGCACATGAAAGGCCAGGCAGCCGACCTCCGCCTGTCATCTCGTTCGGTCTCGCAAATGGCCAAAGCGGCGATGTCTTGCCGTGCTGGTGGTGTTGGCAAATACCACCGCTCGAACTTCGTGCATATGGATTGCGGTGTGGTAAGAAGCTGGGGCGGTTGATCCGCCCCGCCTGTCGTCAAGAGAACTTTGTCGGTCACCTAACCGTTTGAATGAGCAGATTTATCTGCCATTAAGTAGGTGCCTATTCTACTCAGGCAGCCTCATAAACCCTGCGCAAACCGGCTGTCGCAGGTGATTTTCAATACGAGCCCAAATATTCAAGAAATGGCGCACCTGAGAGGTATGCGCATATTGTTGTTTTTCAAAGGCCTGCATTGGAAACCAAGTTTGGCGGCCGCCACCAAGTATCAATAGCTTACAAGCGACTTTGGAAACTGGTTCGAGCCTCTCAGTCCCCGAGCATCACAGTCTTCCAAGTCTGGATCACCCGAGCCGGTCGCCTGATTGCCACGCGGCCCAGATCCTCTGCCGTTGGTGACCAGACCTTGACGTCGAGATATTCGCGCCCGTGCTTATGGCAGGGAAAAGGTGCGTGATTCAGCGGCCAATCTGGCCCCACTATCTCAACCAGATCAGAAGCCAGATAGTTCATGCGCTTGTGGCAGAGGTTACAGCGCAGCGTGATTAACTGATGAGCGCGGGCCGCGTCGACCATCTTTCGAGACGGCTTTCCCGGGTGTTCTCGTATCGGCGGATTCGCGGCGGGCATGATGAGAACATGTAGGGAACATTTTCAACTTGTCCAAACCGATTTTTGCCGCTCCTTATTTTGGAATTTCGATTGACCGCTCTCAGCCCAAAGCACCTGATGCTGTACCGCGCACCAGTGTCCGCACTTTGGACCTAGGAAAAGAACGTGACGAAATCAATTCGAGTTTCGCCAAAGGTTTGTGGCGCAAGATTTTTCAATGCTCGCTGGCTCGTATCCGCTAATGACAAAAACGACCGTTGTGGGTGCCTAGGTTATTGGCAGGGGGTTTGCTCAAAGTGCAAAGTGATGTGCGCTAGGCAGTGATCCTAGCCCGCTCCGCCAATACCTTCACCAAAACTGACTGGGTTTGAAGACATTGCCCGCACAGCCTGTTCTACGAACTTGCCAGACTGCCGAGTTGCCAGAACGCGAACAGGGACGAGATGCTCACCAATCGCAAAGAGATCGTAGCCTTTTGTCGTCGGTCCATCTTCTGTTGGTTTATCGCCGATGATGGCATGCAGAATAGGAACCACGATGCTCTTTCCTGGCAGCAGTGCAGCTTCATATGTGATTGAAAGTTCGTTCTCAGAATTAGTAGCGCGCCCGTAGTCAGCTAGCTGATCGTAACGCGTGAACACTTGATCAGTTGAGGGAACACGCTCAAGCACCAATTCAATCTCCGAAATTGCGTCTGTTCCAGTATTGGTAAGAACGTAATAAATGAAATTCTCTTGGCGATGTCCAATCTCACTGGACTCTGAGCATCCGCATGCTTCTTGCCTTCGTGTCAAAGCTTCAAAATCAACGTTACAACTTTGTATATCATCAATCGACATGAAGGTGTCCGCGAAGAAGGTTTGTTTCTGTTCTTCCGAAACCGTAGGGCCAAATATGCTGCACCATTCTGCATTCCCGGGGAGCGTACTTATACCATAGAGGCTGCAGAGATTGCTTGGAAGATAGCCCTCGCATAGGCCGACGGGGTTCAATGCACATGTGACAAAGCACGATCGATTGGCATCGGCTGTAACAATTTTACCTTCGATCTCCTCCTCGAAGATATCGTAGAATTTGTTCTCGTTGCCTTCATACTTAGCGTCTCTAAAACTCGTATCATGAATTTGGTAAATGTCCGGGATGCTGGTTTTCAGAAATGGTGTTCCATCTCCTCCAAAGGGTTCAGGGTTGGGCACATCACCAGGTTTGTAGATTATGTATTGGTGTGAGATCGAATTCGCCAAGGTTGCGCTCGCCGCTGCAGCACCATCAACTCGATTCCAGACTTTGAATGGAAGATCGACTAAGTTGAAAATCGTCAGAACCAAACCAAGAACTAGCGCAAGCGCAGCCAGGCCATCTTTATGTCGCTTGAGAAAACCCATAATCAACCACCTCCATACCAAGCGTATCAAAGGTGCCTTTGCTCTCCAAGTAATTGCTGAAGCTCTGCGCTTGACTGCTGCTGCTTGGGTCGGAACGCGATCTGTTTGAACAAAGCTCACACGTTTCTGTCACCGGTGGAATCGACCGTTTGTGACCGAGCGTCTATCATCCAAAGCCGGCATTGGCGGAGCCGCGGCGAAAGCCGGGAAAGTCCGCAGAGCTAACTCGTTGCTACTTTTTGTCGACTTCGAATATCTGCAATGAGCCCTTCGCAACAAATGCTGCGAACGGAACGAATGGCTGCTATGACGAGTTGGCTAGGAAGCAGTATGAGGTTTACCAAACTCAATGTTCGAAAAGGTTCTGTGTCTTTGGGCGTGGGGATCACCTGAAACACCTATGCAGCGATTAGGTGCATTCTTGATGATGTTGGTGTCTGTTTTTGCCGCCGCAATCACTTTGGGTGCTGTTTCTCAGGCTCTCGACAACACTTGGACCGTCTCAGGAGTAGCCGCAAGTGTATTTGGTGTCGGAGTGATGTCACTCTTACTCCCCACCGGGCTGGCACACGGTCTTGCGGCGGCTTTTCCTCTGATTTTTGATCGTTGGAAGCATAAGCGAAACATGCGATTGGGAGACTATGTGATGCTACAGCTGGATGGACTTAAGTTCTTTTATTCGTTTTTAGGTTGGGCTAGCTCAATTGGATTGGTCGCACTTATTGCGTATCTGCTAGTGTCCTAGGTCGCATAGCCCGTCTCGTTTCGTCAAACACTGCAGCCATTTGAGGGTTTGTTCCAAATGACCGCAAAGTCCGCAGAGCCGACATCAGGCGCTCCTTATTGTTGACTCTCGAATGTCTGCTGAGAGCCCTTTCTGACAAATTCTGCAGAGGGATTGAATGTCCGGTCTCGAAGTGTCACGCGATCCAATCTAAGACTACGCTATCACTATTGGAGATCGCAAATACGATGAACTATGTCTCCTTCTTCTGGCACTCATACTGGCCGCGATCTGGTGAGCCTTTTGTGGTTGAAGGCGTGCTACGGGCTTTGCACAGGCAACTGGTGCTAAGATTTTCGGATTTGTTTCAAGTTTGCTAGACATAGCAGTTGGTATTTTCAATAACGAAGTCGCGTTGGGAATTTTGGATTGCGATTGGGGGGGAATGTATTGGATGTTGAAAAGTCTGAGGCAGAGGCTTCGTTGAGTGACCGCGAAGCAAACTACCTTCTCGAAGAGTACAAAGCGCTAAGGGCTTCAATCGAGGCAGACACTGAAAGAAACTTTCGTCTCGAACGAGGGGCCTTCGCAGCGCTAGTGGTCATCTACGGATTGATTTTCAGCGATAGCTTCCTGATTAGCAACGAGTTCGAAACATGGGTATGGTTTGCGCCACCTTTTGTCTCGCTATTCTCGCTGCGTAGAACCTTTCTGCATCGCGTTTTCATAGAAAGTATCAGTGAATACATCCGAGCGAATATCGAACCTGTTATCGGTCCAAAAGCAGGTGGTTGGGAGCAAGAGCGATTTGCAGCAAGCCAAAGAAGAGTTCGGTACTTCTCGACAGACTATCGGCCAAGTAGGCTCTGGCTACTTATTTTCTTGGCGACCGCTGTTGCGGCTTTAACAAAGGTTTTTGGCTTCCACTAGGCCTCCTATTTGTGAACTCTCGAATGTCCGCTGAGAGCCCGGAGTAGACATAGTCAACGCCGACGCTCGCAGGTGCTGCAACTCCCGCTTACCGAGACCATCAGCCACACTGCAGAAAGAAAAGCTGCCGTTCGTTACGCCCTCAGAAATTGTCCCGCCACCGGTGTTTGACTGGGCGACTATGCAATCTTTGGCTGCAATTCCGGCAATCCGGCACTGAAAATGTCAGTCGCGCGGAACGCACCAAGGTTCTCGTACTTCTCTCTTTCAGCAGAGATCGCTGCCGAATGCATTGCAGTGAAGGCGAGAAATGCAGGACCTTTGTCGGAGCTGAGGAATAGCCCGTGCTGTAACCTCAATTGAATTTCGCAAAACAGATGTTGGAAGGCTAACCAATCTCTAACTAGGTTCGTTGAGCGCCGAACGCCGCGAGCCGTACGTTTTAACACGCCATATCAGAGAGTTGGTTAGCGTCCTTTTGGGAGGCACCACTCGCTAGTGCATAGAGTTTGGCAGGAACAGCACCAGTGTTGGTACAAGTACCAACACGGCCAAGCGGATGATGTCGACGACCCAGAATGGCGTGACGCCTTTGAAGATCGTTGCTGTCGACACGTTCCCAACAACGCCTTTGAGGACAAAGACATTCAATCCGACCGGTGGTGTAATCAGGCTGATTTCGGTGACGACGACAACAATGATGCCGAACCAGACCGGATCAAAGCCTAGGCTCGTGACCAGTGGAAAAAAGATCGGCACAGTCAGCAATAGCATCGAAAGGCTTTCGAAAACACATCCGAGGATGACATAGACGCCAAGGATCATCAGCATTACCGTCATTGGCCCCAGACCCGCAGAGGAAACCGTGGCGCGCAGCGCTTCCGGCAGGCCGGCAAGGTTCACAAAGTTTGAAAACACCCAGGCGCCGATCAGAACAGTAAACAGAGCGGCGGTCGTCTGGGCGGTTTCGATCAAGACCTGCATCGTTGCAGCAAAGCTGAGTCTGCGCCGCGAAAAAGCGATCAGAAAGGCTCCTGCCGCGCCCATACCTGCCGCCTCGGTCGGGGAAAATGTCAAATTCAGTGGCCAGAAGTCCAAAACTCCGTACAACCCGCCGATTACAATGAAGAACAACAGAAGTACCGCCCACACGCCTTTCAAAGCCTTGGCACGATCAACCCAGCTCGCGCGATCCCCGGCGGGGCCGGCCTCTGGGTTGCGCAGGATCGTGTAGCGCACTGCCGCAAGGTAAAGAACGACCCCGAGCAATCCCGGGATGATACCGGCGATGAACAATTTTCCGATGCTGGTTTCGGTCAGCAAACCATAGATAACAAGAATGACAGAGGGCGGTATAAGAATCCCCAACGTGCCCCCGGCGGCGATGGATGCCGTCGACAGGCTGTCAGCATAATTGTATTTGCGCATTTGAGGCATCGCGACTTTTGACATCGTGGCAGCAGTCGCCAGGGACGAGCCGCAGATGGCCGAAAATCCGGCACAAGCAACGATTGTCGCCATTGCCAGCCCACCTCGAAAGTGACCCATAAAGGCGTAAGATACCTGATACAATTCGCGCGACAGTCCGCCCTTATTCACGAAAAGCCCCATCAGGATGAACAGTGGGACAACCGACAGCCCGTAGTCCTGTGCGGTGTCTATGATCAACCGACCGACCATAGAAATCGAGGCACGAAACCCGCGCAGTTCAGCATAGCCGACAAACCCCACAAACCCCATTGCTATCGCAATCGGCATCCGCAGGAACACAAGGAAAAGGACCGCAGCCAGGCCAAGGATGGAAAACAGCATCAGAAGTTTGCCTTTGTTGGGGAAATTACTCGCGCGACGGCACGGGCAATGAAGGTGATTGCAGTGACAAGGGTGAAAACGGAGATGAACCAACCGACATAGTGTTGTGGTAGGTTGAGGTATTCGCTGACATCGCCGTATTCGCGCGCACGTTCGGCAAGTTCCCAGACCCGCTTTGCGGGCCACAACAGAAAGATTCCGCACGCAAGATCAATTACAAAGTCGCGCAGGGCCGCAAGGCGACGGGAAAATAGCGGGTCCATAAGATCAACCACGATGTTCGCGCCTTTCCAACTGACGATAGGCAGAGACGAAAACACGATGATGGCCATGAACAGTCGCGTTAATTCGGTTGCCGATTCAATCGGGTTGCCAAACAGGCTGCGCAAAACGACATCTGCAAATGTCATCGACATCAACAGGAACAAGATACCGGCCGCAAACCATGTCGGGGCAACGGCGATATAGCGCCAGGGACTTGTTTGTCGCAGCGACATGTCCCAGTTTTGCGCTGGATTTGAGGTTTGGTCATCTTGTTCAGTCATGATGGTGGGTCCACTGTATGAAACAAGGCCCAATGAAGGGCCTTGTTGTTGGTGTTTTGAAACGCTGAACGTGCGGTCAGGTCACTCGGCGGACATCTGCTCGACGATAAAGGCATGCGCGGCAACTGCATCGACGCCCTTTGCACTGACCTCGGAGAGGACCTTTTCAATCAGCGGTCCTGTAAGTGCCTGCCACTTGGCCGCATCGTCAGCCGAGGCCTGTGTCAGTGCATTGTCGGAATTCGCGTGCAGCGATTCGATGCCAGCCGCATCGATCTGGTCCCAGGCTTTGCCCGCAGCGCGTGACAAGTTTTCGCCAAATACCTTATCCAGTGCAGCGCGATCGGCATCAGACAGCCTGTCGAATGTGTCCTGGTTCATGATGATGGCGAAAGATCCACGATAGAACCCGCCCGGAACTTCGTAAGAGTTTTTGGCAACTTCGAACAGTTTGAAGCTCTTCTTCGCCTCCATCGGCATCATCACACCGTCTGCGGCATTCGATTCCAATGTTTCATAGACTTTTGGAGCGGGCACACGGATGCCCGTTGCCCCCAGTGCAGCCCCGACATCGCCAGACACGCCGCCACCTAGTCGCAACTTCATTCCAGAAATGTCTTCAAGCGCGGTGATCTGCACGTTCGAATGCAGTACGCCCGGGCCATGGGTCATCATCGCCAGAACCTTGACGCCCTTGTGCTCATTCAAATCGGCAAAGAATGTGTCATACGCCCGCCAGCTTGCGACCGACGCGGCCTCGGCGTTACCCTCGTAGCCCGGAAGTTCGATCATTTTCGTCGACACGAAGCGGCCAGGCGAATAGCCGTGGAAGATCCAGGTGATATCGGCCGCACCGTCAAGCACCAGGTCGAATTGCGCCGGAGGGCTGCCCAGACCATATTTGACTTCGGCACTGACCCGCCCGTCGGTGGCTTCTTCGATCATTTTGGTTAGCTCAGGCCAGATCATGTCGTTGACGCCATGCGTTGGCGGGGCCCAAGACGAAATCGTCAGTGTGGTGTCAGCGGCCTGCGCTGCCATGGATGCAATCGACATCGCGCCGGCGGCAAGACCTGTGATCAAAGTATGTTTCATGATGTGTGTTTCCTCCCATTTCTTGGCGAAATTCTAGCGCTTCAGAGCACAAAAAAAATATGCTCTTGCGTCCAGCTGTCCGCGTGGCGGACACTTAGCGTTTTGAAGCGCGCCATATGCCCACAGACGCCGTTAAGGCCGACCCGAAATTTCAAGGGTTTCATATTCGGTGGCGATGTTCGCCGCAGCAAACTGCAAAGCGTCGGCATAACGCTTGATCGCCTGATCCATGTTCATGGCCTTGGTGACCCAGATAATCGACAAGCAGCCGACCGCGCGATCATCAGTTAGGATAGGCACGGCCAGGCTGGATGTTTTGGGCCTGAATGTGTGTGGGCCACGGGTGGCGTATCCCTGTTCGGCATAGATCGTCAGGTTTTCCTCCAGCCATCTTTTTCTGAGGAACGGCATGTCTTCGGGAAGGTTTTCGGCGCGCAATAACTCGATAATCATCTCCAGCTCGCGCGAACCACAGACCGAAAGATAGGCCCGCCCCGCTGACGAGCGCAGAATGGGCAGGGAAAAGCCGACCATCCCTGGGTCCACCGACAACGGGCTGCGGCCATGGGTCGATTCCTGGATCACCATATGGGCGTCTTCATAGGTGGAAAGATCGGCTGGCCAGGCGTGGGTTTCGGTGAATTCCGCCATAACTGGTGCCGCCACCTGACAAAGGCGCGAGCGCACCGACACATTGTCTCCCAATGCCGCGGCCAAAGGCGACACACGCACCCGGGCATCGCTGGCGGAACAGAGGACATAGCCCTCTTCTTCCAGCGTGTGCAGCAAGCGATAAACCGTTGGGCGAGGCAAACCCAGCTCTGACGCGATTTCACCCGGACGGGTTGCGCCGACCCGGTTGAGATATCGCAGGATATTCAATCCACGCGCAAGCGCGCGGACAGTTTCAGAGTTTGCCGCCATTTATCCATCACGATCAGGGGGGCGTTCTGTCCGCCCATGATGCAGTTTCACCCGGCCACAACCGACTGGTCAATAGCGCCGAACACGCTGGTGCCGTCGTGGTCCAGCATCTCGAACCGGATTGTGTCGCCGGGTTGCATGAACCGGGTTGTCGGCTCGCCATCGCGAATGGTTTCAATCATACGCTTTTCAGCCAGACAGGATGAACCCACCTCTTGGTGGTTTTCATTGCTGACAGTGCCCGACCCGATGATCGTGCCGGCCGATAGGTCGCGGGTACGCGCGGCGTGGGCGATCAGCTCGGGAAACTCAAAGTTCAGATCCGCGCCCGCGTCGACGCATCCGAATTCGTCACCGTTGTAAGTCGTGACTAGTGACAGGTTGATGCGCCCACCAGTCCAGGCCTCTCCCAGCTCGTCGGGGGTTACGCACACGGGCGAGAAGGAACTTGCGGGTTTCGACTGGAAGAAGCCAAATCCTTTAACCAGTTCTGGGCGCATGACATGGCGCAGGCTTACATCGTTGCACAGCATGATCAGTTTGATATGCGATCTGGCCTGCTTGGCCGTGCATCCCATCGGCACGTCATCTGTGACCACGGCAATTTCGCCCTCGAAATCCAGACCCCAATCGGTATCGACGCAGGGGATTGGGTCGACCGGTCCAAGAAACCCGTCGCCACCACCTTGATAGAGCAACGGGTCGGATTCCGAATTTGCAGGCATGTCAACGCCGCGCGCCTTGCGTACAAGCCGCATATGGCTGAGATAGGCGCTACCGTCCGCCCACTGGAACGCTCGCGGCAACGGTGAGGCCAGTGCCGCCGGATCATACGACATGGAATCGACGACGCCGTCCTCGAGTTGTTTTTCAAGGTTGCGCAGGGCAGGCTCGGCGGTCTGCCAGTCTTCGATCGCTTCGCGCAGTGTGGGTGCCACGGATGTGGCCAAAGTCAAACGGGAAAGATCACGGGACACAACGACCAGCGTGCCGTCGCGCCCGCCAGTTTTCAGGGAAGCAAGTTTCATTTTACGGGCTCTCTTTCTATGATGGTTTTGTAAGGGGTTGGCAGGCTCATAGCTGCAATTGCTTTGATGTCTGTCTGAGTCATGGCGCTAGCGGCGATGTATCGGTCAGGGCGCAGCAGAACGGCATTTGCCCCAATTTCGTCCAACGCATCTGCAAAGGCAGGATGCGCTTCTCCATCAAGAACGCGCATGGCTGGCACGACATCACGGGGCAGTTTGTGACGCACCACAAGCACTGGTGCATACCCGATGGCATCATCAAGCCGCTGACCGTCACTGAGTGTCGGCTGGCTGAACAGGTGCCCGGTGTGCGGCGTGTTGCCAACCACGAGGCTGGCCAAATCACTGCGACCAAGTGGGGGCGAGGTGAACTCCATGCGAGCCTTTCCGTCGCAATCAGCTTCTGTTCGTGCCAGCGCGGTGTCGCGATCCATCGTATTGATCAAACCACCTAAGCGCACCGCCGTTTCGATGAACGTGCGCACGTGGGGCGCGCGCTCGGCTTGATAGCTGTCCAGCAAGTCAATTCCGGTTTCGCCATTGACGCAAAGCGCCAGTTTCCACGCCAGATTGGCGGCGTCACGGATCCCCGCGCACATGCCTTGACCCATAAAAGGCGGTGTCAGATGTGCGGCATCTCCGGCGATCATCAATCGACCTTTGCGCCAGTTCTGCGCGATTGCAGATCGAAACGTGTAGACCGCGCTCCGTTCCAGATCCGCATCCTCGGGGCCAATCCAGGGCGCAAGAAAATCCCATATGCGCGCGGTTTGCAAAACCTCGTCGTCGGTTTCGTCATCTAGAACCGTGATTTCCCACCGCCGCCGGTTTTCCGGGCTTCGGCAATAGGTCATTGGACGATCAGGGTTGCTGAACTGAACCGTGTGATCACCCAGATCGGGGCGGTCCCTCTTAAGCAATAGGTCCACGACCAACCAACGTTCGTCAAACCCCAGATCGTCCATGCCAGAACCGATGGCTTCACGCAGCAAAGATCGAGCACCGTCACAGCCGACAACGAAATTGGCCTTAACCATTGTGCTGTGCTCGTCGCCAGCTTTGCGACAGTACAAAGTAACCTCTTCGCCCTGATCCTCGACGCTAACAACCTCAGTTTCTGTCAGAATCATCGCAGTGTCGCGGCTGGTCAGTTTGTCACGCAACAGCTTCTCAAGGTCAGGTTGGTGAAGGCGATAACTTGAATGCCACCCCTGCGGTCCAATCCCTTGCGGACGGGGCCAGTCCATCAGCAGATTTCTTTGTTGATCGACAAAGCGCATACCCGGATTGACCCGCACTTTTTCATTCAGCTGCTCGGCTACGCCTGCGGCCTGAAAAACCCGCATGGTTTCACCGTCAAAGTGCACAGCCCGGGGGAGATGATAAATCGCCGCCTCGCGCTCGATGACAGCCACACTCACACCGCATTCGGCGAGCAGATTGGCCAGCGTCGCACCAGTTGGCCCATAGCCGACAATGGCGACATCAAAATGTTTGGTAATCTGTGCCATCAGGTTCCCCTCTCTCAGCCACGCCCACGGGTTTCATATAGCCATGGGCAATCGACTACGGGCGGCGCGCGCAACCCGTCCTCAGCGGCCTTGAGCCGCATGTCGACAAAAGGTTCCCGCCCTGACTCGGACAAGTAAAGACGGTCGTGACCCCAGAAACTGGGGCCGCACTTTGTTTCATGTGGCTCCCAGGTCGCGGGGTCGATCACGCGCCCACCCCATCCGTTTTCGACAAAGAAACCCGAGGGGCTGTTGGCGTAGAAGCTGGTCATGTAGTCATTGGTATGGCGCCCCAGCGTATAGGCAATGCCATCCTCTTCCTGGCAGGCTAGGTCATAACCCTGACCAACGTCATCAAGGTTGTGATATTCGACCATGAAGTGGTGAAACCCCGAATTGCCCGAGCCAACTATGGCAAAGCTGTGATGCCGCCCGTTGACGTGGAAAAAGTAGAGCGGCACTGGTTTCAGACCATAGTCACTGACGGCAAATCCCAGCACATCGCGATAGAACGGTAATAGAGCCGTCGCATCGGGCACGTGCAACACCGCATGCCCCATTCCAAGCGGGCCGGTTTTAAAGCCGTCGATCGGCCGCCCCGGCGTAAAGGGGTCTTCGGCTTTTTGTGGGTTCCACACCAGTTCGATCCGGTTTCCCGCAGGATCGTGAAATACGATCAGGTCTTCGACAAACCTGCGGTCTGCCAATTCACGGCTTCCCTGCCCAACCTTATGTCCCGCATTGTCCAGCCGGGCGGCGTAATCTTGCAGGTCTGATTTCTGCGAAAGTTCCCAGCCGATGAAGGCAAGCGTTTCGCCGGGTTCATCGGATATCACCAGGCGCTGCACCAAATCATCCATCCGGAAAGAAAGTTGGCGCCCGCCGTGATCAGCGAGTTGCATGGCAAGTACTTTACTTGCGAATTGCTTCCAGTCATCCGTCCGGTCGGATCGCACACCAAGATAGCCCAAAGATTGAATTGGCATTTCATTTCCTTCCACAGCTGCGCAACCAAACTAGAAAGAGACGGTACTGGAGAGAACTTCTGTCCGGCTCAGTGTCCGCCAGGCGGACAAGGTGTGCTCGTGGAGCGCCTTTGAAAACAGCGTTGTTTTTTGCGCAGATTGCATCTTTGCACGCAGCCTTGATCCGAAAAAATGGATCATTTCCGGTTTCT
This sequence comes from Ruegeria sp. CDSB022, assembly GCF_059611145.1. Lineage (NCBI taxonomy): Bacteria > Pseudomonadati > Pseudomonadota > Alphaproteobacteria > Rhodobacterales > Roseobacteraceae > Ruegeria > Ruegeria sp. CDSB022. The sequence continues at coordinate 555,735 of NZ_JBXWOZ010000001.1, read as the reverse complement.
GACACCACGCTGGATTGGGGCGTGGACATGCTGCCGCCGAAACGGACCAATTTGCCCACGCGTCCGCTGTTCTCTGGCAATGGATGCTGCACGATGCATGAACGGCTGCTCTTGTGAAACTGCACCACAGCGTTTGACAGAGTTCATAAGGTCGTGAATGGGCCTATGGCGACAGAAGGCACGGTTTTGCGAATGACCGTTTTGTCCGCATAGCAGACCTTGAAGCCCTCAGAACCGGCTCAATGTCCTACTGAAAATGTCGGATGACCGGTCTGAGCCCAAACCTCCCAGATGCTGCACAGCGCACCAATGTCCGTTCTCCATACGGTACGCTGCCAATCCAACTTCTTTCAATTGGTCAGAATTTCCACTCGAACCCAACGGCTTTTTCGGACTCACCCCAAAGCCGTGTCATGACGGCTTTGTCATGGGCATGCGCGTTGAGTGTGCCTTTGCCGACCGGGCCGACCGCTTCCATGCGGCCCGTCGGACCGTAGAGGGCGCGTTGCTCAGTCAGAGCCTCTTCGGTCGCGCACATGACCTCTGGGTATGAGCCCTGTTCCGCAGTCTGTACCATCGGCGTCTTGGTCATCAGCCACCAGATGAACCGCATCGTGCGGCTGCCGCTGGTAGTTATCAGCGATGTGGCTGATGAGCCGGGATGGCAGACGAAGACCTCGACATCCTTGCGCCCCGCCGCAGTCAGACGGTCCTGCAGTTCGTATGCGAACATCATCTGCGCCAGCTTGCTCTGCGAATAGGCTGTGTTCGCGCCGTAGCCCTCATCCCAGTTCATGTCGTCGAACTTGATGGTCTTGAGACCCATGTTGTAGCCGAGGCTGGCAACGACCACGATCCGGCCTTTGCTTTCGGCTATGCGGTCAAAGAGCAGGCCATTGAGCAGAAAGTGTCCGTAGTGATTGGTGCCAAGCTGGCTTTCGAACCCGTCGACGGTCAGCTTTCGCGTCGGCACCTGCGCGATGGCCGCGTTGTTGATCAACGCGTCGATCCGAGGCACCGTCTTCAGAACTTCCTCGGCAGCCTCGCGCACGCTGTCCAAAACGGACAGGTCCATGCGGATGAAGCTCACATGGGCTTTCGCGCCGAATTCCTGTCTCAGGTCCGCGATTGCCGCCTCGGATTTCTCGGCCGAGCGGTTCAGCATTACGACCTTGGCGTTCTTCTTCAGCAAGATACGCGCGGCTTGAAAGCCTGCGCCAGCGTTGGCGCCGGTGATGATGTAGGTCTTGCCTGACTGGTCGCCGAGGCGCTCGGGTGTCCAGCCTTTGGGTCCGAATGTCGTATCTGCCATTTTCTGTCTCCTGCCAGCCCAAACTGGCGGTTTGAGATGTTGTTGCTTGAAGGCACAGATAGAACCTGACTGGGCACGGAAACAGGCGATATACTCTCGATTACTTGCCCAATCGTCTCAGATCCATTGCAAAGATGAAAGCACTCTGTCAGTCAGAGTGCATGAGCAAAGACCAGATCAAAGACCTTATCGAGCGACGTCTGCCAAAGGCAGGCCTCGTCGATACCGCGTTGAAAGGCGTCCAGCTATTCCGGGTGACCGAGGCCATGCCCTGTGTGCCTGCTGTGTACGAGCCCACGGTGGTGGCTATTCTCAGTGGCACCAAGGAAGCTGTTCTAGACGGTGAGCACCACGCATATGGAAGCGACAAATACCTGCTGTGCTCCATGACTTTACCGGTGGAGGCGGGCACACCCTTGGCGTCCAAGGACGATCCTCTGCTCGGCGTGGTGATAACACTGGAGCCACGGATGATGCGTGAGCTCACCATGGAAATCGAGACCGCCGCAGGGGGCAATAGACAGTCTCGCGGCGAAGCGCCGTCAGCTTTGGCATTGGCGTCCTGGGATGAGGGTTTCACGCAGGCACTGCTGCGGCTTCTCGATCTGCTCGACAATCCGGTTGATCTGGAGGTGCTCGGGCAGGCGCGACTGCGCGAGTTATATTACGCGGTGCTAATGGGCGAAGCCGGTGCGGCGGCAAGACGGACCTTTGGCGTCGGCAACGAAATCGCGCGCACCATCGACTACCTCTCAACCCACCTGAACGAACAGGTTACCATCGACGATATGGCCGACCACGTCGGCATGAGCCGGGCGGTCTTCCATCGGCGGTTCAAGGAAGCCACGACACTGTCTCCGATACAGTTCGTGAAGTCCATGAGGCTGAACAACGCCGCCATGAAGATTGCCGAAGGAAAGACTGTGTCGGAGGCAGCCTGGGACGTGGGCTATCAAAGCTCTTCTCAATTCAGCCGCGAGTTTAAGCGGATGTACGGCCATTCGCCCCGGCAATGGAGCAACGATCGAAGACCAACGATAGGAGTGGCCTAGGCCAAGATAGCGGACCTTGAATGAAGCAAAATGAACGGCGGGTTTGTCCCGCCAAGCCGACATCAGGCACTCCTTTTTGTGAACTACAGGCTGTACTGCAACTATCGACTGAAAGTCCAAGCCGCGATAAGTAGCAAAAACAAAACCACAAACAGGGTAAACTTAACAACCAAGGGTCGGTCTTCATCGGGGATGTAAACTCCCCCTCCGCACATTGGGCAGCGTTTAGTATTGATAGCCCTAGCGTTGGGATGTGCTGTCCAACCACAATCCACGCACTTTCCCCTGTAGCGACCCATTTGCTCGCCCTCCTATTTGTCGTCTACAGTTTTCCCAAGTATTCATGCCATATTGCGGACCCAGGTTTTCAGAGGCTTTCACTCTATGACGAAGTAACAGCCCTCAGGAGATGTCCAGACCACTCTCTTCGCAACTTCGTTTAAGTAAAAAACTATCAGATGCCTTTCGGAAACGCTGTCTCTTATTTCAAAAAAATCGCATCTGGCTGGGCGGATGGTTGCCTTTTCGGTTTCTTTAGGAGGCCCAAGAATCTCTAGAACCTCAGCCCTCGTCATGCCAGCAGAAACAGGCTTTTCAGGATTCGATGTGGGCGCGGATGACGAGGCACTGCTTGTAGATTCTATTTGGGCCTGAGAACTTTCACCGCGGCATCCTGCCATCGCAATCAACGCGGGTAGAAGCAAATGCACTGGCAGATGATCTGCACAGGTCGGGACTGGTGTGACTTTGTTTCTTTCTGCCCGGCCCTTCCCCATGACCTGCAGCTTTTCGTCAAGCGCGTAGAGCCTGACGCCGAACTATCCGAGGAAATCACTAAGGCAGTGACACAGTTTCTCGCAAACGTAGGCGCCATGACGGACGCGCTCACAAAGATATCTAAGGAGGCTGCATGACGTTCCTCGAAACTCTCGAAAAAGTGAAAGCGGACGCCGAACAGTGCAACAGGCGCCTTAGAGCGGTGACAGGCGTCGGCCAAAAGCCCAACTACGGCGCAGGCCAGGGGAGAACCAAACCTGTCATTCAAAGGCGCTTGGCGGTTCGACAGATGATGCACTCCATGACCATTGCAGACATGGCAGAGCACCTTGGCGTGAGTGTTTCCACCATCAAAGGCGACATCATCACCAACAGAACGGAGGATGAAAATGCAAGCCGTAGCTGATGCCGTTGATGTGTATTTCAAGCGCGAAGCCGAGGCAATGACGACGCCTCAAGGTGCGGATCATTCCGAACTTATCGAGCAGGTCGCGGCTGAAACAGGCATCGAATCCGATGTCCTAACCGAGGCCATCTTAGACGCCTCCGTCATGGGCGCGAACTGATGCCCCATCGCGTGATCGACACCAAAGACGACCTGTCCGAATTCACCCGGTTCCTTGGCAACTTGAAACTGCCGATCACTGTGGAATGGGTTCAGGGGCGGGATCGCACCAAGTCCCAAAACTCCCTGCAGTGGCTCTGGGCCGTTGAGGTCGCCCAACAGCTTGGCGACAGGGAGGCGGCTGACGTGCAGGCCGACTGGAAGCTGCGCCACGGCGTCCCGATCATGCGTGAAGACAGCGCAGAGTTTCGTGAAGCCTACGACTCGATGATCAAACCCCTGCCCTATGAGACCAAACTGCGCGTCATGCGTGATCTGGACTTCGGCGTCACCCGTCTGATGAAGGTTCGCCAGATGGTCCGATACATGGACACCATTCAGCGCGAGAGCCTTCAAATGGGGCTACACCTGACCGAGCCTGACCCGGAACTTGCCAAATACCAGAGCCGCTATCGCCAGAAAGACGCGGCATGACCGGCCGAGCGATCAAAGAATGGATCGGCGCCACACCAGACACGCGCGTTCCGCCTCGCGTTCGCCTGAGGGTGTTTGAAGCGCACGGCGGCATGTGCGGCATTACCGGGCGCAAAATCCAACCCGGTGACGCTTGGGATATCGACCACGTCCAGGCATTGGCCAACGGCGGCGAGAACCGCGAGAGCAACCTGCAACCGGCGCTGAAAGAGGCTCACAAGGCCAAAACCGCGAAAGACGTTGCTCGGAAAGCCGAGGACCGCCGTATTCGCTCAAAACATCTCGGAATCCACCAGAGCAAGACACCCCTGCCCGGTGGTCGCAATTCCAAATTCAAGCGCAAGATCGGCGGCGGAGTCGTTCTGCGAGACGAGGATTGAACACCCAGCAATCCCGCCGGGTGCCCCTTCCCGTTGGTGAGTGGCGGGAAGGGGAAAAGGAGAGAGCCGTGGAAACGACCAAAAGCATACAGGAGCAAACGCGAGTGAATACTGAGATACAGTCGATCAGCGGCGCTGTGATCGCCCAAACGGCAATCCGATACCGGCGGTGAGGGCCGGCTGGTCAGAAAATGACCCTACCCCATGAGCCGCTTATTCCTTGAGCAGAAGGACGAGCCAAAGGAGGGAATATGAGCTTCCAGTTTCCACCACGACTGATGCAGGCAAAGGCTGCCGCGTACTATTTGGGTGTCTCGACATCCAAGTTCCGCGGCCTCGAATTGCCCTGCAAAAAAGACGGTGGAAACAAGTTATACGATATCGCCGACCTTGACGCCTATGCCGACAATCTCCCTTATGAGGGCAAACAGGGGCAAGAAAACACATGCGACAGGGTATTCGGTTGAAGGGCATCAAACGGATAACCAAGCCAAATGGCAGCGTTTATGTCTATCGCCGTGTCGGTGGGTCTTTGGTTCCCCTGCTGAATCTTCCCGAAAATGACCCGCGTTTTCTTGAGGCGTATCTTGCCGCCGGAAGTGCTGAACCCGAAAAAAAACTGCGCGCAAAAGCGGGGACGATTGCCGCAGCTATTGAAGCCTTCAAGGGCTCCAAATCTTTCGAGGGCCGCGCACCCAGCACGCAAGTAGTTTGGCGGCGTATTCTCGATCAGATGAGCGAAGCCTACGGCGTCAGCAAAATCACGGATCTGCGCACCTATCACATCAACAAGGATCTCGCGAAGGTATCAGCCGGAGCGGCCCGCCCCCGTCGGACGATCTGGCGCGCCCTTCTGGAGTACACAAAAGAACAAGGTGCGATCGACACCAACCCGGCGCGGGATGCTGTAATCTCGAAATACGACCCGAAGCCACATCAACCCTGGACAGCCGCCGACATCAGTAAGTTCCGAAAGCATTGGGCAATCGGCACACCGGAGCGACAGGCAATGGAAGTCGTGTTCTGGACCGGGGCGAGATGCGTCGATGCGCGAACCCTAGGATGGCAGAAAGTTGAAGACGGAATACTGGAATTCGTCCAGCAAAAGACCGGCGGGACTGCCGTTGTGCCGATCACTACCCCGCCACCGCCCCTACTTGAAACCGACCAGAAGATGTTCCTCGATAGCATCAGCGGCGACATGATTTGGATCACCACGCGCAATGGAAAGCCGCGAAGTCAGAAGGCATTGTCTCAGTTCATCAGCGCGGCCGCATCATCCGCGGGGCTGCCCGACGACAGGACTGCCCACGGTTTGCGAAAGGCCCGAGCGATGTCTCTCGTCTACGCAGGATGGACACCACACCAGATCGGGGCTTGGACCGGCCACGACAGCCTGAAAGAGATCGAGGATTACACCAGGGATGTGAACAAAAGGGCGCTGGTTTCTGGTGAAAGAAAAGTCCTAGACATAAGGAAGCGATAGTGCCTCGCAAAAAACAATCCGAAAAAGAGAACGAACAAAGAATGAATTTGGGAAACCGCTTGAAAACCAAGTGGAAACCAGCTGGATAAGCATTTGATTTGTATTCATAATATTTGTTGAATGGCGCACCTGAGAGGATTCGAACCTCTGGCCTCTGCCTTCGGAGGGCAGCGCTCTATCCAGCTGAGCTACAGGTGCCTGAGCCGTTAGCTAACCTTGTTCCGGTCCGGGTGCAACTGAAAATCGACCCGGATCAAACAGGTTTCACGCGAACAGATCATGCGCAAGTTCAAGCGCTTCGATCAGGGTATCGACCTCATCTTTCGAGTTATAGAGACCAAAACTGGCGCGGCATGTCGCGGTGACTCCGAGGAAATCCATCAATGGTCCAGCACAATGGTGCCCGGCCCGAACAGCGACGCCCTTTTTATCCAAAATCGTCGAAATGTCATGTGCGTGGCCTGCACCGTCCAAAGTGAAGCTAAAGATCGCCGCTTTGTCCGGCCGTGTCCCCTGAAGCTGAATCCAGTTCAGCCCTGCAAACCTCTGCATCGCATAGTCTCGGATCTCGGCCTCATGAGCAGCAACGTTGTCCATCCCCAAATCCATCAGATAGTCCAGAGCGACGCCCAGTCCGATGGTTTGCACGATACCAGGAGTTCCCGCCTCGAATTTCATCGGTGGATCATTGTAGATCACCTGATCCTTGCTGACCTCTTTGATCATGTCACCGCCACCGATAAACGGGCGCATTTCGGCCATTCGGTCAGATTTGATGTAAATCGCTCCCGATCCTGATGGGCCATAAAGCTTATGCCCGGTGATGGCGTAGAAATCGCAGCCGATATCCTGGACATCGACCGGCATATGCACGGCGCCTTGACTGCCATCCACCAGCACCGGGACGCCTTTGGCATGGGCGCCTTCGGTGATTGCTTTGACATCCACAACCGTGCCCAACACGTTCGAACAATGGGTCACCGCGACCAGCTTGGTTTTTGGACCGATGGCATCAATGACAGCTTGCGGATCAAGCCCACCATCCGCATCCACATCCACCCATTTCAACACCACTCCCTGACGCTCGCGCAGGAAATGCCAGGGTACGATGTTTGCATGATGCTCCATCACACTCAGGACGATCTCATCCCCGGCCTGAAGACGCGGCATCGCCCAGCCATAGGCGACCAGATTGATGCCTTCGGTCGTGCCCGAGTTCAGAACAATCTCATCTTCATCCGTTACGCCCAGAAATCGGGCAATAGTTCCACGAACGGATTCGTATTTCTCGGTCGCCAGATTGGACAGATAGTGCAGCCCGCGATGCACATTTGCATATTCTTCGGTATAAGCCCGCGTCACAGCGTCAATGACAACCTGTGGCTTCTGAGCTGATGCTCCATTGTCCAGATAGGTCAGCGGCTTGCCGTTTACCTCTCGGGACAGGATCGGAAAGTCAGCGCGAATTTTCTGCAGATCGAACATCGTATTTTTCTTCCCTAGACCGGGCCGCTGGGTGTGAACATGAGGACAAATGAGATTGAAATCAGTGCGGATAACAGAATGACCCCAAAAGATTTCAGCATCGAGTTGAACTTATGAGCTTCATTCAGGAAATGCATTGAGACGTAAAGGCTGACAAGTGCGGTCGCCAGCAAAAACATGACCATCATAAATGGAACAACCATCGAAACGATCAGCGTCACCGACATCGCTGCGATCTGAAGGAATTGCAGCCAGATCGTCAGGATCAGGATATCTTTGAATGTCGCAACGCCCCCGATAGTACGACCAACAAAAAGAAGAGCCACCACGCTGAGCAGCATCGCGCCTGACGAACGTAGAAGGTTCAGAATAACAGGATCAGAAACGGGAAGCGGTTCACCTTGCGGGACAGGGACCATCTGTTCGATACCAATTTGGATGGCACCGTTCAGAACGACAGCCAGAAAGAATGCCAGCCAGACAACTTCACGCCCGGGACGCAGATCCAGCAACCGTCTTGCCGCTTCGGCAGGGTTGGTCAGGGTCAGAACAGCAATCTGACTCAGCACGGCCGGATTCATTCCGCATACCTTTGCGCTTGCCTAAGGCCCGAAAACCAGAACCACAGGAATACGACGAACCAAACCAACCCGACAGTGGTCATGGTTGTCCCCGGACCAATAAAACCAGCGACAAGGCCGTTCAGCAAAATCAACGGCGTCGAGGATAGTAACGCCCAGAACAGAGCCAACCTTGCGCCATAGGCAGTCCCCTTTCCGCCGAACAGACGCGCCGCACCGTGGGACACGAAGGCCAGAAGGTAAAAGAACAGCGGCAAGATAATGACAGTTCCAAGCAAGGCACCGCCCAACAGCATGTTAAGTTCGAGGTCTTCGAGATGCGCCCGCCGGGACAAACGTGGCAGTTGCGCAATGAATGCCACCACGCAGAACGCCATTACAAAGACCAAAGCGCGGTCCTCACGTTCGCCCAAATCCAGAAGCCGGCTTACAACCCGGCCTGGTCCACGGTATGTGGCCACTATATCCGACGTTACCGGCATCAGCTTCGCCGAGAAAGCCAGCCTTCAAGGCGGTCAACCATAGCCTCCGCAAGGCCTTCATCCTCGATCTCTTCCACAGCCTCGGCTAGGAACGACAAAGTCAGCAAATTTGTTGCCTCTTTGACGGGCACACCCCGAGACCGCAGGTAGAACAGAGCCGTTTCATCAAGCGCACCTGATGTCGAACCGTGCGAACAGACTACGTCATCGGCATAGATCTCAAGCTCGGGCTTGGCGAGGAACTGACTATCATCATCCAGCAGCAAAGACTGGCTGATCTGATACCCGTCTGTTTTCTGGGCGCCCTCTTTCACAAGGATCTTGCCCTGAAACACGCCGGTCGCGCCGTTCCGCAGCACCTTCTTGAACACCTGGCGGCTTTCGCAACCAACCGCGTCATGGGTGACGAACACCGTGTCGTCATGGTGAAAATCGCCATCTCCGACGCAGGCACCGGCCACGTGCGCCACCGCATCATCGCCGGTCAATTCGATCACCTGTTCGTTCCGGGTCAGAACACCGTTCATAGTCAGGGTGAAGGATTTGTAGACAGAATTGGCACCCAACCGTGTAAACATATGCGTCGCCGCACGACGCTCGTGGTCACGACCCTGGGCCCGCACATGGTGCAGCGAGCCACCATCGGCAATGTCAATTTCCATACATTTGTTGAAACGCGATGCCGCCGGCCCGTTTTCGAGAATGGCAACCTCGGCGTCAGTTTCGACCCGCACTACGTGATGCAGGATCGCATCCGAATCCTCGGACGCATGGCGATAGATCAGGCTGATCGGTTTCGATGGCTTACCGGTCACATGGATGGCCACGCCGTCTGATGCAAATGCGGTGTTCAATGCGGCCAGCGGGCGCTGAACCGGGACTTGTCCATTTGCTTCAAGAACGCCGTACAAGTCTTTGGCCCAATGGATATCTTTGCAGCAAATATCTTCAAGCCGGTCGATCGAAACACCTTCGAGTGTCAGATCATCGGACTCTTCGGGATTGAACACTCCGTCAACGAAGACAATCTTCAAGCGGTCGAATTCATCGAACATTTGCGGTTCGTCCGACTCGAACAGCGCCGCATGCGCTGCATCAGCCGATACGAGCGTATCGGGTTGGGTGTATTTCCAGTACTCGTCGCGCCGGCTGGGCAAGCCCATTTGGCGCACACGGGCAATTGCGTCCTCGCGCGCAGCGCGAGTACATCCGGCATCGGGCAACGACAGGACGGCCAACCGCTCCTCTGTCGCAGTCTGTTTTGCTTGGGGCAACGCCATCAGCTCACCTCGGCCAGAATGTCGGCATAACCGTTGTTTTCAACCTCAAGTGCCAACTCGGGACCGCCAGTTTTTACAATCCGCCCATCGGCCATGATATGCACGACATCAGGTTTGATGTGGTCCAGAAGGCGCTGATAATGCGTGATAACAAGGAAACCACGCGCTTCGTCGCGCAGCGCGTTCACGCCCTCGGCAACCAGTTTCATCGCGTCTACATCCAAACCGGAATCTGTCTCGTCCAGAATGCACATTTTGGGCTCGAGCATGGCCATTTGCAGTATTTCGTTGCGCTTTTTCTCACCGCCAGAAAAGCCAACATTCACAGGGCGCTTCAGCATATCCGCATCGATCTTTAACGATTTGGCCTTGGCGCGCACCTCTTTCAGGAAATCGGCTGCTGAAAGCTCTTCTTCCCCGCGGGCCTTGCGCTGTGAGTTCACAGCGGTGCGCAGAAAGGTCATGTTGCCAACGCCCGGGATTTCAACCGGATATTGGAACGCCAGGAAAACACCGGCTGCTGCGCGCTCTTCCGGTTCCATCTCGAACAGGTTCTCACCACCAAGGGTCGCCGAGCCTTCGGTCACTTCATACCCATCCCGACCGGACAGCACATAGCTGAGCGTCGATTTGCCCGAGCCATTCGGCCCCATGATCGCATGTACCTTGCCAGCCTCAACCTTCAGGTCGACACCTTTGAGGATTTGCTTGTCTTCTTCTTCAAGTTTGACGTGCAGGTTTTTGATTTCCAGCATGTTTATTTCCTTTGGCGTATCGCAAGAGGGTCATGCCCCCTGTATGTTCTGAATTCAGGGAAAGTTGGGATTAACCCACAGATCCTTCGAGACTGATGGCCACCAACTGCTGGGCTTCCATCGCAAATTCCATTGGCAGTGCCTGTAGCACGTCCTTGCAGAACCCATTGACAACAAGGGCCACGGCCTCTTCCTCGTCCATTCCGCGCTGACGGCAATAGAACAGCTGATCATCATCGACCTTCGACGTCGTCGCTTCATGCTCGACGCGCGATGAGTTGTTCTTGACCTCGATATAGGGCACCGTATGCGCCCCGCATTTGTCGCCGATCAGCAAGCTGTCACACTGGGTGTAATTGCGGCTGTCCTTGGCTTTTGGATGCATCGAGACCAACCCGCGATAGGTGTTCTGCGCCTTGCCCGCGCTGATCCCTTTCGAAACGATCCGAGACTTGGTGTTCTTGCCGAGGTGGATCATCTTGGTGCCAGTGTCGGCCTGCTGATAATTATTGGCAATCGCGATCGAATAGAACTCACCTTGGCTTTCATTGCCGCGCAGGATGCAGGACGGGTATTTCCATGTCACGGCAGAGCCGGTCTCCACCTGCGTCCACATCACCTTGGACCGGTCGCCGCGGCAATCCGCGCGCTTGGTCACAAAGTTATAGATGCCGCCCTTGCCATTCTCATCCCCGGGGTACCAGTTCTGAACGGTCGAGTATTTTACCTCGGCATCTTCCTCGATGATGATTTCGACCACGGCAGCATGCAGCTGCGCAGTGTCGCGCTGAGGCGCAGTACAGCCTTCCAAGTAGCTGACATAGCTGCCTTTATCGGCGATGATCAGGGTGCGTTCAAACTGACCGGTGTTCTCCGCATTGATGCGGAAATAGGTGCTCAGCTCCATCGGGCAGCGTACGCCCGGCGGGATGTAGACAAATGACCCGTCCGAGAACACGGCCGAGTTCAGCGTGGCATAGAAATTATCGGATACCGGAACCACAGTGCCCAGGTATTTCTTGACCAGCTCGGGGTGTTCCCTGATCGCTTCAGAAATCGAACAGAAGATCACACCTGCCTTTTTCAGTTCGGCCTGAAAAGTTGTGCCAACGGACACCGAGTCGAACACCGCATCCACGGCCACTTTGCGCCCTTCGACGGGCATATCCTCGGCACCTTCGACGCCAGCCAGAATCATCTGTTCTTTCAGTGGGATACCAAGCTTTTCGTAAGTAGCCAGCAGCTTCGGATCCACCTCATCCAGCGATTTCGGCTTTACCTCCATCGATTTCGGACGGGCATAGTAATACTGGTTCTGGAAGTCGATTTCGGGATAGCTGACCATCGCCCATTTCGGCTCTTCCATCTTGGTCCAGCGTTCGAACGCGGCCAGACGCCATTCGGTCATCCATTCCGGTTCTTCATTCTTGTCCGAGATCAGACGGACGATATCGGGGTTCACGCCTTTTGGGGCGTATTCCATCTCGATATCGGTGTTCCAGCCGTATTTATAAGTTCCGGCCTCGCGCACCGCATCAACGGTTTCCTGATCGACACCTTCTTTTACCTGAGTCTGGTCCAAAGCGGCCATGACTTATCCTCCGTCAGATCACGCGGCACGCGCGCGATGCTTTTTCTCTTTTTCCAGCCACGTATCCGCGAAACGCAGCACATCATCTTCTGTCGTCCAAGGGCCGAGCGATACGCGAATTGCGCTGGCTGCCGTTACCTCGTCATATCCCATTGCCGTCAGAACTCGGCTGGTCTTTACCTTGCCACTTGAACAGGCCGAACCTGCGCTGATCGCAAATCCAGCCAGATCCATCTGCATAACCTGCGTCTCCCCTTTCCATCCGGGAGTTGCAAAACACAAAGTGTTGGGGAGTCGCTCCTGATCTTTCCCGACAAAAATAGTCGCTTTCGATCCGGCCTCAAGAGCGTTCTCTAGAATATTTCTAAATTTAGCAACATTTTCCCAAACACCGTTAGCCAGATCTTTCACTGCGGCCTCGGCAGCGGCACCAAAACCCGCGATTCCAACAACGTTTTCCGTCCCGGAGCGCCGGCCCATTTCCTGCCCGCCACCAACCGCAAGCGGGTTGATGTCCAGCCCTTGTTTTAGGATCAGAGCGCCAACACCCTTAGGACCGCCGATTTTATGCGCCGAAAGAACCGCCATATCCGCATCGCTCCAGGCGAAGGAAAAGGGAATACGGCCAACAGCCTGTGTAATATCCAGCAACAACCAATCGGCGCGCCGTGCGCCATAGGGCCACTGACCTTCGACCTTTTTCGGTGGCAAGGTAACGATACCTGTTTCCGAATTCGCCAACCCCATTGCTAAGATGTGACCAGGTCCGAACGAGCGTTCGTTGCAGTTCGATAGATCAAGATGCGACCAAAGCGCGTCATGCGCCGTTGCATCGACGAACACATCGCAATTATTCGGTCTATTCTGCAGGACCCGAGCCGCTTCGGTCGCACCAGAGGTGAAAATAACTTCCTGCGGTCGGCACCCGACAGCTTCGGCCACCTGCGCCCGTGCACGCTCCACCATGGCCTTTGCCGCTCGTCCTTCAGCGTGAACCGAGGAAGGGTTACCGATCTGATCCATTCCCGCGATCATCGCATCGCGCGCTTCGGGGCGAATTGGCGTTGTGGCGTTATGATCCAGATAAACACGATTCATGGATGCACCTTTTGGCAGCCAAAGGGACTTGGACAAAGCAAATTCATCTTACTCGTCCACGACCGCAAACAGATTAGGAACAGCCGGACAGGGCGCCAAGTCGTTCCTGATCACATCAGAAAGCCGCGTTTGATGCAGAAACACATAAACATGGGCACTCAGCCCTTCCCACAATCGGTTGGTCAGCGATTGCGCACGACTGCCCGATGAGGCCCCGGATGCCCCTGCCCCTTTTTTCAACGCGTCTACAGTTTCGTCGACGGCGGACAGAATTTCGACTACACGGATTTCCGACGCAGGGCGCGCCAACCGATAACCTCCGCCCGGACCGCGCACTGACGAGACAAGCTCGGCCCGGCGCAGCTTTACGAACAGCTGTTCAAGATAAGGCAACGAGATGTCCTGCCGTTCGGAAATTTCGCTCAGCGTTACCAGTCCGTCAGAAGACTGAAGAGCGATATCAGCCAAGGCCACCATCGCGTAACGACCCTTGGTCGAAAGCTTCATTCTCATTCCCTTATGGCAGTTAACGCGCGAAATCATTGACGCCGCCGCTGCCAGTGCGTATCTCCGACTGACAGCGCCCTTGCGCCGACTATCACAATTAGAACCGTTCTAAGGTGTCCGACGATTATCGTCAAGTATTTCCGGACACCCAGAAGAAAAAGACAGGACCTATGCACACATGCCCGAGGTGATTTTTCCCGGACCCGAAGGCCGCCTGGAAGGCCGCTACCACCCGCAAAAGGAAAAAGACGCACCGATCGCCATCGTGTTGCACCCGCATCCTCAATTTGGCGGGACCATGAACAACAAGGTGGTCTATAATCTGCACTATGCGTTCTACAACATGGGTTTCACTGTCTTGCGGTTCAACTTCCGCGGTGTTGGCCGCAGCCAGGGGGAATATGACCAGGGCGTAGGCGAGCTGAGTGATGCGGCATCGGCACTGGACTACCTGCAGTCGATGAACAACAATTCGAAACACTGCTGGGTCGCAGGGTTCTCGTTCGGAGCCTGGATCGGGATGCAACTGCTTATGCGCCGCCCTGAGATTACCGGTTTCATCAGCGTTTCTCCGCCAGCCAACATGTATGATTTCTCGTTCTTGGCGCCCTGCCCCTCTTCGGGTCTGATTATCAACGGATCCTCTGATCGGGTGGCCCCGCCTGCAGACACCACTGCTTTGGTTAACAAGCTGCATGAACAGAAGGGCATCACAATCACCCATAACGAAGTTGAGGGTGCTGACCACTTCTTTCAGGATCGCCACATGGATACGCTGATCACTGACGTAAGTGACTATGTGAAACGGCGGCTGACAGAGAACACGCGCTAATGTCCGACACGATCATCAGACTTGCTTCCAAGCTGGCCGAAGACACAATGAAAGTGATGGACGAAACCGGAAACGACCGCTTCTTCATGGAAGTTGGCGAAGTGATCGGGGCGTCCTCACAAACATTGGAAGAAGCATTCCTGACCGAGATCCGTGTCCGGATGGCCGAACGTAAGGCCCGCAAGTTTGTCGTCGAGAAATTGACCGAACATCGGTCAAAACTGAAAGCTATAGAAAAACAATGACGCAAAGATTGTCCGCGCAAATCGACTTCCTTAAACGCGCGGACAGGCTGAAATCTGTCAATCGCGCCAACGCCTTGTTGGATCAGTCCCGCCCAGAGAACGCGGCTGAGCATAGTTGGCAACTGGCGCTTTGGGCCCTGGTTTTGGAACCGGTTGCCGGGCCAGACGTGAATATCGACCGCGTGATCAAAATGCTACTGCTGCATGATCTGGTCGAAATCATCGTAGGCGATCACCCGATTCACCTGAAAACAGATTGGAAAGCACTGGAATTGGCGGAACAAACAGCTGCTGAAGAGCTGTTTGGCATGCTGCCTGCTGATCAGGCCACGACGTTTCTGGCTCTGTGGCAAGAATTCGAGGCCGACGCCACTCCGGACGCGAAATTCGCCAAGATTCTGGATCGGTCGCAACCGATGTTTCAGGTGCTGTGTGCAGAACGGCCAAACCCAGAGCATTTAGCTGTCGTGAATGACAACCTGAAACAAGGTCGCGCGGCCTATCTGCAACAAGCTTTCCCGGACGCATATAATCTTGCCCAAGCGCTGCTGAATGGAGGCAAACTCGAAACCTCCGCGCTTTCTCTGCGTTTGGGTTTCTTGTCCGAAACTGACCAACTCAAATCGGTTCAGCGCGCATCGCGTCTGCTCTATGATAACCGGTTTGAGAATTCAGCCGAACATTCCTGGCACATTATGCTTTTTGCCTGGGTCCTGTCTGAATATGCAGCCCCTTCCGTTTCTGTGAACCGCGCCCTCAGGATGCTTTTGCTGCACGACATTGTTGAAATTGACGCCGGTGATCACCCAATTCATGGGCAGGTCAACCACGCGGCACAAGCCGCCGAGGAACTTGCTGCGGCGCAAAGGTTGTTTGGAATGCTCCCAGAGGTCCAAAATCAAGAATTCATGTCGATCTGGCAGGAGTTTGAACAGGCCGAAAGCCCCGATGCCTGTTTCGCCAAAGCGATTGATCGCTTCCAAACCCCGGTTGGCAACCTCGAGACAGGAGGCGGTTCCTGGATTGATTACAACGTCACATACGAACAAATCCACAGCCGTGTCGGCACGGTGATTATTCCCGGTGCACCAGCTCTGTGGGCATGGCTGGATCCGTTACTTCGGGGTTACTTTTCTGAGACTGCAGAAGGCTGAAAACACAGCGGAAAAAGGAGCATAACACCCCTTTTTCCTGTATTCGGCAGTCGCTTAAACCGATGCACCAATCAATCGCTCAACATTTCGGGCTGCTTTTGTTTCGACGGACCCCCCGCCAGCAAGCCACCCAAGCGCAACAATAAGTGCCGAAAGAGCGATGACGTATTTTGCAAATTTCGTCATGGCGATACTCTTAAAAAAAACACGATAAAACGCGGACAAAGTATCACATTGCCGAAAATCCACATAGTCGGGTAATCCTGACCCCTGACGGATGCCAGTAAACTCCTGCTATCGCTTGCGGGTATCGGTCATTTCGTGCTCAACCCAATGCAACCTTATTGAATGCGAGACCCCCGTGCCCAAAGCATATCTTCTACTGCTGTTGGCAGTTGTTGCCGAAACGATTGGTACAACTGCACTTCAGGCCAGCCAGCAATTCAGCCGGTTCTGGCCGTCAGTGCTTGTGGTTGTTGGCTATGGAATTGCCTTTTATCTGATGGCCCTAACGCTCAAATACATGCCGGTTGGTATCGTCTATGCAATCTGGTCCGGCCTTGGAATCGTGCTGATTGCCATCATCGGTTTCATTGTCTTTGGTCAGAGGTTGGATTTACCCGGGATCGCTGGACTCAGCATGATTTTGGGTGGAATACTAATCATACACCTCTTTTCCGGTACAGCAGGACACTGACGATCGGTTAGGGCTGGCATATTTCGCCGAGCCGCGTTATTCGCGCGTCAACTTCCCGTTCAAAGGCTGACCTCTCATGGACCTGCGCAATATCGCAATCATCGCTCACGTGGACCACGGCAAAACAACGCTGGTCGATGAGCTGCTAAAACAATCCGGTGCGTTCCGGGAAAATCAGGCTGTCGCAGAACGCGCCATGGACAGCAATGACCTCGAGCGTGAGCGTGGTATCACCATCCTTGCAAAGGCCACTTCGGTGGAGTGGAAAGGCACGCGGATCAATATCGTCGACACGCCGGGCCACGCCGATTTCGGCGGCGAGGTTGAACGCATCCTCAGCATGGTCGACGGCGTTGTCCTGCTGGTCGATGCTGCCGAAGGTCCAATGCCGCAGACCAAATTCGTGACCTCCAAGGCGCTGGCGCTGGGTCTGCGTCCGATTGTGGTGCTGAACAAAGTCGACAAGCCCGACGCCGAACCAGACCGTGCGCTGGACGAATGCTTTGATCTGTTCGCAAACCTCGGTGCGGATGACGATCAGCTTGATTTCCCTTCAATGTACGCCTCAGGCCGGTCGGGCTGGGCAGATATGGAGCTGGAAGGACCCCGCAAGGATCTGTCAGCACTGTTCGACCTGATCGTTGACCACGTCCCTGCTCCCAAACAGATCGAACGCAAGGACGAACCCTTCCGGATGCTTGCCACGACACTGGGCAGCGACCCGTTCATCGGCCGCATTCTGACTGGCCGTGTCGAAAGTGGTACGCTCAAGGCAGGTGACACCCTCAAGGCGCTCAGCCGGGACGGAACACTTATCGAGAACTTTCGCGCCTCTAAAATCCTGGCTTTCCGCGGTTTGGGGCAGCAACCCATTGATGTGGCCGAGGCGGGCGATATCGTCACCATCGCAGGCATGAGCAAAGCGACCGTGGCAGATTCGCTTGTTGCCCCACAGGTCGAAGACGCTCTGCCTGCGCAGCCGATCGACCCGCCGACCATCACAGTGACCTTTGGTATCAACGATTCGCCCCTTGCCGGCCGAGACGGTAAAAAGGTTCAGTCCCGTGTCATTCGCGACCGTTTGATGAAAGAAGCAGAATCAAACGTCGCCATTCGCATTACCGACACTCCGGGCGGTGAGGCCTTCGAAGTTGCGGGACGCGGCGAATTGCAGATGGGTGTTCTGATCGAAAACATGCGCCGCGAAGGGTTCGAGCTGAGTATCTCTCGCCCACAGGTCCTGTTCCGCGAAGAAGACGGTCAGCGCCTGGAGCCCATCGAAGAAGTCACCATTGACGTGGACGACGAGTATTCCGGCTCGGTCATTGAAAAGATAACAGGTGTCCGCAAAGGTGAACTGGCCGAGATGCGGCCTGCTGGTACGGGCAAAACCCGCATCATCGCCCATGTGCCGTCACGCGGGTTGATCGGTTATCACGGTGAATTCCTGACAGATACACGCGGTACTGGCGTTTTGAACCGTGTGTTCCACGACTGGGCACCGCATAAAGGACAAATTCCGGGCCGCCGCGCAGGCGTTCTGATCTCGATGGAGAACGGACAAGCAGTTGCCTATGCCCTTTGGAACCTCGAAGAGCGTGGCCGCATGTTTGTTGGCCCTCAGACCGATGTATATCAGGGTATGGTTATCGGCGAGCATTCGCGCGACAACGATCTTGAGGTTAACCCGCTGAAGGGGAAAAAGCTGACCAACGTCCGGGCCAGCGGATCGGATGACGCTGTGCGCCTGACACCCCATATTCAGTTCTCGTTGGAAGAGGCGATCGCCTATATCGACGATGACGAACTTGTCGAAGTGACCCCGAACGCAATCCGTCTGCGCAAACGCTTTCTGGATCCGCACGAGCGCAAGCGTATGGCAAGATCTGCCTGATCATTGCAGTGATGCAGTTCACAGATTGGAAACAATAACACAATCGTGACATATTTGCGCACACGCGTATTAAGGCCCATCCTGGAAGGCTCGCTCTCAAAGCGGGCCTTCTTTTTGTTTTACCTACACTTTCCTCTTTAAGTTGTTTCACTTTTAACATTCACAATTTTAGGAAACTTGTAATTCTGGCTCAAAAGGGATGTATTTGTGTCCAAAGTATGGCACCTGTTTGCCTGCCAAGTTTTGAGTAATGAGTATCAAGGAGTAGCGCCATGCGCATTAAGTCTCGCTTACTTTCAATAGTATTTGTTTCAGCAACATTCCCAGTTATTTCAGCTGTATCCGCTTCAGCTTCAGACATGTGTACAATACGAACAGCCAAACAGTCGGTATCGACTGAAACGCTTTGTGCATGTTCTGTCGTAGACGCCCGGATGCTGCGCTATTTGCAGCGACGCTCAGATTTCGAGGACATCTTGTCCCGTACATTGGAGAGTTGCCCAGCTTTTGCAGCAGTTCTGACTGACTTTCCAACCGCATCTATTCTCGGAAATGAGCAACGATCAGGAGACGGCGCTGCTGATGAAAATGGCGGTGGTGGTTCCGGCGGCGGCGGTGGCGGCGGCGGCGGCGGTGATACCCGCGGCGGCGGTGGCGGCAATGGTGACGGCAACGATGATGACGACGGTGGTGACGGCGGCGACGGTGGTGACGGCGGCGACGGCGGCGAAGGTGGCGACGGCGGCGAAGGTGGTGACGGCGGCGAAGGTGGCGAAGGTGGCGACGGCGGCGACGGCGGCGAAGGTGGTGACGGCGGCGAAGGCGGTGACGGCGGCGAAGGCGGTGACGGCGGCGAAGGTGGCGACGGCGGCGAAGGTGGTGACGGCGGCGAAGGTGGCGACGGCGGCGAAGGTGGTGACGGCGGCGAAGGTGGTGACGGTGGACCCAAGGGCAACCGTTCTGGCCATAGCGACGGAACCAATCCAGGCGGCCAATCTCAGAACCCGAACGGTACCAACAATCCGGGCAACCCTAAGTAAGCTAATTTAGTACTACAGAAAATGGCGAAGCTGCTGCTTCGCCATTTTTGCATTCTAACCAGCTGAGATTAGCTTTCCTCAGCTTCTGCCGAAGACCCCGACCCATTTACTGGGCCGCCGAGGGTCCTGCATCCGCAGAAACAGATATCGCGTCGCCGACCAGGGTTTGATGCGGTTGGTCAAGTTATCCAGAACCAGATCGCCACTGGCCGAGCGATAAACCAAAACCGCATGAGAATTTCGCTGCGTATCCAGTACAGTTGCGATCAAAAGTTTGCTCGGATCGACGCCCGCACGGATAAGATCCCTTTTCTTCAGCAGAGCAAAGTCTTCGCAATCCCCACCGCGCGAAGTCGGCAGTGCCCAACGTTCCCGAGTTCTATATTGGGCTTGGTCAGTAACCGAGCGGGTGGTTGCGTTTACCTGCCGGTTGACCTTTTTGATGATCTGCATCTCTTGCTGGCTCGACATTGAATTCGAAGCCTTGCTGGAACATGCCCAAGAGTATTGACGGCACAGTTGCCGCGCTCCAGACGGCGGGGGCGAAGATGCGACTGTGCGGATGAAGTTGCCTTCCCGCGCTTGCGCATCTGGTGCCATAACCGAGGAGCCCAACGCCAATGCGAGGATTCCTAAAGTTCTACCAAAACCAGTCCAGATCCGCGCATTAACGGCCCTAAATTCCGTACCCATGGTCGCCATGCCTGTCCCTCGATCCGTGTTTTCCCTGCGATTGCCGCAAAACAGGACCATATTCCGTTTTCCGAAACTATCGGTAAACACGCCTAATTGTGCAATCTGTCTCAAATCTTGCAACTAAAAGAGGCGGAATTCCGTCATTGAAAATGGCATTTTTGGGTAAGAATCTGGCGCTGCTCGCCACATTCGAAACACGAACCCCTTGGCAGGCCCGACATCAAGACCCGCTAACTACTTGTAAATAAAAAATTTATGGGACTTCAGGTCGACGCTTGCCGCAACGTCATAATTGGGCGGCCATCTTTTGGCTGAAAACCGCCCAATGAATAAGCTGACAGGGGTATTAAATCCCTGATCGCACGGGGTGATTCTAATCTGTGATCTCTACGACCACCAATTCCCGCTCACTTGCACCACGCGCGTGATCGAGAGCTTGCTGGTACTCCGCCGAATTATAGCACTCAACAGCGGCTTCCAATGAGGGGAATTTGGCGACAACATTGCGCGGCCGTTCTTTGCCTTCCAACTGCACGTATCGCGCAGCACGCGCGATAAACGCACCACCGTGTTTGGCAATCGCTGGCCCGGCGAGCTCGGCATATTTTCCATAGGATTCGGCGTCAGTAACACTGACATGTGCAATCCAAAGTGCGGACATTTTGTTAACCTCCAAGAATATTCTCTGCAGCCTTGATCGCGGCATCAGCATTCGAAGCGTCCTTGCCACCACCTTGCGCCATGTCAGGGCGTCCACCGCCACCTTTTCCACCAAGTTCAGCAACCGCCGCGCGAACCAGATCCACGGCCGAGATTGCATCCGTCAGATCAGCTGTGACACCGGCCGCGACGGCTGCTTTGCCGCCCGTATCCGCAATCAGCAACACAGCACCCGATCCAAGTCGGCTTTTGTGTTCGTCGATCAGCGCGGGTAAGTCCTTGCCAGATACGCCAGTAAGGGACTGAGCCAGGAACGAGATACCGTTTACCGTTTTGGCCTCAGCGCTACCGCCCTGCCCCGAACCACCAGCCATCGCGAGATCGCGGCGCAGCTGCGCAACTTCATTTTGAAGGGATTTACGTTCATCCAACAGAGCTTTGACACGAGATACAACGTCATCCGGTTGCGCTTTCAGTTCAGATGCGATCTGCCCCAAACGTTGATCCTGGTCGGTCAGGTAAACCATGGCTTCGTCACCGGTAAGCGCTTCGATCCGCCGGACACCGGCACTGCTGGCGCTATCCCCCAATACAACAAGCGCGCCAATATCACCGGTCTGGCGAACATGCGTTCCACCACACAGTTCGATCGACCAAGTCTCACCATCCTGGCCTTTGCCGGTTGGCGCTTTGCCCATCGAAACCACGCGAACTTCGTCGCCATATTTCTCACCGAAAAGGGCCTGCGCACCCAGTTCCCGGGCATCATCCGGTGTCATGATCCGGGTCTCGACGGTCGAGTTCTGGCGGATGAAAGCGTTGACCGAGCGTTCAACTTGCCGAATTTCCTCGGGGCTCATCGCCTTCGCGTGGCTAAAGTCGAATCGCAGCCGGTCAGCCGCATTCAAAGAACCACGCTGCGCAACGTGGTCACCCAATGTTTCCCGCAATGCTTCGTGCAGCAAATGTGTGGCCGAATGGTTGGCCCGGATGGCGGTGCGGCGAACATGGTCTACCTCAAGCTCAACTGCGTCTCCCTTGGACAAGGTACCGTGATCGACCGTGACCCGATGCGCATAGATTTTGCCATCCGCAAATTTCCGGGTGTCCTCGACCCGCGCGACATCATCACGCTCTTCCAGACGACGAATTTCGCCGGTGTCTCCTATCTGACCACCGGATTCACCATAAAACGGGGTTTGGTTCACAACGACCCAGCCGGAACAACCTGTCTCGATCTTGTCGACCAAAGCGCCATCCACGACCATTGCCGCGACCTGTCCTTCAGCCTTTTCTGTATCGTATCCAAGAAAATCCGTAGCGCCCGCAATATCCAGAACGTCAAACCAAACGGCTTGGTCCGCTGCTTCCCCCGATCCAGCCCAGGCAGCGCGTGCCTTGGCCTTTTGCTCGGCCATCGCCGTATCAAACCCGTCGGTATCAACCGTCCGGCCCTTTTCACGCAGTGCATCCTGCGTCAGATCAAGCGGAAAACCATATGTATCATACAGCTTGAAAGCGGCTTCTCCAGACAGTGCCGCACCCTCTGGCAGGTCAGAGACCTCGTCATCCAACAACTTCAGGCCGCGATCCAATGTTTGCTTAAAGCGGGTTTCTTCCAGCAACAGCGTCTCTTCGATCAGCGACTGAGCCTGGCCAAGTTCGGTGTACTGGGCACCCATCAGTTGGACCAATGTCGGTACCAGCTGATACATCACCGGATCCTTCGCACCCAACAGATGTGCATGCCGCATCGCACGACGCATGATCCGCCGCAGCACATAGCCGCGCCCGTCATTGCTGGGCATTACCCCGTCTGCAATCAGGAACGAGGTCGACCGCAGGTGATCCGCAATCACGCGGTGATGTACGTTCTGATCCCCATAAGGATCGACATTGGTGGCACTCGCCGAGGCCTCGATTAGGGTCTTGAAAAGATCGGTGTCGTAATTGTCATGGCTTCCTTGCAACAGGGCACCAATCCGCTCCAGCCCCATCCCGGTGTCGATTGACTGCATGTCGAGCTCGACCATCGAGCCGTCTTCGAACTGTTCGTTCTGCATGAAAACGATGTTCCAGATCTCGATGAACCGATCACCGTCTTCCTCAGGTGAACCCGGAGGGCCGCCCCAGATATGATCCCCGTGGTCGTAGAAAATCTCGGTGCAGGGACCGCACGGGCCGGTCGGACCCATCTGCCAGAAATTGTCACTGGTTGCGATACGGATGATCCGATCTTCGGGAACGCCCACCTTCTTCCACATCTCGAACGCTTCGTCATCGGTGTGGTAAACCGTTGTCAGAAGGCGGTTTTTATCGACCCCGAATTCTTTGGTGATCAATTCCCATGCGAATGGAATTGCTTCGGGCTTGAAGTAATCGCCGAACGAAAAATTGCCCAACATCTCAAAGAATGTGTGGTGACGCGCAGTATAGCCGACATTGTCCAAGTCGTTGTGCTTGCCACCGGCCCGAACACATTTCTGTGCTGTCGTCGCGCGCTGATAGTCACGGGTTTCGACCCCGGTGAACAGGTTTTTGAACTGCACCATACCCGAGTTGACGAACATCAATGTCGGGTCGTTGCGTGGCACCAGGGGACTGGATGCCACTACTTCGTGCCCCTGTTTGGCAAAGTAGTTCAAAAAGGTCGATCGGATTTCGTTCAACGTTGACATAGGGCTCTCTCGGCGCGCGATCAGTTTGTTTCAAAAAGGGTTTATCCGCCTCCCCCGGGATAGTCCACAGGCGAGCGTCGCAGAACGGAACAAGGCGGCCCCGACGGACCGCCTTGTTCGGAATATGGTTCGTTCTTAGGAAAGAGCAGCGAAAATCGCTTTCTTCCCGAACCACTTATGCCTCGAGGATATCATCCTCTTCCGCGCCGGGCGGCACATCGAATTCCAGCCCATGTGCCGCGCGAATCTTGTCCTCGATCTCAAACGCGATGCGGTTGTTGTCGCGCAGATACTGCTTGGCATTCTCACGCCCCTGCCCGATCCGCTCATCACCATAGCTGAACCATGAGCCCGACTTCTCGACCACACCGGCCTTGACGCCCAGATCCAGCAGCTCGCCCATTTTACTGATGCCTTCGCCATACATGATGTCGAATTCAACTTGCTTGAAGGGCGGTGCCACTTTGTTTTTAACGACCTTCACACGGGTCTGGTTGCCAACAACCTCATCCCGGTCCTTGATCGCACCGATCCGACGAATATCCAAACGGACCGAGCTGTAGAATTTCAGGGCGTTACCACCGGTGGTGGTTTCCGGGCTGCCGAACATCACGCCGATTTTCATCCGGATTTGGTTGATGAAGATCACCATACAGTTCGAGCGGCTGATCGAACCCGTCAGTTTACGCATTGCCTGGCTCATCAGCCGGGCCTGCACACCAACGCTGCTGTCGCCCATATCGCCTTCGAGTTCAGATTTTGGCGTCAGCGCCGCGACCGAGTCAACCACGACCATGTTCACCGCGCCCGAACGGACCAGCGTATCGGTAATCTCAAGCGCCTGTTCGCCAGTGTCAGGTTGCGAAATCAGCAACTCGTCCAGATCGACGCCCAGTTTGCGCGCATATTGCGGGTCCAACGCATGTTCCGCATCGACAAATGCGCATACACCGCCATGTTTCTGCTGTTCTGCGATGCAGTGCAGTGTCAGCGTTGTTTTGCCTGAACTTTCCGGGCCATAGATTTCTACGATCCGGCCCATCGGCAGGCCGCCGATTCCCAGAGCGATATCCAGACCCAGCGATCCGGTCGAACTGGCGTCGATGTCCTGCTTGGAATCCTCGCCCAGCTTCATGATCGAGCCTTTGCCGAACTGCCGTTCGATCTGTGCCAGCGCGCTGTCGAGCGCCTTTTGCTTATCTGCGTTTTTCTTGTCGCTCATCGTCAGAAGATCCGCCATTGTCCTGTCGCCTTCCCTTTTGTCACACCCTTGAACGGGCGGCAATCGCTGCTTTGTTCGCCTCTTGTTCCTTATGGGACCAAAAAGAGAACATTTCAACTAAAACTTACATTACTTACTGTTCTGTAATTGTATTAAGGAGTCGTTTACGCCAATCTGCGCTGGAGATAATTACTGCCGATGGACGAATAAATGCTTGTTTTTTATGAAGAACGCCTTGCGTTTCTGGCTGTCCCAAAAACCGGCAGCACCGCTTATCATACGGCTTTGCGGGACCGTGCCGATCTGGTTGTCACCGATCCGCCAGATCTGAAACACGCACCTGTCCGCCGGTATGATCGGTTTTTCCAGAACATTTTCCGTAAAATGTACGATACTGAGATGGAAATCATGGCGGTTGTTCGTGAACCGGTCGATTGGCTAGGCAGTTGGTATAGGTTTCGCGGCCGCCAAGAGCGTCTTGACCACCCGCATTCAACACATGACCTGAGCTTTGATGATTTCGTCCAGGCCTATATGCGCACACCCCGACCTGAATTCGCCGATGTCGGCAGTCAAAGCCAATTTTTTCGCACCCGCAACAACGGGCGTGGCGCCACCCATGTCTTCAAATATGAAAACCAGGACAAAATTCTCGATTTCCTGCAAAACCGCTTGAATATGGATATCCGGCTGCAACGCGAAAACGTGTCACCCACACGAGACCTAACACTGGGTGCAGAGACATTGACCAAGTTCCGCAATACCCACTCCGCGGAATTCGATTGCCACGCCTCGGCACTTTGAAACCCTAATTGATCTGCTGAAAAACAGCTTCGGTCAGTTGGTTTAGTGAAAATGGTTTGGGCAGGAAAGTTGAATCGGAAATCTCTGGTCCGGAATCGCCAAACGCACCCTCTGTGTATCCAGACATGAATATGACCCGGACATCTGGCCTGTTCTGCTTAGCGATACGAACCCAGGTCGGACCATCCAATCCGGGCATGACCACATCGGTGACGAATGCGTCAACATTCAATGTGCCATCTTCGAGAAGCCTTAGAGCCTCTTCTCCCGAATCGGCCTCGAGCACAGTGTAGCCTTTCAACCTCAGTGCGCGGGTCGCGAAGGCCCGAACCGGGGCTTCGTCTTCGACCAGCAGCACGACACCCTCACCCTGGCGAACCGTTGGTTTCTCAGGGGATTGCGCAGGCGCTGCCTCGGTTTTTTTGGGGGCGGTTGAAACCGGCAGGTACATAATAAACTCGGTCCCTCTCCCCTGAATGCTGTCGACAAAAATAAAACCGCCGGTTTGCTTTACAATTCCGTAGACAGTCGACAGGCCCAAACCTGTCCCCTCACCCGTGCGTTTGGTTGTAAAGAAAGGCTCGAACACTTTCTGTAGCTTATCGGGGGCAATCCCCGTACCGCTATCAATGACTTTGACGGTGACGTATTCACCAGGTTGTACCGTAGCGCGATCCCTTGTGAAGCGTTCTGTCAGCACGACCACTTCGGTTTCGATCCTGACCTCACCACCTTCAGGCATTGCATCGCGGGCATTTACGACAAGATTCATCAACACCTGCTCTAGCTGGCGTTTATCCGCACGAACCGCTTTCAGAACGGGATCGTGGCTGAGTGTCAGCTTAATCTTTTCTCCGACCAGACGATTTAGCAGATGAATAAGGTCTGAGATCGTATCTCTGAGATCCAGGATTTCCGGCTGCAAAGTCTGTTTGCGCGAAAAGGCCAGCAGTTGGCTCACCAAAGCTGCAGCACGGTTTGCGTTCTGATTGATTTGTACAAGATCCCCGTAGTCAGGGTCATTCTGGTCGTGCCGCAAAAGCAGAAGATCGCAATGTCCGGAAATCGCCGTTAGCAAATTGTTGAAATCATGCGCTACACCGCCAGCCAGTTGGCCAACGGCCTGCATTTTTTGTCCCTGCACAAATTGCGCTTCTAAAGTCTTGAGTTCGGTAGCATCATTCAGAACCGCAATCAGTCTGACTTCTCCCTCGCTCAGCACACGTTTCAATGTGACCTGTACGAATATCTCGCGGTCTTCCCGTGTCAGCCTCAGGAATTCAGATCGTGGAACGGCGCCCTCATTTGAAGCCTGCGTCAGCCAATCCAGAACCGGATATCCCAGACCATGCATGATATGCACAACATTGGATTCTCCGGGCTCTATGTTTCCGACAAGACGCGTTGCCAGCCTGTTGGCCTCAAGGATGCTCCCGTCGGGAGACAGGGTCATTACCGGGACCGGAAGATCCACAAATGACGCGCCAATTCCACTTTCCTGTGCACGATCGAGCGGTAGAACAAGCAGATCGCGCGTGGTTCCCGACCGAGACAGTTCGGCCATCGTAGCCGGAATTGGCCCCTGTGCCGTCTGTACCTGCACAACCTCACCCAATTCGGGCTGCGCGCCAGTCAGAACCTGTGCAAGGTTGTCGGGTCGTTGCCCCAGGATTTGTTCCGCCGCCCCGTTGATCCGCAGCAATGCTCCGTTTCTGCCTTCGGTCAAAATGGGCACAGGCACAGCATCCCACTGACCTGTTCCATCCAGATGAAACCGCCAAAAGAAAAAGTTTTTCCCAACACCGAGAACAGAAATCGGTACGGTTGTCTCTAAAGTGACAACGTCTTCTCTTGCACGGCCATGGATCTCGGCCAAAGACTGTAGGCGCAGCAAAATTGCCGACGGGTTCGCAAAAATAGACTTTAGACCTTCATCCAGCCGGTTGCCGGGAAAAACATGGAGCTGAGCCCGGGCATGAGAATTGCAAATCAGAACATCACCCTGTGCATTGGCAATCGCGCAGGGGTACAGCTCTTCTTCGGCAAAAACCTCCATAACCCTAAGCTCACGACGTACCGAGTCGTCGGAAATCAGCGCCCTCACCACGACCAACAGTGATGCAGCAAGCAAAGACACACCTGCCACCACAAGGCCGAGATTCCAGGCTTGGGGAATGATTCCTGCCAGCGGCAGCAGTGAGAGCAACACCCCTAGCGCAACCAATGGTGCTAGACGCAAACCGCTTGGTGAATTTCGTAACTTTGGATCAGAATAGAAATCTGCGGTATCGGACATTAAATACTCAACTTGCCGGGCTAGGTGTAACCCAACGCAAAAGGGTTAACGCCCACTTAATTAACAAAGTGAGCAATTCTCCTTTAGGTTGCTATTTGTCCGCCAACTACCGCGTCAAGTGTGACGTGAAAAACCCGTCAGTACCGTGTGATACATACCACGTTTTGCGAAACGTCTCGGTCCATTCGGGGTGCGCCGCCACGAACGCATCGACCACTGCACCGTTTTCGACCTCGAGCAAGGAACATGTTGCATAGGCAAGAACACCCGCTGGCCCCACCAAAGGCGCGACATCATCTAGGATCGTCCGCTGCGTTTCCGTAAGCCGGTTCAGTCCATCTTGTGTAAGAGACCATTTTCCCGCCGGGGCGCGACGCCAGGATCCGCTGCCTGAACAGGGGGCATCCGTCAGCACAATGTCGAATGGTGCCTGCGCAGAGATCTCGTCATTGGTCAGGAGTGTTATCTGTGCACCCGCTCTCTCGGCCCGGGCGGGCAAATCACGCATTCGCGCCGCATTAACGTCATGCGCGAACACATCTACACCGTGATGCGCGGCCAAGGCCAAGGCTTTGCCGCCACCGCCGGAACAATAATCCAGAACCCGCATGCCGGGGTTTAAGTCTAATGATTCAACCACGGCCTGGCTCGCCGCATCCTGCAGTTCGACCAACCCATCAGTATAGGCACGGCTTCCTGAGATTTTCCGCTCGCCCTCGACAACTTCGAGTGCGGTCGAACAAGCGGGATGTGGCCTCGCTTGGATGCCGTCCGCCAGCAAGACCGAGACCGCCTGATCGACACTCGACTTAATCAGATTGACCCGCAAATGAACCGGGGCCCGAGCGCGCAATGCCTCGGCCACTGGAAGGGTCAAATCACCCAAAGACTCTTGAAAGGTTGGCCAAAGCCATTCCGGTATGTCGTATTTCTGGGCGTCGGATTCACATGGTTTAGCCTGTTCGTGTTCTTCCAAACTGGCCGGAGCGTACCCTTCGCCATTGAATATCTGATCCAGATCGACTTCTTGCATGCGCATCGCGCCGATCATCAACCCCCGACCGGTTTCCACCCCACCTGCCGCCGCAAATGACCTTTTGCACCGCAAAGCACCAAACACGTGGTCGCGAATAGCAGCCCTGTCTTTGGAACCGGCGAAACGGCTTCGCCGCGCCCAACCTGTCAGGGCCTTTTCGACCGGGGCACCCGAAAGAATCTGATCAAGAATTTCGATGGAGGCCTGAACACGTGCGGCGGGGGTCATTTCATTCTCCGTTATAGTGCAGGGCAAAAACGCAAAGCGGCGCCCTCACCGGGGCGCCGCAGTTCAGGTTCCGGCAATTTACATCACTCGATAATTCGGGCTTTCGCGTGTGATTTGCACGTCATGCACATGGCTCTCCTTCAGGCCAGCCCCTGTGATTCTGACGAAGTTGCAGTTCTTTCGCATCTCTTCGACCGTGGCGCAGCCGGTATAACCCATGGCTGCGCGCAGGCCGCCGACCAGTTGATGCACAACCGCGCTGGCCGAGCCCTTGTAAGGCACCTGCCCTTCGATCCCTTCGGGCACCAGCTTGTCGCTGGCGGCATCCTTCTGGAAATAGCGATCCGCAGAGCCGCGTGCCATCGCGCCTAGACTGCCCATGCCGCGATAAGATTTGAACGACCGGCCCTGATACAGGATTACTTCGCCCGGGCTTTCATCTGTTCCGGCGATCATTGAGCCAACCATGGCACAGGACGCACCCGCCGCAATCGCCTTGGCAAAATCGCCCGAGAATTTGATACCACCATCCGCGATAACCGGCACATCGCCGGCGGCCGCGGCGCAATCCATGATCGCCGTCAGCTGCGGCACGCCCACACCGGCCACCATCCGCGTAGTACAGATCGAACCCGGCCCGATCCCCACCTTGATGGCATCCGCGCCTGCGTCGATCAGCGCCTTGGTTGCGTCCCCAGTGGCGACGTTACCGGCAATGATCTGCACCTCGTTCGACAGGGTCTTGACCCGCTTCACCGCGTCCAGCACCCCTTGAGAATGCCCATGAGCGGTGTCTACAACGATAATGTCGACACCGGAATCCACCAGTTGTTCGGATCGTTCGAAACCAGAGTCTCCAACCGACGTCGCTGCCGCGACTCGCAGACGCCCCAACCGGTCTTTGCAGGCCGTTGGGTTCAGCACCGCCTGTTCAGTATCTTTTAAAGTCAGCAGACCCGTCAGCTTGCCCGCCCCGTCCACAACCAGAAGCTTTTCGATCCGACGCGCGCGCATCAGGCTTTTGGCCTCTTCCAGATCGGCGGGTTCCTGAAGCATCGCCAGATTGTCCGAGGTCATCATCGCGTGAACCGGCGTATCATCCGAAGTCGCAAAACGCATATCACGGTTGGTCAGAATACCGACCACGCGGCCTTCTTCGTCCACCACGGGAAAGCCGGTGAAGTTATAACGCTGCACCAACGCGTTGGCGTCCGCCAGCGTCTGATCCACCCGCAGTGTCACCGGGTTGTAAACAATACCGGATTCAAATCTCTTGACCCGCCGAACCTCTCGGGCCTGCTCTTCGATCGACAGGTTCTTGTGAACCACGCCGATGCCGCCCGCCTGCGCCATGGCGATGGCCATGCGCGCCTCGGTCACCGTGTCCATCGCCGAGCTGAGCAGCGGGATGTTCATGGTGATTTCCCGCGTCACGCGCGTGGTCGTATCCGCCGTGGCCGGCAGCACAGAAGATGCGCCCGGAACCAGAAGAACGTCGTCAAAGGTGAGTGCCTCACGAATCTGCATCTGTTAACCCCATGCAAAAGCCCGTTTGACGGTGACCCTATTGCATGGATTGCATCTAAGGAAAAGCCCCCGACATAAACTAGTTTTTACCTGCTGGTCGGTGCTGCGGCAAAAAACGACGCAACGCACACAAAACGTGCCGCTGAATGGCCTTTCCCTTTGCGTACAAAACCATATCTTGCCCGACATAGGCGCGAATATAAAAGGCAGGCCAATCATGACCACCGACCCTCTTGTTGTCTTTACCCCATCGGGCAAACGCGGGCACTTTCCCGTAGGCACTCCGGTTCTGACTGCGGCACGGCAACTGGGTGTGGATCTGGATTCCGTTTGCGGTGGACGCGGGATTTGTTCGAAATGCCAGATCACACCAAGCTATGGCGAGTTTCCCAAGCACGGCGTGACCGTAGCCGACGGTGCACTAAGCGAATGGAACGCGGTTGAACAGCGCTATGACGACAAGCGCGGATTGAAACCCGGCCGCCGTCTTGGATGTCAGGCCACGGTTCAGGGGGATGTGGTGATCGACGTGCCACCAGAAAGCCAGGTGCACCGTCAGGTCGTACGCAAGGCCGCCACAGCACGCGCCATCACAATGGATCCGGCCACCCGGCTGTATTTTGTTGCGGTAGAAGAACCCGACATGCATTCACCAACCGGCGATCTGGAACGTCTGGAACGCGCGCTGCGCGAGCAATGGAACGTCGAGGCCGTTACGGCTGATCTTTCCTTGTTGTCCAAACTGCAGCCTATATTGCGCAAGGGTAAGTGGGAGGTCACCGTTGCGGTGCATAAAGGCCACAAGGACGAGGTCGCACGGATCGTGGAAATCTGGCCTGGATTGCACGAGAACGGACTTTTCGGTCTGGCCATCGACCTCGGCTCTACCACGATTGCAGCTCACCTGACCGATCTGGACACAGGCGAGGTCAAGGCATCTTCAGGCCTGATGAACCCCCAAATCCGCTTTGGCGAAGACCTGATGAGCCGCGTGTCCTATTCGATGATGAACCCTGGCGGCGACAAAGAGATGACCCGAGCCGTTCGCGAAGCGATAAACGATCTGACAACATCCATCGCGGATGAGGCCGGGATTGACGCCAACCTGATTGTCGAAACGGTGTTCGTCTGTAACCCGGTCATGCACCATCTGCTGCTTGGGCTGGATCCGGTCGAGCTGGGCCAAGCGCCCTTTGCCTTGGCTACGTCCGAAAGCATGTCTTTGCCCGCGCGCGAAATGAATCTGACCAACATGAACCCACGTGCGCAGGTCTACATCCTGCCCTGCATTGCGGGTCATGTGGGTGCGGATTGTGCGGCGGTTGCCTTGTCGGAAGAGCCCGGCAAATCCGAAGATCTGGTTCTGATCGTAGATGTAGGCACCAATGCTGAGATTTTGCTGGGCAATACCAGCCGGGTTCTGGCGTGCTCCTCACCGACCGGCCCGGCCTTTGAAGGCGCGCAGATCAGCTCTGGTCAGCGTGCCGCCCCCGGTGCGATTGAGCGGATCGAGATTGATCCTGTCACTAAAGAACCCCGTTTTCGCGTCATCGGGTCCGAGAAATGGTCGGATGAAGAGGGTTTTGATAAAGACATCGCAACCACTGGCATCAGTGGCATCTGTGGATCAGGCATTATTGAAGCGGTGGCGGAAATGCGTATGGCGGGTTTGCTGGATGAAAGCGGCCTGATCGGATCCGCAGAACAAACGGGCACATCACGCAACGTCCCCGAGGGGCGCACCCATTCCTATCTGATCCACGACGCAAGCGCCGAAGGCGGCCCACGTATCACAGTCACTCAGGGCGATATTCGCGCGATTCAACTGGCGAAATCCGCGCTTTATGCAGGCGCGCGGCTTTTGATGGACGAAATGAACGTGGATACTGTCGACCGCATTGTTCTTGCTGGTGCCTTCGGCGCGCATATTTCGACCAAACATGCCATGGTTCTGGGAATGATCCCGGATGCGCCCTTGAACAAGGTTTCAAGCGCGGGCAACGCCGCCGGTACGGGCGCCCGGATCGCCCTTTGCAACATCGGGTCGCGGAGTGAAATTGAACGCGTAGTACGCGAAATCACCAAGGTTGAAACTGCCATCGAGCCCAAGTTTCAGGATCATTTCGTGGCAGCGAACGCGATCCCCCACAAGACGGATCCATTCCCGGAATTGGCAAAAGTGACGACCCTGCCCGCGCCCTCGTTCAACACCGGTGGTGGAGATCAGGAAAACTCTGGCCGCCGCCGTCGCCGGAGGTCATAGTCGCGGCAACCACGGAGGGGTACGATGCAGTCGGTGAATGAGGAACAGGCAGAATACTGGGGAAAATCCGAAGCCGGAGCCAAATGGCTGACATATCAGGATCAGTTGGATCAACTGATGGCTTCGGTTCTGGACCTTGTGCTGGAGAATGCCCAGCTTAAACTAGGAATGCATGTGCTCGACATCGGCTGTGGCACTGGCGAAAGCTCACTTGCAGCCGCGCGATTGGTCGGGCCAGATGGCGATGTTCTGGCCGCCGATATATCGCAAGCGTTTCTTGATCGTGCCAGCGCCCGAGCCTCGGAAAACGGGCTGAGCAACATCAGCTTTCAACATACTGACGCGCAGATATTCGGGTTTCCTGCCGATCAGTTGGACGCCGCGATTTCACGGTTCGGCGTGATGTTCTTTGACGATTCGGTTGCTGCATTCGCCAATATCGCCCGCGCACTTAAACCCGGCGGGCAGATGACCTTTGCAGCTTGGGGGCCATTGGATGGCAACCCGTGGTTCAAAATACCCCATATTGCTGCGGTAAAACGCCTTGGGCAGCCGCCTCGGGTAGATCGTTACGCGCCGGGTCCGCTGGCGTTTCACGATCTGGATCACGTCACCGGCATGATGCAACAGGCGGGGCTGTCGGACATTCAGGCCCAAGCCATCTCCGTAAACCTGCCCGGCGCTGGCGGGTCAGAGGAAATAGCCGCTTTGTGCACCCGCGTCGGCCCCGCCGCGCGAACCATCGCGCATTTCGAGGGCACCGAACAGGACGCAGCAGCAATCCAGCACGAGGTCTGTCAGGAATTCGCCCAGTTCACATCCGAAACCGGCCTGCACATCCCGGCGGTGATAAACCTGTACCAAGCGCGTCGATCGAACTGAATGGAGCGGGTAGCGGGAATCGAACCCGCGCGTTCAGCTTGGGAAGCTGACAGGCTACCATTACATCATACCCGCCGCTGCTAGCTGAATATCACCGGTACAAGATCAGGTTCAAGCGGTTTTGATCCAAACCATCAGGCTATTTGCGACGGCGAAGACAAAAAAGGCCGGATCAAAAGATCCGGCCAGAATGTTGTTTTATAACGTTTATGCGCGGCGACGACGGCCACCGCCGCGACGACCACCTCCGGCCCCTTCAGCACCGGCTTCGCTGGGGGCTTTGTTGAATTTGATCCAAGCCCCGCCATGCGGATCGTTATTGGTCAGCAAGTTGGCGGCGCGGATGGCCTCCATCTCTTTACCGGCGCGCGGCAAGGTCGAACCCAGGCCAAACAGCTGGCAGAAGGTCTCATCATCCATGTCCGCCGGCAGGATGATGCCCTTTGCTTCAACCTCAGCCTTCTTCTCGGCCAGCTTCTTGGGACCAACCGGCAAGGCAACGGGGTTCATGATCGCCGAGGTCATGCCGGCGCCCATAGCCATTGGCAGGAAGGCGTTGTTGATACCATGGCGGTTCGGCAGACCGAACGAGACATTGGACGCCCCGCAAGTGGTGTTCACGCCCAGTTCCTCACGCAAACGACGAACCAGAGCAAACACCTGCTGACCGGCAGTTGCCATTGCGCCGATAGGCATCACCAGTGGATCGACCACGATGTCATGGGCCGGGATCCCGAAATCAGCGGCCCGTTCGACAATCTTTTTGGCCACTTCGAACCGCACATCGGGATCTTCCGAAATCCCCGTATCGTCATTTGAGATCGCCACCACAGGGACATTGTATTTCTTGACCAGCGGCAGAACCAGCTCCAGACGATCTTCTTCGCCTGTGACCGAATTCAACAGAGGACGGCCCTCTGCCGCCTCAAGACCCGCTTCCAGAGCTCCCGGAACCGATGAATCGATGCACAGCGGCACTTCGACCAGCCCCTGCACCATTTCAACGATCTTGCGCATCAGCGGCGGCTCGGTCTCGTTCGGATTGGGGTTCGAGTTATAGACAACGCCCGCGTTGATATCCAGAACGGTCGCGCCAGCGGCTACCTGCGCGATGGCGTCCTTTTCAACGGTCGAAAAATCGCCTGCTTCCAGTTCCGCCGCCAGTTTCTTGCGGCCTGTCGGGTTGATCCGCTCACCGATCACGCAGAACGGTTCGTCAAAGCCCAGGACGGCGGTTTTTGTTTTTGATTCTACGACTGTACGGGTCATGTCCGATCCTTAGGAGGTTACAGGCTTTGCCGAAGCGCCGCCGTTGTTGATGGCCCAGTTGGCGTTGGTCTTGATGCCGCCAAGCGGGAAGAAGTGTACGTTTGTGATGTTGAAATCCGGGTTGGCCGCTTTGTGGTTGGCCAGCTCGGTGATCACATCCGTGGGCTCATAAGGCAGCAGCAGCTTGGACACGTCCATGGCGCGCTTTTGCAGGACCTTCAGTGACGGGCCAACGCCGCAGGCGATGGCGAATTTGATCAGTGTTTGCAGTTTTGCCGGACCGGCGATGCCGATATGAACCGGAATGTCGATCCCCGCCTCTTTCAGGCTGTCGGCCCAGGCGATGATCGGCTTGGCGTCAAAGGCAAACTGAGTGGCCAGCGCCATTTCGGCATCTGTGGTCTCAGAGAACTTCTGTTTCCAACGCAGCGCGTCGTCAACATTCTTGGTCGATCCGTCAGGGTCGATGTCCTTGTTGCCTTCAGGGTGGCCCGCGACGTGCAGACGCTTGAACCCGGCCTTGTCGAACAAACCAGTTTCCAGCAGCTGCATCGAGCTGTCGAAATCACCATGAGGATTCGCGACACCACCGGCCAGCAACAGCGCCTGATCCACACCTGCTTCACCCTGGTACATGGAAATCCAGTTTTCCAGCGTCGCCGTGTCTTTAATGATCCGCGCCGGGAAATGCGGCATAACAGGATAGCCGTCCGCCGCGATGCGCTTGGCGGTCTTGACCATGTCTTCGATCGGAGTGCCTTCGATATGGGCAATATAGACGCGTGTGCCTTCAGGCAACAAAGCGCGAAAATCCTCGACCTTCTCGGCGGTGCGCGGCATCACCTCAATCGAATAGCCCTGCAGGAAGGCTTCGACGGTTGGATTTACCGGACCGTTTTCGGCGGCATCACGTTTCTTGAAGTTCAGCAAAGCCATAGCGGCCTCCCATATAGATTTCGAGCTCATGCCCAACCGTCATTGGCGATCAGAGCCTTGATACGGTCCTGATCATATTCCGTTTCCAAACGCACAGCCTGCTGTTCGGCAATTTCGGACGGATCGCCCTCAACCGCGAAAGGCGCGGCCTTGCGCCATTCGGCTAGATAGGCATCGCTGTCCTTGGCGTTCACCTTCATGGCAGCGCGGTCAATGGCTTGCTCGAACCGTTCTTCCAACTGCCGTTTTGCGCCCCGGCGGCCCTTGCCGACGATGACTTGGGCGGGAATGTCGCGCCAGTATACGATGGTGACGTCAGGCATCTGCTTTGATTCCTCCTAACCAGATGGACCGGTTCTAAACTTCAATGTGGTCGCAGGTCGGTCGATTTTCGACACAAGGCGCATTTCAAACGACGTTTTCACCTACAACGGGATACACGGCTTCTAACGAATTGTTCCTGTAAACCGCACCTCAAAATTCTCATCACTTTAATGAGTATCTTGCACGAACCAAAAGGCCGACCTATGGTCGGGGTAACTCGTAAATCGGAGGGCGTTGAAGATGGCGCCCAAGCGTCCCAAAGGTGCGGGCGCGTTCCCGAAGGCGGTCGAAAGCCCCGCGCCGGCAAGACCCGATCCTGATGCGCTTTATGCCGCGCTGGATTTGGGAACAAATAGCTGTCGCATGTTAATTGCCCAGCCCAAGGGCAGCGGGTTTCATGTGGTGGACAGTTTTTCTAAATCCGTGCAGTTGGGCGCGGGCTTAGAGCGGACGGGGCGCTTGTCTCGGTCGTCGATGGCGCGCACCATTCAGGCGTTGCGCATTTGCCAGCAAAAACTGAAACGCAACAAGGTCAAGCGGATGCGTCTAGTCGCAACCGAGGCTTGTCGCCGTGCAAAAAATTCACGTGAATTCATTCGCCAGGTAAAGGGTGAAACCGGGTTGACGCTTGAGATCATCCAGCCCGAGGAAGAAGCGCGTCTGGCCGTAATATCCTGTGCCCCACTGGTGTCCACTAAGACAGAACAGTTGTTGGTTGTGGATATTGGCGGCGGTTCGACAGAGCTTGTCTGGATCGACATATCCTCGCTTCCGCGTCGGGATCGCCCGGCGGCGATTATGCGTCTGCATAATGGATTTCATACAACAGACAGCCCGTTTCCTGCAGCCAAGGTTGTGGATTGGATCAGTGTTCCCCTCGGCGTTGCGACGCTGCGCGATCAGTTCCATGATGTCGAAGATGATGCGGCGCGGTTTGCTTTGATGAGCTGGTTTTTCGAAGAAAACCTAGCCGATTTTGCGCCTTATAAGGATGAGCAAGCCCGCGAAGGTTTTCAGATCGTCGGCACCAGTGGCACGGTTACGACAGTCGCAGCCTCACATCTGGGATTGAAGCGGTATGACCGGACCAAGGTAGACGGTTTGCGCATGACAAGCGATCAGATTGACAAAGTGATACGCGGGTATCTAGAACTCGGCCCACTGGGGCGGCGGAGAGATCCGCGTATCGGCGATGACCGCCAGGCCCTGATCATGTCCGGCTCGGCCATATTGCAGGCTTTGTTACGATGTTGGCCAACCGACCGTCTTTCAGTGGCGGACCGGGGGCTGCGCGAAGGCCTGCTTTATGCGCAGATGAGCGCGGACGGTGTATTGGAAGACGGACCGTTCTGATGGCGAAGACACCTACTGGCAAAAACAATTCGGGCCGCGGGCAGCGCGACCTGAAGGTTAAGGTCAAAACCGCCCGCGGGCGCAAAATCAGCTCGACCCGGTGGTTGGAACGTCAGCTGAATGACCCCTATGTCAAGCGCGCGCAGGTCGAAGGCTATCGTGGCCGTGCGGCTTTCAAGATATTGGAACTGGACGATAAATTTCGCTTCCTGGTTCCAGGTGCGCGCATCGTCGATCTGGGTTGCGCCCCAGGCGGCTGGCTGCAGGTTGCGGTCCAGCGCGTTAATGCATTGGGTGAGAAAAGCGGTAAGAAAATCGGCACTGTTCTGGGTGTCGACATACAAGAGGTCGAACCAGTGGCCGGGTCCGAGGTTCACCAGTTGGACTTTATGGAGGACGATGCCGACCAAAAGGTCAAAGACTGGTTGGGTGGCAAAGCTGACGTGGTGATGTCAGATATGGCTGCTGCGTCCTCGGGGCATAAACAAACCGACCATTTGCGGATCATGGCCCTGTGCGAAACCGCCGCCTATTTCGCCTTTGATGTGCTTGAACAGGGCGGCACGTTTGTCGCCAAGGTTCTGGCCGGAGGGGCCGAAGGGGATCTGCAGAAGATTCTGAAACAGAAGTTTGACAAGGTGGCGCATGTTAAACCACCGGCATCCCGCGCCGACAGTTCGGAAAAATTCGTTGTGGCAACAGGATTTCGCGGCTGAAGTTAATCTACGAAGTCAGCCAGAGAACGCGCAAGGCGCTGTTCACGCAGCGAAGATATTGCGTTTCCTTGCAACAACAATGCCTCACCGTGACTGATATCCGTCGCCGGTTTGGCCCGTAATTCTTCAATCCGCCGGGTCAGCGACGATGGATTTTGCGATTTCGCGCTTTCGGGCAGTTTGGTCATGAGGCCTCACCTTGATGCGTATGGGGTCACAGTCCCATGCAGTTTTGGTAAGAAAAGTGCCGATTTCATGACGCAAACCGGGCTTTGAATTGCTATTTTACAGCCCCAGCCACCCTGCCCTTCAGGTTTGTCCGTTACTTTGATCCTGCAAATCCATCAGCGCGCCGTTGAATTCAGCGCCCAGAATCAGGATGGCCGCGCATAGATACAGGAAAATCAACGCAGCCATCGCCCCCGCAAGACCAGCATAAGTAGCGCTGTACGAGGCGAACTGTCCGATATAGATCGAAAAGCCCCAACCGCCCATCGCCCACAGAGCGAGTGTCAGAACAACGCCCGGAAGGATCTGCCACAGCCGATGGCGGCGCGTCGGCAGCACAAGATGTGCAACGATAACCGTGCCCGCAGGAACCGCCACGGTAAAGGTCCAACGCAATCGATCCACAGACAACCAGTCTGATACGTTAACGTCAGTTTTTTCGGACACGAGGCGCGTGTAGACCGGCAAGACGACTTCGACGGCGGCGATGGCCAGAATGGCCGCCCCGCCAACAATCACCAATCCCAGGCACAGCAAGCGTGTCTTCCAGAATGGCCAGGCGTCATGATCATGATAGGCCTGATTCATGGCTGCCCGCACCGCAACTACGCCGTTTGAGGCAAAGAAAATGGCCAGCAGACCGCCCAGGGTGATTACCCCCGAACCTGATTCCGCCAGGACCGAGCGCAACTCTCCCACAATCGGGCCGGCGACATCTTTTGGCCAGGCGCCAAAGATCAGTTCGATCAGCTCGTCCGTGACATAATCCTGAGACAGCGTACCAGCCAGTGCCACAGTGAACAGAACAAACGGAAACAGGGCCAGCATCAGGGACATGGCAACGTGGCTGCTCATAACCATGCCGTTTTTGGCCCCAAATCGCCCCAAGGCCAGCCAAAGGGCTCGAATTACTCTTCCAGTCAGGGGAATCAAACTTGTCGTCATCCGAAAACTCTACCCTGACTGTATTCGAACCAGAACCGGCAAAACCCGACTGGACGCAATTAACCAACTCCAAATGTTTGGTTGCATTGCATAATCCCTTTGTCCCGTGCAGGATCGAAACGGAACCTACACAAAGCCGGGCGAAAAATGCCAACCAGCGACCAGAACCCAAGCATGCCGAACAGGTTGCGCCTATCGGTTGTCCGCGACACCGCGATTGTCGTGTCACTGGTCGTATTGGGGCTTTATGCAGGTTCCGCTTTTCTGATCCCGCTGACCATGGCCTTGCTGATCAACGTCCTGATCATCGCGCTGAGTGACCGGGTTATTGCGCTGACCAAGGCTCCGGTATGGTTGGCTAACCTGGCTGGAGTGACCGTGGTTTTGGTCGGGTTGTTCATGATCATGTATATTCTGGGCAATCAGGCGACGCAGTTTGCACGCTCGATCAATACATACGAAAGCCAGTTCGACGAGGCCGTTAACCGCATAAACGACCTTGTGGGCAACGATATCACGGCCTTCATCAGGGACAATCTAGTCAACATTGATATGTCTTTCGTCGCCCGGATGTTGCTGGGCAGCGCAACGTCCTTGCTGAACCAGTTTTTCCTCATCAGCCTTTACGTTGCCTTCCTGATGGCCGAACGTCTGGCGTTCCGCAAAAAGATCCGTATGGCCGCCGGTGACCCTAAAACCGGTGCCGAGTTCGCTTTGGTTCTGGACGCGATTTCCTTTAGTCTGCAGCGTTATGTCGGAGTAAAGACCTTTATCAGCCTGATAACGGCTGGAATCAGCTATGTGGTCTTCAAAACCCTTGGTCTTGAGTATTCCGAGACATGGGCCGTGCTGACCTTTGCCTTGAATTTCATACCCTCGATTGGGTCAATTATTGCGGTTCTGTTTCCAGCGGCGATTGCACTGGTTCAATTTGAAAGTATCGGGCCGTTTCTGATCATAGTTTTCGGCTGTGGCACGCTTCAGTTCATGATCGGTAATTTTCTGGACCCGGCCATGCTGGGCCGATCGCTGAACATGTCGACATTTCTCGTCATTCTGGCACTTATGTTCTGGACCACGGT
The DNA here is from genome assembly GCF_059611145.1 of Ruegeria sp. CDSB022. Taxonomy (NCBI): domain Bacteria; kingdom Pseudomonadati; phylum Pseudomonadota; class Alphaproteobacteria; order Rhodobacterales; family Roseobacteraceae; genus Ruegeria; species Ruegeria sp. CDSB022. The sequence continues at coordinate 514,903 of NZ_JBXWOZ010000001.1, read as the reverse complement.
CTGGGGTCTGATCGGAGCCTTCCTGAGCGTTCCGCTGACCGTCTGCATCCTGATCATCTTCAGCCATATACCCGCATTGCGCCCGATCGCAATTTTAATGTCCCTGAATGGTGAACTCGGCGACGAAGGGCCGCCATCGGGGAATACAGTCTGAACAGGCCAATCCCCAATGCAACTTGAAACACTAAGGAAAATGCCAGGATCGAATCCTCCATGCTGACACTCTTTGTTTCCCTCTTTATCCTATGTTTGTACCTGACCGCCGCGGTCTTTTCGATACGCGCGGCTCAAACAGCGCGCACACCGCAGGGTGCCGTGGGATGGGTGGTGTTTTTGATCTCGGCGCCGATAGCTGGCGTACCGCTATACTTGTTTCTGGGACATCATCGTTTTCGCGGGTATCGCCTGGCCCGAAAGCACGCTGAGACTGTTGTCGAAGGGATAAAGAGCTTTGCGGATTTTTCGCGCCCAGATCCGGGCATGATTACGATCAACCCACTCCCTTTCGAAGAGCTTGCGCATCTACCCATATCACGTGGCAACGGTGCAGATTTGCTTGTCGATGGGCAGGCAACCTTTGACGCTATCTTTCAGGCTATCGACGCGGCTCAGGACTATGTGCTTGTCCAGTTCTACATCGTGCGTGATGACGGATTGGGGCGGCAACTGCAAAGCAAACTGATTGCCGCCGCAGAGCGCGGTGTGCAAGTTCGCTTTATGACCGACGCCGTGGGCAGTTATGGCCTACCGACAAGCTACATCACGTCGCTGCGCGCGGCGGGAATTCACGTTGCCGGTCAGCATGAAAAGCGCCATCCAGGACAGCGATTTCAGCTAAACTATCGCAATCACAGGAAAACGGTGATCATTGACGGTGAAATCGGCTTTATCGGCGGCCACAATGTCGGCGACGAATATCTCGGTCAGTCCGCAAAGTTCGGACATTGGCGGGACACACACATAAGGCTGACTGGACATATCGTGCGCCAACTACAACTGATCTTTACAGAGGACTGGTACTGGGCGCATCAAGAAGACCTGATAGATCAACTGGCCTGGGCGGGTCAGGAATCTGATCAGGACATGAACGCCCTTCTCGTCGCCACAGGTCCGGGGGACGAAACCGAAACCGGCGCCATGATGTTCTTTTCTGCAATCACGGAAGCAAAGGAACGATTGTGGATCGCATCCCCCTATTTCGTTCCTGATATCGACATCATGACCGCACTACGCCACGCTGCAATGCGCGGGGTAGATGTTCGCATTCTGGTTCCCGACGTGATTGATCACCGCTTACCTTGGCTGGCGGCCTTTGCCTATTTCGACGAGATCAGGGAATGCGGCGCGCGGGTCTACCGGTACACCAATGGGTTCATGCATCAAAAAGTATTTCTGGTGGACGACACTCTGACCGCTGTTGGCACCACCAATCTGGACAATCGTTCTTTCCGCCTGAATTTTGAGGCGATGGCCCTGTTCTTTGACAAGGACGCGGCCCATGCGGTTCACAACATGCTGCTGATGGACTTTGAATCCAGCTATGAGCTGGACAAAACCTTGCCCGAACAACCGGCCTATATTCGGTTCGGCTCGCCTCTGGCGCGGTTGTTCGCACCAATCCTTTAAAGGATCGACTCTTCCTGCAGCACCCGCGACATGACCGCGACCAAAAAGGCTGTGGACAGCCCAAATGCCAAAAGCCCGGTGACCGAGGCAAAGGCACCAAAAATGCGCAGCCCGTCGTCCAGAACAATGTCGCCGTAGCCCAGCGTTGTGAACGTAACCAGAGAGAAATACAGCGCCGAGTTCCAGTCCGCCAGAACATCCCCAAAGACCCAGACAATCGCCCAAAGCCAGACCTGAAAGGTATGGATCATCACGATAAAAATCAGCGCGATAGTCAGCGGGCTTGCAATGGTGACGAACCTTTTGCTTTTTTCCAGTTTGATCGACATTACCCGGATGATCTGCATGCACCAGGTCAGCAGGGCAATTTCGATCAAAAAGCAGATACCCAAATAAACGCTTCCCCAGATAATCTGCTCGGATAAGGTCACCGGCGCCCATCCCCTCTGTTTTTAAGTCTCGTCACAATCGCTTCAAATGCAGGATTGGGCAACCCTGCGTCTGCGACGAATGGAAACGATAGCGCCATTGAACTGGACACCGCTTCGGTCGGCTGCAAATTGTGAGTGGCAGAATACAGGGCGCCTATGAATGCTGCTTACAATAACTGATGTCCAAAAATCATATGCAAACGGTCGACCGATTTTGAACGGAGTATCTCTGTCGTTAGACCATGGCCAAACGCTTGCCCTAACCGGGGAAAGTGGCAGTGGCAAAAGCACGCTTCTAAATCTCGCAGGTGCGCTGGACATATTCGATGCGGGCGAAATCTCACTGGGCGGAACCAACCTGTCCACACTAGACGATACCGGGCGCGCAGCCCTTCGGCGCGAGCGTGTGGCGCTGGTATTCCAACAGTTCAATCTGATCCCGTCGTTGACGGTCGGCCAAAACCTGTCCTTCCATGCCAGGCTTGCCAGTAAACATGATCCGGACTGGTGCGATCATCTTGCTGACAAACTGGGATTGCGGGACCTGCTGAACCGCTTTCCCGAGAACCTGTCAGGCGGCCAGCAGCAACGCGTTGCCATCGGACGCGCCCTTGCGCCGCGCCCCAGTCTTTTGCTCGCGGATGAACCAACAGGAAATCTGGATGAGGTCGCAAGCACTAATGTATTGGATTTGATGCTTGCGCTGGTCGCCGAAACCAGCGCCGCCCTGCTTTTGGTGACACATTCGCAGGACATCGCGGCCCGTCTGGATCGGCAGGTCCGCCTGTCCGGCGGCCTAATCTCGTGACTTTGGCCATCATACAGGCGTTGGTGTCGCACTGGCGTGCCCATTGGCTTCAGCTGTTAACCTTGTTGACCGGCATTGCGCTTGCGACCGGGCTATGGTCGGCAGTTCAAGCCATAAATTCCGAGGCCCGGGCAAGCTATCAACGGGCCAATGATCAACTCTCATTTGGTCAATACGATGAGTTGCACGCCACCTCGGGGAATTTGACGATCGACCATTATGTCAGCTTGCGTCGGGCTGGCTGGCAGGTCGCCGCGGTGCTTGAGGGGCGTTGGCGCCATAGCGGGCGCAATCTGCAGGTCATGGGGGTCGACTTGGTCGCCTTTCCACCCCTGCCCGCCCTCAGCCGTCTGGAACAAAGCGATACGCCGCCCGATCCCGCAGACATGCTGACCGCGCCCGGCAGGATACTGGTCGCGACGGAACTTGCCCAGATTCTGGCGCAGGCCAGCAACCTGCCCCCGATCCTGTCCAGCGACGCGCTGCCACCGGATCTGGTCTTTACCGATATTGGCGTTGCCGAACAGCTGCTTGACAAAAAGGGGCAGATTTCACGTCTGGTCGTCTTGCCAGAGCAGCCCCGAGCGATCCCATCGCTTGAGCAGACCGCCCCCGATCTGACACGCGTTGCAGCCTCGACCAGATTGGACACGGCGCAACTGACAGAGAGCTTTCACCTCAACCTGTCTGCCTTTGCTCTTTTGTCCTTTGCCGTCGGGCTGTTCATCGTCCATGGCACCGTCGGGCTGGCCTTTGCACAGCGCCGAGCGATCATCCGGACAATCCGTGCGCTGGGAGTTCCGATGCGTCAGATCGTATGGATCATTCTGGCCGAACTGTCGCTGTTGGCCCTGATTGGAGGGGGCGCCGGTCTGGTACTGGGTTTCCTGCTGGCCGGGGCCTTGCTGCCCGACGTGGCATCAACCCTTCGGGGGCTCTATGGTGCACCAGTTGAAGGTCAGCTTTCGCTTCAACTGCACTGGGTTCTCGCGGGCTTGGCCATGGCCCTGTTCGGAACGCTATTGGCCAGCTCTCAGGCTTTGTTCCGATTGGCTCGACTGCCGCTGTTATCCAGCCCGGGTCCGCAGGCCTGGCGGGGGGATGACACTGCAACCAAAAGATTGGCTCTGATCGGAGTATTCCTGATTGGGTTGGGGATCGTTTCAATCTTTGTGGCCGACGGTTTGGTCGCAGGGTTCGTGCTGGTTGCCGGAATCCTGACGGGTTCTGCGTTGATTTTACCGTTTCTCTTGCTGATCGCAGTAACCGGACTTCAGAAGCTACAGAACGGTCCGGTCAGACAATGGGTATTCGCCGACATGCAGGCGCAACTGCCCGGTCTCTCTTTGGCCCTGATGGCATTGATGTTGGCATTGGCCGCAAATATCGGCGTTGGAACCATGGTGTCGAGTTTCCGGCTGACATTTACTGGGTGGCTTGACCAACGACTGACATCAGAACTGTACATAACCGCAGCCGACGAACAACAGGCGCAGGACATCAAGAAATGGCTGCTGCCTCAGGTCGACGCCGTTTTGCCGATCCGCAGCGTCGAGCTGGCGCACGGAAGCGGCCCCTTGTTTCTTTACGGGGTGGTGAACAATCCGGTTTATCAAGAAAACTGGCCGCTGATCGCCTCAGTGCCCGGAGTATGGGATCAGGTGATGTCCGGAACCGCCGTTCTGATCAACGAACAGCTTGCGCGCAGATCCAGTCTGTGGCCCGGAGATCAAATCACGCTCCGCCCGGGTCACAAGCTGGTCATTGCAGGGGTCTATTCTGATTATGGCAATCCAACCGGACAGGCCATCGTGTCGATGGAGCTTTTGGAAGATATCGCACCCAATACCGAGGAACGGCGATATGGCGTTCGCATGCCCCCTGATCAGGCCAGCGATGTTGCCGAAAGGCTTCGGGCGGAATTTGACCTTCCTCCGCAGGCAGTCGTTCATCAAGCAGACATGAAGGCCCGATCCACGGAAATCTTCGAAGACACATTTGTGGTGACCTCTGCGCTGAATATCCTGACGCTCGGGGTTGCTGGATTTGCAATTCTGACCAGCCTGCTGACGCTTTGGACACAACGGCTGCCTCAGATCGCACCGGTCTGGGCGCTTGGCCTGACGCGGGCGCAACTGGCGCGGTTTGAACTGACGCAGAGCGTGCTTCTCGCCTCTCTGACCGCCGCGCTGGCCTTGCCGCTTGGGTTAGTTCTGGCCTGGACGTTGCTGACGGTCATCAATGTCGAGGCGTTTGGCTGGCGGTTACCAATGTACCTATTCCCAAGCGACTGGTTCTATCTATTTCTTCTGACCTTACTGGCCGCTGTTATCGCCGCTGCGGTTCCAGCCCTTCGGTTGCTGAGCATCCCGCCTGCCGAGTTGTTAAGAGTGTTTGCCAATGAACGCTAAAGTCTGGTTCCTAATTCTGGCCCTGCTATTGCCCGCCCAACTTCAGGCGCAGGGCTTTGCCGGTCTCGGAGGTGAGGCCGACGGGTTCGACGTCCCCCAGCTTGGGTATCAGTTGAGCTTTCCGCAGGATCACGGTCCCCATCCCACTTTCAAGATCGAATGGTGGTATCTGACCGCGAACCTGAAAGGAGAAGACGGGCGCGATTACGGAGTACAATGGACTTTGTTCCGCTCGGCGCTGAAACCCTATGAAGAGCAATCCTGGCAAAGTCCGCAGTTGTGGTTGGGCCATGCCGCCTTGACCACCCCTGATGCCCATTACTTTGCTGAACGCCTGTCGCGGGGCGGTATCGGTCAGGCCGGGGTAACCGCCACCCCATTCGAAGCCTGGATCGACGAATGGTACATGCGCGGACCCGACTTTAATGCGCTGAAGATTAGGGCCAACGGTTCTGAGTTCGGATACGATCTGTCAATGCGCGCAACGGGGCCTTTGGTCTTTCACGGGGATGCCGGGTATTCGGTCAAGTCTACGCAGGGGCAGGCAAGTCATTACTATTCACAGCCGTTTTTCGACCTGACAGGCACAGTGCATCTGCCGGATGGGGATGTTGCGGTAACCGGACAGGGTTGGCTGGATCGGGAATGGTCCTCGCAGCCCTTGGCCGAGGATCAAAGCGGATGGGATTGGTTCTCGCTCAGCTTTGAAGGCGGCGATAAGTTAATGGCCTTTCGCCTGCGCGGAGAGGCTGAGGATTTCACCTCTGCCACGTGGATCGGCAAGGATGGCGAAACCACCGCGCTTGCCGATGGCTCCGTTTCTTTTGAACCGCTTCAGACCGCTCATGTCGCTGACCGGGATATCCCGATTGAATGGCGTGTCACACTCCCCGCCCGCGGGGTGGATATTGTCGTCAGCGCCCTGACACCCAAAGCCTGGATGGCAACCAGCTTTGCCTATTGGGAGGGCCCCGTTACGGTCTCAGGCAGCCATTCAGGCCGTGGCTATCTTGAAATGACCGGGTATTAGATCATCGCACCACGTAGACCGAGACTGTCGAATGCCGCACGACGCGCGCAGCATTCGGACCCAGCAGGTAATCCTTGAAGTCCGGCTTATGCGCCCCAATGACGATCAGGTCAGATCCGGCGCTTTCTGCGGTTCTCAGGATCTCCTGATAGGCCGTGCCCGTGGCCACCACATGGCGGATCTTTTCATTGCGCTCACTGCCCAATGTTGATGCGCACAGCTCGGTCAGTTGTTTCTGCGCCTCAGCCAATGCCTTTTCATGGAAATCCGCCTGGAAAAAGCCGGACACCCAGCTTTCTCCAAAATCGGGCAGAACACTGACCACATCCAGCTGCGCCCCCTCCAAATCGGCCAATGCAGCGGCCTTTTGAAGGACCGGGCCATCAATTTTGCCATTGCTGATATCAACAGCACACAGAACAGAACGTGTCATGCGGGCACCCCTTGTCTGGCGGCACGGCCGCGTTGCAGGAAGGCGATCAGACCCAACAGGATCATCGCCGGGATATAGACCAGTTGCTTGGGTGGCTGGCTTGACGGCAGGCTGACCGAGGTCAGGCGCACGGCCTCATCCCCGTAATAGTCGAAGATGCTCAGATCATCTGCAACAGGCGCGCCGAACAGCGGCTCTTCCAGTTTGATCAGACCGTCCTCTTCGATCAGCAGTAGACCCATCGCATCAACCCGTGCAGGACCGCCGTCTTCGTCACCGACAGAGACGACAACCGTGGTATCCACCATCTCAAGCGTGTCGAAATCCGGGCCGCTGATGACCAGACGCACCTCGGTTCCGGGCGGTGTTTCCCCGATCGTTTCGGTGAATGCAGCCGGTTCAACGGTCTGATATGGGGGTGAAATCCTGTCCATAAAGTAATCCGGACGGAATAGTGCGAAAGCAACCGCGACCAAGGCAACGCTTTCATAGATCCGGCTGCGGGTCAGGAAGTAGCCCATCGTGCCCGCCGTAAAGACAAGGATCGCTATCGTCGCAAATATCGCAACGATTATCCCTTCGACCCAGGTCACATCAATCAACAGAAGGTCTGTGTTGAAGATGAAGACAAACGGCAACGCGACCGTGCGCAGGCTATAGAAGAAGGCGATGAATCCGGTCTTGATCGCATCGCCCCCCGATACAGCCGCAGCCGCGAAACTGGCCAGCCCCACGGGCGGTGTCACATCCGCCATGATGCCAAAGTAGAAGACGAACAGATGCACCGCGATCAGCGGCACAATCAGCCCGCTCTGCGCGCCCAGCTCCACGACCACACCGGCCATCAAAGAACTGACGACGATATAGTTCGCAGTGGTCGGCAGGCCCATGCCCAGGATCAGGCTGAGGATACCGACCATGATCAGCATCAGGATCAGATTGCCACCCGACAGGAATTCGACCAGATCGGCCATCACCTGGCCCACACCGGTCAGGGTCACGGTACCAACGATCACACCCGCCGTGGCCGTCGCCAGCGCGATACCGATCATGTTGCGCGCGCCGTCGATCATGCCCTGCCACAGATCCGCGACACCGTCGATGAACGCGTTGTAGAGGTTGCTTTGCCCCCGGAACATCGCCTTCAGCGGTTTCTGCGTCAGCAGGATCACAAACAGCAAGGACGTGGCCCAAAAGGCCGAAAGACCGGGCGATTTCTGTTCAATCATCAGGAAATAGACCAGCACGATGATCGGCAGAAGGTAGTGCAGGCCCGCCTTGTAGATCTCGCTAATGACCGGCAGCGTCACCTCTTTGGCATTCGGGTCATCGGGTTCCAGATCGGGCACCTGTGCGGCCAGGTACAGCAGCGCCACGTAAATTGCGCAGATGATCAGGCTGAGGACCAGACCGGCCGAGTTCGGCATCCAATTTGTCACTGCTTCCACAGGGAATTGAGAGCCATAGCAGAGCCCAGCAAAGACAATGAAGAACGAGAACATACCAACCACGGTACGTGCCAGTTTCACTTCGCGGTCGCCCAACGTAGGCATGTTCCGCTTTACGGCTTCGAGATGCACGATATAGACCAAAGCAATGTACGAGATCGCCGCTGGCAGGAAGGCGTGGGTGATCACCTCGACATAGGAAATTCCCACATATTCTACCATCAAGAAGGCTGCAGCGCCCATGACGGGTGGCATGATCTGCCCGTTCACCGAAGAGGCAACCTCGACCGAACCTGCCTGTTCGCTGCTGAACCCAACGCGTTTCATCAATGGAATGGTGAAGGTACCAGTGGTCACAACGTTTGCGATGGACGAGCCCGAGATCAGGCCGGTCGCAGCTGAGCCCACAACCGCCGCCTTGGCGGGGCCGCCGCGCAGGTGACCCAGCGCGCCAAAGGCCATCTTGATGAAATAGTTCCCTGCCCCGGCCTTATCCAGCAAGGCGCCAAACAGAACGAACAGGAATACAAACTTGGTCGAAACACCCAAGGCGATTCCGAACACGCCCTCGGAGGTGATCCACATATGGCTCATCGCCTTTTTCAGGCTGGCGCCCTTCCAGCGGATGACTTCGGGCACCCATTCGGATGATCCAAAGAAGACATAGGCCAAAAAGATCGTCGCAATAATCGCCATCGCCGGGCCAAGCGCGCGGCGCGCGGCCTCGAACAACAGTAATAGCCCACCCAGGGCGATCCATTTGTCTGTATCGTCTGCCAGCCCTCCGGCATCAACGATCTTGGTGTAGAAGAAATATCCGTACAGCGCCACAAACGCGCCTAGCAGCCCCATGATCCAATCCTGCACAGGGATATAATCCCGTGGGCTGGATTTCAGCGCCGGATAGGCTGCAAAGGCCAGAAACATCGCAAAGGCCAGGTGAAACTGACGCGAATTGTTAACCACGCTGCCGGGCAACACATAGTTCGCCAGGGGCGAAGCAAGTACGACCTGAAAGATCGACCAGATCGCCGCCACGATCGCAAGGAAAACGCCTACATTCCCAACCGGATTACGCCCTCCGGCATCTGAAGATGCGACCAGATCCTGTAGTTCTTCTTCGGATAGCGGGCGGTTCGATTGTGTCTCGGAACTCATGAAAATGTCTCCCCGTCGTGGCCATTTGCGGCCTTCTGAATCACCCGCTTGATACGGGTTTTGTGCGGGGCGCCCGACGGGCACCCCGCGTCAGGTCTGGCTTATTGAATCCAGCCTTTTTCTTTATAGTACTTCTCGGCACCCGGATGCAGCGGAGCCGACAGGCCGTCCGCGATCATCTCTTCGGGCTTAAGGTTGGCAAATGCCGGGTGAAGCTTTTTGAAGTCATCGAAGTTCTCGAAAACCGAGCTGACAACCGCATAAACCGCATCATCCGACACGTCCGCCGAAGTCACGAAGGTCGCGCCAACGCCGAATGTCGCGGTATCACCATCCGACCCGCGGTACATGCCGCCGGGAATGGTAGCAGTACGGTAGAATGAGTTGTCGTTGACCAGCTTGTCCACGGCCTCGCCGCTGACATTGACCAGAACCGAGTCGCAAGCCGTGGTGGCTTCTTGAATCGAGCCCGAGGGGTGACCCACGGTATAGACCATTGCGTCAATCTGGTTGTCGCAAAGCGCCGCAGACTGTTCCGCCGCCTTCAACTCGGTCGCCAGTTCGAAATCGTCAGTGGACCAGCCCATTTCGCCTAGCAGAACCTCCATGGTGCCACGCTGACCGGAACCGGGGTTACCGATATTTACGCGCTTGCCTTTCAAGTCTTCGAAATTGGTCACACCGGAATCGGCACGGGCCACAACGGTAAACGGTTCGGGGTGAACCGAGAAGACGGCGCGCAGGTTTTCAAACGGGCCCGCCTCTTCGAATTTCGAGCTGCCGTTATAGGCATGGTACTGCCAGTCGGACTGCGCAACACCAAACTCCAGCTCGCCTTCGCGAATGGTGTTGATGTTGTACACGGAACCGCCGGTCGATTCGACCGAGCAGCGCACACCATGTTCCTTACGCCCTTTGTTGACCAGACGACAGATTGCACCGCCAGTTGGGTAATACACCCCGGTCACGCCACCTGTGCCGATCGTGATAAACTCTTCGGCATAGGCCGCAGGCGCCATCAGAGCCGCCGTGACAACCGCGCCGAGGCTAAGCTTGCTGCTGTTTTTCATAAGTGAACTCCCATTATTTTTCTGGTGGGAGACACATCAAAGCGCCGGATAAATGGCCCTGCGATATGCAACAACGCCCGCTATGCAGCAGGCATATCTTTGATTTTTCAGAATCTCCCAACCCGTAAGAGGTTTCATTCTGAGCATTAGCTTGTCAAGGCCAGCAGGTCACCAAAGCAGGCGTATCCTCAGATTTGACAAGCCCTCCTGAATTTTCCCCGCCTTTGACGCTTTTCTTGCGCATCTGCCCCGCAGTGACCGCAAACAAATCCAATTATGCGCTTTTGACATCGGGAATTCTGACCAGAACGCGAACGTGTGAGTTGGGAATGCGAGCAATTAGAACTGCCGGAAAGAAAAAACAGAAGGCAGGTTCCCCTAACCCTCTGTTTTTACTTTGGTACCCAAGGCCGGACTCGAACCGGCACGGTATCACTACCGGGGGATTTTGAATCCCCTGCGTCTACCATTCCGCCACTTGGGCCACGGACACTGAACTAGCGTTCAAAATCGAGAAGGTCCAGAGGCAAAAAACACCCTGATTGAGGAATGTTCCAGCCTGCAAGGTTGACGGCCTGCGGGGCGCATGATTTGGCTTACCCAACACATGTACAGGGAAATTGCACCTGATGCTGCGACCTCTTTATGACTGGACCATTCGCCTGGTAGAACACCCGAATGCCTTGTGGGCGCTGGCTATTGTTTCCTTCATCGAAAGCTCTTTCTTTCCGATACCGCCGGACGTTCTGATGATTCCCATGATCCTTGCCCGACCCTCCCGGGCCTGGCTGATTGCTTCTGTAGCACTGGTAGCTTCGGTTTTGGGCGGAATGTTAGGCTATGCAATCGGCGCGTTCTTTTATGAAAGCCTCGGCCAGCCCATCCTTGAATCCATGGGCAAAGCCCACGCCATGGAAGAGTTCAACACACGGTTCAATGACTTTGGTTTCTGGGCTGTTCTGGCCGCTGGGGTTACGCCTTTTCCCTATAAGGTCATCACCATCATGTCCGGCTGGACAGGGATGCCCCTGGGCACCTTCATTGCCACCTCGATTCTGGCCCGAGCGATACGGTTTTTCATTGTCGCAGGTTTGCTTTGGGGCTTCGGAGAGCCGATCCGCAGCTTTATAGAAAAGCGGCTGGGCCTAATGTTTTCCCTGTTTATCATCCTTCTGTTTGGCGGTTTCCTAGCGGTGAAATTCTTATGACACGACGAAGTTTACTGATCCTGATTGCGACGCTTGGGTCTATGGCGTTGTTACTTGGCGCCTTTGCCTTTCAGTATCTTGGCGGGCTTCCACCTTGCAAACTGTGCATTTGGCAACGCTATCCACATGGCGTCGCCATCCTGATCGGCGCTGTGGCGCTGGCATTGCCACGACAGTCTGTCTTGCCTCTATTGGGTGCACTGGCGGCGCTGTCTACTGCGGTCATTGGTATCTATCACGCTGGTGTAGAACGCGGTTTGTGGGAAGGTCCGTCAAGCTGCACATCAAGCAGCATCGGCGGTCTGTCGGCAGAAGAACTGCTGGATCAGATCATGTCGGCACCACTGGTACGCTGTGATGATATTCCATGGGAGTTATTTGGTGTTTCAATGGCCGGATGGAATGCCGCTTTGTCTTTCGTTCTGGTTCTGCTCTGGTTCGCCGCGTGGCGTGAAGGCCGTTAGAGCTCGTCCAGTTCCGCATCCCAATAGAGAAAGTCGATCCAACTGTCATGCAGGTGGTTCGGTGGGAATTTTCGTCCAACGTTGCGCAAAGCCTCGGCATCCGGCTGCCGCGGAGGCTTGCGCAATGTCATTCCTGCTTGCCGCAGTGATTTAGACCCTTTGCGCAAGTTACATGGGCTACAGGCCGCAACAACGTTCTGCCAGCTTGTCACCCCGCCCGCCGCGCGCGGGATCACGTGATCAAAGGTCAGATCCCCACGGCTGCCACAGTATTGGCAGCGGAATTCATCCCTCAGAAATAAATTAAAGCGCGTGAAGGCCACGCGCTTTCTGGGTTTTACATAATCTTTCAGCACAACGACCGAGGGTATTCGTATCTCGGTGCTCGGGCTTCGGACAACTTCGTCATATTCGGCGACGATATCCACCCTGTCCAGCCAGGCAGCTTTTATGGCCTCCTGCCACGGCCAGAGCGATAGTGGATAGTAGGACAAGGGGCGGTAATCGGCGTTCAAAACCAATGCCGGATGATGCTTGAGCGCACCGGGTTCCCTGACAAATTCGGTCCTGAAGTCTCCTTCCATATCAGAATCGCTCCACGCTCTGCTCTGCCTATTTTGACATCAGAGCGGAGAACCCCCGCCCCGGCCTTAGCTTTACTATATATCGTGTTAAAGCTCTGACAAGCCCTGAGTTTCCACAATATCTCGGGGATTGAGTATTCCGAATCCGTAACAGGCCGATGACAGTTATCCACAGGTTGCACCAATTCGATCGCCGGGCTATGGCGGGTAATGTCCTGGTTCATCCGCTTCAATAAACCATTCGATGTATTGCCACAGTTCACGGATCGCGCGAATGCGGAGTCTCCGCGCAGGACGCTGTCGGATTTCATTGATCTGCCGGATGTGTATCCGGCCGGGCGATTGGACCGCGATAGCGAAGGTTTGATGCTGTTGACCGACAATGGTCGCCTTCAGGCGCAGATAGCCGATCCCAAGCATAAAATGGCTAAGACCTATTGGGTGCAGGTCGAAGGAGAGCCAGACGCCTCCGCCCTAAAAGCCCTGCGCGATGGTGTTGAGCTGAAGGAGGGCTTGACCCGCCCTGCCAAGGCGCGATTGATGGATCAGCCCGAGGCATTATGGCCGCGCGACCCGCCGATCAGAGTGCGGCAGACGGTGTCGGATTGTTGGGTCGAACTGGTCCTTCGAGAAGGTCGAAACAGGCAAGTGCGCCGGATGACGGCGGCCGTTGGGCACCCGACCCTTCGACTGATCCGCGCCCGGATTGGCGACTGGACATTGGACGGGCTTGAGCCGGGGCAATGGGATAGCCTATCTATGCCTGCCCTCGCGCCATCTTCTTCGCGCAAACGGGACCGGCGCCCACGTCGGTGACCGATACGCCTAATTGTGATAGGATAGAGGAATGAAGGTATCACCTGACATTCCGCAGCCAACCGGCCTTTTAGAAGCGTCACTTTATGTCGACGACCTGGATGCTGCAGAGCATTTCTATGGGGACGTTCTGGCGCTTGAGCAAATCCAGCGTGTCGCCAACCGGCATGTGTTCTACAAGGTGGGTGGTTCAGTGTTGCTGCTATTCAATGCGGCAGAGACCGAAAAACCTCCGGGCAACCCGCGCCTGCCTGTTCCCGCCCATGGCGCCCAAGGTCCGGGTCATGCCTGCTTTGGCATGGCGCGCGCGCAAATCGCGGTGATGCGAAAACATCTTATAGACTGGAACGTGCCCGTAGACGCTGAATTTGAATGGCCGAACGGAATACTGTCTCTATACGTTCGCGACCCGTCCGGGAATTCCATCGAATTCGCCGAGCCTTCCTTATGGGACTAGGATCACCGCAGCGGTTTCTTGTCACCTCCCGTGATCCGATAGATTAGACTTTCAGTCACTCCGACCTTGCCCAGCACCGCCTGAAATGTTGCCATGTGCGGTGTGGCAAAATGCTCCTCGAGCGCGGCCTGACTTTCCCATTCTTCGTAGATCCGAAACCGATTGGCATGACCCAGAATCTGGCTGAATTCATAGACCGTGCAGCCTGCTTCTTTCACCGTCTCGGCAACCATTTCCTGCGCAGCTTTTCTGGCAGCCTCGACACCTTCCGGCGTAATTTCGATAGTTCCGGTTACGATCAGCATGGTATCTCCAATCTCAGATCAATCCGTTTGGTAATCCTGTCGACCGGCGTGCCGTCACGAAGGGGCACACCAAAATCAACCGAGTAATCTTGGAATCCCATCTTCTCGTAATAGTTCAGGCCCATCCGGTTATCAGCCCTTATTGTCGCGCTGATGGAACCGAGCCCAACCCCTACGGCAAATTTGGCGGTTTCTTCAAACAAGGCACGCCCTGCCCCCTTCAAAACCGGTTCGCGGCGGGTGAAGGTTGCAATGTCAGCACAATCGTCGGGCAGTGCGTCATTCACCCCAAGCCATTGAAACCCGGCAACCTCACCTTGCGCATCCATCGCCACATGGCTGCAAATCTTATCGAGACCCAATAGATAACTCTGCGCAAACTGCGCCTCGGAGAAAGGGGTTTCATTCGCAGTCGTACCACCAATGGCGATGATCTGGTTGAGCAAATCGCAAGCTGCTGCGACATCCTCGGGCATCATGGGGCGGACCGCAATCATTGCTTAAAGGCTCAGCTTGTCACGCATGAAAGCCAGTGCGACGCTAAGACCATCCGGGGCAATACCGTGGCCGGTGCCCTTCATGACATGGGCATAGACCTCTTTGAACTCAGCCGCTTGCAGGGCCTCGGCGGCTTCGGGCAATGATTGTGGCGGCACGACGTCATCGGCGTCGCCATGTACCAGTAGGACCGGCATGCGGCTGACTGTTTCATCCGGCAGCAGATCGGGTTCCAGAAGGCGTCCTGAAATGGCTACTATCCCGGCCACTGGGTCCTCGCGGCGCGGGGCGACATGCAGGCTCATCATCGTGCCTTGCGAAAATCCGAACAGAACCACCTGCTCGGGCAGAACGTCTTCGTCCACCATCAGCGCATCTAGGAAAGCGTTGAAATCATCCGCCGCCATGTCCATGCCACGGCGCGCCTCTTCCTCGGAAGAGCCATCAATCCACGGGATCGGGAACCACTGAAAGCCATTGGGCATACCCGGGATCTGCTCGGGCGCGTCAGGGGCAACGAACAGCGTGTCCGGCAAGTGCTCGCCCAACACATCGGCCAGCCCCAGCAAGTCGGCCCCGTTGGCGCCATAGCCATGCACGAACACCACGACCGAGCGCGTATCGCCCGAAACCGGCTCTTTTCGGAGCGCATTCAAAACCCGTGTCATCTGATCCCTTCTCGTTCTTTTGCGACCCGGTAATAGGCCCACAACACCCGCGCTGCAACCGACCGCCAGGGTGACCACGCTTCGGCCATCTTGCGCAGTTCTTTATCCGTAGGGCGCTTGGGTAAATCATAGAGGATGCGCGCGGCCTCTTGCAGCGCAAGGTCGCCCGGTGCAATCACATCGGCACGGCCCAGAGAAAACATCGCGTAAATCTCGGCAGTCCAGACGCCTATGCCTGAAATTTCGGTCAGGATCGCCACAACATCCTCATCAGGTGCGTCGCGTAACGCCTTGTAATCAATACGAGCCTCCGCAAGCGCTCGAGCATATCTGATCTTTTGGCGGCTAAGGCCCACCGCACGCAAATCCTCATCGGTGGCCCACATGATTTTGCGTGGGCCCGTCAGTTTTGCATCTTGCAGTCGTTTCCAGATGGCGTTCGCCGCGGCCACACTGACCTGTTGGCTGACAATCGCACTTAGCAGCTGGGCAAACCCGTCAGGCTTACGGCGCAGCGGCAAAGGCCCGGTCTGGTCCATCGCATAGGCCATGCGCGGACAGGTCTCGGCCAGCCACTTGGCCCCCTCGGCCACGCAATCGGGGGTTTCAATGATACGTCCGACGGACATGCGCGCTCCGGCAAATTGGTCAGCAGCACGTTAGGGTGCTTTGTCGCAGATGCAACCGTCTTGTATGACCCTGCTTTCATCGCTACGCATTGGCGCATGACAATGACACCCACGATCCCGGATAACAGTCAGGCCAAGCGTAATGTCGCTGTTCTGGTCGCAGCTCAGGCCATTCTGGGATCGCAGATGCCGATGATCTTTATTGTTGGCGGTCTGGCCGGGCAGTCGCTGGCCACCAATGCCTGTCTAGCAACCCTGCCCATCTCGCTGATCGTGCTGGGGTCAATGCTGGCGGCAACACCGATTTCGGCCATAATGCAACGCTGGGGACGGCGCGCAGGGTTTCTGGTTGGGGCAACGGCAGGTGCCTGCGGGGGGCTGGTTGGGGCCTACGGTTTGTATCTGGCCTCGTTCCCGGTCTTCCTGGCGGGCAGTCTGCTGACCGGCATCTATATGAGCGCGCACGGATTCTATCGCTTTGCCGCCGCGGACACAGCCTCGGACGCCTTTCGCCCTAAGGCAATCTCATACGTCATGGCCGGCGGTCTGGCCGCCGCGCTCATTGGCCCCCAAATCGTTAAGCTGACCTCAACCGCCTATGTGATCCCATTCCTAGGCACCTATCTGGCGGTGATTGTGCTCAACATTCTGGGTTCGGTCTTGTTTTTCTTTCTGGACATCCCCACGCCTGCAAAAGCCGCTGAGGGGGCCCCGACCGGACGCACCCGGCTTGAGATGCTAAAGACGCCGCGCATCGCCGTGGCCATCATCTGCGCAATGGTTTCTTATGCGTTGATGAATCTGGTCATGACATCCACTCCGCTGGCAGTGGTTGGTTGTGGCTACACAGCCAATGACGCGGCAGATGTGGTCTCTTTTCACGTTCTCGCCATGTACATCCCCAGTTTCTTCACCGGCCAGTTGATTGCCCGTTTCGGCGTCGAAAAGATCGTAGCTCTTGGTCTGGCAATCCTTGCCGGTGCTGGCGTTGTCGCCTTGCATGGGGTTGAGCTCGAAAACTTCTTCATCGCTCTGATCTTGCTGGGCGTCGGTTGGAATTTTGGCTTTATTGGCGCGACCACCATGTTGGCGGCATCGCATGACATCAACGAGCGTGGCCGTATGCAGGGTCTGAACGACCTGCTGGTATTCGGTGGCGTCACACTGGCTTCACTTGCTTCGGGTGGGTTAATGAACTGCTCTGGCGGCTCACCGGTTGAAGGCTGGACCGCGGTAAACCTTGCCATGGTTCCATTGTTGACTCTGGCCGGGGGCGCATTGCTTTGGTTGGTTCTGCGCCCGTCCGATCCCGAAACGGTCTGAGGTCTACCAGCGACCCCGGACCACCTTCCACATCAGGGAAACCCGGCGCCGAACCTCACCCTGCATCAAATTCCCTGCGGCCACGCGATCTGGCTGAGCAATCGCCTTGCGCAACACCCATTCAGATTGCCAACCCGCCAAAAGCGCCGGGCGCGCCTCTGGTGAAATCGCCAGACGCTGTCCCTGTGCGCGCCGCAACCGGTTCAGAGCCTTTTGCGCCAGATCGCGCACTGCATCGGGTGTTCCATCCAACAAAGGAATACGCCCGCGCGCCTCAAGATCCGGGATTGCGCGCAACCAGTTCGCCACGCCAACGGCATAGCCGAACTCTCGTAACACAGGCTCGTCGGCCTCACCCAAAGATTGCGCCGACGCCACCATCAAACTGGCCGAGCTGTGATTTAGGTAGGCCTCGAAATGGGCCTCGTCCTCAAAAGGATCGCGATAGATATCCCAGCGCCTTACGGCCACGTATTCATCCAGCATCACCGCCAGATGTGGGGAAAGAACCTGCGATAACGGCGTCACGACCTCATGTCGACGCACAGTCGGACCTTCAGCAATTTCCTGCAATGCATCGCGCCACCATTGCAGGCGCATTTCGGCAATCATCGCCTCTTGCGTGACCCAGGGCGCTCGGGCGACCTCGACATTCAGGGCATAGATCGGAAACAGAACCGAACGTGCGGCAACCGGCGCGGCCATCGCCGCCATGAACCGGTCCGGATCGGCGCGATGCACCAATGCAGCACAAGCCTTCAGATCGTCATTGAACTGCACCGTCACTCGGCCACCACCGCCCGAGGACGGCAATCCCGTACAAGCTTCCATTGGATCGCATCCAATAGGGCCTCAAACGACGCATCCACTATGTTCGCGCTGACCCCGACAGTTGACCAGCGCCGCCCCTGCCCATCTTCGCTGTCGATGATGACCCGCGTCACGGCCTCGGTTCCGCCTTGGGTGATCCGCACCTTGAAATCGACCAGATGCATGTCGTCCAATATCCGCGAATATTGCCCCAGATCCTTGGCCAGAGCCTTGGCCAAAGCGTTCACCGGACCCCGGTCGCTGCCATCTTCGTCCAGAGATTCACTGACCGACAGCTTCTTTTCCCCGTCGACCTTCACCACGACAACCGCCTCGGACAGGCTGACCATCTTGTCATACTTGTTCTTCCGCCGCTCAACCGTGACCTTATAGCGTTTGACCTCGAAAAAAGCGGGCAACTGGCCCAGCTCATCGCGCGCCAACAGCTCAAAACTGGCCTGGGCGGTGTCATAAGAATAGCCTTCGGCCTCGCGTTGCTTGATCCGGTCAAGAATGCGCCCCAGCGCCGGATCACCACTTTCCACGCTCAGGCCGGCCTCAGTCAGGCGTTTACGCAGATTCGACTGCCCCGCCTGGTTCGACATCGGGATGATCCGTGCATTGCCGACAGTCGCCGGATCGACATGTTCGTATGTCGACGGATCCTTCAGGATCGCGCTGGCATGCAGCCCCGCCTTATGTGCAAAAGCCGACGCACCCACATAGGCCGCCTGCTTGCTGGGCACCCGGTTCAGGATTTCGTCCAACATACGGCTGACCCGAGTCAGACCCGCCAAGGCCCCGACGCTGACCCCGATATCAAACTGCGACACATAAGGCTCTTTCAGCAACAAGGTCGGGATCAAGGCGGTCAGATTTGCATTCCCGCAACGCTCGCCCAACCCGTTCAGCGTTCCCTGAACCTGACGCACGCCCGCATCCACAGCAGCCAGAGAGCATGCAACCGCATTTTCCGTATCATTATGCGTATGAATGCCCAAACGATCCCCGGGCAGGCCTGCGGCAATCACCTCGGCCACAACCCGCGACACTTCACCGGGCAATGCGCCCCCATTGGTGTCACACAGAACAACCCAGCGAGCTCCGGCCTCTAAAGCGGCCTTGCAAACCTGGACCGCATATCCGGGATTGTCCCTGTAGCCATCAAAGAAATGCTCGGCGTCAAAAAGCGCCTCACGCCCCTGCGCCACGATATGCGCAACCGAGGCGCGCACGTTCTCGACATTCTCCTCCAGAGTGATCCCCAGCGCCTGGGTCACGTGGTAATCATGCGACTTGCCCACAAGACACACTGCCTTCGTGCCAGCGTTCATCACCGCCGCAAGAACATCGTCATTCTCAGCCGACCGACCCGCGCGTTTGGTCATCCCAAAAGCGGTCAACCGCGCCGCAGTTTTCGGCGCGGCATCAAAAAACGCACTGTCAGTCGGGTTCGCACCGGGCCAACCACCTTCGATGTAATCCACACCCAACTCGTCCAGCGCCTGCGCGATCTGCACCTTCTCAGCGGTCGAGAACTGCACGCCCTGCGTCTGCTGCCCATCGCGCAAGGTGGTGTCGTAGAGGTAGAGGCGAGTTTTTGTCATAACACTCCCTCCAACTTGGTGAGGTCAAAGCCGGTACCAGGAACCAACTCTACACCTTCTTTGCTCATCCGCACTTCAAGGCCAGCGGCCACATATACTGCTTTCAGGCGATCCACCTCTGAGAAATCCTTGCTCTGCATCGCCCCGGCCCGCGCTTCTGCAAGTCTATCCGCATACGACCCTAAATCCACTGAGGCCAGATCGGCCCATGCACCCATTTCGGGCATCAACAGACCCATAACCTGGGCGCCAGCCAACAGGCTTGCATGGTCACCTTCGGACGCCAGCCGGTATAGCTCGGTGATGGCGCCCGCTGTGTTCAGATCATCGCTCAGCGCAGCGATGACCGCGGGCGCCGCGCTGGCGGCGGGCTCGATGCCTGATGTCAGCGCCCGCCACTTGCGCAGCGTTGCTTCCGCTTCACGTGCCTTTTTCTCTGTCCAGTCCATCGGTTTGCGATAATGCGTCTGCAAAAAGACAAAGCGGATCACCTCACCGGGCACACCCTGCTCCAGAAGATCGTGCACGGTAAAGAAGTTGCCCAGCGATTTGGACATTTTCTTGCCTTCGACCTGCAACATCTCATTGTGCAGCCAAACGCGCGCAAACTCGCTATGCGGGTGGGCGCATTTGCTCTGGGCGATCTCGTTTTCATGGTGCGGGAACATCAAATCGTTGCCACCACCGTGAATGTCAAAGCTCTCACCCAACAGCTCATAGCTCATGGCCGAGCATTCGATATGCCAACCCGGACGCCCTCGGCCCCAAGGAGACTCCCACCCGGGCAACTCGTCGGTAGACGGCTTCCACAGAACGAAATCCATCGGGTTCTTCTTATACGGCGCAACTTCGACCCGGGCACCCGCGATCATGTCATCCACGGACCGACCGGACAGGGCTCCGTACTGCTCTTTCCAACTGTCCACCGCGAACAGAACATGCCCTTCGGCCGCATAGGCGTGACCCTTGGTAATCAGATCCTCGATCATCGCGACCATCTGCGCGATGAATTCAGTGGCGCGCGGCATATGATCGGGCTGTAGCGCGCCAAGCTCACCCATGTCGCGCAGATACCAGCCGATGGTCTCATCTGACCGTTCCTTCACCAACTCTTCCAACGTCCCCGCGGCCCCCGCCTTTTGGCGTTCCAGGGCGGTCGCGTTGATCTTGTCATCCACATCGGTGAAATTGCGCACATAGGTCACATGATCTGCGCCATAAACATGCCGCAGCAAACGATAGAGCACATCAAACACGACCACGGGCCGCGCGTTACCCAGATGGGCAAGGTCATAGACGGTAGGTCCACAGACATACATCCGCACATTGTCGGCGCTGATCGGAACGAAATCCTCTTTTGTCCGTGTCCGTGTGTTGTGCAGTTTGATCGTCTTCATCTGTCGGCTCCTAAGAACGGCATAGCGTCTCGCGTTGGCGCGGGCTTAGCAACTTGTCTCAGGGAAGAAAACGAAAGAAACCGGCCCGCTTGATAAATCAGCAGGTAATGCAGCAGATAATGATGCAGGTCATCCGGTTCATGGATCATCCTCTAGCACGGCTATCCCGCCGCGCCAAGCCTTACGTTCTATCATGACCAGGGAGTGATTGGCGAACGCCTTGAATTGGAATAGGAAATTGACGCCATGTTCCGCAAACACCTGACCTTCTTGGTCGTGAATTCGGCAGCTCAGATCATATTCAATCTGGAAATCTTGCTAAAACCGGAATGTCGTACGCAGGTTGAACACATTCGAATCCAGCCCCCCATTCGATCGGGTAACGTCATTGAAATTCTGGCGCAGCGCCTCACCGCTGATGACGAAATTATTGCCAATCGGATAAGCGACACCAATGCCATAAACCGCTGCGGTATCGTTTTCGACCGTGGAATCCACGCGTGCCGCACCGATAACTACATATCCCAACGCATTGCCGAAATCGTATCCGCCGCGCAGTTTCAGCCGGGTCATGCTATCCAGACTGCCTTCGCCCTGACCAAGATTCAGCGACAGCCGGTTATACTCAAGCTCACCACCCAACACGAACTTGCCGAAATCAAAGTCATACCCGAGATGAGGACCAAAGCTGGTGTCGCTGCCGCTTGAACCATTCGGCCCGTCTGCATCAGCATAGCCAAAGCTGAATCCCGCATAGGCACCGCTCCAATCCTCGGCCAAAGCCGGTGAGGAGCCGGATGTCGCCAGAGCAACAATTAATGCGATATGCACCTTCCTACGATTCACCAAAAACCTTTCAGCAATGCTTTCGAGTATTCAGATCAATTTGCTACAAACTGGGCCGCATTCGTTAAAAAAGTGTTTAGCCTAGAGGCCCAATTCAAGTAAGCACAGGAATTATAGCAGATTTCGACCGCCTCGGGGAAAAATATCTTTAGGCAACAATCACTTGAGAATTTGCTTCGCTTTTCGGCATCAAGGTCGCAAACAGAACAGATAATGCCGTTCTGAATTGGAACACTGCGGCCACTGGATGAGGAACCAAATGCAGAACGAATTTTGGAAAATCCACCTGATCAGCCGCACAATCGGCGCGGATCGGGGGCGTGCTGCCAGAGGGCGGCCGTCAGGCTTTTTGTAACGCCTCTCAAAATACGTTTCTCACTATTGGATCCTAAACATGAACGACCAACCCCGTAACTCTTCCCGCAGTGGCGGACGTGCTGCGCGTCGTGCTGCCCGCGCATCTGCTCTGCCTGATCATCTGCGCCCTATCCGCCCGGGAATGGAGGGCGGACGCTACAAGCCACTGACTCAGCCACAAGTCGAACGCATTCACGAGGCCGCGCTGCAGGCGCTTGAAACCATAGGTCTGGCGGATGCTCCGCAAAGCGGGATCGACTATCTGGTTGGCGCAGGCTGCACACTTGGCGACGACGGGCGCATCCGGTTTCCGCGCGCGCTGGTTGAAGACACTATTGCCAAAGCCAACCGCTCGGTCACTTTGTTCAGCCGGGATGGTCAAACTGACCTGGAATTGTCGGGGGCAAAGGTTCACTACGGGACCGCCGGTGCCGCTGTCAGTATGGTTGAAGTCAACGGCCGCGAATACCGCGATTCGACTGTGCAGGATCTGCACGATGCCGCGCGGATTTGCCAACAGCTGGACAACATCCATTTTGTCCAACGCCCGATGGTTTGTCGCGATATTTCCGACAATCTCGAGATGGACCTGAACACGATTTACGCTTGTAGTTCTGGTACTTACAAGCATATCGGCACATCATTCACCGATCCTAGTTATGTCGCGCCAGCGATGGAGTTAATCCACATGATCGCAGGCGGTGAAGACAAGTGGCGCGAGCGGCCATTCATCTCGAACTCGAACTGCTTTGTCGTACCGCCCATGAAGTTTGCCACTGAAAGCTGTCAGGTGATGGAGGAATGCATCAAGGCAGGAATGCCTGTTCTTCTTCTTTCGGCCGGAATGGCAGGTGCAACTGCTCCGTCCACAATCGCAGGCGCCATTGCCCAGGCAACTGCAGAATGTCTTGCCGGTTTGGTTTATGTAAATGCCGTAAAGCCAGGTGCACCGGCGATTTTTGGAACCTGGCCCTTTGGGTTGGACCTTCGGACAGGCGCAATGTCCGTAGGATCAGGTGAACAGGCTCTGCTCAGCGCAGGCTGTGCCCAAATGCACAAGTTTTATGATCTGCCAGGCGGAGCCGCCGCAGGCGCATCGGATTCCAAATTGCCTGATATGCAAGCGGGATGGGAGCAGATGTGCTCGAACGTCATGGCCGGCCTGTCGGGCCTGAACATGGTTTATGAATCCGCTGGAATGCACTCGTCTCTGTTGGGTTTTTGCTTTGAAAGCCTGATCTTAGGGGATGATCTTATCGGACAGGCGATGCGCTGCGTCCGCGGGATCGAAGTATCTGACGAAACACTGGCATTGGATCAGATGGCCGAGGTTTGCCTTGGTGGGCCCGGTCACTATTTGGGAACCGATGCCACACTTGGGCGCATGCAGGCCGATTATGTGTACCCCGCACATGGAGATCGAACGTCTCCGAAAGAATGGGTCGAGCTTGGCAAACCTGACTTGATCGAAAAAGCGACCGCGCGAAAACTGGAAATCCTGTCGACCTCTTCGCCAGCACAGTTCGATCCGGCATTGGATGCGCAGATTCGCAGTAAATTCAACATTCACCTACCCCGATAAACACGTAGAAAGGCGGCCAGAATTCTCGTCCGGCCGCCTTGATAATTTGTTGATCAGCCGTTTGTGGACGGCAGCAACCCGGCTTCCTGCGCGATTGCAATTTCATCCTGATCCAGCGCGCCGTCGCCATTTGCATCCATTGCTGCAAATCCGTTTGCGTCAACGTCCGGCACGACGGCCTGAACTTCTTCGATTGTCAGAACGCCGTCCCCATTGGTATCAGCCGCAGACTGCGCGACAGCCAAAGTCGGCAGAGCAAAAGCAAGTGCGGAAAATGTGACCAGAGTATTCAGTTTCATTGTGATGCCTCCTGATAGAGTTTGTGTGTTTTGTGTCCGGACAAGCATCAAGAACACGCAATCACCACCAGTTGTCAGCCACTGAGTGCCATCGTTTTGATTTCGCGCCAAACTCCGCGCGTTTGCCAGAGTCGCATCCGCGATCTGTCGCTGGGTAAAACTCCCCCAAACACGGTCGGCGGTTCTTGCCCGATGGGAAACAGGCAATATGGCGAGGCTCTGCCGAGTTAACGACTTTAGGACAAAAAGAAAGGGGGCCGAAGCCCCCTGTCAGTTTCGCCATCCAGGCTCCATTCGTTGACCGCCCGGTGTTTTGTTTGCCTGCGGCCTGGACGTCGCATGGAACGAGCGCACCCGTTCCGTGAAAGAGTGGGAAAGAGCAAATATTCCGCCCCACCCTGTTCCCGGCCAACACGGGCATGTCGGCCGAGTGGACCAAGGCATCGAAGGTAAGTCTCTGCGCCTTGCTCCGTATTCGTCGGGGCCGGTAACTGTGGCAGCTTCCGACCCCTGCGCCCCGGGTTGCCGGGGCGCTTAACTCAGCTACACCCGCTTGTTGAGCCGCAGGTGTTGCATTTCATGCAGGTGCCGTTGCGCACCAACGTGTAGTTTCCGCATTCACCGCAAGGATCGCCCTCATAGCCCTGCATCTTGGCTTTGGTGCGGGCATCCATTCCGGTTGCGGCGGCGGATTCAACCACCGGAGCTTCAAAAGTGGCTGCGGTTTCGGCCATGCCGTTCACCACGTTCTGTCCGCCGTTCAGAACCATCAGTTCCTGCGGCATCCGTTTGCGCAGATACCCGGTCGAGCTGATTTGTTTCAGAACTTCCAAAGACTTGGATGCAGCGCTTTCGCTGATCTCGGACACGTTCGAGACACCCTCTTCCTCACCCCGACCCAGATCGTCAAAGCTTGCGCCTTCGGGTTTCACATGGGCCAGATCAGTACGATCAAGGTAGGACACGGCCAGTTCGCGGAAGATGTAATCCAGGATCGACGTCGCATTCTTGATCGAGTCGTTGCCCTGTACCATTCCCGCCGGTTCGAACTTGGTGAAGGTGAAGGCATCCACGAACTCTTCCAGCGGCACGCCATATTGCAGACCGACCGACACGGCGATGGCAAAGTTGTTCATCATCGCACGGAAGCCAGCGCCTTCCTTGTGCATGTCGATGAAGATCTCACCCAATTGGCCGTCTTCGAACTCGCCCGTGCGCAGGTATACCTTGTGGCCACCCACGATTGCCTTTTGAGTGTAACCCTTGCGGCGATGCGGCAGTTTCTCACGATGGCTGCGGATGATTTCCTTGACGACGACCTTCTCGATGACCTTCTCGGCCAGAACGACGGCTTTTTCCTGCGGCGTCCCGGTTTCCAGAACTTCTGCTGCCTCTTCGTCATCCTCGACCAGCGCGGCTGCCAATGGCTGCGACAGTTTAGAGCCGTCGCGATACAGCGCGTTGGCCTTCACACCCAGCGACCAGGACAGCTCATAAGCTTTCTGGCAATCCTCGATGGTGGCGTCATTCGGCATGTTGATCGTCTTGCTGATCGCACCCGAAATGAAGCTCTGCGCTGCAGCCATCATGGTGATGTGGCTGTCAACACCTAGGAAACGCTTGCCTTTCTTGCCGCACGGGTTGGCACAGTCGAAGATCGAATAATGCTCTTCCTTCAGATGCGGCGCGCCTTCCAGCGTCATGGTTCCGCAAACGTGGTCGTTGGCCGCGTCGATATCCGCTTTGGTAAAACCCAGATGGCGCAGCAGATCGAAGGTCGGGTCATTCAGCTTGGTCGCAGGGATGCCGAGAACCCCGGTGCAGAAATCCTCGCCCAGAGTCCACTGGTTGAACACGAACCGGATGTCGAAGGCGCTTTCCAGCGCGGCATCCACTTTGGCCAGTTCATTGGGGCCAAAGCCGTGACCCGTCAGCGAGGTGTGGTTGATCCCCGGAGCGTTGCCGATGGTGCCATGACCAACCGCGTAGCTGACGATCTCTTCAATCTGAGCCGAGGAATACCCCTGCTTTTCCAGCGCTGCAGGCACCGAGCGGTTGATGATTTTGAAATATCCGCCACCGGCCAGTTTCTTGAACTTTACCAAAGCAAAGTCCGGCTCGATCCCAGTGGTGTCGCAATCCATCACCAGACCGATGGTTCCGGTTGGCGCAATCACAGTGGCCTGCGCATTGCGGTAACCGTTCTGCTCACCCAGGCTCAGCGCTTCGTCCCAAGCTGACATCGCCAGATCAACCATACGTTTATCCGGGCAGTTGCCATGGTCCAGAGGTACAGGCTTCACTGCCAGTTTCTCATACCCTTCAGTCACACCCTGAGATGCGCGGCGATGGTTGCGGATGACCCGAAGCATGTTATCGGCGTTGCGCTCATAGCCATTGAACGGACCCAATTCACCAGCGATCTCGGCCGAGGTTGCATAGGCTACACCGGTCATGATCGCGGTCAGCGCGCCACAGATCGCGCGGCCTTCATCCGAGTCATAGCTATAGCCCATGTTCATCAGCAGACCGCCGATATTGGCATAGCCCAAACCCAAAGTGCGGAAGTCATAGGACAGCTGCGCGATTTCCTTGGACGGGAACTGCGCCATGGTCACCGAGATTTCCAGCGTTAGGGTCCACAAGCGCGAGGCATGCATATAGTCCACTGCCTGGAACTCATCATCCTTGAGGAAAGTCAGCAAGTTCATCGACGCAAGATTACAGGCCGTATCATCGAGGAACATATATTCCGAACATGGGTTCGATCCGCGAATCTCCCCATCTTTGGGGCATGTATGCCACTCGTTGACTGTGTCGTGAAACTGGATGCCGGGATCGGCGCAGGCCCAGGCCGCGTGGCCAACCTTTTCCCACAGGTCGCGCGCCTTGACGGTCTTGGCGACTTTCCCGTTTGTGCGGTTGATAAGCTCCCAGTCCGCGTCCTTCTCGACAGCGGTCAGGAAGGCGTTAGTTACGCGAATCGAGTTGTTCGAGTTCTGGCCCGAAACCGAGCTGTAGGCTTCCGAATCCCAATCCGTATCGTAGGTCGGGAATTCGATGCTATCGTGGCCCTGCTTGGCGTAATCCAGAACGCGTTTGATGTAAGTCTCTGGGATCGCAACATTTTTCGCCTCGCGAACCGCCTTTTTCAGGCTGTCATTCGTCTTGGGATCATACGCGTCTTCCTGCGCGCCGTCCCAGCTGCGGATGGCCTCGAAAATGCCGTTCAGCATCTTCTCGTGCATCTTCGATCCGGCAACGATCGAGGCCACCTTCTGCTCTTCGATCACCTTCCATTCGATGAATTTCTCGATGTCTGGGTGATCTGCATCGACGATGACCATCTTTGCTGCTCGACGGGTCGTGCCGCCTGATTTAATCGCGCCAGCGGCGCGGTCGCCGATCTTGAGAAAGCCCATCAAACCCGAGGATTTACCGCCACCCGACAGTGCCTCACCCTCGCCACGCAGGTGGCTAAAGTTGGTCCCGGTTCCGCTTCCGTATTTGAACAGGCGCGCCTCGCGGACCCACAGGTCCATAATGCCACCCTCGTTCACCAGATCATCATCTACGGACTGGATGAAACACGCATGCGGCTGCGGATGCTCATAGGCGGATTTCGATTTGGTCAGCTTGCCTGTCTTATAATCGACATAGTGGTGCCCCTGTGCTGGGCCATCGATTCCGTAAGCCCAGTGCAGGCCGGTATTGAACCATTGCGGGCTGTTCGGCGCAGCGCGCTGAGTCGCCAGCATATAACGCATCTCGTCGAAATAGGCGCTCGCGTCATCCTCGGTCGAGAAATAGCCACCTTTCCAGCCCCAATAGGCCCAGGCGCCGGCAAGACGGTCAAACACCTGCTTAGACGAGATTTCGCCCCCAAATTCAGCGTCCTCAGCCGGAACAGAACGCCACAGGAATTCAGGGACATCCTTTTCCTTGACCTTCTTCAGCTTGGTCGGAACGCCTGCTTTGCGGAAATACTTCTGCGCGATGACGTCGCTTGCGACCTGGCTCCAGCTGGTAGGAACCTCGATATCGTCCAGGCGGAAAACGATGGTCCCATCCGGGTTTCGGATTTCTGACGTCGCAGAAGCGAACTTAAGCTCTGCATAAGCATCCTGTCCCGATTTGGTAAATTTTCTGTCAATCTTCATGTCCGCCGCCCTAGATTCAATCAACTTGTCCCTTGGCTTTTGATCCCAATAAACGGACCATCTGCCCTAACCGAAAATCTTGGGCGCAGGAAACCGGCCGCTGCCCGAAGCAGCGTGACCCCGTTCCGACGGACGCACGTAAGTATGATGTGCTCTCCAGCCCTCGCCCTGTGCCACGTTCTGGATTTTCTACCAGATTTAGTGGCAGCACTTTCGGCCTATACAATCTGGCGTATTCACACATAGATCGTCAACGGCCTTTTTCCGCCATTTTTGGAATCTTTTATGTTGACCGATCCGCATAGACAAACTGGTGAAGGACAGTTTCCGATTCCTCCACAGAGTTATCCGCCATGGTTCGCCATCACCTAGCCAAGTCCGTAATACGATTAACCGTTCTTTCCGGCTTACTTATCGGGATTTGATAAACCAGCCTTAAGATGTCTAGGTTGAAATAGAATCAGCATCCGGCCGATTTCGACATTATTCAGAGGTGCGCGTAAAAGCACATCCAACAAAGGGCAGACCGATCAATGACCGCGTTTCGAATAATTTCCCTGTTTGTCCTGATCGTGGCCTGCACACCACAAGAAACGCCCGCCACATCGCGCAGCGCGCAGTTCTCAGCCTTTCCCGACAAGTTGTTTGCTACGTTCGAGACATCTTGCAACGGCCCGGGTGAGGAATTTAGGAAAATCGGAAATCGTCAGTTCGAGTGTCAGGAACTTCTGCCTCCGAAGACCACAGCCTACCTGATTCTCAACTATGACGGCTATCCACAGAACCTACCCAAAAGTGTGACTCGGCTGACCGCCGAAAAAAACGCAGGTGGCTATCTAGTTGAAGCGGATCTGTTTTTTAATGTGCCGCGCGAAACAGGGCCTGCTGCAAAAGTCCCTGTAGAAAGCAAAGAATTGGATAAAACCCTTAGCGCCATCTATCGAACGATGGGTGGGTCGCCATTTTAATTTTTGAAGAAGTGGTCGGGGCGGCAGGATTCGAACCTACGACCCCCTGTACCCAAAACAGGTGCGCTACCAGACTGCGCCACGCCCCGAACCGTGCGCCTTCCTAACCGTGCCGTTCTGATTTGAAAAGCCCTAACAGGGCCAAATCGCCGGACCAAGTGAAAAAACTTTGTGCTGGATCTGTGTTCCAGGCGTGATCAGATAACGATCTGCGAGACCAGCGTTGATTTCCAACACCGCGAATACCGAATCGCCCCCTCCGATGGGGGTCAAATCACCGGGAATCGCGTTGTGATGAACTTTCGTTACCATACCCGTCTTATCTATGAAGATCAGGTCCAGAGGAATCAGCGTGTTCTTCATCCAGAACGCAACAGGTTGCGGCGGGTCGAATACAAACAGCATCCCTGAACGTACCGGAAGCGATTCTCGAAACATGAGTCCGCGCGATCGCTCCTGTGGCGACACGGCGAGTTCAATATCAAAGCCGATTTGGGACTTATCATTTTTCAGGCTAACACGATCTGTACGACAGGCGGCTTCTGCGCCACCGGCCCAAAGTAACAAGACGACAGTCAGAACCTTGAAAAGTCCTGCCATGGCAGATCAGTCATCCATAGCTGCTTCCCAGGCCATAACCTGGGCCGCCATCCGACCACGCTGTCCGTCTATGACCCGCATGGCCAATGCTTCACCGGGTTGCAGATCCGCAAGCCCCGAACGGCGTAGAACCTCAATATGCAGGAACACATCCTCGCCACGCCCGAATACATTAGCGAAGCCAAACCCCTTGCCCTTGTCGAACCACTTAACCCGCGCAGCCACCAAAGGAGCCGCTGCAATCTCAACTGGATCAAGTTCAGCAAAATCCGCGAGCATCATCGTATCGGCGCGCGCTGGCGGATCGACGCTGATGACTTCGACAGCTTGCACACCGCGATCAGTGCGATGCGTCATAATTTCGATGCCCGCCCCGTCTGCAACCGAGCTTTGACCGAAATTACGCAAAACGTTTACGTGCAGCAGAATATCCGGCCCACCTTCATCCGATACGACAAAGCCGTATCCTTTGGCAGGGTCGAACCATTTAACGTGTCCTCGGACGCGGTACATGTTGTTCAGATCTTCTGGCACTGTGGTCCCACTGCGTTTTTTTTCACTTTGTTAAGGGTCCGATGTGTATGGGATTGACGCGCAAATTCAAGGTGAAAAATCCCTTTGTTATCTGCGCATTGCAATTCGCGACACGTGAACGTCATGGATTCAACCTCTGAATCTGCCATTCGGAATCAGCGTCATCCCGGCACCACCTGAACCTGTCATGCAGACGAAATGCGCCGTCTGCCCAGAGTTCAATTTCCGTCGGCACAAGCCGGTAACCACCCCAAAATTTAGGGCGCGGAGGGTTAGGGCCAAGCCTTGCGGTCACTTTCGCCACATCCGCCATCAGCGCGGAACGGCTGCTAAGCGGCTGAGATTGCTTGGACGCCCATGCACCAAGCCGACTTTTCAATGACCTGGAGGCATAATATTCATCAGCCTTTGGTCCATCCTCGCGCGTGATTGTACCACGAACGCGGATTTGACGCCGCAAAGATTTCCAATGCATCACGAAGGCCGCCTTGCCAGCATTGTCCAACTCGCCTGCCTTGGCACTTTCGTAATTTGTGTAGAAAACGAAGGCGTCGGCTTCGATCTCTTTCAACAGCACCATTCGTACATTGGGCATACCATCTTCGCCCACGGTTGCCAGTGCAATCGCGTTAGGATCGTTGGGTTCACTCTTCACAGCTTCGCCCAGCCACCGCCCTGCTATTGCAAATGGGTCGGTTCCTGCGAAGATGCCATCACGTTCGCTCATTTCCATCCCCTGGAAACTATTGAGGGATACCCTAGGGCGAGTTCCCGCCACGGGCAAGAGTGCACGGTCTTGAAGCAGACCAGCCAATGGCATAAACCAACGCAACATAACGCGAAGACAGGCGGAGAACCGAACATGTCAAATCAGTTGATGGCCGGAAAGCGCGGCCTCATCATGGGACTGGCCAATGACAAATCAATCGCATGGGGAATCGCCCGCGCCTTGTCCGAGGCCGGGGCCGAGTTAGCATTCTCATATCAAGGGGATGCCTTGAAAAAGCGCGTTGACCCTCTGGCGGCACAGCTGGGCAGTGAAATCGTCCTGCCCTGCGATGTCAGCGATGAAGCCTCGATCGACGGATTGTTTGATGCGCTATCCGAGAAATGGGGAAAGCTGGACTTTGTTGTCCACGCAATCGGGTTTTCAGACAAGAATGAGCTACGCGGGCGCTACGTTGATACGTCGCGGGCGAATTTCAACCTCACGATGGACGTGTCGGTTTATTCCTTTACCGCCGTGATGCAGCGTGCCGAAAAGATGATGACCGAAGGCGGCAGCGCCATCACCCTGACCTATTACGGCGCCGAACAGGTGATGCCGCATTATAATGTCATGGGCGTTGCCAAAGCCGCGCTGGAAGCATCGGTCAAATATCTGGCCGAGGATTTAGGCAAGGACGGCATTCGTGTGAATGCGATCTCGGCCGGGCCGATCAAGACACTGGCCGCCAGCGGCATCGGCGACTTTCGCTATATCATGAAGTGGAACGAATATAACTCACCCCTGCGCCGCAATGTGACCATCGACGATGTGGGCAACTCGGCGCTGTATCTGCTTTCCGATCTAAGCGGCGGTGTCACTGGTGAGAACCTGCATGTGGATTCGGGATACCACATCGTCGGTATGAAAGCCGTTGATGCTCCAGACGTTGAGAAGGGTTGAATCATGAGTGCCAAGGACCGCCTGCCCCACGAAAAAGGCTTTCACATCAGCTGGGATCAGATTCACCGCGATTCCCGAGCGCTCGCTTGGCGGCTGGATGGGCAAGGTCCGAATGATGGGGCCTGGCGTGGCGTCGTTGCCATTACCCGTGGCGGTATGGCACCGGCGATGATTGTCAGCCGCGAGCTGGACATTCGCACAGTCGACACGATCAGCGTGCGCTCCTACCATCACCAGGATCAAGGCGAAGCCGAAGTGCTCAAAGCACCCGACGCTGACCTCATGGGCGACGGCACCGGAATCCTGATTGTCGACGATCTGGTCGACAGTGGCAAAACTCTGGAACTGGTGCGGGCGATGTATCCCAAGGCGCATTTCGCGACGGTTTATGCCAAGCCGAAAGGCCGCCCGATGGTTGACACTTTCATCACCGAAGTCAGCCAGGACACCTGGATTTTCTTCCCGTGGGATATGGCTTTGCAATATGTCGAACCCTACCGGGGCACGGATTGATCCGGCCCAAGCGCAGCAACTGACTGGGGCGCAGAGATGACCCGGACACGCACCGCCGCCACCTTTCCGCCCCCAGTCATGGAGGCGCGCCGGTGGATCGAAGGCGTGACCTTCCCTGAAGAGCGGCCCTTGATAAACGTAAGTCAGGCGGCCCCCGTCGATCCGCCTCCACTTGAGATGCGTCAGGCGATGGCGGCTTATGCGTCGACCGAGGATTCCGCTCATCTCTATGGCCCGGTTCTGGGCAACAGCGCCCTCAGGTCTGAACTGGCCAGCCAGATTACGGTTCATTATGGCGCACCTGTCGCACAGGAACAGGTTGCCATTACTTCTGGCTGCAATCAGGCCTTCGCCGCTGCGATTTCCTCCATCACAGACCAAGGGGATGAGGTCATTCTGCCCACGCCGTGGTATTTCAACCATAAAATGTGGCTGGATATGACAGGTGTTAATGCCATTGATCTGAGAACTGATGATGACCTGTTGCCAGACGCGAACGCGGCAAGAGATTTGATCACCGAAAGGACTCGGGCCATTGCCCTGGTCACCCCGAACAATCCCGGAGGCGTCGAATATCCCGCCGAACTGCTAAGCGCATTCTTCGACCTGGCACGCGAAACCGGAATTAAGCTCTTGGTGGATGAGACCTACCGCGATTTTGACAGCCGCAGCGGCCCGCCCCATGATCTGTTCGCTCAGCCGGGCTGGGATGACACTCTGATTCATCTATATTCGTTTTCAAAGGCCTACCGTCTGACCGGTCACCGAGTAGGTGCTGTTGCGACCAGTCCGTCTCTGCTGTCTGAGATTGAGAAATTTCTGGATACCGTCGCGATCTGTCCAAACCAAATCGGTCAGTTTGGTGCGCTCTGGGGGATGCAAAACCTGTCGCAATGGCTGGCCGATGAACGAAGGGAAATCCTCGACCGTCGCGCTGTCATTACAAGACAACTTCCCAAACTGACCAGTAAAGGATGGCGGTTGCTTGGGTTGGGCGCCTATTTTGCCTATTTCGAACACCCGTTTGACATCTCTTCGGATGATTTAGCCCGTCGGCTGGTCACGGATGCCGGCATTCTGTTGCTGCCAGGCACGATGTTCATGCCCGACCACGACCCGGCCGGGAAACGACAAGTCCGCATCGCATTTGCCAATCTTGATCGCAACGGAATTACGGAATTGTTTGACCGCCTGCACGCTCTCTCCTTCTAAGCTTGCCCCCCGGCGGTGCGCGTCGTATTCAGGGCCGCAACCGACAGGGCAAATACTTGCCGAATAAAACAAGAGGGCACCATGGCCGCAGGCATGAAAAATCTATCAAAGACCTTTGTCTGGATCCTCATGGGTCTTTTGATGCTGGGCCTTGCAGGATTTGGCGCGACCAGCCTGACTGGAACTGTGCGCACTGTAGCACAGGTGGGCAACGAAGATATCTCGATTGACGATTACGTCCGCGAACTTCAGCGCGAAATCCGCGCGGTCGAAAGCCAGACCGGCCAGCCCCTGCAAATGTCACAGGCCCGCGATTTTGGCTTGGACCAGCTGGCTCTGTCGCGCCTCACCGCGCTGGCTGCTTTGGATAACGAAGTTGGTCTGCTGGGTATTTCGATCGGCGATGAAAATTTGCAGGAAGAAATCGTCTCGATCCCTGCGTTTCAGGGGCCTGATGGTTCTTTCGACCGTGAGGCATATCGCTTTCAGCTTGAACAGGTTGGCATGACCGACACCGAGTTTGAAACCGATCTGAGGAAAGAATCCGCACGGACCATCGTGCAGGATGCCGTGGTCAGCGGAGTAGAAATGCCCTCGATCCTGACTGAAGTTCTGACAGACTTTGTCGGTGCCCGCCGCAGCTTTACTGTTGCAACCGTTTCACCCGAAGTTTTGGCAGAGCCGGTTGCAACCCCAACCGATGAACAAATCCAGGCCTATTACGACGAGAACCAGGACCAGTTTTCCCTGCCCCGCACCAAAAAGCTGACCTATACGATTCTGTCGCCCAATATGCTGCTGGATAGTGTCGAGGTGGACGAAGATTCAGTTCTCCGGCTTTTCGAACAGCGCGCAGACGAGTTTCAGCAACCCGAGCGCCGCCTTGTTGAACGCCTTTCTTTTTCTGATGACGCCGCTGCGCAAGATGCCATGGCACAGATTGAAGTTGGCGGGACAACCTTCGAACAACTTGTCCGTGACCGTGAGCTTGAGCTGAGCGACGTGGATCTGGGCGACGTTACCCGCGACGACCTGGGCGATGCGGCCGAGGCCATTTTCGCGGCTGAACTGGACACTGTTGTTGGACCTCTGCCCTCGGTATTCGGCCCTGCCCTTTTCCGTATCAACGGCTCGCTGGCTGAGAACAACACTCCCTTCGAAGACGCCGCCCCAGCTCTGCGCGAAGAGTTGGCCGCAGACCGTGCGCGCCGCCAGATCGAGGCTCAGTCCGAAGACATCAATGACCTGCTTGCAGGCGGGGCAACACTCGAGGAGTTAGCAGCCGAGACCGGGATGGAGCTGGGACAGATCGACTGGACTCGCGCCAGTCAGGATGGCGTGGCCGCATATGACGGTTTCCGCAGTGCAGCCGAAGCCGTGCAAGACGGGGATTTTCCCGAGATTGCATTCCTGGAGGACGGTTCGATCTTTGCGCTGCGCCTGAACGAAACGCTGCCTCGTCGGCCTGAACCGCTGGAATCAGCGCGTGATCGCGTTGCGGCGGCCTGGACACAGGTTCAAACTGACAAAGCGTTGGAAGACCACGCGAATGCCGTGTTGGAGCAGTTGCAGGAGAACGGGGATTTCACCACGACCGGCCTACCTCACCGCGTGGAAAACGCTCTGACACGAACTGCATTTCTAGAAGATGTACCCGCAGGTTTCATGCCGGAAGTGTTCGACATGGAACTAGGAAGCTATCGTGTCGTTCCCGGTGCCGGGGTCGCGTTGATCGTTCGACTTGACGAATTGTTGCCCCCCGCCGAGACCGATGAACGCCGTCAGGTTCAACAAGCGCTGGCCGCTCAGCTGAATCAGGCTCTGGCACAGAACATTTTCGATGCCTATGTTCGCGACGCCCAGGCCCGCGCCCGTCCTGTGGTGGATCAGCAAGCACTGAACGCCGTTCAGGCGAGCTATTAATTAAGAGACCGAATATGGCCCTGACCCCCGAGTTTGACAGCTTCGCCCGTGCTTATGAGGCCGGCGAGAACCAGGTCGTTTACACCCGTCTGGCAGCCGATCTTGATACGCCTGTCTCCTTGATGCTGAAACTGACCGGCGCGCAAAAAGACGCCTTTATGCTCGAGTCGGTAACTGGTGGCGAGGTCCGCGGACGGTATTCGATCATCGGTATGAAACCCGACCTGATCTGGCGCTGTCGCGCTGAAACCTCGGAACTGAACCGCTCGGCCCGGTTCGACCCGGACGCTTTCACGGCTCAGGATGGCGATCCGATGGACAACCTTCGGACGCTTCTGGCCGAAAGCCGGATCGAGCTGCCTGACGACCTTCCACAAGCTGCGGCGGGACTATTTGGCTATCTCGGTTACGACATGGTGCGCTTGGTCGAGTATCTGCCGAACATCAACCCCGACCCTTTGGGCCTGCCGGATGCCGTCATGCTGCGCCCTTCTGTCGTCGCGGTACTGGATGGTGTGAAGGGCGAAGTCACGGTCGTTTCCCCCGCCTGGGTCAGCGATGGCCAGTCAGCCAAGGCTGCGTATGCCCAGGCCGCCGAGCGCGTCATGGACGCAGTGCGCGATCTGGAGCGGGCGATGCCTGCTGAAACACGCGACCTTGGCGATGCGTACGAAGTCGCTCCACCCGTCTCGAATTTTACCAAGTCCGGCTATCTGGAAGCAGTCGAGAAAGCCAAGGAATACATTCGAGCTGGCGATATCTTTCAGGTAGTGCCAGCGCAGCGCTGGACGCAGGATTTCCCGCTGCCTCCATTTGCGTTGTACCGGTCGCTGCGGCGAACAAACCCGTCGCCCTTCATGTTCTATTTTAACTTTGGCGGGTTTCAGGTGATCGGCGCCAGCCCGGAAATCCTGGTGCGCGTGTTTGGCAATGAAGTCACCATACGACCCATCGCCGGGACGCGCCCACGTGGAGCGACCCCGGAAGAGGACAGAGCTTACGAAATTGAGTTGCTGGCCGACAAGAAAGAACTGGCCGAACATCTGATGCTGTTGGATCTAGGCCGCAATGACACCGGGCGGGTTTCAAAAATCGGAACGGTGCGCCCGACCGAAGAGTTCATCATTGAACGGTACAGCCATGTTATGCACATCGTTTCAAACGTTGTGGGTGAGCTGGCCGAGGGTAAGGATGCGCTGGACGCCTTTTTTGCGGGAATGCCTGCGGGGACGGTCTCGGGCGCGCCCAAGGTACGAGCCATGGAAATCATTGATGAGCTTGAGCCGGAAAAACGCGGTGTCTACGGCGGCGGCGTCGGCTATTTCAGCGCCGGCGGAGACATGGACATGTGTATCGCCCTGCGAACGGCCATCGTTCAGGATCAAAAGCTATATATTCAGGCCGGTGGTGGCGTTGTGTATGATAGCGATCCAGAGGCTGAATTCATGGAAACCGTCCACAAGTCCAACGCCATCAGACGCGCTGCGGCTGACGCGGCCCGATTTACGCTGTCCGGCAAGAATTGATAAAGGCAGCCCGTCTGGGCTGCCTGTTTCGGGGAAGGATGTGATCGGGCTTATTGCGCCCCTTGCATCATCACCGCCGAAATAGGCGCCATTGCAACGCGGCCTCCGCGATCTTCCAGACCCCAAAGCAGCAAGGCCGATATGGTATCCGGGCGCAACCGGCCCAACATGACAACAGTGCCCTCCTGCCCGGCCCGGAACGCAGCCTGGTCCAGGAAACGTCGCATGATTTTTGCATCCTGCCGCGCGCCGTCGATATCCCTGAAAATTACCGCAGACGGAATTCCATTACGGGAGGCCAACTTCTGTACCGTGTTGAGCCCGTTATCCTGAGTGATCAGTCCTCGACCCGTTCCACCGGCGATGGCGGCGACCTGATCCGCCAGTTTTCGGTTACCCTGGATGCCGGATCCATCACCTTCAAGAATTCCTACCGTTTCGGGCAACGCTTCAAGCCACACCGAAAGCGATACCTCAGCATCCTGTGCGCTGGCCGCCTTGGGCAGGTCAGCAGTGACCATCACTTCGAACCCGGCCGCCCGATGTCGAGCCATTTTCTCAGCTGCATCGGGGTCTGATGGGCGCACCGCAAACGTAAGCGGATATGGGAAATCCTGAAGCGCCTCGGCGCCATATGCACCTTCATCGTCAATCAGAATGATCGACATGAGGGGTTTGGAATCCGGATTGTCAAACTTCTCTGCGAAGGCCTCGATCGGTTTACCTACAGGAACTTCTTCCTGCGGATTTTGGGCTGCTTCATCATCTCGTTCAGTCAAAGGCACTACACGACGCCCGATAGTGGTATTTCCCGACGAGTTGTCCTCTGCGCCGATCTGCGGAACCGAGGCGATACGCGGTAGCGGCTGACTGGGCAGCGTGTCCTCGTCCCCTTCCACTGCGATTGGGTTATCCTCCGGATTCACCTCCAGCTCGATTGATTCCGAAGGCGAGACTTCGGGCAAGGGCTCGGCAAGAGCAACCTGATCAGCCGGTGGCTCAGGGGCATCTTCTGCGGCATCTGGGCTGAGGTCGGCAAGCGGCGCAGGCTGAACGGGGACAGGCATTCGCGGAACGACCGGGGCCTCACTCGAGATGCTTACGGAATCCGCCTCGCTGGGCGTCGGCGCTTCGACCGGAACGCTTACGTCATTCACTACCGGCTGGCTGTCCGGGGCGTTCTCAGCTTCGGATAAACCGGCCAGAGAATCCTCTTCTTCGACTTCATTCTCGGGCGTCTGCGCAGGGAGTTTGAGCAGATCGGCATCTGCACCCGCCTCAGCGACAACCTCGGAGCTCTCCGACGTCTGCACCGGTGCAGGTTCTGGTGCGACTGTCGCTATGGACGGCTTTTTCGACAGCGGCGCGTTGAGCGATAAGACTGCCCCCAGCACCACAACGACAACTGCGCCTGCGATCATTCCGCCGACAAATCCGCCCATAATATTTGCCTCTCGCCTTAGTCCTGCTGCCTTGCCCTTGCACCATCTGTTGTGGCACCTGCCTGCAGGACCGCCAAGTTCGGGATGCACCCTTGACGCTGCCCCACAAGCCTGAGCATGTATGTGCCAACACTATACCGTGGCCTTGGGTTGCATCGCCAGCCCGAAATGACCAACACGAGACAAGAGCCAAATGCTGCTGCTGATCGACAACTACGACTCATTTACCTACAACCTCGTACATTATTTAGGCGAACTTGGCTCGGAAATGGTCATTCGAAGGAATGACGCGCTGGACGTGCAAGAAGCGATGGCCATGAACCCCGCTGGCATCCTGCTCAGCCCTGGCCCTTGCGACCCTGACCGGGCAGGCATTTGCCTTGCCCTGACCGAGGCAGCCGCCGAAACACGGACGCCTTTGTTGGGTGTCTGCCTTGGCCATCAGACCATAGGTCAGGTTTTCGGTGGAAAAGTCACGCGTTGCCATGAGATTGTGCATGGCAAAATGGGAACAATGCACCACACCGGTAAAGGTGTGTTCGCGGGCCTGCCCACGCCGTTTGAGGCGACGCGCTATCATTCGCTGATTGTGGATCGCGATACCCTGCCCGATTGCCTGGAGATTACGGCGGAATTGGAAGATGGCACCATAATGGGCCTCCAGCACCGCGAACTGCCCATTCATGGCGTACAGTTCCACCCGGAATCCATCGCTTCCGAGCACGGCCACGCGTTGCTCAAGAATTTCCTGTCCGAGATGAAAGTTCCCGCATGAGCGACGCCCTGAAACCGCTGATCGGAGTTGCCGCCGACCGCCCCCTGACACGCGCCGAAGCGGAAGAAGCCTTTGGGATCCTGTTTGACGGCGCCGCAACACCCAGCCAGATCGGCGGGCTATTGATGGCTATGCGCACACGCGGAGAGACCGTCGATGAATATGCCGCCGCCGCTGCCGTGATGCGTGCAAAATGCAATGCAGTTCAGGCACCAGCTGGCGCGATAGATATTGTGGGCACCGGCGGTGACGGCAAGGGAACGCTGAATATCTCGACCGCGACCGCCTTTGTGGTTGCGGGTGCCGGTGTCACCGTGGCCAAACACGGCAACCGGAACCTGAGTTCTAAATCCGGAGCCGCAGATGCGCTAGGCCAGCTGGGTATCAACGTTATGGTCGGCCCGCAAACCGTTGAAAATGCACTGCAAGATGTCGGCATCGGATTCATGATGGCCCCCATGCATCACCCGGCGATTGCGCATGTCATGCCCACCCGGCAAGAGCTTGGGACACGGACGATCTTTAACATTCTCGGTCCGCTGACCAATCCGGCAGGCGTCAAGCGGCAGTTGACCGGAGCCTTTAGCCGAGAGTTGATCCGCCCGATGGCCGAAACGTTGGGCCTGCTTGGGTCCGAACGCGCATGGCTGGTGCACGGATCGGACGGCACAGACGAATTGACCATCACGGGTATCAGTTGGATTGCGGCCCTCGAAGACGGCACAATTAAAGAGGTCGAGCTTCACCCAGAAGATGCAGGGCTGCCGGTACATCCCTTCGAGGACATTCTCGGCGGAACCCCCGAGGAAAACGCAGTAGCCTTCCGAGCTCTTCTAGACGGCGAGGCCTCCGCCTATCGCGATGCGGTATTGTTGAATGCCGCAGCTGCCCTGGTCGTCGCAGAGGCCGCTGCTGATCTGCGCGAAGGTGTCGCAAAAGCCGCTGAAAGTATCGACAGCGGAAAAGCCAAAGACAAGATCGCGGCCCTGGCCCGCATTACTCAGGAGGCCGCATGACCGAAACGGTTCTGGACAAAATCAAAGCTTACAAGCTCGAAGAGGTCGCTTCGGACAAGGCCAATAAGTCTCTGGAAGCTGTTGAAAACGAAGCAAGATCAGCCTCTGAACCACGCGGATTCGCATCAGCCTTGCAAATGGCTGTACGTACTGGGTACGGGCTGATTGCAGAAGTCAAAAAAGCCAGCCCCTCCAAAGGTCTGATCCGCGCTGACTTTGATCCACCAGCACTTGCACTGGCTTACGAAGAAGGTGGCGCTGCCTGCCTTTCCGTGTTGACCGACACGCCCAGCTTTCAGGGTGCCAAAGAGTTTCTGGTTCAGGCACGCGCAGCCTGTTCTTTGCCGGTTCTACGCAAAGATTTCATGTACGATCCCTATCAGGTGGCCGAAGCCCGCGCTCTTGGGGCGGATTGTATTCTGATCATCATGGCATCGGTTGATGACAGCCAGGCGTCTGAGTTGGAACAGACCGCCTTTGACTGGGGCATGGACGTTCTGATTGAAGTTCATGATGAAGCCGAGCTGGAACGTGCAACGCAGCTCAAAAGCCCGTTGATTGGGATAAACAACCGTAATCTCAAGACCTTCGAGACCACTCTTGATACCACACGCCGCCTGTCAAAACTTGTACCCGCTGACCGGACCATCGTTTGCGAAAGCGGGTTGAGCACTCCAGCAGACTTGGCCGATATCGCCCGTTTCGGTGCGCGTTGTTTTCTAATTGGCGAGAGCCTGATGCGTCAGGATGACGTCGCAGCAGCGACACACGATCTGCTGTCGCGTCCGCTCAGCCCGGGTGTGATGTGATGCCGCTGACTCACTTTGATGCCCAGGGACAGGCTCATATGGTCGATGTGTCGAACAAGCCCATCACGGATCGTGTCGCCGTCGCAGCGGCTCATATCACGATGGCACAAGATACGTTCGACTTGATCGCAGAAGGTCGCGCCAAAAAAGGTGACGTCTTGGGGGTTGCACGTCTGGCCGGTATCATGGGGGCAAAGAAGACACCCGATCTGATCCCGCTATGTCACCCACTGCCAGTGACTAAAGTTACCGTAGACCTGACACTGGACCCAGAATTACCCGGCATACAGGTACAGGCAACCGTCAAGACATCTGGTCAAACCGGCGTGGAAATGGAGGCGCTGACAGCGGCCTCAACCGCCGCACTGACCATATACGACATGGCCAAAGCCGTCGATAAGGCAATGGAAATTGGCGGCATTCGCGTCTTGCTAAAAGATGGTGGTAAATCAGGCCGTTACGAGGCGAAATGATAACCGTTGAAAGCGCCCGGGCGCAGTTATTCGATCTTGTAAACACCCTCCCCTCAGAGACGGCTCCCTTGATGGATGCGGCGGGTAGAGTACTGGCCGAGGATGTAGCAGCCACACGCGATCAGCCGCCATTCGCTTCGTCTTCGATGGATGGCTACTCGGTAAAATCGACCGAGGTAGAGCCGCACGCCATGTTCAAAGTCATTGGCGAGGCTGCGGCCGGTCGGCGATTTGACGGTCAGGTTGGACCCGGACAGGCGGTTCGGATCTTCACTGGCGCCCCTATTCCTGAAGGTGCAGATTTTGTTGTCATTCAAGAGGATGTTGATCGCCGAGGTGACCTAATCACCATTTCTGATCTGCCGGGCCCTAAATCCAACATTCGTCCAAAAGGCGTCGATTTCGAAATTGGCGCCAAGATTACGGCTCCACGTCGTTTGCGCCCCGAGGATCTGGCGCTTTTGGCGGCGATGAATATCCCCATGGTGCCGGTTGCACGTAAACCCGTGGTCGCGCTAATCGCAACCGGGGATGAATTGATCATGCCCGGCGAAACACCGGGACCGGATCAGATAATCGCCTCAAACACCTTTGGTATTAAAGCGTTGTTAGAGAATGTTGGAGCGCATGTTCGGGTTCTGCCTATCGCCTCTGACACGGTTTCGTCCCTTGAGACCGCCTTTGCTCTAGCAGCCGACGTTGATTTGGTGGTTACGATCGGCGGTGCCTCGGTTGGGGATTATGATCTTGTCTCTCAGGTCTCCACCGCACTGGGGTTGGAGCGGAGTTTTTACAAAATCCGCATGCGCCCCGGCAAACCGCTGATGGCCGGTCGCTTGGGCGATAGCGTGATGGTTGGACTTCCGGGTAATCCGGTCAGCGCAATGGTTTGCAGCTATCTGTTTCTTGCCCCGATGATCCGTAAGATGCTGGGCCTGGAACAGGTTCTGACCCCGCTTCAAAGCGCCAATTTAACCGAGGCTATCCCCGCGAATGGGCCGCGAGAGCATTACATGCGTGCCATCGTGACCGCGGACGGGATAAAAGCCTGCCAAAACCAGGACAGCTCGCTGCTCAGCGTCCTCGCCGAAGCAAACGCGCTCTTGGTTCGGCAACCGAATGATCCGGCGCGCCTGGCCGGTGACGAAGTGATGTTCCTTCCGATCTGAGACCGCGCAAAACCATTGACACAAAACGTGAACATGCGTAGAACAAAAGAAAACGTATGAGCGACGAGGTGTGAGCAATGCTGACCAAGAAGCAGTTGGATTTGTTGGAGTTCATCCATAAACGAGTTCAGGCGGATGGCGTCCCCCCAAGTTTCGATGAAATGAAAGCTGCGCTGGACCTGCGGTCCAAATCCGGCATCCATCGGTTGATCACAGCGCTTGAAGAACGCGGCTTTATCCGTCGTCTGGCCCATCGTGCCCGGGCCATCGAAATCGTCAAACTTCCTGAAAGCCTGGGAGGAGAGCCTACAGTCGCTTTCAAGCCCCGTGTTATCGAAGGTGACAAACCCGAAGGCAGACGCCCCGCGAATTTCGAACCAGTGACCGTTGACGCAATGGAATTGCCGGTCATGGGACGCATCGCAGCAGGTGTTCCGATCGAGGCGATCAGCCATGTCTCGCACCGCGTTGCCGTCCCCGGAAGCATGGTTTCCGGCAGAGGCGAGCACTACGCACTTGAAGTACGCGGCGATTCGATGATTGACGCAGGCATCAACGACGGGGATGTGGTCGTCATCCGCGAAACCTCCGCGGCTGATAATGGCGATATCGTTGTCGCTCTGGTCGAAGATCAGGAAGCAACGCTCAAACGGTTCTTTCGGAGAGGTCAGGCGATAGCGCTTGAGGCTGCCAACCCGGCCTATGAAACGCGTGTACTGCCCGAAGATAAGGTCAAGGTTCAGGGCCGTTTGGTTGGGCTGATCCGAAGCTATTGATCTTTAGCTGTCTGGCGACCACAGCCTTTTGCCTATGACTTCGGCACTGGTCATTACGTTTCCGCTAGACAGTGCAATACTTCCTGTCTTGGTCAGCAACTCGGGATCAATCACCATACAGGTGCCGGACAGCTGGACCGGAACAGCAGAGATGACGATTTGGTCATCTCCACATTCGCTGAATTCGCGCGCAGATCGTTTGCCGGTGAGGTGAATCAGCTCTTTGCCCTGCCAGAAATATCTTTGCGACAGATCTTTCCCATCGGGCCAGCGATTTGCGGCAGTTTTCTGGCTCGCGCCGTCTCCGTCGTTTTCAAGCCATACGGTTGCAATAAACTTGCTGCCCTTTTCCTTGCTCAGCGCGCGCCCCTGATCAGTCATCACACCAACCAACCCACCGGAAGCTGCGACCAAAACTTCCGGACGGTTACCCTGCCCCCAAAGCGCAATCGCCACCATGCAAGGTGCGACGCCGACCCACCTTGCCCCACCGCGCCACAAGGCGATCCACAG
Organism: Ruegeria sp. CDSB022; assembly: GCF_059611145.1. NCBI lineage: Bacteria > Pseudomonadati > Pseudomonadota > Alphaproteobacteria > Rhodobacterales > Roseobacteraceae > Ruegeria > Ruegeria sp. CDSB022. The sequence goes on along the minus strand of NZ_JBXWOZ010000001.1, from coordinate 470,560 downwards.
CGCGCCCAATGCAAATATGGGCAAGACGTAGGACGGTGGACTGACCACATATCCTTGCGCACCTTCCAGTCCCGAGATCCAGTCTGAAACCGCCAGAATCCATTCCAACCCTGCCCCCATGACCGCCAGCCCAATCCACTCAAGCCCGAATGGCGCCAGGATTGCGGCAATAACGGCCGCAGGAACCACGACGGTTCCCATCACCGGGACCGACAGCATATTCGCAACCAGCCCATAGTGAGACAGTGAATTGAAATGCGCGGCCCCAATCGGTGCGGTTGCAAGCCCGGCTATGGCAGAGGACATCAATACCCCGATAATGGGCCGTAGCCATTTCGGCCCGAAAGCAGAACCGAAACCGCGTAAGGCTCCGAAAACGGCCACAAGTGCCGTTGTTGCAGCAAAAGACATCTGAAAACCGGGGCTTAACAGAGATTCTGGTCGCAACGACAGCACGATAAGGGCAGCGACGGCCACCGCGCGTAGCGAAATTGACCTTCTGTCGATCAAAATGGCCCCCAGCATTACGCTGACCATGATAAAGGCCCGCTCTGTTGCGACATTCCCGCCAGACAGCAATAGATAAACAACCGCCGCGACCAAGGCGCAAACCGCTGCAAACTTGCGGACCGGAAGTCTAAGAGCGAGCACCGGGACAGCAGACAGCGTGACCCTGCAGATCAGATAAATGAAACCTGTCAGCAACCCCATATGCAATCCGGATATCGCCAACAGATGAGCCAGATTAGATGCCCGTAGATTGTTCAGCGTTTCCTGCCCCATTCCGCTGCGATCACCCGTCGTGACAGCCGCGGCGAAACCTCCGACCTCTCCAGGCAGCAATGCGCGCACATGTTCAGAGATCGCCGTCCTCCACGCCGTGATGCGGAGATTGGTCCTGTCCGGCGGGGCAACCGACAACACCGGTACGCGCGTGTACCCGACCGCCCCTAAACGTTGAAACCATGCGTGGCGACGGAAATCGAAACCGCCGGGCTCTACCGGCCCCTGAGGCGGCGACAGATGACCTGTTGTCATGATCCTTTGCCCGGGAACCAGTGCGACATCCCCACCATGCAGGGAAAGTCGGACGCGCCGCGGTCGTCGATCCAAGGGCACGTCCCCTAATCGCACCCGATCGAGCGTCACCCGCAGCGCATCCGACGCAGAGCGGTCTATGGCGACAACACGTCCCTCGACCGGGCCATAGTACCGCCAAGACAGAACCGGCTCTGCCACCGTATGGGCACGTGCGCCGGCCAGGATAAACCCGGCAGCGATCAGCGTCCCCCCGATTGCCAACGAAGCCCAGCCAGACCGCGATTTGCGGGCCATCCCCATAGCCGCAACAATCACCGCGCTGAAACAAATGTAAATCTGCCACCCCGGCTCGAACCGGAGCGCGAAATACAGGCCGATGCCAATGGCCAAGCACACTGGTGACCACTGAAACAAATAGCCTGTCTGGCTCAGCAATGCGGTCTCGACCCGTGCCAGAACACGCATGGTTGCCCCCGTCCTTCGGGCTCGTTAGACAGGCGCCAAGTTAAGCCCGACACGGTTACCAAAAGGTTAATCCACACTATGTCCGATCAGGTCGTCACCCGTTTTGCACCTTCACCCACTGGTTTTCTTCACATCGGCGGCGCGCGCACTGCATTGTTCAACTGGCTCTTTGCTCGGGGACGTGGTGGCAAGTTCTTATTGCGGATTGAAGACACGGACCGCGAACGCTCAACCCCAGAGGCTACTGCAGCAATTCTTCAGGGGATGTCCTGGTTGGGCCTGGACCATGATGGCGATGTGATCAGCCAATTCGAAGGCGCCCCGCGTCATGCTGAAGTGGCACATCAGCTGCTGGCGGACGGCAAAGCCTACAAATGTTTTTCGACCCAGGACGAGATCACAGCCTTTCGCGAACAGGCGCGTGCAGAGGGAAAATCGACACTGTTCCAGAGCCCCTGGCGCGACGCTGACCCTTCGACCCAACCTGACGCCCCATATGCGATCCGCATAAAGGCACCGCGGGACGGGGTCACCGTGATCCGCGATCAGGTTCAGGGCGACGTGACAATCCGCAACGATCAGTTGGACGACATGATCCTGCTGCGCTCGGACGGAACACCGGTTTATATGCTGGCGGTTGTTGTGGATGATCACGACATGGGTGTGACCCATGTTATCCGGGGCGACGATCACCTGAATAATGCCGCACGCCAGATGATGATCTATGAAGCCATGGGTTGGGATGTTCCGGTCTGGGCACATATTCCGCTGATTCATGGCCCGGACGGCAAGAAACTATCCAAACGTCACGGAGCTTTGGGTGCCCAAGAATATCAGGCGATGGGGTACCCGGCCGCGGGTATGCGCAACTATCTAGCCCGTCTCGGCTGGAGCCATGGGGATGACGAATTCTTTACTGATGAGCAGGCGAAAGAGTGGTTCGATCTGGCTGGAATCGGTAAAAGCCCTGCACGGTTCGATCTGAAAAAGCTCGAGAATCTATGTGGTCAGCATATTCCAATCACTGGCGATGCCGCGTTGCGGCAGGAAATTCAGGGATACCTGGCGGCGGCGGGACTGCCCGCTCTCACCAATGCACAATCAGGTGATCTGGAACGTGCGATGTATTGCCTCAAGGATCGGGCACGCACATTCCCGGAACTCCTTGAAAAAGCGCATTTTGTGCTGACGTCACGCCCGATTAAACCTGATGAGAAGGCTGCAAAGGCGCTGTCCTCTGTATCCGACGGTATACTGAGTGAATTGACGCCGCACGTGCAAAATGCTAGCTGGACCCGGAACGAACTGGAGAGTGCCCTGAACTCGTTTGCAGAAGCGAAAGGGCTAAAGTTTGGCAAGCTGGCAGGGCCGTTGCGCGCTGCATTGGCTGGTCGGGCTGTAACGCCTTCGGTTTTTGATATGATGCTTGTGCTTGGGCGGGATGAAACCCTGGCACGGCTCTCCGACGCAGCGACATAACCAAAGGTTTCACATTTGGGTAACGCTGCTCCGCTAACACCCGGGCTGCGCCCCTGTGCGCAACCGTTGCCCGCCGAAACGGACGACGATCCGTTTCACGTATGAATGAGGAAGGGACATTATGACCGACAGCAATAAATCAGCCACTTTGACCGTACATGGTAAAACATACGAGTTGCCGGTTCATTCGCCTACCGTGGGACCTGATGTCATCGACATCCGCAAGCTGTACAGCGAAGCGGATGTGTTCACCTATGACCCCGGCTTCACATCGACCGCCAGCTGCGACAGCACCATCACCTATATCGACGGCGAAAAAGGTGAACTGCTGCACCGTGGCTATCCGATCGACCAGTTGGCCGAGAAATCGCATTTCCTCGAAGTGTGCTACCTGTTGCTTTATGGAGAGCTGCCGGCGGCCAAGGAACTGGAAAAGTTTGAAACCACGATCACCCGCCACACCATGCTGCACGAACAGATGCAATATTTCTATCGTGGCTTCCGCCGTGATGCGCATCCGATGGCGATCATGGTTGGTGTCGTGGGCGCGATGTCTGCGTTCTATCACGATTCGACCGATGTTTCCGACCCGCATCAGCGTGAGGTCGCATCCCATCGTCTGATCGCCAAGATGCCGACCATAGCTGCCTGGGCTTACAAGTATCACACCGGTCAGCCTTTCGTGTACCCGCGCAACGATCTGGATTATGCGTCAAACTTCCTGCGCATGTGCTTCAGCGTCCCTGCCGAGGAATATGAGGTGAACCCAATCCTCAGCCGCGCGATGGACCGCATCTTTACTCTGCACGCGGATCACGAACAGAATGCCTCGACTTCGACTGTGCGTTTGGCCTCGTCCTCGGGGGCGAACCCGTTTGCGTGTATTGCCGCTGGTATCGCGTGTCTTTGGGGCCCTGCCCATGGCGGCGCAAACCAGGCCTGCCTTGAAATGCTGGAAGAAATTGGCACGGTTGACCGTATCCCGGAATTTATCGCCCGCGCCAAAGACAAGGCTGATCCGTTCCGCCTGATGGGCTTTGGTCACCGCGTCTATAAGAACTTTGACCCGCGCGCCAAGGTTATGAAGCAATCCGCCGACGAAGTGTTGGATCTGCTGGGGATTGAGGACAATCCCAAGCTGCAGGTCGCCAAGGCGCTGGAAAAACAGGCACTGGAAGATCCGTATTTCTCCGAAAAGAAACTGTTCCCGAACGTGGACTTCTATTCAGGGATCATCCTCGAGGCGATGGGTTTCCCGACGTCGATGTTCACCCCGATTTTCGCACTGTCGCGCACCGTTGGCTGGGTCAGTCAGTGGAAAGAGATGATCGCAGATCCACAGAACAAAATCGGCCGCCCGCGCCAGCTCTATCTGGGCGAAACCAGTCGCGATTACGTGGACATCGAAAAACGCTGATTTCGATCCCCAACAAACCAAACAGCCCCGGACCAGAATCCGGGGCTGATTTGTTAGAACAGCGTCAACTGGTCCCCGGCTTGGGGCGGGATATCGAACAAATCGCACCGCAGCTTCGGGGTGCGCGTTGCAAGGCCCAGTCGTTTTACAGCCAGTGAAAACCGCTTAGCCACCATCTCGGCATATTCGCCCTCACCGCGCATTCGGTGGCCCCAGCGCGGATCATAGTCCCTGCCCCCGTGCATTTGCCGAAGCTTGGACATGACTTTTTCGGCGCGCGTTGGCTCTTGCTCTTGCAGCCAGGTTTGCCAAAGTTGCGAAACTTCGCGCGGCAGCCGCAGCATAATCCAGCTTGCTGCATCCGCCCCGGCATCCCTGCCCGCCTCTAACAGGCTTTCCATCTCATGATCTGTCAAACCGGGAATAGAAGGCGAGGTCATGACTCGTACCGGAACCCCCGCTTCGGTCAGCCTGCGAATGATTTTCAGGCGCCGATTTGGCGCGGGTGCCCGTGGCTCCATTCGGCGCGATAAATCCGCATCCAACGTGGTCAGAGATATCCCGACCCGAACCAAACCCTGTTCCGCCATCTGTGCGAGCAGATCGAGGTCACGTTCGATCAGTGCCCCCTTGGTCACAATCGCAACCGGATGGCGAAACTCAGTAAGCACCGACAAACAAGACCTTGTGATTCTGAGGTTTTTTTCAACTGGCTGATAAGGGTCGGTATTGGTTCCAATCGCGATCGGCGCAACAGTGTAACCTTTCGCAGAAAGCTCTTTGCGAAGAAGCACGGCCGCATTGGGTCGGGCAATCAAGCGCGTCTCAAAATCCAGCCCCGGCGACAGACCCAGATAGGCATGGCTGGGCCGCGCAAAGCAATAGATGCAGCCGTGCTCACACCCCCGATAGGGGTTAATCGAGCGATCAAATGGCAAGTCGGGGGAGCGGTTATAAGTGATTATGCTGCGTACCGTTTCGTGCCTGATTTCAGTCCGCAACGGAGGAAGATCGTCATCATACCCCCAGCCGTCATCGCAGGGGATTGTGTCAAACCGTTCGAATCTGCCTGCCGAATTTTCCGTGGCCGCTCGCCCCTTGGCAATGGCCGAAGGCAGGTTTGTTCTACTTTTGTTCATGCATTTGGTATATGGAATATCGACCGGTCCGGCAAGCGGCACATTTACCTTTCTGAGGCATCATCAGAGCCCCAATCAGGCCCTGGACATTTGGTGCATTTGAACGAATTGCAGGATGTTCATGTGTAAAATGACGTCGAGATAACGACAAATTTGGCCTATAGGTCGGTCTCGGAACTGCCAAGGTCGCAATCGTCACAGTAGTATTACGGCGAAATGGCCAAAACGGAAAAAATGCCACCACGGGCGCAAGGCCCGAACAGCTCAGGGAAACGCCCCATGTCCGATGAAGAAGACATCGTCCTGTCCGAACTGAACGACGAAGAACTGGTCGAACAGATGTTCGATGACCTTTACGACGGTCTGAAAGAAGAAATCGAAGAAGGTGTGAACATCCTGCTGGAGCGCGGCTGGACACCTTATGACATCCTGACCAAGGCACTGGTCGGCGGCATGACGGTCGTGGGCCACGACTTCCGTGACGGCATTCTGTTCGTACCCGAGGTCTTGCTGGCCGCAAACGCAATGAAGGGCGGCATGTTTATCCTCAAGCCGCTGCTGGCCGAAACCGGCGCACCGCGCGTTGGTAAAATGGTGATCGGCACTGTTAAAGGCGACATTCACGACATTGGCAAAAACCTGGTGTCAATGATGATGGAAGGCGCCGGATTCGAGGTTGTTGATATCGGCATCAACAACCCCGTCGAAAACTATCTGGAAGCGCTTGATACCGAACAGCCCGATATCCTGGGCATGTCGGCCCTGCTGACGACGACCATGCCATATATGAAAGTCGTGATCGACACACTGATCGAACAGGGTCGGCGCGACGACTATATCGTTCTGGTTGGCGGCGCGCCCCTGAACGAAGAGTTCGGCAAGGCGATCGGTGCTGATGCCTATTGCCGTGACGCAGCCGTAGCGGTTGAGACCGCAAAGGATTTTGTCTCGCGCAAGCACAATCAGCTGGCGGGTTGATCGACGTCTAGACCATTTCAGGGCCGTCCGGTTTTCGGGCGGCCTTTTTCATTTATTCACCCTACCCTGATCCGAAGCTGACATTATGTGTCGAATACGGGCTTGCCAGCCACCGAATATGCCGATTTTCTAGATAACGAGAAAGAGGCGCGAAATGACTCAGGACCAACTTCCCGACGACGCCAGCCTGACAACACAGGGCTATTCAGACCATCACGGCGCAGGGCGAATTCTGCTATTGGCCTGCGGTGCGCTGGCGCGGGAAATCCTGGACCTAAAGCGTCGTAACGGCTGGGATCATATGGAACTGACCTGCCTGCCCGCCATCTTGCACGTCCACCCGGAACGGATCACGCAGGCGGTGGAAGAGGCCGTTGCCAAACACCGCGACCAATACGATAAAGTTTATGTCGTCTACGCAGATTGCGGCACCGGTGGCCTGTTGCAGAAAGCCTGCGAGGAGATGGGCGTGGAGATGATTAAAGGGCCCCACTGCTATTCTTTCTTCGAGGGGAACCAGGTCTTTGAAAATCGCGGCGAGGATGAAACTACAGCGTTCTACCTAACAGATTTCCTAGCACGTCAATTCGATGCCTTCGTCTGGAAGCCGCTGGGGCTGGATCGGCACCCTGAGCTTAGGGAAATGTATTTCGGCAACTACACGAAACTGGTTTATCAGGCACAGACTGATGATGCGGTTCTGACCGAACGGGCCAAGGAGTGCGCAGACCGAATGGGCCTGGCTTTCGAGCGCCGTTTTACCGGCTATGGTGATCTGCAATCCACGCTGAGCGACTGGGCCAGCCGCCCGCTTTAGGCGGCCTCTATCGCGACCTCGCGGATACGGTCGATCATCGCCCTCAAACCGTTAGATCGTTGCGAGGAAAGATGATCGTTTAACCCCAGCCGCGCCAGTTCGCCTCCTGCGTCAACCTGCGGGACTTCTTGAACCGGCAGGCCGTTATATAGGGATCGCAGAACCGCAATTAGCCCCCTCACGATCAGAGCATCACTGTCGCCGTCAAAATGAAAGGTCCCTCCCTCGACACTGGGATGCAGCCAGACCTGGCTGGCGCAACCATGGACTTTGGTTGCAGGCACCTTCAACGCATCATCCAATGGCGCCATCGCTTTCCCCTGCTCGATGACATGGCGGTACCGGTCTTCCCAGTCCTCCAGGAATTCGAAATCTTCGACGATTTCTTCAAAAGCAGGTGTCGCCATCTCGGGGCTGTCCTCTCATTGGGTTCACATTTTTGAACTATGATCCTGACCAGCATCTGTCCAGCCCCCCACGTGGCTTTTCAAACCCGGAAAAGTGCGATAACTCATTGCCATATAGACTGCTCTGGGTGTTGTGACGATGAAGAAATCACTGTCTGTTCTTTTGGCTGCTGCCTTGACCCTGTCGGCTTGCAGCGCTTGGCGTGATTCTCGGGTCAACCCGACAAACTGGTTTGGGTCCAGTACTCCGGCACCCTCTGAAGTCTCGGTGAACGATGCAAATGCGCTGGTTCCCCAGACAGACGATGGTGTTGGCCTGTTTTCCAAGAAGCCACCCGAGGATAAGAGCTTCCCGATCGCCAAGATCGAAGAATTGCGGATCGATCCAATTCCGAATGGAGCTATCGTTTACACGACTGGGATTGCTGCAAGGCAGGGTGCCTATAATGCGCGGCTTGTTCGTGTTGAAAGCGAAGAGAATGCAAAAAACGGCATTCTCGAATTCACGTTCCGTGTCGACTACCCGTCATATGCGACAAGCCAGGGGACCGAACGGTCCCGAAGAGTATCCAATGCAATCAATATCAGCCGAGACGAGCTTGCAAACATTCGGCTGGTCCGCGTCAAAGGGGAACAAAATGCCCTGGAATCCCGCCGCAGATAATTCCTGCTAAAGCTCTACGACCGTGACGGTCTGCCCTTTAGCTGCCAGGGCGATTTTGCCATCGCACAGTTTCAGGGCATCTTCGCCGAATACCTCGAACCGCCAACCGGACATTGCAGGTAATTCCCGTTCACCGGCTGCGATCTGATCCAGTTCGGAACTGGTAGCAATCAGTTTGGCGGCCACGCCCGAGCTTTCCGTTTTTGATTTCAGCAGCACCCGCAATAGGTCGGCGAGCGCAGGATTTACCTTCAACTTGTCACGGCTGATATCAATCTTGGGCAATTTTTCTGGTGGGCAATTAACACCCTTTTTGACGGCGGCCAGAATCCCATCCGCAATGACCCCTTTGCGGGCCTCGCGCAGCAGCAGGCGCGATCCACCCAAATCTGAGAGGGATTTCGGCTTGGTCGATGCCAGTTCGATCAGAGCGTCGTCTTTGAACACCCGGCTACGCGGTACGTTGTTTTCCTGCGCATAGGCTTCGCGAAACTCGGCCAACTCGCGAACAACAGCCAAAAACTTGGCCGAGTTCGTCCGGGTTTTGATACGCTTCCACGCATTTTCGGGCTGGATCTCATAGGTGCCGGATTGCGTCAGCGTGCGCAGCTCTTCGGCGACCCAATGGCTGCGCTTGGTTTTCGTCAACTCGGCCGACAGATACTCATAGATTTTCCGCAGATGCGTTACATCTGCCAGGGCATACGTCTTTTGCGCCTCGGACAGTGGGCGGCGTGACCAGTCGGTAAATCGAGAGGTCTTGTCCACGCCTTCCTTACAAATCTTGCGCACCAGGGTTTCATAGCCAACCTGCTCGCCAAATCCACAGACCATAGCAGCGACCTGGGTGTCGAACAGAGGGTTGGGGAACACACCCGCCTCAACCCAGAAAATCTCAAGATCCTGACGGGCTGCGTGAAATACTTTAACCACGCTTTCATCGGCGAAGAGCTCGTACAAAGGCTCCAGAGTCATCCCTTCGGCCAACGGGTCGACCAAAACGGCGCTGTCTTCGTCGGGCGACGGGACCGCCAGTTGAAGCAGGCAAAGTTTGGAATAGTAGGTCCGTTCGCGCAGGAACTCGGTATCTACGGTTACGTAATCAAAGGCCGCAGCCGCTTTGCAGAAATCGGCCAGCTCTTGCGTCGTCGTGAGGGTTTTCATTCGTGGTGCTATTCTTGCTTTTGTTTTTAATCACCCGTCAGTCCTACACGTTTCCGGGCCGTCGGGCGAACCATAGGCCGAATGGCAACCGCGTGTAAATCACCCCGCGGGATTCACGGCAAAAGCACCGGTGTGCGGTCATTTCCGGCAAAGCGGCGCAATACGGCAGGATAAAGCCTGTGTTCGTAGGTCAGAACGCGCGCCGCCAAAGTCTCAGGAGTGTCTCCAGCCTCAATATTCAGGCGGGCTTGCCCCAAGATTGGGCCATCGTCCAGCGCTGCGGTCACTTCGTGAACCGAGCATCCATGCTCGATATCACCTGCTGCAATCGCACGGGCATGGGTGTTCAGACCCTTGTATTTCGGCAACAGTGACGGGTGGATGTTGAGAATCCGACCCTGAAAGCGCGAGACGAAATCACCGGTCAGCACCCGCATGAACCCAGCCAAACACACGATGTCCGGTTGTGCTTGCTCTAACGGTTTCAGCAGCTCGGCCTCAAAAGCTGCGCGGTCGCCCTTGAATGGCCGGTGATCTACGGCTGCGGTTGCAATTCCCCGATTAGCTGCCTTTTTCAGTCCCCCAGCCTCAGCATCGTTCGACAAGACCAAACAAGGTCTGGCCGGATGGTCACCGGTCATGCTGTCGACCAGAGAGACCATATTCGACCCCCCGCCCGAGATCAGAATGGCGACGCGCTTATGGCTCACAGCAATTTGCCCGAATAGGCCACTCCTGCGGTGTCGGTCACGGTGCCAATCCGCGAAACCGTCTCACCAGCTTGGGCCAGCAGTGCCGACAGGTCGTCGGCCTGCTCTGCGCCGCAAACCACGATCATGCCGATGCCACAGTTGAAAGTCTTGAGCATCTCGGATTCAGCAATACCGCCGGTTTCTGCCATCCAGCGGAATACGGGTGGCAAATCCCAGGAGTTCAAGTCGATCTGGGCACCCAGCCTTTCGGGCAGCACCCGTGGCAGGTTTTCGGTCAGGCCACCGCCGGTGATATGGGCGAGCGCATGCACCCCGCCTGTCCGGATCGCCTGTAGCGCAGGTTTCACGTAAAGGCGCGTCGGGGTCAGCAGTGCCTCGCCCAGCGATCCATCCCCAAAAGGCGATGCCGCATCCCAACCCAGGCCCGAGATCTCGACCAGCTTGCGCACTAGCGAATAGCCATTGGAATGCACCCCGTTTGAGGCCAGCCCAAGCAACACGTCACCCTGTTGAACATCTGCAGGAAGGTGTGCGCCGCGCTCCATCGCACCGACCGAAAACCCGGCCAAATCGAAATCACCATCGGGATACATGCCCGGCATCTCGGCAGTTTCACCACCGATCAATGCGCAATCCGATTGAACGCAGCCTTCGGCAATGCCCTCAATAATCCGTGCGGCGGTCTCGGTATCCAGTTTGCCTGTGGCGAAATAGTCGAGGAAGAAAAGTGGCTCAGCCCCCTGACAGATCAGATCGTTGACGCACATGGCTACAAGATCGATACCGACGCCATCGACCAGGCCTGTATCAATCGCGATCCGCAACTTGGTGCCAACACCGTCGGTGGCGCCGACAAGAATCGGGTCCCGATAACCTGCATCCTTCAGGTCGAACAATGCGCCGAACCCGCCCAGCCCGCTCATCACACCGGATCTGTTGGTCCGCTTGGCAGCAGGTTTTATCCGGTCGACCAGAGCATTCCCCGCATCAATATCAACGCCCGCATCCGCGTAGGTGATTCCGTTTTTGCCTGCTGTCATGGCCAACCTCTTTTGAATGGTTCCCGCGCGGGTTAGTCGATTGTTGGAGATGTTGCAACGGTCAGGCTTGACGCGGGCGTTCACCATGATAGGCAAAGCGCCTAGGCGGGCCTGTAGCTCAATTGGTTAGAGCAGAGCGCTCATAACGCTTTGGTTGGGGGTTCGAGTCCCTCCGGGCCTACCAAAATCCGCAAATTTTCCTTTAGAAACAACGATCGATCAGCCCGAAAATCGAGAGAGATGCTCCACGACCTAACAATAGGTTGCGAGGCAAGTGCCCCACGGTTTCAGGACATATCTTCGATTCCCGCCCGGGATATCCCGGTAACTTTTCAGGCGCTTGAATCAGTTTATCGGTCACTGAACATCCGACAATCCAAGATGAACTCACACCAGATTTGGCAGAGCAGAGGTCCGGTGCACGATGCTCTAGCGACCGATGATAATATCGGCACACAGACCGCCCAGATGTTCGCTTTTGCCCAATCGAAGCACGCCGCCATGGGCTCGGGCGACATCTGCCACAATGGCCAACCCTAGACCAACACCGCTGCCCCGATTCTGGTTGCGCGCCGGATCCAATCGCGAGAAAGGTTTGACCGCTTCGGTGCGCTGCTCGGGCGGAATACCCGGACCATCATCTTCGACGCGGATACGCAGCGATTTGGAAGAGACCGACAGGCTGATCTCAGCGCGATTTCCGTACCTGACCGCATTCCCGATCAAATTCTCTACCGCGCGACGAATAGCCGTCGGGCGCAACATCGCGGTTCCTGCGCCATCAACCTTTACCAATTCGACCTTATGCCCTGCCCTGCACGCATCCTTGACGATCTGCCGAAGGAACCTCTCAGGGTCTACGGATTCCGGCGCCACCTCTGCCGCTCCTTTGGAAAAATCCAAAAACGCGTCCAGCAATAGCTGCATTTCATCCACGTCCTGTTGCAATGGCGCTGCCTCACCTTCGGGCAACAAAGACAGCCCAAGCTTGAGACGCGTCAAAGGCGTTCGCAAATCGTGGCTGACACCGGACAGCATCATGGTGCGCTGCTCCATCTGACGCTCTATCCGGGCGCGCATATCCAGAAACGCACTGCCAGCCGCTCGCACCTCGATCGCGCCGCCTGGCGAATAAGGAACAACCCGCCCGCGTCCGAACGCCTGTGCAGCCTCGGCCAGACGGGTGATCGGTCGTAGCTGGTTGCGCATGTACAAAAACGAAATGGTTGTCATGATGATCGCAAAGAACAAGACAGTCACAATCAACTGATGCGGCGCGGTGGGGGACAATCGCCGACGGTCGAAAGTTAGCTGCAATACACCCAAATCCGTCTGCAGATACAATCGAGCCTCCTGCCCGCTTGGCAAGGCGACCGCTACAAGATCGGGAAGCAGGGCGCGCAACTCGGATTCGACTTGAGGTGCAATGAAATCATACCAGCGGCGATTCCCGATGACTGGCGTTTCGTTTATCCCGAGAAACCGCAGTTTCATATCAAGCGCGGCCAGATCGGGCCGAAGTTCGGCCACCGCCTGTTGCTGCGTTTCAGAATGTTCTATCACATCCGTAACCAGCGTAACCTCACGCGATGCGGCACGAGTCATTTGCGCAGTGACATCTTCTAGGTGCTTTTGCAAAAAGGCGACACTGATCACCAGCAGCATCACCACCACCGGCAAAATGAGAATCAAAGCCGCCCGAGCATACAGGCTGCGCGGCATATAAAGTTTGAGCCATTGCGTCGTCATGGGTTAAACCTAACGAGCTGTTCAGACGAGAGAAAGAGTGCAGAATGCAAGCACCGGACGATTTCAATCCAATGCCAGGTCGAGATGACGAATTACAACCGGGCCTGAGGCGGATTCTTGCCCCCAACCCGTCTCCGATGACATATCGCGGCACCAATACTTACTTGCTTGGCCAAACCGATCTTGCGGTGATTGACCCCGGCCCTGCCAATTCGGACCATCTGGATGCAATCCTGAACGCGGTTAAACCCGGACAACGGATCAGCCACATCATTGTCACACATTCTCATCTGGACCACTCTCCGCTTGCTGCACCGCTGGCCGAACGAACGCAAGCAAAGATCATTGCTTTCGGAGGCCCCGAAGCAGGCCGCAGTGAGGTGATGGCCGAATTGGCTACTCAGGGGCTCGCAGGCGGAGGTGAAGGGATCGACACGGCGTTCCGCCCGCATATCGAAGTCGAAGATGGTGATGTAATCGCCGCCGAAGGGTGGCAGTTGAATGTGATCCATACGCCCGGTCATCTTGGTAACCATATTGCGCTGGGTTGGGGGGATGTCTGCTTTACCGCCGACCATGTGATGGGTTGGGCCAGTTCACTGGTGTCACCACCTGATGGTGATCTGACCGATTTCATGGCGGCTTGCGAAAAGCTAGGGCAACATAACTGGTCCGTATTCCACGCAGGGCATGGCGCACCGATTAACGACCCTGCCAAAAGGCTCGATTGGTTGATCACCCACCGGCGCGCCCGGGAAAAACAGATTCTGTCCGCATTGGAAACCAGGCCAGGAACCGCCCGGGAATTGGCCGAGCGAATCTATACCGAAACCCCCGCCGCCCTGTTGCCCGCTGCCGAACGGAATGTATTCGCCCATCTCGTTGATCTTACGTGCCGATTTCTGGTTGCACCGCAGTCAAAATTATCTGTCGGCGCGATCTTCGCCAGAACCCCATAGATGCCGAGGTAAATTTTTTTCCAAAACCGCGCTTCCCCTCTGGACGGCGAAATTTCGGGTTGCTATATGGCGCGAACCGTTCCGGCGTAGCTCAGCGGTAGAGCAGTTGACTGTTAATCAATTGGTCGTAGGTTCGATCCCTACCGCCGGAGCCAATTTCCCCAAAACACACCGCAAATTATCATGGATGCCCGCCTTCGCTGTGCGCATGTTTTTTCGACGAAAAAACTCACGCCCCCCTCTGGACGCCGAAGAGTCGGGTTGCTATACGGCGCGAACCGTTCCGGCGTAGCTCAGCGGTAGAGCAGTTGACTGTTAATCAATTGGTCGTAGGTTCGATCCCTACCGCCGGAGCCAATCTTCCAAAATTTTCACGACTATAGAAACACCCTGCCTCAGGCCGTGCGCCATAACTCAAGGCAGATGATAAACGGTTTCAAAGGTTCATCCTCTAATTTTTTCATTCCATTCAACTCAAAGTTGAGGGATAAGTTCCCAATTACATTTGCATTGAAGGACTTAGTCTGGGCCCAAGTTATTAGCAGGCTCAGGTGAACTTGAGATAGATTGAAAGAAGATTTTATGCCGGTCACGCTTGTCCCAAAGCCAAACCAGGCAGATCAGAAACGCCACTGGTAAGTCGCGAAACGGACATACGAGCATAAGGAAGTATCATGAAGCAGGTGAACTGTTTGATCATAGGTGCTGGCTTTGGCGGCATTGGTATGGGCTACCAGCTCAGACAAGCGGGAATCGACAGCTTCGCAATACTCGACAAGGCCACTGAATTTGGGGGCACTTGGCAGCATAACACCTATCCCGGTGCGGAATGCGATGTGCCCTCGCATTTGTATTCTTACTCTTTCAGCAAAACGCCGAACTGGAGCCGAAAATGGTCGGGACAGAAAGAGATTCTGGATTACATCCGGGATTGTGCGGAAACATTCGGAGTGATCGCGCATTTACGCCTTGGCTGCGCCGTCACTTCAGCAAGCTTCGATCCGACAAGTGAAATGTGGACTGTAACGACCAAGGGCAATGGAGATGAAACCTATCTCTGCCGCCACGTGGTTTGCTCGGTTGGTCAGTTGCACTTTCCCAACCGTATTGGGATACCGGGGATGAAACTCTTCGGAGGAACCATATTCCATTCTGCCGAATGGCGCCATGATATCGACCTGAAGGACAAATCGGTTGCCGTGATTGGAAATGCAGCCAGCGCGCTGCAGTTTATCCCAGAGATCGCCAAACAGGCACGCAGTCTGACAGTTTATCAACGCACGGCAAATTGGGTCATGCCCAAAGGCAACAAGACCTATGGCGAGAGCTTCAAGTCGCTGATGCGTTCGATGCCTTTCCTTCAAAAACTTTATCGCTTCCGCCTTTGGGCCGAGAATGAGTTCAAGATCTTTCCAGTCATGAAAGGATCGAAACTGCACGAGATGCTGATGCAGAACATACTGAACCGGCATCTGGAAAAGACGATATCGGACCCAAAACTCCGCGAGGAGCTTCGACCAAAATACCCACCCGGCGCACGCCGTCTTTTGGTTTCCGACAGCTACTATCAGACCCTGAACCAGGATAAGGTTGATCTGGTAACGGACGGGATCGACTGTTTCACCAAAGACGGGATCAAGACCACAGACGGCACCGAACGCCCCCATGATGTGGTCATTCTTGGCACTGGGTTCCAATCCAACCCCTTCCTGCAAGCTATTGATATCAAGGGACGTGATGGTATCTTGTTGCGCGATGTTTGGGATGATGGTGGTGCGCGGGCCTATCTTGGCATCTCGGTTCCCAAATTCCCTAATCTGCACATTATTTACGGACCAAACACAAACCTGGGCCACACGACGGTACTGGCCATGATCGAAGCGCAAATCGGTTTTGTCATCCAACTTATCAAGGCTGCCGATCACGGCACGATCGAAGTAAAACCTGAGGCGGCATTGCGTTTCGATGACGAGATGCAACAGCGTCTTGCCAAAAGTCAGTGGGCGCGGATCGAGCGCAGCTATTACAAAGATGGCGAGCGGATAACCACCAACTGGCCCGGCAGTTCATTCGAGTATTTCTGGCGCACGAGGAAACCCAAACTGGCAGAATTCACGCGTGGATCTTCAGAAGGCTGAGGGGCTATAGATCTACTTCGCCGCGAAGTCAGAAAACCCGGCAAACAATCTCGCTTGTGTCTGCCAGGCCAGTGTTTTTGCGCTAGGTACTCAGCAGATCTTTGAAGTCTTCCCGCAGGTTGCGTTTCAGGATCTTGCCAGTCGCGTTCAGTGGCAGCGCGTCCACAAAGACTACCCTGTCCGGGATCTGCCACTTGGCGATCTTACCACCAAAAAACGCCAGCAATTCTTCTTCGCTTGGGTTCGCCCCCTCGGCTTTCACCGCCACAAGAACGGGCCGTTCGTCCCATTTCGGATGCGGCACACCTACAACGGCTGCGCCTGCCAGCTTTGGATGTGCCACCGCGATATTTTCGAGCTCGACCGAACTGATCCATTCACCGCCGGATTTGATGATGTCCTTTGAGCGATCTCGGATCGTCATATACCCGTCCGGGTCCAGTGTCGCCACGTCGCCAGTGGTAAACCAACCGTCTTGCAGCAGACCCTGATCCTGCATCATGAAATAGCTGTCCAATACCCAGTATCCGCGCACCATCAGGTCTCCCTGTGTTTCACCGTCGCGCGGAAGCTCATTGCCGAGATCATCAACGATTTTCAATTCGACCCCATAACAAGGACGGCCCTGACTTTCCCGAAGTCCATACTGCTCTTCTTTGGGTAGTTTTCCATGTTTCGCCAAGGGCTGGTTCGCGGTTCCCAGCGGGCTCATCTCGCTCATCCCCCAGGCGTGGACTGTATCGACACTGTAGGTTTCGCGGAACGTCTCGATCATCGACGGCGGACATGCGGCCCCACCAATAACTGTGCGCTCAAGACTGGACAGTTGACTGCCCGACTTCTTGGCAGAGGCCAGCAGACCCTGCCAGATCGTCGGCACGCCCATGGCCAGTGTCACCCCATAGCTGTCAATCAAATTGACCAATGCCTCGCCATGCAAATCTGGTCCCGGTAATACCATCCGAGACCCCGACATCGCGCAAGCGTACGGCGATCCCCAAGCATTCACATGGAACATCGGTACAACTGGCAGTACCACATCCATCGCCGAAAACCCGATCACGTCACGCGTGTTGGACCCAAAACTGTGCAAAACTGTCGAGCGATGGGAATAGAGCACCCCTTTGGGGTTGCCGGTTGTGCCCGAAGTGTAACAAAGGCTTGAGGCTGTGTTTTCGTCCAGCCTCGGCCATTGAAAGCCGGAATTACCGGTTTCGATCAGCTCATCATAGAACTGCACCCCTGGAACCTGCGCGATTGCGTCATCATTCCGCGGACCCATTAACACGAAATGCTGCACCTCTGTCAGTTGGTCCTTCAAAGCGGCGACAAGCGGGATGAATGTAGCGTCGAAAAACAGAACCCGGTCCTGCGCATGATTGATGATATAGGTCAGCTGCTCTGGAAACAGCCTGGGGTTTACGGTGTGGCAGACGAATCCAGCACCCGAAGTGCCATAGTAGATTTCCAGATGGCGGCGGTTGTTCCATGCCAATGTCGCTATCCGAGCGTGCGGTTCCAGCCCAAGACCTAACAGTGCAGAACCTAATTTTCGTGCGTTCGCGGCGACTTGCGACCAGTTCGTTTCAGTCAAGCTGCCGTCAGTTTCGACAGAATATATCTCGGTTTGGCCATGATAGCGATCGGCATGCTCGATCAGTGACGAGATCAGCAACGGTTGCGTCATCATTTGTCCCAGCATGGACATCCTCCCTGTGTCGGGGCCGCTTTTTGCAGCACCTTCTTGTTTGCCACGCATCTTCTGCAATCGGCGCGGTCAAAAGAAACCCTGCCAAGCATTTAATTGTCTGACAATAGAAGAATGCGTCATGCAAGGGCTGCAAAGCTGGCTTTTATTCGGTTTCCCGGTGCAACATGGCATAGGCAACAAGGGCGGCGGTTGACCCGTCTTTGGTCTCGGTACCTTCTGCACCGTCCACGATTGGCCCCAGTGAAGTCGCCAGTTCCTTGCCCAGTTCAACGCCCCACTGGTCAAAAGAGTTGATCCCCAACAGGACCCCTTCGACGAATACGCGATGCTCGTACAGGGCAATGACCTGACCCAGAACAAAAGGCGTTAGCTTGGGGTACATCAGCGTGGTCGAGGGACGATTGCCAGCAAACACCCGATGTCGGGCCTGACGTTCGCATTCTTCACCCGTCAACCCTTTGTCGGCCATGCGCTGCCGCGCCTCGTCCAGCGATCGGCCGCGCATCAGCGCCTCGGACTGGGCCAGACAGTTGGCCAGCAGCAGCCGGTGATGGTGGGTCAGCTCGGGTTCATGTCCCTCGGCAGCGACCATGAATTCGCAAGGGATAACGTCTGTGCCCTGATGGATCAGCTGATAAAACGCATGCTGACCATTGGTACCAGGCTCACCCCAGACCACCGGACCCGAAGGAATGGTCAGCGCACTGCCGTCCATGGCAACGGATTTGCCATTCGACTCCATCTCGAGCTGCTGAAAATATGCGGGCAAGCGCAGGAGACGCTGATCGTATGGCAGCACGGCCCGGCTGGCATATCCCAGAACCTGCCGATGCCAGATACCGGTCAAAGCCAACATCACCGGCATATTCTCGGACCAATCGGCGGCGCGAAAATGCACGTCCATTGCCTGTCCACCACGCAAAAACGCGTCAAAGGCCGTCGAGCCTACGGCAATCATCACCGGCAGGCCCACAGGCCCCCAAACCGAATAACGTCCGCCGACCCAATCGGCGAAACCAAACACGCGCTGTTCGGGAATGCCAAAGGCCTGAGTCTTGCCCAAAGCACTGGAAACCGCAGCAAACTGTCGGGCCGGCTCCCCGCCGCCATCGACCATCCAGGCGCGCGCGGTGCGGGCATTGGTCATGGTTTCAATGGTCGTGAACGTCTTGGACGCGACAATCACAAGTGTCCGCGTCGGATCCAGCTGCCGTAGAACATCGGCAATATGTGCCCCGTCTACATTCGAGACATAGTGCAGCCGCGGCCCGTCGTGATACGGAGCCAGTGCATGCGTGGCCATAACCGGTCCCAGATCAGACCCACCAATTCCGATATTCACCACATCGGTAAAGCTGCCCCCTGCCCCGGCCACCGCGCCACCGCGCACCTCTTCGGCAAAGACACGCATCCGCTGCAGCGTATCCAGAACGCCAGGCATGACATCCAGACCATCCACGTCGACCGGACCGCCATCCAGATTCCGCAATGCCGTATGCAGAACCGAGCGTTCTTCGGTTTCATTGATCTTGGCACCCGCAAACATCGCGTCGCGCCTGTCGGCAAGCCCCGCCTCGTCGCATAGGCGGATCAGGGCCGCGCGAATATCCGTGTCAATCTGCGTCTTTGAATAGTCAAACAGCATATCGCCCGTCGAGGCCGAGAAAACATGTGCCCGATCCACGTCTTGTTCGAACAAGTCCAAAATGGAACGACCGCCATCTGACGCAAATGCCTTGAGAGTATCCAGGTTCATAACTCTACTCCGCCCAATGGACCGTCATGCCGCCCAACACAGCAGCAATCGGTGCCTCTTTGGGATGCAGGGACATGGCTCGGTCCAGCGCCTTGCGTTTGGCTTCCCCGAAAATCACCAGATGCTTAGACAATGCGCCATCCAAGACCGGAGCCGTTAATGTAATCCGCGCCTCGGGCTGAACTTCTGGTCGGGCCACGGCCAAAGGTGGCGCATGTCCGTCCAATGCGGCGGCCAACCCGTCCATCCCCGGAAACAGCGAGGCGGTGTGCATATCTTCGCCCATACCCAGCATGAGAACCGAAAGAGGCAGCACGGGCGCAATCAAGCTCTCAATTTCGGGCAGCACCGATTCCGGATCTTTGCCATCCAGATACAGAGGCACATATTGCGCGACTGAGGCGCGATTGGTCAGCAAACGCTCTTGGATCAGCCGCGCATTTGCGCGATCGCTGTCGCTGGGCACGCACCGTTCATCCGTTGGCAGAATTCGGACCCGGTCCCAATCCAAATCAGCGGCACACAATCCGTCAAAGACCGGCCCGGGTGTGGTACCGCCCGGCACAGCAAAAGAGACCAGATCGTGATGCAGCAGCGCCGCCTCAAGATCTCCGGCGATAGCATTGGCCACGTCGATGGCTAGCATATCCCGGTCGGCGTATTCCTGAACTTTCATGGGTTTATCCCTTGCCAACGGCGACCGTCCCGTTTCATCAGCAGCTCGGCGTCGCCCGGCCCAGTGCTGCCGCTCTCATAAGGTTTCGGCACGTCGCCACGCGCCTGCCATCCTGCGATGATCGGGTCTGTCCAGGCCCAGGCGGCCTCGACCTCATCACCGCGCATGAACAGCGTCTGATTGCCTCGGATCACATCCATCACCAGACGTTCATAGGCGTCTGGCGGGTCCTGATTCTCGGCGCCCAATGCCTCGGCAAAGCTCATATCCAAGGGCACGTCGACCAAACGCATGCCGCCTTGCCCGGGCTCTTTGATCGTCACTTTCAGCGTGATGCCCTCATTTGGCTGCAGGCGGATCGACAGCGCATTCGCATGACGCCCGGCATCCGCTCCAAAGATCGAGTGCGGCGCGTCTTTGAACATCACATTGATCACCGAAGACCGGGCCACAAGGCGCTTGCCCGTGCGCAAGTAGAACGGTGTTCCCGCCCATCGCCAGTTGCTGATATGCGCCCGCAGCGCCACATAGCTTTCCGTGGTCGAGCGCGGATTTCCAACGGCTTTGCGGTAACTTGAACTTTCGCCCTCAAACTGCCCCCGCACGATATGATGCGGCTTTACCGGGTCCAGAGCGCGAATGACCTTGAGCTTTTCATCACGCACCGCATCCGGGTCGAACTTGGCCGGAGGTTCCATGGCGATCAGGCACAAAAGCTGCATCAGGTGGTTCTGCATCATGTCGCGCATTGCGCCTGCGCGCTCGTAATACTCTTCACGGCCGTTAATTCCGACGGATTCGGCTACGGTGATCTGGATATGGTCGACATACTGGCTGTTCCAAAGTGGTTCGAACAACATGTTGCCGAACCGAACAGCCATCAGGTTTTGGACGGTTTCCTTGCCCAGATAGTGGTCGATTCGATAGATTTGACTTTCCCTGAAATGCGCGGCCAGCGTGGCATTCAAAGCCCGCGCACTTTCCAGATCATGGCCAAAGGGTTTTTCAACCACGATCCTCGTCTGCGGCGTTGTCAGATCATACGCCTCGATCCGTTCCGCCAGAGGGCCAAACAACCGCGGCCCCACCGAAAAATAGAACGCCCGAACCCGATTCGGCTGAAGTTTCCGCGCAAGCTCGGCCCAGCCATGATCCGCAACAGCATCCAATGTCACATAATCAACCCGCTGCAAAAACGCGTTCAACGCAGCAGTGTCCAGACTGTGTCGTCCGGCATGTGCCTCAAGCGAGTTGCGGACCAAATTGCGGAACTTGTCACGGTCGTAATCCGTTCTGGCCGCCCCGATTACTTGCGCGCCTTCAGCCCACTGGCCAGCACAAAACCGGCGAAACAGAGCAGGCAGGATTTTACCCTGCGCCAGATCGCCGGTTCCGCCAAAAATGACCAGATCAAAGGGGTCTACAGGTATGACGCGAGAAACCATGTGTTTTCCTTACCTTGCCCTATGCTCAATGTCCAATGTTAGCGCAACCATTTTTGCGGATTTCCGCGACATCAATTCTCTGTCAGCTCACCCATGTCTCACTTTGCGAAACGGTCTGAAACCTCTAATTCAAGGTGACAACAGAAAAGAACCGGAAACCGGAATGAAAGACAACGCCCCTCAGATCGTCAATATCGGCAAGTTTCAAAACAAATTGGTGACAGCGGATGGCCAGACTCGTGCCTCGGTGGCGTTGACCAACCCCGAGACGCTCTGGTTCAATACCGGGACTTTGTGCAACATCGAATGTGTGAACTGCTATATCGAAAGCAGCCCGACCAATGATGCGTTGGTCTATATCTCGGCGGATGAAGTGCGCGACTATCTGGACCAGATCGAAGACAGAAACTGGCCCGTGCGTGAGATTGGCTTTACCGGTGGTGAGCCGTTCATGAACCCCGACATGATCGAGATGGCGCGCGCTGCGCTGGAACGCGGCTATGAGGTGTTGATCCTGACCAACGCCATGCGGCCAATGATGCGCCAGAAGATGCGCGAGGGATTGACTGAACTTCAGCGCGACTACGCTGGGAAACTGACGCTGCGGGTATCGCTCGACCATTATCGTGCCGACCTGCACGATAAGGAACGCGGCAAAGGCAGTTTTGACAAAACCGTGGAAGGTATGAAGTGGCTACGCGATGGCGGATTCCGGATGGCTGTTGCCGGCAGAACCGTATGGGGCGAGGACGATGAAAAAAGCCGTCAGGGATATGCTACGTTATTCAACCACCACGGGTTTGGCATCGACGCACATGACCCTGCGCGAACGGTTCTTTTCCCTGAGATGGACGAAACTGTCGAAGTGCCGGAAATTACCACCGCCTGCTGGGGTATCCTGGACAAATCACCCGCGACTGTGATGTGTGCCAGCGCCCGGATGGTGGTCAAACGCAAGGGCGCTGAAAAACCGGCTGTTCTGGCCTGCACGCTGCTGCCTTATGAGCCGGAATTCGAGATGGGCCATACGCTGGCCGAGGCGGAAGCGGACGTGCATCTGAACCATCCGCATTGCGCCAAATTCTGCGTCCTGGGCGGGGCCAGCTGTTCGGGGTGATCAGTTCAGTTCCGGCGATTTCCAGAACTTTGAGCCCGACGCGCCCGCTGCCACGCGCCACCCTTTCTTGGACAGTTCAAAAAAAGACCGGCCATCGGTGAAGCGCACGGTTTCCGTCGTGTTTTCATCGCCGTACATGGCACCGGTTTCGGCCGTCGCGTCATAGCCCTGGGTGATGAACTTATCCAGATCAGCAGGGGTTTCGAACATGATCACAAACTTGGATTCAAAGCCGCCGATGCCGATCGCGCCACCCACGCCGCCTGTTCCCATGTTCATATATGTGTGCTGGCCGGTGTCCTTTGACACCGCCACACCCCGCCCATACCCAGCCGAGACTGGAAACACCGTAACCTTGCGCGAGTCGAACACGGCATAGCCGGCACAGACCTCGTACAGCGCATGCGCTTCGGGATTTTCGGCCAGCAACTGATCCAGAATCTGCGTGGCCAATGTGTCCAGCTTGGCGCGCGTCTCTTCCGGAGTGGCCTCATTGCTTAGCAATTCGGTGGTCGAGTCGACCGTACCCTCAACAGCTTTCGCGCCTTTATCGATTGTCTCGCCAACGGTTTCGGCCCCTTGCCCGACAACGTCAGCCGCGTTTGCCGCGCCTTTTTTGATCTTGTCGAAAACTCCCTCAGCGGCGACTGGCCCACCAAGCAAAACGGCGGCGACAAACAGCAACATTCTGGGCATGCGGCATTTCCTTAGCTGATCAATGGTTTGGACACGACCCTAGCCTAAGAAAATCAAATGGAACACGCCCTTTCGTTACACAGCCAATAATCTGCCAGGGTGGCTAATTCACCCGAAACTCGCCAACTTGGTTGCGCCACTCTCCGGGCGCGATCATCTTACGGTGCGTGAATTTTACAGAATGTAAGGGGCCTTCGATCTCTCGCTGCCAGAAATCAATGAACTCGAACAGTTTCGGATGATCCGGCGCCAGATCGTATTCCTGCCAGATGAAGGTGTTCAGAACATGGATATAGTCGGGCATGTGGTAGAATAATTCCGCCGTTGTCAGCCCATATCCTTTAAGCATCAATTCCGTTTCGCTGCGCTCCATTTCGACCTCAATATTAATTGCAAGGTCCCCCTATTGTATCACGAAAACACCCTAATCCTTAGTTAACAATATGTTACCGTGATGTTACCGGAGTTTCTCACTTGCAAAATGGTTGCTTGCTTGCACCTTATGTGCCGGGTCTGATAAGGTGTATCCACAAGATATAGAGTCTGCATACAGAACGGGCAGTTTACGTGAGCGATACGCCAGAAGTTCCTGAAAATATGGATGAAAACCCGCCAGAACGCCCCGTTTACGGTGGCCCGACGGTCTCCATCGAATCCGAAATGCGCACGTCCTATCTGGACTATGCGATGTCGGTCATTGTTAGCCGTGCGATTCCTGATCTGCGCGATGGGTTGAAACCGGTACATCGGCGCATCCTTTACGCGATGCACGAGACCGGAAACACCCATGACAAATCATATCGCAAATCGGCCCGTCCGGTCGGCGACGTAATGGGTAAATACCACCCACACGGCGACAGCGCGATCTATGACGCGTTGGTGCGGATGGCTCAGGATTTCTCGATGTCGCTGCCGCTGCTGGATGGTCAGGGCAACTTTGGCTCGATGGACGGCGATAACCCGGCGGCCATGCGCTATACCGAAGTGCGGATGGACAAGCCCGCCGCCTCTCTGCTGGCGGATATCGAGAAAGACACCGTCGATTTTCAGGACAACTATGACGGCAAAGACAGAGAGCCGACAGTCTTGCCCGCACGGTTCCCGAACATGCTGGTCAACGGCGCTGGCGGCATTGCCGTGGGCATGGCGACCAATATCCCGCCGCATAATCTTGGTGAGGTGGTCGATGCCACCCTCGCCCTAATCGACGATCCCGATCTGACGTCCGAGCAGCTGATCGAGTATGTTCCAGGCCCCGACTTCCCGACCGGCGGCGTAATGCTGGGCCGGTCCGGCGCGCGCAAAGCCTATTTGGAAGGGCGCGGCAGCGTCATAATCCGCTCCAAGACCCGCGTCGAGGAAATCCGCAAAGACCGCTATGCCATCGTGGTTGATGAGATTCCATATCAGGTGAACAAGGCTTCGATGATCGAAAAGATCGCCGAGGCCGTGCGTGAGAAGAGGATTGAAGGCGTCAGCCACGTTCAGGACGAATCCGACCGTAACGGCGTACGCGTTGTGGTCGAACTGAAACGTGATGCCACGCCCGAAGTTGTTTTGAACCAGCTTTTCCGTTTCTCGCCGATGCAGACCTCGTTTGGCTGCAACATGCTGGCGCTGAATGGTGGCCGGCCCGAGCAGTTGACCCTGCGCCGCTTTCTGACCAGCTTTATCGATTTCCGCGAAGACGTTGTTGCGCGCCGTACGGCTTACGACCTGCGCAAGGCCCGCGAACGCAGCCACATCCTGTGCGGTCTGGCCGTGGCTGTGTCGAATGTGGATGAGGTGGTTGCAACCATCCGGTCATCCGCTGACGCCGCGCAAGCGCGTGAAAAGCTGATGACCCGCCGCTGGCCCGCGGCTGAGATCGAAAGCTATCTGCGCCTGATCGACGACCCTCTGTCCATGATGAACGACGACGGCACCTATAACCTGACCGACGTTCAGGCCCGCGCGATCCTCGACCTGCGCCTGCAGCGATTGACCCAGATCGGTGTCAAAGAGGTTACGGACGAACTGGAAGAACTTGCGGGTAAGATCCAGGAATACCTCGATATTCTGTCCTCGCGAGAGCGCATCATGTCGATCATCGGGGATGAGCTGCGCAGCGTGCGTGAACAGTTTGCCGTGCCCCGTCGCACCGAGATCGTCGATTGGTCCGGCGACATGGAAGATGAGGACCTGATCGAGCGTGAGGATATGGTCGTGACCGTCACGTCGGGCGGCTACATCAAACGTACTCCGCTGGCCGATTTCCGCGCGCAAAAGCGGGGCGGCAAGGGCCTGTCGGGAATGCAGACCAAGGAAGAGGACGTCGTTACCAACCTCTTCGTGGCGAACACGCATACACAGTTGTTGTTCTTCACCACTGACGGGATGGTCTACAAGCTCAAAACCTGGCGTCTGCCGCAATCCGGGCGCACTGGCAAGGGCAAGGCCATTGTCAACATCCTGCCGATTCCGACCGGGGTTTCCATCGCGGCGATCATGCCCGTGGATGTGCCGGACGAAGAATGGGAAAACCTACAGATCATCTTTGCCACCAGCGCAGGCGATGTGCGCCGGAACCGACTGTCGGATTTCACCAATGTCCGCCGCAACGGCAAGATTGCGATGAAATTGCCCGAAGGCATCGAACTGGTGAATGCACGCATCTGCTCTGAAGACGAAGATGTGATGCTGGTCACCAATTCGGGCCGCGCAATCCGGTTCCGCACCACTGATGTGCGCGTGTTCAACTCACGCGAATCTACCGGTGTTCGGGGTATAAGGCTGAGCGGTGGCGACCGTGTCGTCTCGATGTCGGTGATCCGCCACTTCGAAGCTGATCCGGATGAACGCGCCGCCTATCTCAAGATGCGCCGCGCAGTGGCAGGCATCGCCGATGACGGTGAGACGGATGAGGATGAAGCAACCCCCGGCACGATCACGCAGGAACGCTATGCCGAAATGTCCGCCGCCGAAAACATGATCCTGACGATCACCACGGGCGGTGCAGGCAAGCTGAGCTCCAGCCACGACTACCCCGTTCGCGGGCGCGGTGGCATGGGTGTTGCGGCGATGGATAAGGCGATGCGCGGCGGGGCACTTGTGGCCTCGTTCCCCGTCGATATCGAAGATCAGATCATGCTGGCCACGTCCAAGGGTCAGTCGATCCGGGTCCCGATCGAAGGCATCTCATTCCGCTCGCGGTCAGCAGGTGGCGTGAAGGTGTTCAACACCGGCAAAGGCGAAGAGGTCGTATCCGTTGCCTGGATCGCAGATCAGGGTGATGAGGACGAGACGGAAGAGTAAGCAATGAAAGCCGAGGCTCTCTGGCCTCGGCGATGTTTCTGGGTGTCTGGTGTGCGGACAAAACTGCCTATCAATGCATAGACCTAATGCCCGAATTAAGGCTAAGAACCGACCTGCATCGCGTGGTATTTTGATGCTCTTTATTTTACCTGAAGTTGGCGCATAAGGACCTCAACCATCTTTTGTGCCTCAGAAGCATCAAGCCGTCCGTGCTGCAACAAAAACTCTGCGACATCTCTGTCTGTGTACCGGCCCGTAACTATGTCATCGCGCAAGATCAACTTTTGGCGCGCAAATTCGGCGGCGTTGTCGTGGCAAATAATGCATTTTTCTTGGAATAGACGGCCAGATTCTTGGATGAACTCAAACTGTTCTATCAGCACATTGATTTCTTCGTCTGACAACTCGCCGTGTCCTGCCTTCAGATAATCAATGACGGGACGACCAGAAGCTTTTCCGACAATGCCGCTTTCTGACACAATCAATTTTTCGGAGACAAAATCTCCTGCATGCGGCAGGTGACAAGACGCGCAATTCTCTTCGTAGATCAAATGGGGATTCGCCCTCTGGGCAGTTGAGGGAACTGCCCAAACTATAATACTGATTGCTATACCAATTTGGATAAATCCGTTCATGTCAGAAGCGCCTAAGTAGTGGACAATCCATTGTCAGAGTAGGTGAACTAAAAGTCTCGATCCTTGACAAGTGTCAACTTATAAGCAGGTTGGCGCTTTCTCGGCAGGTTTGGGCTCAGAGCAAGCTTTCGTCTCCTATCACGAATTGGGTGTACGATTGAGCGCGTTGTCTGGTCAGGCCCAGTTAGGCCCACTATCACAACCCGTACAACGATCCAAACTTTTGCTCCAGATACTCCAACAGTGGTTCTGGACCCGGTTCCATTCCACTTGCGCGTTGGATGATCTCGCGTGGGGCGAAAAGGCCGCCGTGGCGTTGGAGGTTTTCGCGCAGCCAACCGGTGGCGCCCGACGTGTCACCCTCGGCCAGTTGAGTATCCAGATCGGGCAGCGCGGATCGCAGAGCCTGATTCAGGCATCCGGCATAGACATTGCCCAGCGAGTAGGTCGGGAAATACCCGAACAGACCGACGGACCAATGGACATCCTGCAGACACCCGTTCGAGGGCTTATCAACCGCATAGCCGAAATCGGCCTTGAACCGGTCATTCCATGCACCCTCAAGGTCTCTGACCTGCAGATCGCCGCTCATCAACGCACGCTCAAGATCAAAGCGCAGCATGATGTGCAGGTTGTACTGCACCTCATCCGCCTCGGTGCGGATATAGCCGTTATGGACCCGGTTGACCGTGGCATAGAACGCATCGGCATCGGCGACGCCGAAACTGCCAAAAGCCTCGACCATCTGGCCAAACAGCCAGCCAGTATAGGCGCGTGATCGACCCAGTTGGTTTTCGTAAATCCGGCTCTGGCTTTCGTGCACGCCCATCGACACGCCCTGCCCCAGCGGGGTCAAAAGGTAGGCTGGGTCGATGCCCTGTTCATAGGCGGCGTGGCCGACCTCGTGAATGGTTGAATAGAAACAGTTGAACGGATCGGTCTCGCTGGTGCGCGTGGTGATCCGCACGTCCAATCCGCTGCCCGAGCTGAACGGGTGAACGGCCTTGTCGACCCGGCCAGTGTTCAGGTCGTAACCGAATCCGGTGGCCAGCTTCTGTGACAGTTGCATCTGGGTCGCTGCGTCAAACGTCCCAGTCAGGGCGGCCGGTCCGGGTTGGTCCAGTACGGCTGCTCGCAATGCCACCAGACGCGGACGCATCTGGTCAAAGATCGCAGCGATCTGAGTGCCGGTCGTATAGGGCTCGTAATCTTCAACCATGGCGTCATAGACATCACCGCCCTGTGCCAGGGCCTGACCTTCCTGACGTTTGAGCGCCACAACCTCTTCCAACACGGGCAAAAAGGCCGCCACATCCTCATCGGCGCGCGCCTGTGCCCATGTGCCCTGCGCGGCTGAGGTAACGCGTGCGATGGTCTTGGCCAAATCGGCGGGCACTTTCACGGTCCGCTCATAGGACCGGCGTATCTCGCGCAGTTGCGCGCGGGCGACATCGTCCTGCGGCTCGGCCTGCTCCAGCCACTCTGCCACACACGGATCAGACCGTCGGGCATGCAAAACAGCTTCGATCGCGGCCATTTCTTCTGCGCGCTGCGGCGCTGCGCCGCGCGGCATCACTGTTTCCTGATCCCATCCCAGACGCCCGGCAATCTGACCAAGGGCCGAGATTTCACGTTGGAAGGCCATCAGTTCATCATAGGCAGTCATCTGGGTCAGGCTCCGCGGATCGAAGTTGCGATGGGATAGGCTGTCAGGAAGCGCGCACGCAGGATCAGAGTCCACACGATCACGGCCATGAACTGGTGGAAAATGGCGATCTGCCATGGGGCCGCGTAGATCACGGTCATGATCCCGACAACCACCTGCAGCGACAAGGCTGCGAACATCGTGTTGAAGGCAAAGCGCGTTTGCGGATGCGCACTGGAATTGCCACGCCGCCAGACAACGATGGCAAAGATGAACAGCAGATAACCCGCGCAACGATGGATGAACTGCACAAGCCCGGGGCTTTCGAAAAAGTTCCGCCACATCGGTTCCAGTATCGCCGCGTCCGGCGGGAAAATCTGCCCGCCGATCAATGGCCAGTCGGTATAAGACCGCCCAGCGTCGATACCTGCGACAAGTGCACCGATGAGTATCTGTAGGAATGCGAAATGCATCAGGCCGGTAGACAGGGAAAACAGTTTGGCCTCTTTCGCCCGGCGGGCCTGCATCAGGTCACGCTCATCCCGGCCAAGTTCGAACATATACCAGGCGAGGAAACCCAAGATCACAAAGGCCAGACCCAGATGGATCGCCAGGCGATAGCTGGCAACGGCGATCATCCCCTCGCCCTGTGTTACGCCGGACGCAACCATCCACCAGCCAACCGCTCCCTGAATCCCACCCAAAGCACCTGGGATCATCAGCTTGCCGGTCCAGCCTGTTGGTATCTTGCGGGCAATAAGGAACCCGAAAAAGCCAAGTGCCCATACCAGCCCGATCACACGGCCCAGCTGCCGGTGGCCCCATTCCCACCAATAGATGGACTTGAAATCCGCAAGCTCCATCCACTGGTTCTGGATGCGCCACTGGTCGATTTGCTTGTACTTGTCGAATTCGGCCTGCCAGTCGGTCTCGGTCATCGGCGGGACAGCCCCGGTGAGCGGGCGCCATTCGGTGATCGACAGCCCGCTATCGGTCAGGCGGGTCAGCCCACCCACCGCAATCATCACAACCACAAGTGCAAACAGGATCATCAGCCAGGCCCGGATGGCCTTGCGCGCGCCGCCACGGCCCCGGTCAATCATACCAGGCTGAACCGCTTGTTGTTTTTCAGAGTCTGAGACCTCTTCGAAGATGCTGCGCTTGCCGCTCATGCGTTCCTCATGTGTCTTGAATTTCGTTGCAAGCTAGGACCACCATGGGACGAGGTCCAGCCTTACCCTTTGTCTTTCCAACGGACCATCTGACGCATGACCCCGTGCAACATCTGCACATCCGCCCGCGTCATTCGCATCCGTGACCACAGATTGCGCAGATTGGTCTTCATGCTTTCGGCCTTTTCGGGGGGGTAAAAGAACCCCGCCTCTTCCAGCCGGTCTTCATAATGTTCGACCAGTTTTTCGACCTCGATGCCTGTGGCCCAGTCGCCTTTGCCCAGATCGGTTGCCTCATGCACGACGTCGCCTGTCTGACGCATCCACTCATAGGCGGTCAGCAACACGCATTGTCCAAGGTTCAATGAGGCATATTCCGGATTCACCGGGACCGAGATGATGGCATTGGCCTTGGCGATATCCTCATTCTCAAGCCCTGCCCGTTCCGGGCCGAACAGCACGGCGACTTTTTCGCCCGCAGCGACCTTTTCGGCCGCGATCTGCATAGCCCGTTCGGGGCTGAAGACCGGCTTGGTCAACCCGCGCTGGCGGGCCGTGGTGGCAAAGACATAGGTGCTGTCGGAGAGTGCGCCAGCCAGATCATCAAACAGCTGCGCCTCATCCAGCAGACGGCCCGCCCCACTGGACATGGCCACCGCCTTGGGGTTTGGCCAGCCATCACGTGGGGCCACGATCCGCATCCGGTCCAGCCCGAAATTCCACATCGCTCGCGCGGCGGCACCGATGTTTTCACCCATCTGCGGGCGCACGAGTACAAATGAGGGCTGGGATTTGTCGCTGGGCATGGTTGTCTCCGAAAACTGCGCCTGCTGTAATCGTCGCGCCAACGCAGGGCAAGCCATTGGCGGCGCCAATTCTGCCTGAAACAGGCATAAAAGTTTGCTTCCGGCCCGCAATCCGCTAAACCGCGCAAAAGACTTAAAGCTAAGGACGCGCCGATGGACACCCCCGAGCAGCCGCAGATTTACCTGATCACCCCGCCGACCATCACGTTGAGCACGTTCCCTGACCAACTGGCCCGCGTTCTGGACAGCACCGAAATCGCCTGTATCCGACTGGCCCTTGCGGGAAATGACGAGGATACGATTGCCCGTGCCGCTGATGCCTGCCGCGAGGTGGCACATACACGGGACGTGGCGCTGGTGATTTCCAACCACGTCCTGTTGGCGCAGCGTCTGGGTCTGGATGGGGTGCATCTGGATGATGGCGCGCGCTCGGTCCGGTATGTGCGTAAGGAATTGGGTGCCGATGCCATTGTCGGCTGCTTCTGCGGCACCTCCAGCCATGACGGCATGTCGGCTGGTGAGGCCGGGACGGATTATGTGGCCTTTGGCCCGGTTGGTACGTCCTCTTTGGGTGACGGAACCGTGGCCGAGCACGATCTGTTCCAGTGGTGGTCCGAGATGATCGAAGTGCCGGTTGTGGCAGAAGGTGGCCTGACCCCCGAATTGATCCGCGACCTCAGCCCCTTCACCGATTTCTTTGGCATCGGGGATGAGATCTGGTCACAGGATAACCCGGCCGCTGGACTGAACGACCTGATCACCGCCATGGGCTGAGCAGGATGTGAGCGTTAACCCTTGCACCCACGCCGGGGCTGCGGCATGACGTCGACATGACTCAGAACAGCGAAATTCTTTGTATCGGTTCTGTCCTGTGGGACGTGATCGGACGTTCTGCCAGCGCCATGCGGCAGGGGTCGGACGTGCCCGGGCGGATCACCCGCCTGCCCGGTGGCGTGGCGATGAACATTGCCATGACGCTGGTGCGGTTTGGCATGACGCCCACCCTGTTGACCGCTATTGGCCGCGATCCCGAAGGGGATGAGCTGGTCAATGCCTGCGCCCGGCTAGGGATGGTAACGGATCACATCTATCGCTCGCAGGACCTGCCGACCGACCGATATATGGCTGTCGAGGGCGCCAATGGGTTGATTGCCGCGATTGCGGACGCCCATTCACTTGAGGCTGCAGGGGCAAAAATTCTGAAACCCCTGATGCAACGCCCATTAGGCACAGAGACCATGCCATTCGATGGTCCTGTTGCTTTGGATGGCAACCTGACGCTGTCGCTTTTGGAAGAAATCGCGCAAAGCCCAGCCTTCGCCGGGGCCGACCTGCGCGTGGCACCGGCCTCACCCGGCAAGGCCGATCGCCTGCTGCCTTTCCTCAAACATGCCCGCGCGACGCTTTATGTGAACCTCGAAGAAGCTGGCATCCTGTGCCAGCGCGAATTCGCGGATTCGGCAAGCGCCGCCAAGGGGCTGCTAGATCGCGGCGCGCTGCGCGTGCTGGTGACTGATGGCGGCAGTTCGGCAACCGTTGCCAGCGCTGAGGAAATCTTGACCCAAAAACCCCCATCCGTTCTAGTCACCCGTGTGACCGGCGCGGGTGATACATTCATGGCGGCGCATATCGCATCCGAGGCCACCGGTGCCCCAAGCGATGAGGCCCTGTCACGTGCCCTGCATGCCGCCGCAACTTACGTTTCCGGAGAAACCCCACTGTGATCAACATTCAATATTCTGCCGAGGTCCGCGCCGCCAAAGACGCAGGCCAACCTATCGTTGCGCTGGAAAGCACGATCATCACCCACGGTATGCCCTACCCGCAGAACATCGAGGTTGCGGCACAGGTTGAACAAGACATTCGAGAGGCGGGCGCGGTGCCAGCCACCATGGCGGTGATCAATGGTACGCTTCACGTCGGTCTGGAAACCGAAGAGTTGAAAGCACTGGGCCAAGCGCATGGGGTCGCCAAACTGTCCCGTGCCGATATGGCCGCCTGCATGGCAACCGGTGGGACCGGTGCAACAACGGTCGCCGCAACCATGATCGCCGCCCATCACGCCGGGATCGACGTTTTTGCCACCGGCGGTATTGGAGGCGTCCACCAAGGGGCTGAAACCTCGTTCGATATCTCTGCTGACCTGCACGAATTGGCCCATACCCCGGTCACGGTTGTTGCCGCAGGCGCCAAAGCCATCCTCGATCTGGCCAAGACGCTTGAGGTTCTGGAAACACTGGGCGTTCCGGTCATTGCCTATGGCCAGGACGAATTTCCGGCCTTCTGGTCGGCAAAATCCCCGCTGGCAGCCCCTCTGCGCATGGACAGTGCGGAAGACATCGCGCACGCACATGCGACCAGACGCGCGCTTGGCCTGCCCGGCGGCCAACTTGTCGCCAATCCGATCCCGGAGGCCGATCAGATCCCATCCGAGGAACTGGCCCCGATCATCGCCTCGGCACAGGCGGATGCAGATGTGCATCGGATCAGCGGTAAAGGGGTCACACCCTACCTGTTGCAACGGATTTATGAGCAGACCGAAGGTCGTTCTCTGACCGCCAATATCGCATTGGTCCGCAACAATGCCCGCCTGGCAGCCGGGATCGCCCGCGCCCTGTCCGCCAAGGCGGATTAACATATAGCTATTGTACCAAGGCCAAGGACTGCTTAACTAAATTCGCAAGCCACTCAGGACCGTAATGAACACTCCTTTTGACGAAGAACCCAACCGACAGCCCGGCCTGTTCTCACGGCTGCGCGCGTCCTTTCTGACGGGCATCGTCGTTATTGCGCCGGTGTGGTTGACGATCTGGCTGATCTGGTCTGTTGTCGGCTGGATCGACAGTGCGGTCCTGCCGCTGGTTCCCCACCAATTCCAGCCTGAACAATATGTTGGCATCAACCTGCGCGGTGTAGGTGTCATCTTTTTTCTGGTGTTCACCGTCGTGGTTGGCTGGGTTGCCAAGGGCATCCTGGGCCGATCCTTTATCTCGTTCACCGAAAGCCTGGTGAACAGGATGCCGGTCATCCGGTCCATCTATTCAGGCATCAAGCAGATTTCCGAGACCGTCTTTGCCCAGACTGAACGGTCATTTGAAAAAGCCTGTCTGGTTCAATATCCGCGCCGTGGCATCTGGGCCATCGGGTTCGTCTCGACCACCGCCAAGGGAGAAGTCAACGAACGCGCAGAAGCGGGTGGCGATCTGTACAGCGTGTTCATTCCGACGACACCCAACCCGACATCGGGGTTCCTGCTGTTCTTTCCGATCGAGGACGTCATCCTATTGGACATGTCGATCGAAGATGCCGCCAAGCTGGTGATTTCGGCCGGTCTTGTTTACCCGAACGACAAAGACCCGACCCAGCCACCAGAGTGACTATCCAAACATTTCCGGCAGATTGACCGTGCTGCGTGCACCCAGATCGGCCTTGTGATCTGTCAAAAACTGATCAGCTGCATTGCGGCCAGCTTCTTTGAGCTTATGCAGGACCACAGGGTTGGGCACTGTCTTGGTCGCGACCGAGAGGTCATTCATCAACGCGTCATCGGCAATCATGTGAACCAGAACACGGCTCATTTCGCCCGCTTTCAGCTTGCCATCTTCCAGCAAGCGCTGAACGAAGCTTATGGCCCTCAGTTCCCGAAACAGCGATGAGTTAAAGCCAATCTCATTGATCCGGTTCTGAATCTGCTGCGGCGTCTTGGGGATTTCTTCCCGTTCCAGAGGGTTGATGTTTACGATCACCACGTCCTCGGGCAGATCGGAATTGAACAAGGGATACAGAGCTGGATTACCGGTATATCCGCCATCCCAGTAAGCCTCGGTCCGGCCCGATTTTGGATCGAATATCTCGACCGCCTGAAACAG
Organism: Ruegeria sp. CDSB022; assembly: GCF_059611145.1. NCBI lineage: Bacteria > Pseudomonadati > Pseudomonadota > Alphaproteobacteria > Rhodobacterales > Roseobacteraceae > Ruegeria > Ruegeria sp. CDSB022. The sequence continues at coordinate 435,568 of NZ_JBXWOZ010000001.1, read as the reverse complement.
GGTTGGCAAACAGGCGGAAGCAAGGATGGCCTCAGTCGACAGCTCATTCCCTGTGAACACCCGTATCTTTCCGCTGCGCACGCATGTCGCGCAGACATACAGACGCGGACCTTCGGCAGCGCATATTTCATCGAAATCAAAGCGCTCAACCACGGGCTGCAAGGGGTTACGGTAGAACGGCCCATAGGCATAAGGCGAAACCAATCGCGACCAGGCGTCGCCTACAGCAAACGGCAGCGAATTTTCGATGGACTGTGCGATATGTGAGGGCTCAAACGCACGCATCCAGTTGGTCAGGTTCGTATCGTCGACGGCCCCCATACGAGCCCAGAGCGCATCAAGATTGGCGCGCGCGCCCTCCCGGCCGCCCCGTACCATGCCAGACTTATAGGCCGCACCGTTCAGTGCACCTGCCGATGTTCCGGTGATCGCCGCGACTTCGATATCATCTTCGTCCAGCAGACGATCCAGCACACCCCAAGTGAACGCGCCGTGCGCGCCGCCGCCCTGCAAAGCCAGATTGATACGTATCACTGCCCTACTCCCCAAGGCTCAGAGCGCGGTCCACCCGCCATCAACTGAAATCGTCGTGCCGGTGATCTGCGCCGCCGCATCCGAGCACAGAAAGATCGTCGTACCGCCCAGTTGTTCGACCGTAGCGAATTCTTTCGAAGGTTGCCGCTTTAGCAGGACATTCTTCACGACATCCTCACGGCTCATATCGTATTCTTTCATCGTATTGGGTATCTGCTCTTCGACCAGCGGCGTCAGCACATATCCCGGGCAAATCGCATTACAGGTAATCGGCTCTTGTGCGGTCTCGAGGGCTACGGTTTTGGTCATCCCGACAACACCGTGCTTGGCCGCGATATAGGCGGCTTTGAAAGGCGATGCCGTCAACCCATGGGCCGATGCAATATTCACCACCCGTCCCCAGCCCGCCTTGCGCATCATCGGCAACGCGGCGGCAGTGGTGTGAAAGGCCGAGTTCATGTTGATCGCAATGATCGCGTCCCATTTGTCGGTTGGAAACTGATCAATCGGCGCCACATGCTGAATGCCGGCATTGTTGACCAGGATATCGCAGGCTCCAGCCTTTTCGATCAGCGCCCGACACTCGTCACCCTTGGACATGTCCGCTTTGAAATAGCGCGCGTTGGTTCCGGTTTCCTGCCCGATCTCTGCGGCCAGAGCATGATCTTCGTCGCGGTCAGTAAACGAATTCAGCACCACATCCGCCCCGGCTTTGGCCAGCTCGCGGGCGATGCCCAGCCCGATGCCCGAATTCGATCCTGTGATGATTGCTGTTTTGCCTGAAAGACTCATGGGTGCTCTCCGTCAGATTCCGTGTTGACGGCACAGTGCCATGCTGCACCTGCAAAGAAAACGGGGAAAGATTGGGGGCGCTGTATCAGCGAAAATCGCACAAAAAAACGCCCGCACGAAGCGGGCGTTAAGTTATTGAGGCAGGTTTCATACAGGCAAGAAACCTATCGAGCAGTACGCCCTTTATAAGCAATTCTACGCCTTCGTCCAAGCTAAAAGTTTGATAATATGAAAAATCATGGCTACGGTGAATCCCAACAAAATAAGGCCAGAGCAGGATTGTTTCCAAAATGAGCCCCGATTTCCTTCGCCCCGTTCGCCCTATGATCGCGGGAATCGTTAGTGTTTTTGCCGTTGCAGCAGCCCATGCAGAATCGACCCATGGCATAGCTATGTATGGCGACCCTGCCCTACCACCGGATTTTGTGTCGCTACCCTATGTCAACGCTGATGCACCCAAAGGCGGCAAAGTCGTATTTGGAAATACCGGCGGCTATAACAGCCTTAACCCGTTTGTGCAAAAAGGCACGTCACCCTGGCAGTTGCGATTTTGGACCCATGAAAGCCTGATGGGGCGTTCCTGGGACGAACCTTTCACTCTTTACGGGTTGTTAGCCGAATCAGTTGAGACGGCTCCAGACCGATCCTGGGTCGAATTTACCCTGCGAGAGAATGCCCGATTCTCGGATGGGTCACCAGTCACTGTCGAGGATGTCATATGGTCATATGAGACTTTGGGAACCGAAGGGCATCTGAGATATCGCGGCCTTTGGGGAAAGATCGACAGTATCGAACAAACCGGACCGCGTTCCGTCCGCATCACGTTTAACGACCCCGACCGCGAGCTTGCGTTGATCGCCGGGATGCGCCCGATCCTTCAGAAGGCACAGTGGGAGGGTAAAGACTTTGCCGACGCGCCGCTGCAAGACATCCCCTTGGGGTCTGGACCATATGTCATCGACGGGTACGAAGCCGGACGGTATGTGAACCTGCGTCGCAATCCGGATTACTGGGGCGCTGACATTCCGTTTCGGCGCGGCACCATGAATCTGGATGAGATGCGGATCGAGTTCTACGGGGATGGCACAGTCGCATTCGAGGCCTTCAAAGCAGGCGAGCTCTCAGCCGTGCGCGAGTTTAACGCCGATAAGTGGAACAACCAGTATGACTTCCCCGCGGTACAGCGCGGCGATGTGCTGAAAACCGAAATCCCGCATCGCAAGCCTTCGGGCATGACCGGATTTGTCATGAATACGCGCAAGCCACCCTTCGATGATTGGCGCGTGCGCGAGGCTCTGACTCTGGCTTTCAATTTCGAATTCATCAACGACACCGTCACCGGAAGCGCGCAACCGCGGATAACCTCGTATTTCTCGGGCTCGGATCTGGCGATGCAACCCGGTACTGCCACCGGTCAGGTGGCTGAACTGCTGCAGCCGTACGCCGATACACTGTTGCCCGGTACGCTGGAAGGTTACGAGCTGCCGGTAGGTGACGGTTCGGAACGCAACAGGGCCAATCTGCGCAAGGCAACCAAGCTTCTGCAAGAGGCTGGCTGGACAGTTCAGGATGGCGTGTTGCGAAACGCAGATGGCGAAGCGTTCATCGTTGACATGGTCATCAGCCAGGGCAGCCTCAACGTTGTCCAGAATGTCGGAACGATCGCCGAAATCTATGCGCGTACGCTTGAACGGCTTGGCATCGAGCTTACAGTCGAAAAAATCGACGACGCACAATACACCTCTCGGATGGATGCGCATGATTTTGACATGACCCCATTTCGCCGGGCTCTTTCCCTGTCGCCGGGTAACGAACAACGCCTGTATTGGGGCAGTGAAAATGCTGACACGGCAGGAACACGTAACCTGATGGGGGTTCAGTCGCCAGCAGTGGACGGTTTGATCGATACGATGCTGGCCTCTGAAAGCCACGAAGATTTCGTGTCTGCGACCCGCGCGCTGGATCGCGTTCTAACCGCTGGCCGGTATGTCATCCCGATCTGGAGCTTTGACGTCGGCCGGATTGCACATGCGCGTGAGCTGAAACAGCCGGAAACCCTGCCCATATACGGTGACGGGCCGGAATACATGCCGCAGGTCTGGTGGTACGAGGAATAGCGCCTCAAAAGAGGCGGCCCCGTCCTTTCCTAATTGCTAACTGTCCGTGCCAATCTCGTTCCAGAGGATCGCAACCGCTGCAGATGTGATGCAATAAGACCCGTTCGGCGTTTGCTGTGTGGGTCTCATACCCTTCGGCGGATTCTGGCACAGACCCGCAGTACCACGACATGCAGGTAAAGGCTGTGGGCATTCCGCTATAAATTGATGCGATCCCTAGTTTCAGACAAATTTGAAAAATTTCAACAAGGGGCTTTACGTAACGGGTTCGAAAGATATAGCCTGCGACTAGTACAAATGTATCCAATTTGAATTACGCCAAACATTACCGACACATAGCTGTGTTACAACATCAGGAACAGTATTTTCGGACCAGCCTCCACTCACTCAAAACTATTTGGTCCGTAGGCCCGTCTCAGATTTCCTGTGGCGGGCCTAACTGATTTAAACTTCGCACGCTCAAGGTGCGACATTTTGCCATAGCCCTACCTGCAAACACCATTCGTACCCTGAATTCAGGGCCGAGCAGATCTGTAGCCAGACAAACAGAAAGCCCAATTGATGTTTAAGTGGAACGATCTGACGCAAGATTGGAATGAAATGTACGCCCGTGCAAAACGGCGGTTTCCCAATTTGCGCGACCGAGACATGGATGCGGTCGGGCGCGACCGTGCGCAATTCGAGGCTTATCTGGCCGAACGCCATCATCTGACGGTGAACGAGGCACATGAAGAGCTTGAGGATTTCCTGTTCACCGAAGCGCTAACCCGTGAAGTCACCAAACATCTAGGTAAGTGACGTCACCCACAGGATCATCGCGTCTTCTTCACTGACCGAAACGACATTATGCCCCATGCTGCCGTCGTAATAGGCGCTGTCACCGCGGCGCATTTCGACGGGTTCGTAGAACTCGGTATACAGGCGAACGACACCCGTCAGCACGTACAGGAATTCTTCGCCATCGTGGCGGACCCACCCGTCAAACTCATCCATCGACCGGGCACGTACACGGGCGCGATAGGGCAGCATCTGCTTTTTCGTAAGCGTCTCAGCCAGCAGTTCGTGCTCGTATGTTGTGGTTGCGTGGCTGGTGCCTTGCCCCATCCGGGTCACGGCCATACGCCCGATCACCTGCTCGCGCTGTGGCGGCGTGAACAGCTGCGGAACAGAGATTTCCAGCCCGATCGCCAGTTTCTTCAGCGCATCGTATGTAGGCGACATCTGCCCGTTTTCGATTTTGCTGAGCGTTGAACGCGCCAATCCCGCCTGATTGGCCGCTTGTTCCAAAGTCCAGTTTCGCGCCTTGCGCAATTCACGCACACGGACGCCAAGGTCCAGCGGTTCAACCTCTGTATGCTCGCCCGAGTTTCGGGCAATTCGGATCAGAGATGTCTGCTCTTTGGTTCTCATGGGCCACTCTATAGGGCCAGCCTGTCCCGCTTGCAACGCAGCAGTTGCCGCGTTAGCCAGACGCCATGCTTTCCCTGTTCGATCAAGGCCCGCCCAAGGCCTGCCCCACCCCCTTCAATCTGGCCGCGCATGTGTTGCGTCAAGCAGATCGCAATGGCGACAAGATTGCCTTGTCCGTACTTGGCGCAACATCGGCACAGAACTGGAGCTTTGCTGCGTTGAAACGCGCGATCCTTGCAACCGGTACAGGTCTGCTGCGGGCCGGTTTGAAACCGGGCGATCTGGTCTTGATGCGTTTGGGGAACACGGTTGATTTCCCAATAACCTATCTGGGTGCAATCGCGGTCGGCATTGTACCCGTGCCGACATCGTCACAGCTGACACAGCCAGAAACGGCAAAGATCATCCAAGATCTGAAGCCCGCCGCCATATTGCGCGATCCCGATATCGCCAGCGCGGATCACCCGAACCAAATATCTTTGAGCCAACTGCGCGAGATGCGCGATCTACCTCTGGCCGAGTTTCGGATGGGCGACCCCGAAGACATGGCTTATGTGGTCTATACGTCTGGCACCTCGGGCAAGCCACGGGCCGTTGCACATGCCCATCGTGCAATTTGGGCGCGGCAGATGATGGTGGATGGGTGGTACGGCCTGCAGGAAACGGATCGATTGTGCCATGCAGGTGCGTTCAACTGGACCTATACGTTGGGGACAGGACTGATGGATCCCTGGACCATTGGCGCGACAGCGCTGATACCGGAGCCCGGCACCGATCTGTCGACCCTACCCGATATGCTGCGCAATCACCGTGCCACGATTTTTGCTGCAGCTCCTGGCGTGTTTCGGAAAATTTTGAACGAAGCAAACGATCTGCACCTTCCCGATCTGAGGCACGGCCTTTGCGCTGGTGAAAAACTCTCACGGCATCTGCACCAGAAATGGACACGGATCACCGGGCGCGAGTTGTATGAAGCTTTTGGAATGTCCGAATGCTCGACCTTCATCTCTTCAAGCCCGGCCTATCCGGCACGTGGCGATGCACTGGGGCAACCACAACCGGGGCGGCGTGTGGCAATTCTGGGTCCAGACGGGCCGGTTCCACAGGGGAAAGAAGGGACCATCGCCATCCACCGATCAGACCCCGGCCTAATGCTGACCTATCTCAACGCGCCGGACGAAGCGCAGGCCAGGATGCAGGGCGAGTGGTTTCTGACCGGCGATCAGGGTGTAATGGCAGTTGATGGTCAGATCACCTATCTTGGCCGAGACGATGATATGATGAATGCAGGCGGCTACCGGGTCTCACCGATCGAGGTCGAGGCCACATTGTCCCGATATCCCGGCATCACGCAGGTCGGCGCGGCCACAGTTGAGGTCAAGCAGGACAGTTTTGTCATAGTGGCATTCTATACCGGGCCGGAAAAGCTGGACGAGGACGCCCTGCGCGCCTATGTCGAGACAAATCTGGCGCGCTATAAGCAACCGCGCGCCTTTATCCATCTGCCTCAGCTGCCAACAGGCGGCAATAGCAAACTTTTGCGCCGGGCGCTGCCGGCCTATTTCAAGGCGACCAATACATGACCCAGACCGTCAAGCTCGACATCATGTCTGACCCGATCTGCCCCTGGTGCTATATTGGCAAGACTCATCTGGACAAGGCGTTGGCCGCGACTCCGGATCATCCATTCATCATTGAATGGCACCCCTTTCAGCTGAACCCCGATATGCCGGTCGAAGGCATGGATCGGCGCGAATACTTGGAGCGCAAATTCGGCGGAAAAGACGGAGCCATCCGTGCGTATGCCCCGGTGGTCGAGCATGCCGAAAATGCAGGGTTGGGCATCGACTTTGAGGGGATGAAGCGCACCCCGAACACGCTGGATGCTCATCGGCTGATCCACTGGGCCGGAATCGAAAACAAGCAGAACGCTATAGTTGATGCCCTGTTTCAGGCCTATTTTGTACAGGGTCGCGATATCGGCGACCACGAGGTTCTGGCGGATATTGCCGACAGTCAGGGGATGGACGCCGCCGTCGTCATGAAGCTGCTGAAATCCGATGCCGACCGCTCCGACATCGGCAACCGTGACGCGCATTCCCGGCAGATGGGTGTGACGTCGGTACCGACTTTTATCGTTGCCAACCAACATGCTGTCCCCGGCGCGCAACCACCGGAAATGTGGGAACGCGTGATCGGTGAAATCATGTCTCAAATCGAGGCTTCTCCTGCAAAATAGCACAGCCTCCTGTGCATTCTGACCACTGGCCGTGCCCAATCCGCTGTGATAGCGCGAACGGGTCAGGAGAGCCCCATGAGTAATCGCATGCCGCGCGGAGAATTCGTCGCTTTGATCGCAATGATGTTTGCGACAATCGCGTTTTCTATCGACTCGATGCTGCCCGCCCTACCGCAGATTAGCGCGCAACTCAGCCCAGGTGATGCAAACAAGGCGCAGTTGATCCTGACCTCATTTGTGCTGGGCATGGGGATCGGCACCTTTTTCACCGGCCCTCTGTCGGATGCATTCGGGCGCAAGCCGGTAATTTACATCGGCTCTGCGCTGTATATCCTGTCTGCCGCAGTTGCCTGGGCCACCTCCTCGCTTGAGATGCTGTTGATTGCGCGCATCTTTCAAGGCATCGGCAGCGCGGCCCCACGCGTGGTAGCCATGGCCATTATCCGTGACCTTTATTCCGGCCGTGAGATGGCCCGCATCGTCTCGATTGCCATGATGATCTTTACGCTGGTTCCCGCAATCGCGCCCATGATGGGTGCCGGGGTGATCGCTCTGGCCGGGTGGCGTGGCATCTTCGCTTCGTTCATGTTGTTCTCTTTGATCACCATCACGTGGATGGGCCTGCGTCTGAGCGAACCTCTGGCACCCGAAAATCGCCGCCCCCTGCGCCTGCCGCTTATGATTGATGCAGCGCGGCAGATGTTTGCACACCCGACTGTGCGGGTTTCGATCATGGTGCAAACGCTTTGCCTTGGGATGCTGTTCACCATGCTGACGATGGTACAACCTGTTTATGACATCATCTACGACAGAGCAGACAGTTTCCCATTCTGGTTTGGTTTCGTTGCTCTGATGGCTGGCTCGGCCAGTTTGTTGAACGCGACTTTGGTCATCCGATTGGGGATGCGCCGGATTGTAACCTGGACTTTGGGCGCACAGATCGTCTTTACATGTTTTGTCATGGTAATGAATGGTCTGGACCTTTCTGATGGCGCCTCATTTGCGCTTTTCGTCAGTTGGCAGACTGCCGTGTTCTTCATGGCCGGTATGACGATGGGCAACCTGAATGCCATCGCGATGGAGCCGATGGGCCATATTGCGGGCATGGCAGCGTCAGTCATAGGCGCGGTATCAACCGTTCTGGCCGCTGCAGTGGCAGCCCCCTTGGGACAGTTGTTTGACGGATCGATCCTGCCCTTGGCAATAGGTGTCCTGACCATGTGCACGATGGGGTTCGGCCTGATGCTGTATATGGGCCGGATAGAAGACAGATTGCCCGCCTGATCTGTGCAGAGCGCGTGAAACACGTTATCCTCCCCTTGTTTCGAGGGGAGATATTCAATGAGCGATTACTACGATCTGGGCACGCATTCCTGTCCGGTAAGCACCTCTTCGCCCGATGCGCAACTGTGGTTCGACCGGGGGCTGGTCTGGACCTATGGCTATAACCACGAAGAGGCCGTCGTCTGTTTTCAGCGCGCGCTAGAGCATGACCCGAACTGCGCCATGGCCCATTGGGGCGTCGCCTATGCGGCGGGGCCGAATTACAACATGCCCTGGGACCTGCACGATGACGCGGGCCGGCAAAAGGCGCTGACGCTGGCCTATGATGCGACGCAGCTGGCCATGTCTCTTGCGGGCGAATGTACGCCGGTTGAACAAGCGTTGATCCGCGCGCTTCCCGCCCGCTACCCCCAGCGCGAAGCCATTGACGACATGCACAACTGGGATCACGATTTTGCCGATGCCATGCGCGCAGCGTTTGCATCGCAGCCCGCTCATCTGGACCTGCGCTCGATCTATGTAGAGTCGCTGATGAACCTGACCCCCTGGCAGATGTGGGACCTGCAGTCAGGCCAACCCGCAAAGGGGGCCGCCACTGTCGAAGCGCAACAAGCGCTGGAAGCGGCGATGGCGAATGACCCGGCAGCGATGACCCACCCCGGTCTGCTGCACTTGTATGTTCACCTGATGGAAATGTCGCCCACCCCGGAAAAGGCGCTGAAGGCCGGGGACATCCTGCGGACGCTGGTGCCCGATGCGGGGCATCTGGTGCATATGCCAACCCATATCGACGTGCTGTGCGGCCATTACCAGAACGTCGTCCACTGGAACCAAAAAGCCGTTGAGGCCGACCTGAAATATTACGAACGCGAAGGCGCGTTCAACATCTACACCGGCTACCGCCAGCACAATTATCACTTTGTCATATATGGCGCCCTATTTCTGGGACAGATGGAACCTGCTCTGCGGGCCAATCAGGGATTGTGGGACACCACCCCCGAAGACATGCTGCGCATAGAAAGCCCGCCCATGGCGGATTTCTTCGAAAGTTACATGTCAATGGGGCCGCATATCCTCATCCGGTTTGGCCGTTGGGAAGAGGCAATGGCGCTTGAGCTGCCCTCGGACCCCGATCTGTACTGCACTCTCACGGCAACCACGCATTATGCCCGGGCCATTGCTTTTGCTGCCACTGGGCAGGTCAGCGAAGCCGAAGCCGAAGAGCAGTTGTTCCTCGCTGCCAAGGCCCGCGTGCCAGAATCGCGATTGCTGCACAATAACCGCGTGATCGACCTGCTGGACATTGCCCGCGAAATGCTGCGTGGCGAAATCGAGTATCGCATGGAAAACTACGATGCGGCCTACGCCCATCTGCGCCGCTCGGTCGAACTGGACGACACATTGCCCTATGACGAGCCATGGGGATGGATGCAGCCCACTCGTCACGCGTTGGGTGCATTGCTGTTCGAACAAGGGCATACCGCCGAAGCCGAGGCCATATACCGCGAGGATTTGGGGGTGGGCGATACGCTCAGCCGAGCCTCTGTCCATCCTGACAATGTCTGGAGCCTCAAGGGCCTGCATGACTGCCTGAAGGCGCGCGGTGAGACGGTTGAGATTGTGCAGATCAGACAACGGCTGGATTTGGCTTTGGCTCGTGCGGACCGGGCTGTTGGGGCGTCCTGTTTCTGTGCTCAAGCCGCCATGAGGGCCGCCGAATGAGGTACGCCCTACTGTTTGCTTTGCTCTGCAGCCCGGCGCTGGCGGATCGACAATCCTTTCCGCCCGTCGACGAGGCCGAGCGGGATGCCACCCTCGTCTCGTTCCGGGCAAACCTGCTGAACATGGTAGCCGAGCGCGACATCGAAGGCGTGCTGTCTGTTGCCTGCCCGGATATTTACCTTAGCCACGGCGGCAATGGCGGCCCGGACGAGCTGCGCGAGTATCTTACTCCCGGACCGGAAACGTCAGAGCAAGATGATGATGACAGGGAAAAGGTCGTTGAAACCTTTTGGTCCGATCTGGAAAACACCCTGACACAGCCTGGCTATTTCAACGAAGACGGCGAGTTCTGGATGCCCCACCAATGGCAGCTCACCCTACCCGCTTCGCTGGATCCGGCGTTGGCCTATTTTGTGACCGCTCAGGATGTAACTCTGCGCAACGCACCAAACCGAGGCGCGGCGATACTGGACCTCATCAGCTATGAGGTCGTCATCATCCGCGACTTCTCCCCCATCGCGCAGTACCAGAGGGTTCTGCTGACAGACGGCGGCCAGGGCTATATGCACAGCGATTTCCTGTGGCCCATGACCGGGTTCCGGGCTGCATTGGCGCAATCCGACGCGGGCGACTGGCAGCTGTGCACCTTTGTCAGCGGTGACTAGGCTTTGGCCTTTTTCTTTTCGGCCACAAGTTTTTCCGCCAGATCGCGGGCGATGGCAAAGGCCCCCTTGATCTTGTCGCTGTCCTTCTTCCAATCGCGGCGCACGACGATCTTGTTATCCTTGACCTTGGCCAACCCGCGCTGGTTCTGGATGAACTCGACCAGCCCCTGAGGCGAGGCAAATTTGTCGTTGTGAAACTGGATCGTCGCGCCTTTGGGCCCGCCATCTAGCTTTGCAATCCCCGCCCGTTTGCACATCGCCTTGATGCGCACGACCAGCATCAGGGTGTTGACCTCTTTCGGCAGCGTGCCAAAGCGGTCTATTAATTCAGCCGCGAAGCCTTCCAATTCCACCTTGGTCGACAGCGACGACAAACGGCGATACAGGCCCAGGCGGACATCCAGATCGGGCACATAACCCTCGGGGATCAAGACCGGGACGCCAAGATTGATCTGCGGCGCCCATTGGTCATCTGCATCCGACAGGCCTTCCATCTCACCGGCCTTGATCTTGGCAATCGCCTCTTCCAGCATCGACTGGTAGAGTTCATAGCCCACATCGCGCATTTGGCCCGACTGTTCCTCGCCCAACAGGTTACCCGCCCCTCGAATATCAAGGTCCTGAGACGCCAACGTGAACCCCGCCCCCAGCGTGTCGAGCGAGCCCAGAACGCGCAGGCGTTTTTCGGCCGTGGCAGTCAGACGGGCGCGCGGTTTTGTTGTCAGATAGGCATAGGCGCGGGTTTTCGACCGCCCGACCCTGCCGCGGATCTGATAGAGCTGCGCCAGCCCGAACATATCCGCCCGGTGCACAACCATCGTATTTGAAGTCGGGATATCCAGCCCGCTTTCCACAATCGTGGTGGCCAGCAAGACATCGTATTTCCCGTCGTAGAACGCATTCATCCGATCGTCGAGTTCCCCCGCCGCCATCTGCCCATGCGCCACCATATAAGTCAGCTCGGGCAGTTGCTCTTTCAGGAATTCCTCTATCTCGGGTAGGTCCGAGATGCGCGGGACGACATAGAAACTCTGCCCACCACGGTAATGTTCACGCAGCAGGGCTTCGCGGATCGTGACCGCGTCGAACTCACTGACATAGGTGCGGATCGCCAGCCGGTCGATGGGAGGTGTGCCGATGATCGACAGGTCACGCACGCCGGTCAGGGACAGTTGCAGCGTTCGTGGAATCGGCGTCGCGGTCAGGGTCAGGACGTGGATATCGCTACGCAGCTGTTTCAGACGCTCCTTGTGGCCAACACCGAAATGCTGTTCCTCGTCGATGATCAGCAGACCCAGATTGTTGAACCGAATCCCTTTTGCAAGCAAGGCATGGGTGCCGATCACAATATCCACCGTGCCGCGCGCCAACCCGTCACGGGTCTGTTGCGCCTCTTTGGCCGAGATGAAGCGGGACAGCTGCCGCACCTCAAGCGGGAAGCCCCGGAAGCGATCCTTGAAGCTGGCCGCGTGCTGACGCGCCAACAGCGTTGTCGGTGCGATCACCGCCACTTGCACGCCCGACATTGCGGCAACGAAAGCGGCACGCATTGCGACCTCGGTCTTGCCAAAGCCCACGTCGCCACAAATCAGACGATCCATCGGCGCGCCAGAATGCATGTCTTCCATGACCTCACCGATTGCGCGCAGCTGATCGTCAGTTTCCTGATAGGGAAAGCGCGCGCTGAACTCCTCCCACGCGTGCGGAGGCGGGTCCATGATCGGGGCCTTGCGCAAGGCCCGTTCGGCAGCGATGCGGATCAGCTTATCCGCCATCTCGCGAATGCGCTCTTTCAGCTTGGCCTTCTTGGCCTGCCACGCGCCGCCGCCCAATCTGTCCAGCAGACCCTCATCATGACCGTATCGCGACAGCAGTTCGATATTTTCGACCGGCAGGTACAGTTTGGATTGTTCTGCGTATTCCAGCAGCAGACATTCATGGGCGGCACCGGCCGCCGTCACGACCTCCATCCCCAGATAGCGCCCGATGCCGTGATCCACATGAACCACCAAATCACCCGGGCTAAGGGATTGGGTTTCGGTCAGGAAATTCTCGGCCTTGCGGCGCTTTTTGGGCTGCCGGATCAGCCGGTCGCCCAACACATCCTGTTCGGCGATCACGGTCAGGTCGGGCGTTTCGAACCCGTGCTCCAGCGCCCAGACGGCCAGATGCAGCCCGCGTTTGCCGATGCGCGTACCGTCGGGCACGGGGATCGCCTCGGCAAGGCCTTCATCCTCGATCAGCCCAGTCAGACGTTCGCGGGCCCCTTCGGAATAAGAGGCAATCAGAACCGGCCCCTTGGCCATTTTGTCGGTGATATGGCTGGCCAGTGCTCCGAACAAGCTGATGCTTTCCTGCTGGCGTTCCGGGGCAAAGTTGCGCCCGATCCGACCACCGGCATCGATCACCCCGGGCCCAAGGGCCTGAGGCAATGCATTGAATTGCAGAACGCGCCTATCGCCGACAGCTTGTTCCCAAGCAGTGTCATCCAGATACAGTAGGCCCGGTGGTGTCGGTTTATACACCGTGTCCATGCGCGACCGGTTCTCCAGTGCGAGCCGCCGCGTTTCGTATTGATCGGCAATGGTTTCCCAACGTGCCAAACGCGCAGGCGTGACCTGATCATCCAGCGAGATTGTGGCACCAGGCAGATAATCAAACAGCGTTTCAAGCTTTTCGTGAAAGAACGGCAACCAATGCTCGATGCCTTGATGCTTGCGGCCTGCGCTGACGGCCTCGTACAGGGGATCATCGGTGCCCGCCGCACCAAACTCGATGCGATAATTCTGCCGAAACCGGGTGATGGCGGCGTCATCTAGAATGACCTCGGACACTGGCGCCAGCTCCACAACAGCCAGCTTTTCGGTCGTACGTTGCGACACCGGATCAAACCGACGTGCTCCATCCAGAACATCCCCGAACAGGTCCAGCCGCACCGGCCCGGATTCGCCGGGCGGGAAAATGTCGATGATGCCCCCTCGAACGGCATAGTCGCCGGGCTCCATCACCGTGGGGCTTTGCGTGAAGCCCATGCGCACAAGAAAATTCCGCAACGCGGTTTCATCAATGCGGTGATCGACACGGGCGGTAAACGCCGCCTCTCGCAGCACTGCACGGGCGGGCACGCGTTGGGTTGCGGCGTTCAGAGTTGTCAACAGCACGTATTGCTGCGGCATCTGGTGCACAAGTGCAGCAAGGGTGGCCACACGCGCTGCCGAGATATCCGCATTGGGCGATACCCGATCATATGGCAGACAATCCCAACCTGGGAACACAAATACCGGCATGTCAGGCGCAAAAAAGGCAAGCGCCGCGCGCATCGCCTCTAGCCGTTTGTCATCACGCGCAACATGGCACACCGGCCCGCCCGAGCGCGCCAGCTCATTCAGGACAAGCTGTGCGTCAAACCCTTCGGGGGCGCCGCCAACGATTACTTGGTTCGGACCCGTCATCGCCAAGCCTTTCTGATTTTACCAACCCGGGACGCCGATGGAAAAATTCTGGTACATACCCCAAAGCGAAGTGATCAAGATCGAAATCATACCAACTATCTGGGTATAGATCCGGCAGCGCGTAAGAATCTTGGAAATATACTCCAGACTGGGTGTTTCCCGGCGCAGTTTCCGTGCGGCTGATACATTGATCAGCACGACAAGACAAATCGGAAACAGCAACAAAAACACGGCCTGCGCGAATTCGACACCGTAATAGAACCCCAAAGTGGCGAGACCCGTGAACAGAAAACAACTAAACGCTAGTATCGCGAGGCCGGATACATCCAATATATAGAGCAATCGGTTTCCGTTAATGCGGACGATATCCATCAAATCCTGTTCCGATTGCCCGCCTACCCGTCTTGCGCGCACAACAAGGTCATACGGCACGCCCATGGCCCAGTGGCTGGCCGATGACCACAACACCGCAAGCCCGATCCAATACCAGAGATTCGAAAAGCTGCGCATGTCGATGAGTTCAAAAATCGAAGAGTATAAGTCCACGCGTCAGCCCTTAATTTCCGTCTTCAGGGACCTTCTTCGCAAAGACGCGTCCATCGTTACCCTTGAGACTACACGGAATTCATGCCACCCAATGCTGGAATTTACAAGGAGAGCGCGTCATGAAACCGACCATTGCCCCCTATCCTCTGGCCCGTTTTCGTCGAACACGCCAATCACAGGCGGTGCGGGCGCTGGTTCGCGAGAATACACTGACCACCGATGATCTGATCTGGCCGGTTTTCGTCCGAGACGGCGAAGGTATTGAAGAGCCTGTCCCCTCGATGCCTGGCGTCATGCGCCGCTCGGTCGATCTGATCGCACAGGCTGCGGTCGAGGCGCAGGCCCTGGGTATCCCGGCAATCTGCATCTTTCCCTACACCGACGCATCCCTAAAGACCGAAGATTGCGCCGAAGCGTGGAACCCCGATAACCTGTCCAACCGAGCCATTCGCGCCATCAAGAAAGCCGCACCCAATATCGCAGTGATGACGGACGTGGCGCTGGACCCATACAATATCAACGGCCATGACGGTTATGTGGTCGATGGTGAGATCATAAACGATCAAACGATCGAGGCGCTGGTAAAGATGACGCTGGCGCAAGCAGATGCGGGCGCCGACATCATCGGACCGTCAGATATGATGGATGGCCGGATCGGTGAAATGCGGCGCGCCTTTGAAGGCGCAGACCATCACAACGTGATGATCCTCAGCTATGCGGCCAAATATGCGAGTGCGTTCTACGGACCGTTCCGAGATGCAGTGGGCGCCTCGGGCGCGCTGACGGGGGACAAAAAGACCTATCAGATGGACCCCGGAAACTCGGACGAGGCGCTACGCATGATCGAGCGTGACCTGACCGAAGGCGCGGACATGGTCATGATAAAACCCGGCATGCCCTATTTGGACATCTGCCGCCGGGTCAAGGACACGTTTGGCGCGCCGACCTATGCCTATCAGGTCTCGGGTGAATACGCGATGATACAGGCCGCGGCGCAGAATGGCTGGATCGACGGAGAGAAGGTCATGCTCGAAAGTCTGCTTGCGTTCAAACGCGCGGGCTGCGACGGGATCCTGACCTATTTCGCGCCTCAGGCCGCCCGGATCCTGCAGGGCTAATCCCCCGCGTTTCCGCGATTTTTCGCCGACGATTTTTGGCCACCGGGCAGCTTTCCCGTGACACGAGGCGACAATCGGCGTATTCTTGCGGACAAGATCGGGAGCACCCGACAATCAGGCATTTATACAGAGATAAAAAACATGAGCAGTTCCAAACCTACTCGATTAAGCCGTCGTGGCTTTGCTTTTGGCATGGCCGGTCTGTCAGTGACCGCCGCTTGCGGCAATGGCGTCGGCAGTTCCAACGCAGCGACGATTGACGCCCGTGTGGATGCGACATTGAACCAGATGTACGCCACCTACCCCAACACGCTCGAAATCGCGAACAAGGCCAACGGCATGCTGGTCATGCCTCTGATAACCGATGCCGGACTAATCGTCTTTGGCGGTGCCTACGGCACAGGCGCGCTACGCATTCAGGGCGCGACAGTTGATTACTATTCCGCAATTTCGGGAACCGCCGGCCTGCAAATCGGTGCCCAGCAATATGCGCATGTCCTGTTCTTCATGACACAGGATGCGTTGAACGATTTCCGCCGTTCCAGCGGATGGACCGCCGGGGCCGAAGTCGGCTACGTGGTCGATGCGACGGGCGACTCTCTGTCGACCGACACCACCACCCTGCGTTCGCCGGTTCTGGCGGCGGTCTTCGGACAGGCAGGGCTAAAGTTCGGCGCGACGGTCGAAGGCACGAAATACACCCGCATCATTCCCTGATACCGGACTACCCTCCCCCTTCAAGAAACCCCGCTTTCGGCCTTTGGCCCGAGGCGGGGTTTTTCATTCAAACTGCGGTAAACACGCATGTTCTCATGCGGTTCCTCTTTCGATCCGTCCAGCCATCCTCTAGTGTCTACACAATCATAGAGTGAACGGAAATGTGACCGCTGATGGGAATTGTCTTTCGCTGGCTTGTGCGTATCGCCTCGGGCCTTGTTCTGCTGACATTGGCGGCTGTAATGCTGGTGTATTTTCTGGCCAGTCAATCCCTGCCGGATTACGATCAGACCGTTAAAGTTGATGGCCTGACTTCGCCGGTTGAGGTTGTCAGGGATACAGCGAATGTTCCCCATATTCTGGGCGCATCAGACCCGGATGTCTTCTTTGGGCTTGGCTATGCCCATGCACAGGATCGCCTCTGGCAGATGACCGTTCTGCGCCGGACAGCGCAGGGCCGATTGTCCGAAGTCTTTGGCGCTCGCACTGTTCATATCGACAAGCTGTTGCGACGGTTTGATCTGTACGGGCTTGCACACCGGTCGGTACAAGCCCAGGACGACTATACCAAAGAGGCCCTGCGCGCTTATGCCGCCGGGGTGAATGCACGACTTGCCGAGATTAACGAAAACGCATTGGGCCGCGGTGCGCCAGAGATGTTTTTGTTCAATGCGCCTGTATCGCCCTGGCAACCGGGCGACAGCCTGGCCGTCATCAAACTCATGAGCCTGCAACTTTCTGGCCATCTTGAGGATGAAGTGCTGCGCGCGCGCACATCGCTTATGCTGGATGACCAGACCCGACTGACGGATATTCTGCCTGATGTTCCCGGGCCGGGAATCGCCGCTCTGCCCGAATACGCCACCTTGTTTCCTAACCTGCCCAGATATGCGGCCGGATCGTCGATGCCGGACACGCCCATCTCGCCCTTTCCAAAGCGCGGATTGGCCGGAGCATCGAACGCATGGTCTGCCGCGCCCACAAGATCTGCCAGCGGAGGGACGCTTCTGGCCAATGACCCGCATTTGGGTTTCACAGCGCCGGGTATCTGGTATCTGGCCCGTCTGGAACTGGCCAAAGGCGGCGTGATCGGTGCCACGATCCCCGGCATCCCGGCGGTGATGACCGGACGCAGTGATCGGCTGGGCTGGGGTTTGACCTCATCCTATCTGGATGATCAGGACATCCATATCGAGCAGTTGAACCCAGAAAACCCCGAGGAATACCTGACCCCCGAAGGATACAAGACCTTTCGCAGCCGCCCTTCGATCATCGAGATCAAAGACGAAGCCCCAATCACTCTGACCCTGCGTTGGACCGAGAACGGACCCGTTCTGCCGGGCACCCATTACGATCTTGGGACGATCACGCCGCCGGGTCATGTCGCCTCGCTGTCCTGGACAGCCCTGAGCGCACAGGACACATCCATGTCAGCCTCAATGGCGCTGATGAATGCGGACACTGTCCGACAAGCCATCACCGCAGCCGAGCTGTTCATGGCGCCATCTCAGAACCTGTCATTGGTCGACAAGGACACCATCGGCATGAAGCTGATCGGCGCAATGCCGCAACGTGCCGCAAAGAACCAAAGCCGGGGGCGTATTCCGACGCCTGGCTGGCTGGCCGAAAACCGGTGGCAAGGCCGCCTGCCCTATGCTGACAACCCCGAATTCGTCGCACCTGCGGGCGGCATTCTGGGCAACACAAACAACAAGATCATCGACCGGCCATTTCCCGAACATGTCTCATATGAATGGGGGGATACGCAGCGCATCCATCGCTGGGAACGGCTGATGCAATCGCGCGAGGTACACACGCGCGACAGCTTTATCGAGGCACAGCTGGACACGGTCAGCTTTACCGCGCGCTCTCTGCTTCCGCTGATCGGGGCTGATCTGTGGTACACCGGCGCCTCTGCCCCCGAAGGTACCCAGGAACGCCAGCGCCAGATCGCGCTGAACCTTTTGGCCGAGTGGAATGGTGAGATGAATGAACACCTGCCAGAACCCTTGATCTATGCTGCTTGGGTTCGGGCGCTGCAAATCCGGTTGATCGCAGATGAGCTTGGCCCCCTGGCGGCTGAATACAAACATGTCGAACCACTGTTCATCGAACGTGTCTATCGCGACATCGACGGAGCTTCGGCCTGGTGTAATGTGCGTCAGAGTGCGCCGACAGAGACCTGCACCGATATGGCACGCATGGCATTGGACGATGCGCTGATCTGGATTTCCGAAAAATACGGAGGATCACTGGAATCCCTGCGCTGGGGTGACGCGCACCAAGCGACACATGACCACCCGGTTCTGGGATCGGTTCCGGTGCTGCGATTCTTTGTGAATATCCGACAGTCCACCAGTGGTGGTGACAACACCCTGCTGCGCGGCAGAACATCGGGCGAAGGCCCTGATCCGTTTCAGAACGTGCACGGTGCAGGGTATCGCGGCGTATATGATTTTGCGGATCCCGACAGCTCGGTGTTTATCACGGCTACGGGCCAGTCGGGTCACTTCCTTTCACGCTACTATGACGATCAGGCCCAGCTTTGGCGTCGGGGTGAATACATCCCGATGTCGCTGGACCTTGACCTGGCACATGCAGCCGCCGTCGGAGTGACCACCCTTATCCCCCGCTAAGGTCCGTGCTTCGGCAAGACCTCGCCCGTTTATTTTCCATCGCGTGGACGCTGAATGGCGTTTGGCATACGATCCAAAGGCCTAGGATTTGTGTGCGGGGGACCAAATGGCCAGTATCCGGGATAAGCTGAACAATCTCGCGCGGGATTATGCGATCGCCTGGAGCTCGGGCGACCCCGAGGCCGTTGCCAGTTTCTATGCTCCCGACGGACAGATCACGATCAACCGTGGAGAACCGATCATAGGCCGCGCTGCGGTGGCGGAAATGGCGCGCGGGTTTTACACTGATTTCCCCGATCTTGAGGTCCGCTGCGACATGTTTCGCTGGGCGGGAAGCCACGCAATATTTGTCTGGACACTTGAAGGGCAGCATTCCAAGACCGGCAACGACGTCGTGACGCGGGGTTGGGAAGAATGGGAAATGACCGACACCAATCAGGTCCAGACCTCTCTGGTTTGGTTCGATGCCGAGGATTTTCAGCGCCAGATTGACGGCTGATCACGGACCACTTTGTTCGATGGGTATAGGGGAATTCGCCCCCAGTCAGAGTTCAAAGCGCGGAGTATTGCGAGGCCTGTTTTTCTGTCCACAAAACGTCGATCACAAAGCCATCTTCGGTCTGCTTTTCGGACTGCACGACCTCCTGGCGGAACAACCACGCGCGCTTGTTGCCTTCGGCAAATCCCAGTTCCAGCGTTACCTCAGAACGTACGCCCTGCAGCGTGACGGCAATTTCCGCCAAAAGCGGGGCGATCCCTTCGCCGGTGACGGCTGAAATCGCGAAAATCCCCTGATCCCGCTCTGCCCGCGCCATCGCGGCTTCGCGCTCATCCGGGGACAGCAGGTCGATCTTGTTCCAGACCTCAATCCGGGGCCGCGTATCGTCAATACCCAGTGAAGTCAGGATAGTTTCGACATCCTTCGCCTGCGCCTCAGATTCATCGTGGCTGATATCGCGCACATGAACCACGATATCAGCGCCCAACACTTCCTCCAGCGTGGCCCGGAATGAGGCGACCAATTCGGTGGGCAGGTTCGAAATGAACCCCACCGTGTCCGACAGGATCACTTCGGGACCGTCAGGCAGTTCGACTCGACGCATGGTAGGGTCAAGCGTGGCGAACAACATGTCCTTGGCCATGACATCAGCCCCGGTCAGGCGGTTGAACAGGGTTGATTTGCCCGCGTTGGTATAGCCTACCAACGCCACAATCGGATATGGCACCTTGGCCCGCGCGGCGCGATGCAGCGTGCGAGTCTTGACCACCTTCTGCAACTGACGACGCAAGCGCACCAGTTGTTCATCAATGGCCCGGCGGTCCGCTTCGATCTGGGTCTCACCCGGGCCACCCACAAAGCCCAATCCGCCCCGCTGCCGTTCCAGGTGGGTCCAGGCACGCACCAGCCGGGTCCGCTGGTAACTCAGCGCGGCCATTTCCACCTGCAAAACGCCCTCACGGGTGCGCGCGCGGTCGCTGAAGATTTCGAGGATCAGCCCGGTCCGGTCGAGGATTTTGACCTTCCACGCCTTTTCAAGATTGCGTTGCTGAACGGGCGTAACCGATCCGTCGATCAAAACCAGCTCGACTTCGTTCTCGTGCAACCGTTCGGCCAGTTCCTCGATCTTGCCGCTACCGAACAGAAAACCGGCCTGCGCCCGAGGTAAGCGCACAACTTCGGATCCGATCACATCAAGGTCGGGCAATGCAGCGGCCAGCGCCACCGCTTCTGCCAGCGCCGGTCCTGGAACGCGGCGCTGTTCATCTGATTTGATTTCCGGATGCAGCACCCACGCTCGGGTGCGCACCCTTTCATGTTCCATCAAGAGGCGTCTTCGCCCTCATACAGGCTGATCGGCTGCGATGGCATGATGGTCGAAATCGCGTGTTTGTAGACCAGCTGCGACTGTCCGTCGCGGCGCAACAATACGCAGAAGTTGTCGAACCAGGTGATCACACCCTGCAATTTCACACCGTTGATCAGGAAAATTGTGACCGGGACTTTTGCTTTCCGTACATTATTCAGGAACGCGTCCTGCAGATTCTGTCTGTCCGAAGCCATATTCTTATAATCTCGCCATTGTTCTTGCTACGCGCTGCGGACCAACGCGCTCCCTCCGGCGGAGTATGGAGTGTCGTTAACCGATATTCCAGATGAAAAATCAGTCACTAGCATGGTTATTGTTTCTTAACCCCTCAATAGAGCGGGTGTGATCAAGGCAATAATCGCCAGCGTTTCCAATCTGCCGATCACCATAGCGGCACACATGGTCAGCTTGGCACCGCCCGAAAGGTCGATCAATCGGATAGGAACATCGGTTGCCAATTCGATCAACGGCCCTGTCGTGCTCAGCGCTGCAACGCTAAGCACCATAGCGTGTTCGAACCCCGTACCCATGGCAGCAAGCAACACATTGAACACAGCAGCTGTCAGGGCAAACATCATGAAAAATATCCAAGCGATAAAGGCCCCATCGCTTTGGATGCGGCGGTTTCCACCACCTACTCCGCTGACCGAAGACGGATAAATCAAACGGTCAATTTCGCGCGCGCCGTTAAGGTACAGAGCAAAAACCCGCAACAGCTTTACCCCGCCCGCCGTTGTTGCAACTCCACCGCCGATCAGCGCAAGCCCCATCAGGATCAATCCCGGGGTGCCCAGACCGGAAATTTGCTGGGCATCATCCCAGTTCGCACTTTCGAACCCCGCGGTTGTCAGAAATGACAAGACCGTAAAAATCATGCCCCAAATTACGCTCAACGCCTGAAGAGGCTCCATCTGGCCGCCAATTTCGCTGACGCCGGCAAGAACCCTGAAGAAAAGCAGCGCCGCTACGCCTGCAACGATCATGAGCCCGATCCGGAACTCGGGGTCCTTATCCAGCCGCGAATATCCGGAGGTAGCTGTGTCCGAGGAAAAGGTAAGCCGCGACAAAGCGAAGAACAGGAACAGAAACAGGATGGCCTCACCGGTTACGCCGGCCTGCGCTCCCTCAAGCCCACCAACCGGTGAGATACCCGATGTGGCCATGGTCGACATCGCATGACAGATGGCGGTCAGGCCCTGCTCTCCTGCGATCACGAGCAACAGCCAAATTACAGCGGTCAGCCCGACATAAACCGGCGTCAAAGTCAGCGTGACGCGGATAAGACGCCCGCGCGGGTCTACCATCTCGCTTTGCGCCACGCCTGAAACCGGGCGACCGGGTTGACCACGGGCTGTCACCTCGAACCCGCCCAGCGACAACGGCGCGAGGATCGCGGCCGCTGAAATCCACATCAAAAGCCCGCCCATCCATCCGACCTGAGCCCGCCAAAGGTGTAACGGCGCCGACAACCGGTCTGGATCAGGAAACAAATCAGCCCCGGTAGTGGTCAATGCGCTGACCATGTCGAAATAGGCGTTCAGAAAGCTCGTATTACCCAACGCATCATGCAGAGGGATCGCAAGAAACAAGGGCAATACGGTGAAACAGCCTAACAAGACCGCCAACTGGCCCAATGTCCCTCGGCGCGGCATTCTGTTGGATGTTGCCAGCGAGATGATCCCGACCACGAACAACCCCAGCAACCCGGAATAGAAGAACGACCGGGACGTTTCGTGATCATCCAGCACCAGCGCAAATATGGCAGGCATCCACATAGCGGCGGCAAAAATACCCCAGAGCAGAAGAAACAGCGGCAATCGCCGAATGAGGCTAACCTGTTTTTTCCGTGCATGCGCCATCAGAAGAAATCGATCGAGACCTGCATCAGCCGTTCCACCTCGGGCACGTCTTTGGCTAAGGCAAAAATCGCCACCACATCCTTTTCTTCAATCCTGAGACTACCGGTGGGGCGCAACATCTCATCGCCCTTACGCACTGCGCCAACCAGCACACCTTCGGGGAAATCAATGTCGCGCAGCCTCTGCCCGGCCATGGGCGAGGTTGAAAGTACTTCGGCCTCGATCACTTCGGCCTCGGCATCGCCGATGGAATAAACCTGCCGCACGCGTCCGTGCCGAATATGGCGCAGAATCGAACTGACGGTGGTGGCGCGGGGGTTGATATAGGCGTCGATACCCAGCGGCCCCATCAGGGCAACCATGCTGGGATCATTGATCAGTGCAATCGCCAGAGCACAACCTTCGGCCTTGGCACGCACGGCAACCAACATATTTACACGGTCATCATCCGTGACGGCCAACATTGCATCCGCGCGTTCGATGCCAGCTTCGCGCAGCAGCGCCGCGTCCAGACCATCACCGTGAAGGACAATCGTTCGCTCAAGCGCTTCGGCTGCCACTTCCGCACAGTGGCGGTCTCGTTCAATTATCTTGGCACGCACGCGGCTTTCACGTTCTTCCAAAGTCCGAGCAACTTCAAGACCGACATTACCGCCGCCGACAATCACCACCCGGTCCTGCCGTTTTTGCGCCTTGCCGAAAACCTCCATCGTCCGGTCCACGTCTTTGACATTGCTAAAGACATAGCATTCGTCACCGACAAACAGCTGGTCCTCGGATTCCGGGGCAAACAGCGTACCCTCGCGCCGGACACCCACCACGATAGAGCTGAGCGTCGAAAACAGATCGGTCAGTTGCCGCAATGGCGTGTTCACGATCGGGCAATCCTCGGCGATGCGTATGCCAAGCAACTGCGCTTTGCCGTCCATGAACATCTCGGTGTCAAATGCGGATGGGGCAGACAACCGGCGCATCGCCGCTGCGGCAACCTCGCGCTCGGGGCTGATCACCACATCAATCGGCAGGTGATCGCGGCGATACAGATCCGAATGAATCGCCTCGAGATAGGATTTCGACCGAAGCCGGGCGATTTTGCGCTGAATGGAGAAAACCGAATGTGCCATCTGACAGGTGACCATGTTCACCTCGTCCGAATGGGTGGCAGCAATAATCATATCCGCATCGCGCGCGCCCGCTCGGTTCAGAACATCCGGATAGCTTGCAAATCCCGCAATCCCCTGAACATCCAAGGTTTCGGTCGCCCGTCGCACCAGATCAGGATTGTTGTCAACCACAGTAACGTCGTTCAACTCGCCCGAAAGATGCCGTGCAATCTGCCAGCCAACCTGACCCGCACCGCAAATGATGACCTTCATGCTATTGGCCCTTCTGCCTGAAATCTTTGAATGACAGATGCCCCCCAGACGGTCAATTAGTTTGTAACACAAGCAAAGCTGAGGCAAGGTAAGCGTATGAAAACAATAGCTCTCACGATTTCTTTGACTCTGTTGCTAACTGCGTGTGGGCCGCTTTCCCTGTATTATCAAGAGGGCGAGACAGTTTCGCAAATGCAGTCTGAAACGACTGGATGTCAGGTTCAGTCCCTCAAAGACGCCCCCGTTGCCAATCAGGTGCGACAAGGGGCACCAACCTATTGGCCAGGTCGCACCTACTGCGATGGTCGGGGAAGGTGTCATCGCACCGGAGGCTGGTGGCAGCCCGGTCAGATCTATACGGTCGATGTGAACAAAGGGCTGCGCAACAAGCTGGAAGCACAATGCATGGCGCAGAAAGGCTATCGCCCGGTCAGCCTTCCGCCTTGCAAGCAGGGCGTAAAGTCGCGTGTTGCTGCGGTCCCAACAACACAGCTGCCACCGCTCAGCACAGATTCATGTTTCGTCAAATTCGACAACGGAACGTTTCAGATAATTACCCCAGGTCAGGCAGGGTAAAGGCCGGCGGATCACTCCGCCGGTTCAGCCTCGTCCAGTTGTGCAACTCGCGCCCCCGATTTGTTCGAGGTCACAACGCCCAGAGATTTAAGCTTACGATGAAGCGCGCTGCGTTCCATGCCGACAAAGCTGGCAGTGCGGCTGATATTGCCCCCGAACCGGTTG
The DNA here is from genome assembly GCF_059611145.1 of Ruegeria sp. CDSB022. Lineage (NCBI taxonomy): Bacteria > Pseudomonadati > Pseudomonadota > Alphaproteobacteria > Rhodobacterales > Roseobacteraceae > Ruegeria > Ruegeria sp. CDSB022. The sequence goes on along the minus strand of NZ_JBXWOZ010000001.1, from coordinate 410,492 downwards.
ATCTGGGTCAGCAGATATTCACGCTCGAACGCCTCGCGAGCTTCGCGCAACGGCAAGGTCGCCAATGCCCCGGACAGAACGACGCGTCCCGATTCATCGGCTTTTTCTTCTTCGTTTGGCAGCTCACGCGCTTCGATCGGGCCCGTACCGTCACCCAGAATGAGCACCCGTTCGATCAGGTTTTTAAGCTGTCGCACATTGCCCGGCCAGGTCATGGTCTGCAGCAACGCGACAGCTTCGTCTGAAATCTCGCGCACCGGCAGGCCCTGGGATTCATTACACATTTCAATAAAAAATTCGGCAAGAACCGGAATATCCTCGCGCCGATCTTCTAGCGAAGGCACCGAAATAGGCACAACATTCAGACGATGGTAAAGTTCTTCCCGAAAACGATCAGCGGCGATTTCTGCATCGAGGTCACGATTGGTCGAAGAGATCACCCGCAGGTCGACCCGAACCTTGTCGGTACCTCCAACCCGTTGAAACTGTTGATCAACCAGAACCCGCAGGATTTTTGACTGGGTTCCCATGGGCATATCTGCCACTTCATCAAAGTAGACGACGCCACCATGGGCCTCTTCCAACAGGCCTGCCTCAACCCCGCGTTCGGTGGTTTCACGGCCGAACAGTACCTCTTCAACGCGCTCCGGCTCGATCCCGGCGCAGTTCACGGTCACAAAGGGCGCATTTGCCCGATTCGATTCTGCATGGATATAGCGCGCGGCGATTTCCTTGCCTGAACCGGCAGGGCCTGTCAGCATCACACGCCCGTTGGACTTGGTCACCTTGTCCAGTTGGCTCTGCATTGCCCGGAACGAGGCCGATTTGCCGATCATATCCGAGCTTGTGACCTCTTTACGCTTTAGCGAGGCGTTTTCGCGGCGCAGGCGCGAGGTTTCCATCGCGCGGCGGATCACAACCATCAGCTGGTCGATGTTAAAGGGCTTTTCAATAAAGTCATACGCCCCCTGCTTGATCGCAGCGACAGCGATTTCGATATTCCCGTGGCCCGAAATGATCACCACCGGAATGTCTGGGTTGTCGCGCTTTACAGTCTTCAGAATATCAATCCCGTCCATCCGGCTGTCTTTCAGCCAGATATCCAGGATCAAAAGCCCCGGGGGTTCGGAATTGATGGCTGCCATACACTCGTCCGAGTTGCCAGCCAGCCGGGTAGAATAGCCTTCGTCCTCGAGAATATCGGACACAAGCTCGCGAATATCACGCTCGTCATCTACAATCAGAATGTCGCTCATCTTTGGCCTGCTTTCAGTTTGTTTGTATCAATTGCCTGCTTTTTCGGCGCTGAATTTGAGGAAATATTGCTCCCGGGCAAACGGATCACGGCCATTGCGCCAAAATGGTCCTGTCCGTCAAATACGGGGGCGTCCTCAAGTGTCAGCACCCCGCCATGTTCTTCGATAATCTTTTTGACGATCGGCAGCCCCAACCCGGTGCCCTCGTCGCGTGTGGTCACGTAAGGCTCAAACAGCCGCGCACGATCTTCCGGCAAGCCGATACCGTTGTCGGCAATGGTAATTACCGTGCCCGCATCGTCGCCGATCACAGTAACCTTGATCTGAGGCTTGAGGTTCTCGGGTGCCCCTTTTTGTTTCAGCGTTTCAATCGCTTCGCCTGCATTCTTGATCAGGTTGGTCAGCGCCTGATTCAGCATTGTTGCGTCTACATCACCTGAAATCGGCTGATCTGGAAGCATCGCTTCGATTTCGACATCCGGCTGACCGGCTTGCTGCAACAGAACAGCCTCGCGCACCAACCCCACCAGATTTTCTTCGTGCCGATCCGGTTCCGGCATGCGCGCAAACTTTGAGAATTCATCCACGATCCGCCGCAGGTCATTCGTCTGGCGAACGATCACATCAGTCATGGATACAAGGATATCGCAATCATCCTCATCCAGTTTGGACGAAAACTTTCGTTTGATCCGCTCGGCGCTCAGTTGGATCGGGGTCAAGGGGTTCTTGATCTCATGTGCGATGCGGCGCGCCACATCACCCCAGGCTGCCATTCGCTGTGCACTGACCAGATCGGTCACGTCGTCAAAGGCAACCACATATCCTTCAAGCCCGCCATCTTCGCCGCGGCGGATCGCCATGCGGACCAACAGGTTTTCCAAATGGCCTTTTCGCGTGACCTTGATTTCACCCTGCACAGCCTCTTGCCCGCTGTCCTTGAGGCTTTCGAACAAAGGCATGAATTCGGGCACCGCAATGCCAATGGCAAGATGTTCCTCTCCACGGGACCAATCCAACAGGCGTTCGGCGGATCGATTCACAAACGTCACGCAACCATCGGGGTCGACACCAACAACACCGGATGTGACCGAGGTCAAAACCGAGTCGAACAGCCGACGCCGGCGTTCGATCTGCCGTGTGTTCTCCAAAAGGGTATCGCGCTGCCCTTTCAACTGTCGGGTCATCTGATTGAAATAACGGCCCAGCATCGCAATTTCGTCATCGGTGGCTTCTTCGATAACCTGAACGCCCAGATCGCCTGCCCCGACACGCTGCGCAGCGGTGGTCAGGCGTCCAACCGGGCGCGAGAGACGCTCGGCGAACCACATTCCCAGCGACACTGCAGCCAGGATCAGGATCACGGCAAAACCCAGATAAAGCAGGCCGAATTCAAACAAAACCCGTCCGCGTTCACTTTCAAGCTGTTGATAGAACTGAACTGTTTCCTTGGTATCGTCCAGCAGCGTCAGCAACTGCCCGTCCACTTCCCGGCTGACATAGAGATACCGATCAAGATAAGCCTTCAAAGGCACAAGCGCCCTGAATTCACTGTTTTGCCAATCGGCAATGATCAGCAATTCATTCTCAGTCGCCTGGGCCATCTGTTCAGAGGTCGGCTTTTCGAAGTTGAACAGATAAGAGCGATCCCCCCGGGATCGGATTTCGCCATTTCCATCAATGACATAGGCCTCACGCAGACCGCGCTGGATTTGCGCCTGCCCTTGCGCCAGAACCTCTCGCAGTTCAGCATCGGAAATATAGAAATCGCGCGTCCGGGCATTGTCCAGAAAAAGCGCCAATACGACGGCGTCTTGCGTCAGGCCCTCTCGGTGTTCCTGTTCATAAGCTTCCGCAGCAGTAAGCGAGGATCCGACAACCTGCCTTACGCGGTCGGAAAACCAGCCCTCAAGACCAATATTCACCGTCAGACCGGCAAAGATTGCAACCGTGACAGTCGGCACCAGAGCCAACAGCGTGAAAGCTCCGATCAGTCGCAGGTGCAAACGGGACCCCGCGGATTTGGCCCGGCGCGCTGCAATCAGGTTGCCTACCTGACCCAGAACCAGCGCCGCAACCACGAGAACATAGACCAGATCCGCAAGCAGGATCAGGCGCAATGAGGGCGCGGTTGCACCCAGATCGAATGGACCAATGACCAGATAGGTAGTCAAAGCCAGCACCGGGCCCAGCAAAACCAGACCCAAAGTTCCAAAATTGCGCAGCCTTCGGGATTTTCGCCACCGATTGACTGATAAAATCAGCCCGCTCTGTGCTCGGGTTGCCACCGTCTGCCCTCATCCTGATGTGCCGCTTGCGCGACTTACCGCCATATGTCGTGGTCGTTGCCCGGTCGAAACCCGGATGCCACGCTTTGTGTGGCGATATTACATCAGTTTGCGCCGCCGTGTCACCTGAATATCGAGCTCTGTTATCTTTTTGCGCAGCGTATTCCGGTTAATCCCTAGAAGATCAGCACATTTTGCCTGATTTCCCCCGGTCGCATCCAGGGCCAGTTCAATCAAAGGCGCCTCAACCTCACGCAAAATACGCTGATACAGACCTGGAGGTGGCAACATATTTCCATGTAGATCGAAATAGCGGCGCAGGTGGCGTTCGACCGAAGCCGAGAGCTTTTCGCGTTCTCCATTGCCCAGCACCGGCTCGGCTTCGGGTTGGCTGCCCAGCACCGACTCGACCTCGGTTTTGGAGATTTCATCGGCGCGGCTTGTAAGGCTCAATCGACGGACCGCATTTTCAAGCTGCCGTACATTTCCGGGCCAGGAATAGCGCCGTACCAACTCGACCGCATCCGGACTGAACCAGCGTTTCGCGCCATGTTCGCGTTCTTCACGCGCCAGGAAATGATCCGCAAGCAAGGTGATATCATCGACCCTTTCGCGAAGGGCCGGAACATGCACTGTCGCACCGCAAAGGCGATAATACAGGTCTTGCCGGACGCGCCCGTTCTCCATGGCTTCGGTCAGGTCCGATTGGCTCGTAGCCATGAACCGAGGAACATGATCGCCTGGAGTGTCCATCATCCGAACGAGACGCGCCTGCAATTCGTCATCAATATCCGCGATCTCGTCGATAAGCAGCGTACCGCCCCGCACCCGTGCCATGACGCGCGCCGGGCCTTCAAGATCCCGCAGGTCGGCGGCAGTGGTCGTTACAAATGGCAGCGTCCTGCGATCGGAAAAATCATGTATCGCTTTGGCGATCAACGACTTGCCCGTTCCACTCTCGCCCGAAATCATGACCGACAGATCGGTATTCATCACCCGCGCCACCAAGCGATACAGCGCCTGCATCACTGGTGTCCGCCCCACCAGAGGCAGCTCTTCCGGACGCTCTAGGGACGTGTTACCGGCATCTGACGGCGTGCGCTGTTTCTGTTCCAGCGCGCGCGCGGTACGCTTCATCAAATCCGGCAGGTCGAAGGGTTTCGGCAGATAGTCATAAGCTTCCGCCTCGGCTGCCTGGATGGCCGTCATGATCGTGTTTTGCGCCGAAATTACGATTACCGGTAATCCCGGTCGGTCCTGTGCGATTTTTGGCAACATCTCCAACCCATTGCCATCCGGCATAACTACATCGGATATGACCACGTCACCTTTGCCCTCGGCTACCCAACGCATCAAAGTGGTCAACGACGAGGTTGCATGCACCTTACACCCAGCGCGTGTCAGGGCCTGTGTCAGAACGGTCCGAATTGTGCGGTCGTCATCTGCAACCAGTACTGTTCCATCCATCAGGTGCTTTCCTTATTCTTGCTCTTTCCGGCGATTTATTGACTATTTCGCGTCACTCGGCGCGCGCCTCAGAGAGATGCGAAATTCCGTTCGTCCCGGAACCGACTCGGCCGAAATCCAGCCGTCGTGGTCCGAAATGATCTTGCTGACCAGCGCCAGCCCTAGGCCGGTGCCGTTTTCCTTGCCCGACACAAACGGGTCGAATATCTCGCCCCGAATCTTCTCCGGCAGACCGGGGCCGTCATCGGTCACTTCGATTTGCAGTGGCAGAGAATGACCTGACCCGTCGCTGCGTCGCAGGCGGAAAGAATGTTCAAAATACGTCCTTAAACGTATGGTTCCCCCTTTAGGATCAGCGGCTTCCGAGGCATTCTTTAACAAATTCAAGATGACCTGCAGAAACTGATCCGGGTCGCCATAAGCAAGTGGCAACGACGGGTCGTAATCCTCGATGATCGTCATTTGGGCACCGAAACCCAACAGGGCCGACCGCCGTGCCCGATCCAGCACGTCATGTATGTTGACCGGTTTGAAATCGGGCTCAGAGAGATTTCCGAATTGTTCAACCTGCTCCAACAGTTTTACGATACGACGACTCTCTTCGACAATAAGATCTGTTAATTCAAGGTCTTGCTGCGAGATATTCATGCTGAGAAGCTGCGCCGCGCCAGTAATTCCTGCCAGAGGGTTCTTAATTTCATGCGCAAGCATCTCGGCCATGCCTATCGCCGATTGCGCAGCAGATTTCACCGTGTTTCCACGGGTCATACGCCCAGCAAGTTCACGCGGCGTGATGATCATGATCATTGACCCCGGGTGTCCGACAAGCGGCGCGATCTGAAGCGCACATTGCAACGGCGCGCGGTTGCCTGACCCTACATCCACATCGTTCACAAATAGTGGCGTACCTTGCTGACGCGCTCTCAGAAACGCTTCTTCTAATGGAGCGTCCACGGCAATCTGATCCCAGACGGGATGCCCGATCACGGATTTGCGCGAGGCGTTCAGGAACCCTTCACCGGCGGAGTTTATGTCTGCGATCCGGTCACCTGCATCTATGACAAAGGCAGGAACGGGTAGCGAGGTCCAGATGCTGTGATCCGAGGTCATGCCGCCACCTCTGCATCACTGCCAAGTGCAGCACTCAACAGGTGCATCACCTCGTCCGTGTTGCGCGAAGTCAGCACCGCCCGGCGCAACGGGGCCGGTGTTCCAGCCTCATCCATATACCAGCCGAGATGCTTGCGAGCGACGCGCAGGCCCAGATCCAAACCATAAAACCCCAGCATGGCCTGATAATGGGCACGAACCATGTCGATCAGATCACTACCAGCGGGAATGACTGGCGCCTCTGCCCCGTATAGCTCATGCCCCATCTGCGCCAGTAGCCACGGTTTACCTTGCGCCCCACGCCCAACCATGACCCCATCGGCGGCGGACTGATCCAGCGCTATGCGTGCAGCGCCAGAATCAACTATGTCACCATTCGCAATCACCGGAATCGAGACCGCTTCTTTGACCGCCCGGATTGCGCTCCAATCGGCATGCCCTTTGTAGAACTGGCAACGTGTGCGGCCATGGATCGTGACCATTTGTATCCCAGCATCCTGCGCCCGCCTTGCCACATTGGGCGCGTTCAGCAATTTGTCATCCCATCCCAACCGGGTTTTCAGCGTCACGGGCACGTCCACGGCGCTGACAACGGCGTCGATCAATGTCAGCGCGTGGTCAGGTGTCTTCAGTAGGGCCGAGCCCGAATATCCATTTGTCACCTTCTTGGCCGGGCAGCCCATATTGATATCAATCACGCGCGCACCCCGATCAGCGACCTGGCGGGCCGCCTCGGCCATCCAATACGCCTCGCGTCCGGCAAGCTGGACAGCTGTGTTTTCCACATCCGCAGACAGCTCGGCCCGTTCGCGCACACCGGGTTTGGCCTGCACCATTTCCTGGCTAGCCACCATTTCGCTGACCACCATACCGGCACCAAAGCGCATCACCAGATCGCGAAACGGACGATCAGTGATTCCAGCCATGGGCGCCAGTAGTACGGGCGGGTTCAAATCTTTGTCGGCAAGTCGCAGAGTCAACGTGCTTAATCCTTGAGCAGTTGCAGCTTTGATATCGAATTGAGTGCATATGAACAACAAAACCGCCATGAACAAGCATGCAAAATCATCGTTTGCCTATTTTTTAAGCAGATGAAACCGAGTGATTGCCTCTGCTTTCACCGCACCCTAAACATTGCCCTTAACTCGTCGGAGAGCACGACACATGACGACCGCAGCTATCATTGTCGCCGCAGGACGCGGTCAACGCGCCGGAGGCGGCACGCCAAAACAGTGGCGCCATCTGGCAGGTCGTCGGGTGGCCGACTGGACCATCGACCGATTCCGCGGGCAAGTCGATCACATCGTCCTTGTGCTGTCGAAGGAGGATGCCCCCGCCTGGGAAGAATTTGAAAGCGCCGATCTGATCCTCGCGGAAGGCGGGTCAGACAGAGCAGGATCGGTGCGCAGCGGGTTGTCGGCGTTGAACGGGATGAATGTGACCCGCGTCTTGATCCACGATGTCGCACGTCCTTGTGTCAGCACCGAGATCATTGATGCCGTTCTGGCCGCTCTGGACAATTTCCCCGGTGCCGCACCTGGCCTTGCGGTGACGGACGCCTTGTGGACAGCAAGCGACACTATGGTCACTGGCACGCAGGATCGATCCGGGTTGCATGCAGCGCAAACCCCGCAGGGCTTTCACTATGACGCAATCGTCGCTGCCCACACCGCGCATCCCGGAGGTTCAGCGGATGACGTGGAAGTCGCGCGCGCCGCCGGGCTGGACGTCTGCATCGTGCCGGGCGATACGGACAACCTGAAAATCACCCGACCCGAGGATTTTGCCAGGGCGGAACGCATATTGGGAACGGATATGGATGTAAGGCTGGGGAACGGCTACGACGTGCATCGTTTTGGTGACGGGGATCACGTAATCCTGTGCGGTATCAAAGTTCCGCACAACCGATCGCTTCAGGGGCATTCTGATGCGGATGTCGGTATGCACGCAGTCACCGATGCGATTTACGGAGCATTGGCACAAGGGGATATCGGACAGCACTTTCCGCCCTCAGATCCCCAATGGAAAGGCGCGGCAAGCGAAATATTCCTGCGCCACGCGGTCGAGTTGGCCGGGCAGATGGGATATCGTATATCGAATGTCGACTGCACGCTGGTCTGCGAATACCCCAAGGTCGGGCCTCACGCCGCGGCCATGCAGACAGAGATGGCGAAGATCATGGAATTGCGCCAGGATCAGATTTCGGTCAAGGCCACAACCTCCGAGCGTTTGGGCTTTACCGGGCGTGGTGAAGGAATTGCTTCTATTGCAACAGCTTGTTTGGTGAAATCATGACCGTTGCACAACTGATTGGCACTGTTTGTGGCGTCGGATATCTGCGACCCGCCCCCGGCACCTGGGGGTCTTTGGTTGCCCTGCCCTTGGTATGGGTCCTGCATACTCTGGGCGGTTTCCCCTTACTGGTGGTCGCGACAGTCGCAGTGTTTTTCGGCGGTCTGTGGGCCACGCGGGTGATGACCGCCGGGCAAGAAGACCACGACCCTTCCGAGATTGTGATTGACGAGGTCGCAGGTCAGTTCCTCGCGCTTTGGGCGATATCCTATCCCAGTTGGGCGCACGGGATCGACATTACGGCGCTGTGGCCAGGCTGGGTAACTGGGTTTGTACTGTTCCGCCTGTTCGACATCCTGAAACCCGGCCCCGTGGGTTGGGCCGACCGGCGCGGTGATCCGATGGGCGTTATGCTGGACGATGTGATTGCCGGGGTATTCGCGGCCATAGGCATCATGTTGGCCGCCGGGTTCAGCCACGGAGTTCTGGGGTTGTGACCGTTTCCGACCTGCTAGAAAGCGCCAAAGCGAAAGGGGTGATGATCACCACCGCCGAAAGCTGCACTGGCGGGATGGTCGCTGCGGCTCTGACCGACATCCCCGGCAGCTCTGCGGTCGTTGAGCGCGGTTTTGTGACCTACACAAATACTGCCAAACAGCAAATGTTGGGTGTCCGCAAGGAATCATTGGATGCCCATGGCGCGGTTTCTGAACAGGTCGCGCGCGAAATGGCCGAGGGTGCCTTGCGGAATTCACAGGCGCAACTGGCAGTGTCGGTTACCGGCATTGCAGGCCCGGGCGGATCCGAGTTTAAACCCGAAGGCCGGGTATGTTTTGGTGTGGCCGGTGACGGCATCCCACCCATGACAGAAACCGTCGAATTCGGCGCATTGGGCCGCGATCGGGTGCGCCGCGCTGCGCGGGATCACGCGCTGGCACTGCTGTCAAAGGCACTTTTCAGCACTGCCCAATAATCGGGCATGCTCGACAATTTGACGCCCAATTAATCAACTCTTCAAAAAAGGCCCCTGAAATAGGCTGCTTTTTTGGGCTCTGCCTCTTTTTTCCCCAGTCGCAATCCGCTTCAAGCCCCGCCACGCATTCTGAAAAGGAGAGTGGCTGATGAATGGAGCCGATACCGCCTGGATCATAGTAGCAACCGCACTGGTCCTGTTCATGACACTTCCGGGCCTGGCCCTCTTCTATGGCGGCCTTGTACGCGCCCGCAACGTGCTGAGCGTGTTCATGCACTGCTTTAGCATCGCCTGCTTGATGAGCATTCTCTGGCTGGTCGCAGGATATTCCATCGCCTTCGGCCCCGGTGAAAGCGGGATTTGGGGCGGGTTGGACAAGGCCTTTCTGAATGGTGTTGATGCCGACAGCCTGGCCGGCACCCTGCCCGAGATTCTGTTCTTTGCCTTCCAGATGACCTTTGCCATTATCACCCCCGCCCTGATCGTCGGTGCTTATGTCGAACGGGTCGGCTTTGGCTTTGTTCTGACCTTCTCGGCCCTGTGGATGCTGCTGTGTTATGCGCCGGTGGTGCATTGGATCTGGGGCGGCGGAATGCTGAGCGATGGCGGCATTTTTGGCGAGATTGGTGTGCGAGATTTCGCCGGTGGCATTGTGGTGCATGAAACGGCAGGTCTGGCCGCTTTGATCATTGCCGTTGCACTCGGCCCGCGCCGCAATCGCACAACGCCTCCGCATAATCCGGGCTATGTCATGATCGGCGCCGCAATGCTGTGGGTCGGCTGGTTTGGGTTCAACGGCGGCTCGCAACTGGCGGCAGATGGTGGTGCGGCGATGGCGATGACCGTGACGCATCTTTCGGCGGCCACTGCATCCCTGACCTGGGCCTTGTGGGAAAAAATTCGCTTTGGCAAAGCCTCGATGGTGGGTCTTGTGACCGGAACCATCGCCGGTCTCGCCTCGATTACCCCAGCATCGGGTTTCGTCGGCCCGGTTCAGGCGCTGATCATCGGCGGAGTCGCAGGTATCCTGTGTCAGGAAGCGGTCTATGTCATGCGCAACATTTTGAAAATCGACGACACGCTGGACGTGTTTGCAGTGCATGGCGTTGGCGGCATCTTTGGCACGATCATGATCGCCTTGTTCGGTCTGGGTACTTGGACCGCGCAGCTTGGCGGGCTGGCAATCGTGGGCGTCTTTACCGCTGTGGTGACCTTTGTGCTGATCAAGCTGGTCTCAGCCGTCACGCCGCTGCGTGTGGATGCCGAGACTGAGACCAATGGCCTTGACTTGTCGGTGCATGGCGAACGTGCCTACGACATGTCAAGCTAATCACCAAGCCATTATGAAAGCTTACAGCGGGCCCCATTTGGGCCCGCTTTTCTTTTGCCTGCCCTCTCGACTCTGACGGCAGCAGCAGGCTATCAGCCCCGAAGGTTTTTCAGCTCAGAGGTCCCGCCATGATCCCCAGTTCCTTTCCCGACAGCACCGAAATCGCCCGTCTGACCGCGCGGATGCTACTGGAAATCAAGGCCGTTCACTTCAATTCGCGCGAGCCATTCACATTGGCCAGCGGACTGCCCAGCCCGACCTATATCGACTGCCGAAAGCTGATCTCGTACCCGCGCATCCGGTCTACTCTGATGGATTTCCTGACCGTTACAGTGATGCGGGATGCGGGCTTTGAAGCGTTCGATAATATCGCTGGCGGCGAAACTGCGGGCATTCCCTTTGCCGCGATGGTCGCTGAACGCATGGCCCTGCCGATGACATATGTGCGTAAAAAGCCCAAAGGCTATGGCCGCAACGCCCGGATCGAAGGCGCGATGAACGAGGGCGAGCGTGTGTTGCTGGTTGAGGATCTGACCACCGATGGCGGATCCAAACTGTCCTTCGTTGATGCGATCCGCGAAACCGGCGCGACCTGCGGGCATACGGCGGTGATCTTCTATTATGGCATCTTTCCGGAAACCGAGAAAACTCTGGGCGATCATGGGGTGAAGCTGCATTCGCTGTGCACCTGGTGGGATGTTCTGGCCGAGGCCAAAGCGCAGAAAGCCTTTGATACGGAAACACTTGACGGTGTCGAAGCCTTCCTGAACGACCCGCGCGGCTGGCAAGAGGCCAATAAACCCTCCTAAACCTGTTGTGGATGGATTGGGGATAAGCGCCAAAGAATCGGCTGAGCATATACGATATCTGGTGACTTTTCCCCGCTTTCCTACATAATAGGCCAAGCACACCACAGCGTCCAAACTGTCTGGAAAGTTATCCCTAGGCCTTACCCCCAGTTAGCCACAGGTATTTCCAGATAGCTTGCAATGGCGTTTCGCGTATAGAACCTCGGGACGGGCAGCGGGGACAAAATGAACGAGATAAGCAGCATCGAGCAGGCAGCGGCACAGATCCAAAACGCCGATACCATGCCGCATTCTATTGAGGCTGAACAACAGCTTCTGGGTGCGATCCTGACCAATAATGATCTGTATGACCGGGTCGCCTCGATCATCGGGGCCGAGCATTTCTATGATCCGGTCCATGCGCGTATTTACGAGGTCGCCGCGACCCGTATCGCCAAGAACGCGCTGGCCTCGCCCGTCACGCTGAAATCTTTCATGGCCGAGGATGAAGGCCTGAAGGAACTGGGCGGTCCGGCCTATCTGGTCAAGCTGGCCGGGGCCTCGATCAGCGCCTTTGCGGTGCATGACTATGCCCAGATGATCTATGATCTTGCCATCCGGCGCGAGTTGATCCGGCTTGGCCGCGATATCTCGGACAAGGCGGCGCGGGTCGATGTGGCGAGCGAGCCCAAGGAACAGATCGTCGAGGCTGAACAGCAGTTGTATCAGCTGTCTGAACAAGGCCAGACAGAACAGGGGTTTCAATCCTTCCTCAAGGCGGTCACCGAGGCTGTCAACGTCACCAACGAGGCCTATCAGCGCGGTGGTGGAATGGCCGGGATTTCCACCGGTCTGACCGATTTGGACAAGCAGTTGGGTGGCTTGCACCCGTCCGACCTGATCATTCTGGCCGGGCGTCCGTCGATGGGGAAAACCTCATTGGCGACAAACGTGGCGTTCAACGTGGCCAAAGCGTACAAGCGCGGGCTGAAACCCGACGGCACCGAAGGCGCGATTGACGGCGGCGTTGTCGGGTTCTTCTCATTGGAAATGAGCGCCGAGCAGTTGGCGGGTCGGGTTCTGGCCGAAGCCTCGGAAATCTCGAGCCACAAGATCCGCCAGGGTGACATGACCGAGGGTGAGTTTCGCCGCTTTGTTGATGCGGCCAAGGAGTTGGAAGCCTGCCCGCTGTTCATTGACGACACCCCGGCACTACCGATTTCACAGCTCGCCGCGCGTGCACGGCGGTTGAAGCGGACTCACGGTCTGGACCTGCTGGTGATCGACTATCTGCAGTTGTGCCGCGGCATGGCCGAAAACCGCGTCAACGAAATCGCTGAGATTTCGATGGGTATGAAAGCCATTGCCAAGGAACTGAACATCCCGGTCATCGCATTGTCTCAGCTATCCCGGCAGGTTGAAAACCGAGACGACAAGCGCCCTCAACTGTCCGACCTGCGGGAATCAGGCTCGATCGAACAGGATGCTGACGTGGTGATGTTCGTGTTCCGCGAGGAATACTACAAAGAACGTGAAAAGCCCGGCGATCATGAGTTGGAGAAGATGGAAGAGTGGAAGCAGGCCATGGAACGCCTGCACGCCAAGGCCGAAGTTATCGTTGGCAAACAGCGCCACGGCCCCATCGGTACGGTCGAGCTGTCCTTCGAAGCACAGTTCACCCGCTTTGGGAACCTCGTCAAACCCTGGCAGCAGGACGGTCAGATCGAAGGCTACTGACCGTCACCAAAGGTCAGGTCGGTCAAACGCGCTGACACAGCGTGACGGCCCCACTATCGGATCAGCCTGTGAACCAGACAGAGATTGCCCTAGCCATCCGATCGGCTGGCTAAGCGGCATTGGCGGCTGCGCGAATGCCTCAGAAATGGGCAGGAAACCGGTTTTGCCGTAATATGACGGATCTCCGTAGGTTATTGCAAAATCGACGCCTTTGGCCCGCAGTTGGTCCAGACCAAAGGTGATCAGCTTCTGCCCGATCCCACCCTGTTGACGATCCGTCCGCACGGCCACGGGCGACATCAGAAACACCCGCCGCGGATCCTGATCAAAGGTCAGGCGCGAGAATATGATACATCCCAGAAGATCGCCCCCATCAGTCGCAACACATCCCTGCAGATCCTGATCGGGCTCGGTTTTCAGCAATTCCCTGATCAAAGATTGAATGGCCCGTCCTTCCTCGGCCCCCTCTGAAGCAGAGAACACATCATAAAAGAAATCAGGCAACCTACTGCTCTGGTTTTTGTACCCAAACGAGAGTTCAATCATGTTTTCATCCCAACAGGCCCCCTTGGGTATTAGTGAACGATCACCTTGACCCGATCATGGTTGACCACGATGTGCGCACAATAGTGATTTGGCGCCCTCAGATGTTCAATACGCAGATTTACGCTGTTTCAACCCGCTTCCCGGCCTCAAGGTGCCGTTATGCGCAACGTACAGGTCAATTATCGCTGCGACCCCCCTTGACCTGACGCGATCCAATGTCATGAACAGACGCATGAGTACTGCACGCTTAACGATCAATCTTTATACACTGGCCAGCAACTGGCAGGCGCTTGATGCAAAGACGTCCTGTGAAACGGGTGCCGTGGTCAAGGCCGACGCCTATAGCCTGGGCGCTAGTCCTGTCTCTGCCGCACTTGCTGAAGAAGGTGTCAGAAATTTCTTTGTCGCGGCTGCCGAAGAAGGTGCCGCCGTGCGCGAGGCTGTCGGACCCGACGCAACGATAAGTGTTTTTTCCGGGCATATGGAAGGCGACAGCGACCTACTGCTCCAACACAATTTGACGCCATTGCTGAATTCGCCCGAACAGTTCCGCCGCCATCGTCAGGCCTTGCCTGAACACGCCTTTGGAATCCAGTTGGATACCGGCATGAATCGCTTGGGGATTGAGCCTGCGGACTGGGCCGCGTTGCGCACAGAGATCGAGCCGCTTAATCCGTCGCTGGTGATGTCGCATCTCGCCTGTGCGGATGAACCTGACAACCCGATGAATCGCCACCAACTGCGGGTGTTCCGCGAATTGACCGATGGAAGTGCGGCCCCCAGATCGCTTGCGGCCACCGGCGGTATCCTTCTGGGCAGCGATTATCACTTCGACCTGTGCCGTCCCGGTATCGGGATGTATGGCGGACAACCCTTTGCCGATGCGAAACCCGTCGTCACCGTCGACCTTCCGGTCATTCAGGTGCGCGAGGTCGAGCCCGGCGAAAGTGTGGGATACGGCAACAGCTGGGTCGCGCGGCGCAAATCCCGTATTGCCACGGTTGCGGCCGGGTATGCGGACGGGCTTCACCGCGCTATCGGAGGCGGCATTGATGCCTTTGTGGCGGACAGGCCCTGCCCTGTCGTTGGCCGGATCTCAATGGATCTGATCACCATCGACGTAACGGATCTGCCCGAGGATCCGGAACGCCTGCGTATTCTCAACGGCCACCAGACAGTGGATGATCTGGCCGAGGCCGCCGGCACCATCGGGTATGAAATTCTGACATCTCTAGGCGCGCGCTACTCTCGGGGCTATATCGAATGAACCCTCTTTCAATGCTGGGCGGGTTGGGACGTACAGCCCTGTCTTTGCTTGCAAATTTCGGCAAGGTCGCACTGTTCTTCGTTGACGCAATCTCGCATATTTTCCGCCCCCCCTATTATCCGCGCGAATTTGCGGTCGCTCTGATGAATATCGGTTGGATGTCCCTGCCGGTGGTTGGCCTGACGGCGATATTTACCGGCGGTGCATTGGCGCTTCAGATCTATGCAGGTGGTGCGCGTTTCAATGCCGAAGCTGTGGTGCCACAAATCGTAGCGATTGGCATGGTGCGCGAGCTTGGGCCTGTTCTGGGTGGTCTGATGATTGCAGCGCGGGTCACATCGTCCATCGCTGCGGAAATTGCGACCATGAAAGTGACCGAGCAGATCGACGCGCTGGTAACTTTGTCCACCCATCCGATGAAATACCTCACCGCGCCGCGGGTGCTGGCCGCCGTTATTACCGTGCCGATTCTTGTTGCGGTTGGCGATGTGATCGGCATTGCGGGCGGATATATCGTGGCGACCCAAAGCCTGGGCTTCAACGCCGCGGCCTACCTGCAAAACACCATGAATTTCCTCGAATTTCATGACATCGTCTCTTCGCTTACCAAGGGCGCTGCCTTTGGCCTGATCACGGCGACCATGGGCTGTTACTACGGCATGAACTCGGGCCGGGGCGCGCAGGGCGTTGGCGCTGCGACCAAATCTTCGGTCGAGGCTGCCGCAATCATGATTCTGGCTGCAAACTTCGTTCTGACAGGGGTGTTCTTCTCGATATGATCCGGATGGAGAGTGTACATAAAGCCTTTGGGTCTAATCAGGTCCTGAAAGGCGTCAATATCGAGATCCCCAAGGGCACCTCGATGGTCATCATCGGCGGGTCGGGCACCGGCAAATCTGTGGCTCTGAAATGCGTTCTTGGCCTGATCAAACCTGACAGCGGCACGATCTATGTGGACGGCAAAGACGCCACCAAAGGCGACCGCGATGCCTTTCTGGCCCGGTTCGGAATGCTGTTTCAGGGCGGAGCGCTGTTCGACTCGCTGCCCGTCTGGCAAAACGTCGCCTTCCGCCTGCTGCGCGGTTCGCTCAAACGCCCCGTGGACGAGGCGCGCGAGATCGCCATCGAGAAACTGCGCCGCGTGGGTCTGAAAGCGGATGTGGCCGATCGTTTCCCGGCCGAACTGTCGGGCGGTATGCAAAAACGCGTGGGCCTGGCCCGCGCCATCGCCGCCGAGCCCGAGATCATTTTCTTCGATGAGCCCACCACCGGCCTTGATCCCATCATGTCCGGTGTCATCAACGACCTGATCCGCGAGATCGTTACCGAAATGGGCGCCACCGCGATGACCATCACCCACGACATGAGCTCGGTCCGCGCGATTGCCGACAACGTCGCCATGCTGCACGGAGGCGTTATCCAATGGACCGGCCCCGTCGGGCAAATGGACGCCTCGGGTGATCCCTATGTGGAACAGTTCATCAGCGGGAGTGCTGAAGGGCCGATCGAGGCGGTTCGTTAGACAGGCGCACCTTTCCTTTCTTGTTTCAAGTTCTCGTAGGCTTCTTTTACATAATCTAGCCGCAGCAAGTATTTCCCACGCGGGACCACAAAATCTGGCGTCTGAATCCGGGCAAGCGCCAATGTTTGACCCAGATGAGTTCCCGAAAACAGAACGTAATTGGGATCTTGCCCTGAAAATCGATTGTAAATTTTTCCACCGAACCAACGCGCCCTGCGTTGCGCCTGCAGCGCTTCCTGGAGGCGAAAATGCATTACGCCAAACAACTGTTCGCGATCAAATGGCATAATGTCTGCAGCGACACTTCCCGCTG
The DNA here is from genome assembly GCF_059611145.1 of Ruegeria sp. CDSB022. NCBI lineage: Bacteria > Pseudomonadati > Pseudomonadota > Alphaproteobacteria > Rhodobacterales > Roseobacteraceae > Ruegeria > Ruegeria sp. CDSB022. The sequence continues at coordinate 393,606 of NZ_JBXWOZ010000001.1, read as the reverse complement.
AAAGAACCCCCGCGAGGCCAACAGTTATAGCCTCGCTGACCCCCTTCTGGGTTGGGGACGGGCCTTCGACAATTTTTATAACAGGTTCAGCCATATAAATTCTTTTCGTAAACAAAGTGATGTGTATCAATAGCGTTTCGGATATCGGTATAGGCACAATACAGACTGAGGTGAAATATTCACCTCATCGAAAAGTTCCGAAGAGTATCTATAATGACCCTCCGCCTCGTCACCTTCTCCCTGCTGATCCTCTACCCCATCGCGTGGTTCGCCCCGCTGATGCGTGCGGGGTTCCTGCCCATCTTTGGCCTTTCTGAAATCAGCGTCATCACCGGGCTCCAGTCCCTTTGGAAGTCCGATATCTTCCTCGCGCTGATCGTCACCGTCTTCGCCCTTTTTGCCCCCTATCTGAAAACCATCGGCACCGCCCTGATCCAATGGGACCTGCTGGATGCGCGCGTTCAACCTGCGCTGAACATCCTCGGCAAGCTGGCGATGGCCGACATTTTCCTGATCGCTCTCTACATCACGCTGGCCAAGGGCATCTCTTACGCGACCATCGAAACCGCCTGGGGGCTTTACCTGTTTACGGCCTGTATTTTGGCCTCAATCGGCTTGGGTATTATTACCGAGATGACATCCAGATCACGAAATCATCAGACCTAATTGATTGAAAACGCTTATCTGAGTATCATCTTAATATTTCGAGCAGCCAGTTTCTTGTAGTGATCGGTCCGTAGCGGATCAAAAATTATGTTCAACCTTTGTCCGCTTCGGCCCGATATGTATCGGTTTGAGAAGGAGATCGTCGAACATGACCGCACTCCACACGTTAACATTACAGTTTCAAAACGCATTTTTACGACTGACATTTTTTCTGATTTGTTCCGCGGCTTTTCTGGCCGTCGCAACCACTATGCTATCCGCCCTGGGCGTGCTGCCATGGCTTTCCATGCAAGCCGGACTGGCAGGCGGTACCATCATCGACGCCGGGATCTATGTTCAGATTGGCCTGACCGCTCTGATCCTGATGCTGGCCTTCTACCTTCCTGCGAATGCCCGGATGATGGCGCTGGAAAACGCGCACCGTAAATTTGCGCTGAACATGCACGACATCGCCCATGCCTATCAGCTGGCCCATGCGCAGGACCGCAGCGGGGCATTTATCCTGTCGTCCGAATTTGATGCGGTCAAAGAGCGGATGGCCTTCCTGCGCCAACATCCCAACCTGCAATCGCTCGAACCAGAGATTCTGGAGTTGGCCGCGCAAATGAGCCAGATAAGCCAAGAACTGGCCGAAACTTACGGGGATACCCGCATCGCCCGTGCCCGCACATTCCTGCAGCAACGCCAGGAAGAGATCGAACTGTTTCAGCAACGGCTGGAAGAGGCGCAAACCATTCAGCACGAGCTGCGCCAGTGGACCCATGATGTTGAAATCGAGGAATCCATCGCTCGTTCTCAGCTAACCCGCCTGCGCGACGAACTTTTCGAACTGTTGCCGGAACTGTCAGCGCAACTGCAGCAGCCCAAGGACGGTGCATCGAAGCCGTCGAGCGTCATAGCTATGTCGCCACCTCGCGCCGCCGAATAGGCGCGACGGCGCCCGCTTTGGACAATGGCCCAAACGGGCCTAAGGATATGGCGCGCTACCGGCCGAGATGAAGGCTCACGAGGGCTTGAAGAACCGCCATTCCTCGGGCACCAAGGGCGTCATGGCAAAGATAACTTTTTCATGCTCGGCCTGCGGAGCCACTCATTCACGGTGGTCCGGGCGCTGTGACGGCTGCGGTGAATGGAATTCCATCACGCAAGACGTACCCCTTTCGGCTGGCCCGGCCAAAAAATCCCTCGGTGGTAAGCGCGGCCAGTCTATCACACTCACGGACCTGTCGACCGAGGAAACTCCCCCTCCCCGCACGCTCTGCGGGGTCGAGGAGCTGGATCGCGTGCTGGGAGGCGGACTCGTCCCCGCCTCGGCCTTGCTGGTAGGTGGGGATCCGGGCATCGGCAAATCCACCCTTTTGCTGCAGGCCGCGGCCCGGTTCTCGCGTGCAGGTGTGAAAACCATTTACGTCTCGGGCGAGGAAGCCAGCGCGCAGGTTAGGATGCGCGCGCGCAGGTTAGGGCTTGAAGATGCGCCCGTGCAACTGGCCGCCGAAACCAACCTGCGTAACATCCTCACCACGTTGGAAGCCGAGAAACCCGGTCTCGCAATCATCGACTCAATTCAAACCATGTGGGCCGACAACGTCGACAGCGCACCGGGTTCAGTGTCACAAGTCCGCGCCGCAGCACATGAATTGACCACGTTTGCGAAACGACACGGAGTTTCAATCATCATGGTTGGCCATGTCACCAAAGATGGTCAGATCGCTGGCCCCCGCGTGGTTGAACACATGGTTGATACCGTTCTTTATTTCGAAGGCGAACGCGGGCATCAGTTCCGCATTCTGCGCGCGGTCAAGAACCGGTTTGGTCCAGCCGATGAGATTGGAGTGTTCGAGATGACAGGCAAGGGTCTGGCACAAGTCACAAACCCGTCGGCCCTGTTTCTATCTGAACGCGGCAAGCCCAGCCCCGGATCGGCCGTATTTGCTGGTATCGAAGGGACACGGCCGGTTCTGGTCGAGCTTCAGGCGCTGGTTGCCCCATCCCCCCACTCTCAGCCTCGCCGAACCGTCGTCGGCTGGGACAGCGGACGGCTGGCAATGATCCTTGCCGTGCTCGAAGCCCGTTGCGGCATCCCCTTTGCCGGGCTTGATGTCTATCTCAACGTCGCAGGCGGGCTTAAAATCACCGAGCCAGCCGCGGACCTTGCCGTTGCTGCCGCGCTACTCAGCGCGCGCGAGGACACAGCCCTGCCAACGGACACCGTCGTTTTCGGAGAAATCTCGTTGTCCGGGGCACTTAGACCGGCCCCTCAGACAGAAAACAGGTTGAAAGAAGCCCAAAAACTTGGTTTCTCATCCGCCATAGCTCCGGCAGGCGGGAAAACCGGTACTGTGGCAGGTCTGACACTCACCCGGCCCTCTGATTTGGTAGGGTTTGTTGGCGAAACCTTCGGAGCAGGTTAAGGTAACGCCTTGAGGGGCAGAAAAAATTACGGGCGAGGGCCATGGAAGGTTTTACAATAATTGACGGGGTAGTTGCCCTGATCATCGTTATATCGGGTCTGCTGGCCTATTCCCGTGGCCTGTTGCGGGAGATTCTCGCGATCGCGGGATGGGTTGCGGCGGCAGTTTTGGCATTCATTTTCGCACCACAGGCCGTTCCACTGGTCAAAGAAATCCCCGTTGTCGGAGATTTCCTGCGCGACAGTTGTGAATTGTCGGTTATCACCGGGTTCGCTGGCGTGTTTGCCATTGCCCTGATCGTGGTTAGTATATTTACCCCACTGTTCTCATCTCTTGTGCAAAGGTCTGCACTGGGCGGCTTGGATCAGGCACTTGGGTTTTTCTTTGGAATCGCGCGCGGCATCCTTTTGGTGGCGATTGCCTTCTTCGTCTATGACACAGTCATGACGGGCCAATCCTACACCATCGTCGACGAAAGCCGGTCAGCCAAAGTGTTCGAACAATTCAGCGACAAAATCGAAGAGCAAAACCCCGAAGCCGCGCTGGGGTGGGTAACATCCCAATATGAAGAACTGGTAGCCAGCTGTGGTGAAAGCGCCGATCCATCCGACGCACCTGCCGCCCTTGAAGCACCTGCAGCGGAATAAAGCAAAAGCCCGGTCAAAGCCGGGCTTTTTCAATTCGACTTAGACAAACCCTTCTCCGGCGCAAACGGTGCATCTGATGTTTTTCAGCCCAAAGCACCCTTCGCAACGGGACATGACGGGCTTGCCAAAAATGTCCCGACTTTTGATCACTTCACCTGCGCCTCCGCAAATCTGACAGGGTGCGCGCCCCATTCCACGGCATCGGTGGCACCGGCGTTTTACCGGTTCTTGCTTTTTCTGACCTTGATTGTTTTGCCACATGTCTGAAATCCGCTTGGCTTGAAGAAACTATTGTTTCGGATTGTTTCCTCTATGACAGCACAAGCTGCGAAACCTGTCACCTTTTGTTCGGCCATTGTGGCAAATTCCACCTGCGTCAAATCGCAAATGTGATCCTTTGATGACACAGCCTCCGTAAGGCTTTATGTGAAGTCCGAACTGACATGGAATCGGAGCTGCCGATCTTGCTGTACCTGTTTTCTTTCGCGCCTGCCGCTTGCGACCAGGGCGCGTCTGCATCCCAAGATCTATGGGAAGTATCAGGCAAAGACACCGCCATGCTGATGTTCCGAACACCGCCACAACTTAAATCGTCATAGTAATTTGGAGCCCGTACATGTGTGGGATTTTGGGGATCGCAAGCAGAACACATGATGTGTTTGCGGAAATCTATGACGGGCTTCTGATGCTACAGCACCGGGGTCAGGATGCATCGGGTATCGTCACTTATACCGGAGAGTTCTTCCGCGAAAAGAAAGCCAACGGGCTGGTCAAGGATGTGTTTAACGCTCAGGACGCCGATACCCTGCTTGGAAAGGTCGGCATTGGCCATGTGCGCTATCCGACTGCCGGGTCGCTCAGCGCGGCCGAGGCGCAGCCGTTCTTCGTGAATGCCCCGTATGGCATCTACCTGGTTCATAACGGCAATATCACCAACACTGCCGCACAGCGTGAGAAGGTCACCGGAAAATACAGCCGCCACCTGCGCACAACGTCAGATTCGGAAATTCTGCTGAACGTTCTGGCGGACAAGGTTGCTGACGCAATCAAGGTCAATGGCAACGCCGAGCCCATTCGGAATATCTTTGCCGGTGTGAAGATGACGATGGAACGAGTACAGGGCGCCTATTCGGTGATCTGCCTGATTGCAGGTGTCGGAATGCTGGCCTTCCGCGACCCGCACGGAATTCGCCCGCTCTCGGTGGCCATCCGCGAAACCGAAAGCGGTGGCGACGACTTTGCGTTTGCCTCGGAAGATGTGGCCTTTGGCATCAACGGCTTCAACAAGATGCGCGACCTGCGCCCTGGCGAAGCGATCTTGATCGACCTGGACGGCAACATGCACGAATTCCAGGCGGTCGAAGGCAAACTGACACCCTGTATCTTTGAATATGTCTATCTGGCGCGTCCGGATTCTCTGTTGGACGGCGTCTCTGTCTATAAAACGCAGATGCGTATGGGGCAGACGCTGGCCAAACAGATCCAGGAATCAGGGCTTGAGATTGATCGGATCATCCCGGTCCCAGACAGCGCCCGCCCGGTCGCGCTTGAGGCGGCCAAGATCACCGGCATTCCCTATCGCGAAGGTCTGGTAAAGAACCGCTATGTCGGACGAACGTTCATCATGCCCGGTCAGGCCGAACGTCAGAAATCCGTGCGCCGCAAACTGAATGCGGTTCCGCTGGAGTTTGACGGCCACAATGTTCTGTTGATCGATGATTCCATCGTCCGCGGGAACACGATCAAGAAGATTGTGCAAATGTGCCGCGAGGCTGGAGCCAAGAAGGTCTACATTGCCAGCGCCTCACCGCCGGTGAAATACCCCAATGTCTATGGCATCGACATGCCCACCAAACATGAGCTGATTGCCCATGGCAAAGAGGTCGAAGAAATCCGGCAAGAGCTCGGTGCCGACGCCCTGATCTATCAGCATCTGGACGATCTGATCTGGGCCGCCAAGGAAGGAAATCCAGAAATCGAAGCGTTCGACTGTTCGTGTTTTGACGGAAAATACATCACCGGAAGCGTCAGCAAAGACTATCTGGATACGCTCGAAAGCAGCTCACGCGTTAGTAAGAAACGTGAAGACATGCAGGTGCCCGGCGGATCCTGGAATGCGGCGAAGCTGGCTTCGGGATAAGTTCCCGGCGAATCGGTAGCTCTCTGCCCGGTCCAAGCCGGGCGGTTTCCGACCTGCATCGGTGTAAATTCGCTTAGTTTCCGCGCACAACTTTTTGGCGAAGGAAATGCAATCGCAATGGGTTCACCGATTGCCTTTTGAAAGTGACGGAACGGACAATTCACCAGACCTTTTGTTCCCTTGTTGCGTTTGATAGTCCGCCTCCAACCACTCATCAAAAGGGGTTGGGGCCGCGTGCCGCAACCGCACTCTATGTCAAACAAAACCGTCACAAGCGCGGCCACGCAACAGGGCGCGCTTAGCAAAAACTCTGTCACCCTGCTTGGGGTGTTTGGGCCAAAAGCCGATATGCGCGCGCTGATGCGGATGTCTTCTGGCCGGGTCAAAGAGGTCAAGCTGGGCAGCCGTGTGTCTTCAGGTACTATTGTGGCCATTGATGCCGAGGGCATCATGCTGCAACAAAGCGGTCAGACGACGCGCATAGCGATCCCAGGCAGCTAATCCTGTCTTGACGCGCTGCGCGCTTGGGTTCAAACCGCAGTCATGACCGATCAGACTAAAATCGCCCTCATCACCGGGGCCTCTCGCGGGCTGGGCGCTGCCCTGGCCGAGGCGCTGGCACCAGAGTACCACATCGTCGCTGTCGCCCGCACCACCGGCGGGTTGGAAGAACTGGACGACCGCATCAAAGCAAAGGGCGGTTCAGCCACCCTGGCCCCTATGGACATTGCCGACCCGAATGCGATGGCGACACTGTGTCGTGGCATCCATGATCGCTGGGGCAAGGTGGACCTGTGGCTGCATACTGCGGTTCACACTTCGGCCCTGACGCCGACCCATTTCATTGACCCCAAGGAATGGACCAAAGCCATTAACACCAACGCAACTGCCACGTCGGTCCTGATCGCCTATGTTACGCCTTTGCTGGGTGAGGCCGGCCATGCGGTATTTTTCGATGATCCAAAGGCGGGTGAGAAATTCTATGGCATCTACGGTGCCACCAAGGCGGCGCAGATGGCTCTGGCCCGTAGCTGGGCGCTGGAAACTGAGCGCACCGGGCCGCGTGTAAACATCGTGGAACCGGCTGCTATGCCAACTGCCGTGCGTGCCCGGTTTCATCCCGGTGAGGATCGGGAGGCATTGACCAGCACCGCAGATGAAGCGGCGCGCATTCTGGCTCTGTTATAGGAATGGCCCATTGGGCCATGCCTCCGGCGGAGGTATTTTTAGCCAGATGAAGCCGGCGGATTACGCGATGTGAACACCGTTTCTTCCGGCCAGATCGACGAAGAATTGCCATGCCACACGGCCCGAGCGCGCACCACGTGTGGCCTGCCATTCGATCGCTTCGGCGCGCAGGGTGTTTGCGTCGACCGAGACGCCGTAAGAAGCACAATAGCGGTCGATCATGGCAAGGTATTCGTCCTGATCGCAAGGATGGAAACCCAGCCATAGCCCGAACCGGTCCGACAGTGAGACCTTCTCTTCTACGGCCTCAGACGGGTTGATGGCGCTGGAACGTTCATTTTCGATCATATCCCGCGGCATCAGGTGGCGGCGGTTTGAGGTGGCGTAGAACACCACATTTTCCGGGCGACCTTCGATGCCACCGTCCAGCACTGCCTTGAGCGATTTGTAGTGCTGATCATCGTGGCTGAAGGACAGGTCATCACAATACAGGATGAACCGATGCGGCGCGGCGCGTAGATGGTTCAGCAGACGCGCGACCGAGCCCATATCCTCGCGCTGCAGCTCAACCAGTTTCAGATCGGGATGTTCGTTCTGCAGGGTGCCGTGGACCGCTTTGACAAGGCTGGATTTGCCCATACCGCGCGCACCCCAGAGCAGTGCATTGTTGGCCTTAAATCCAGCGGCAAAGCGGCGTGTATTGTCCAATAGTGTATCGCGAGACCGGTTGATACCCACCAAGAGATCCAAATCGACCCGATTGACCTGCTTAACCGGTTCTAGGCGGTCGGGTTCGACATGCCAGACAAAAGCCGGAGCTGCGGCGAAATCGGGAGCGGCCAAAGGCGCCGGGGCCATGCGATCCAGCGCGTCGGCAATACGGTTCAGAGCTTGTGTATCCATTGGGGCCTCCGGTCGTGCTTGGAGGGTCTCAAACCATGTTCCGCCCGGCGCGACAAGAGTGGCGCATGAAAAAGGCGCGCCGGGATGGGCGCGCCTGTTCATTGCATGATCGACGTTTATTTGCCGTCTTCTTCGTGGATGATATCGGCATCCGCCTCTTCTTCGTCGTCATAGTAGCCTTCTGCGCGCAGCTCGGCCTCGCGCTTTCTCTCAACTCGGGCGACAAGGAAAATCGACACCTCATAGAGGCCATAGACCACGACAAACAGGATGATCTGAGTGATCACATCCGGCGGCGTCACAAGGGCGGCCAGCACCAGAATGCCCACCATGGCGTATTTGCGGACACTGCCCAAACCTTCGGCGCTGACCAGACCGGCCTTACCCATCAAGGTCAGCAGAACCGGCAGCTGGAAACACAGGCCAAAGGCAAGGATGAATTTCAGCGTGATATCCAGCGATTCATTCACCTTGCCGAAGAACGTGATCTTCACGCCCTCGGTGGTTTCGGGCACTACCACGATCTCTTCTGGAACATCTCCGGTAGTCGCCGACAACAGATTGGCAAAAATCGAACTGACATCCGCAAAGCCCAAAAAGAACTGCATGGCCAGCGGCGTTACCACGAATTGTGCAAAAGATGCCCCAAGCAGGAACATGAACGGCGAGGCGACCAGGAATGGCAGGAAAGCGCCCTTCTCAGACCTGTACAGACCAGGTGCCACAAAGCGCCACAACTGATAGGAAATCACCGGGAAGGCCAGCGCAAAGCCAAACACCATCGAAATTCGGAACAGCGTAAACAGATATTCCTGTGGCGAGGTATATTGCAAAGTCGGAGACGGATCGCCCAGATCGCGCAGCGTTGCCTCGATTGGTTGAACCAGGAATTGCAGGATCGGTTCCGCGACCGTAAAGGCCAGGACAATGCCTATTACAAAGGCAATGACCGCGCGGATCAGCCGGGTGCGCAGTTCCGCCAGATGCTCGATCAATGGGGCCGAGCTGTCTTCGATCTCGTCTGTGTCGGTCATGATTTGCCTTCGGTTTTCAGCGCGGCTTCGGCCTCTTCAGCCTTGGCCATCGCTTCGGCGGCTTCTTTCGCCTTCCGCTCGGCCGCAGCGCGTGCGGTCGAGGCCTGAATCTTCTTGGCCTGCTCGGCCCGTTCGGCAGCCAGCTTACCGGTCTCGCTATCGGGGTCGAACTTGGTGGGGTCGATACTTTTGGCCAGGTCCTGCGCGGCTTCTTTCACACCATCCATGGCGCTGCCTACAGGGTTGGTGGCCGCGTTGAGACCTTTTTTGATGTCATTCACACCGGCCTGATCCGCCGCATCGTTCATGGCACTGCTGAATTCGCGCGCCATGCCACGGGCCTTGCCGACAAAACGACCGACATTACGGAACAAAACCGGCAGATCCTTTGGCCCCACAACGATCAGGGCAACGACGCCGATGACTAGAAGCTCGGTCCAGCCCAGATCAAACATACCGGATCAGACCTTGTCTTTGTCGGTCTCGGGCGTGACGTCTTTGGCCAGTTCGGATGCGTCCTGATCCAGTTCCTCTGCGCCTTCTTTGACGCCCTTCTTGAATGACGTAATGCCTTTGCCCACTTCGCCCATCAACGAGCTGATTTTGCCACGGCCGAATAGCACCAGTACCACAACTGCGATCAGCAGAATGCCGGGAAGGCCAATATTGTTGAGCATCTCTCTTCTCCTATAACGTCGGCGCCGTACGCCGGAAATGTGATCTGGGTCCGTGTCTACGCCCGCTGGCCCGCCTGCAAAAGTGAGTTGGTTCAAATCTGCGTTCAAATTTGATCCGATCCGATGTTTTTTACGGCCTCGGATTGATCAACTGACAGGTTTGTGTCAGTTGATAGGGGCTAGGTAGGCGGTATCGAAACCTGGTCAACGGAGATTCACATGACCCATGTTGCAGAAATCGTCACCTTCACCCTCGCCAACGGGACAACCCCGGAAGAGTTTGTAAAACTCAGCCAAGCGTCCGAGGCCTTTGTACGCGCAGCTCCAGGGTTTGCCCATCGTCAACTCAGTCAAGGCGAAGACGGGCGCTGGACTGACTACGTGATCTGGACAGATATGAAGGCCGCACAGGACGCAGCTGCGCAGTTCCCGCAGCAGGGTTTTGCGCCCGCACTGATCGCCGCGATCAACCCCGAAGGCATGCAGATGCGCCACGAGAACGTGCTATGGAACATGACCGCCTGATCGCGGTCAGAACGGCGTGTCATGCGCCGCACTGACCGTCTGTTCGACATCATCCAGATCCTGCGCGACGGCAAACTGCACCGTGCGCAGGACATTGCGGATCGACTCGAGGTGTCGGTCCGCACGATTTATCGCGACATGGATACGTTGGCCGCTTCGGGCGTTCCGGTCGAAGGTGAGCGCGGCGTGGGTTATATGGTGCGTGAGCAGATCACCCTGCCCCCGCTGAATTTGACCCCGGCCGAACTGGAAGCGCTGAACCTTGGCATGGCAATCGTGGCCGAGGCCGCCGACCCCGACTTGAAAACCGCCGCCGAGTCTTTGGCTGAAAAGATCGACGCCGTGCTGCCGACCCAGGTGATTGCCGAGGCTGACAGCTGGAAATTTGCGGTATACCCCTTTGCCGATGCCGCACGCGGGCTGGCGCATATGGCCCCGATCCGCGCCGCCATCAAATCACGACAAAAATTACGTCTGAGTTACCGCAGGATCGACGGCGTGCTGACCGAGCGCACCATTCGGCCATTGCATATGGAGTATTGGGGACGAGTCTGGACGCTGACTTCCTGGTGTGAACTCCGCGATGGTTTCCGGGTCTTCCGAATTGACCTGATCGAAACCGTCCTTCCCCTGCCCGAGATTTTTGCAGACGAGCCGGGAAAGCGTCTGAGCGATTACGACCCATACGCTTAACCCTGCCGTCATCGGGTTGGGATTATCCCTGCCAGCGGCATGGCCCTGACGGGGCCATTCTTATCATTTCAGATAGGGCTCTGGATCTACAGATTCGAAGCCTTTGCGCACTTCGAAATGGACATAGGCGTTGTCCCCGCTCCGCAGCGAGGCAATCTTCTGCCCTCGTCGCACGCGATCCCCTTTCTTGACCGTGATATCTGCCACATTGGCATAGACGGTCAGCAGATCACTGTTGTGTTTAACAACGATGATCGGAACCTGATCTGCATCAGCAGTGATCGCCGCAACAGTTCCCGCCTCTGCCGCCATTACAGGCGATCCTGCGGCCGCTGCGATGTCGATCCCCTCGTTCTTTCCCTTTTGATAGGTGCGGATAATCGTACCGTTCACAGGAAGCCCAAGCGCCGAATTGCTTTGGTTTGTTGGTGCCTCGGCGGTCACATCAGGTGCCGGAGTGGCCGGGGAAATGGTTTCGTCAGGCAAGGGCTGCGTAGCACTGGGCGGCGTCGGTGTCGGAGACCCCTGGCCGGGCTGTGTCACATTCGTTGCAGGCACAGCAGCTTTGCGCGGTGCGGATTGGCTTTTCACCGGGATCAGAAGGAACTGGCCTTCGCGGACGGTAAAATCGGAATCCAATCCATTCCAGTCTGACAGCGCCTCAACGGGAACGTCATAGAGGCGTGAAATTGTAAATGCCGTTTCACCACGTTTCACCTTGTGGCGGATCGGTTCGGGACCGGTTGGTGCCGGTGCCGCCGCAGGTTTTGCGGGCTCAAGCGTTGATGTACGGACCGAGCCATTTGCGGGGACCTCGTCGATTGCCGTACCAGCTATCGTCGCTATATCGACAGAGCTTGCGGAACCGACCGTCTGGGGCAGTGCCACAACTTCGCCCTCGCGCAGGGTATCTGTAGGCATTAGACCATTGAAACGCGCCAGCTCTCCTTCAGGCAAACCAACCCTTGCGGCCAAGTCTCTGACAGTGTCACCGCGGCGAGCAATCGCCACTTGATAGGTCGGATATGTGATGACACCCCTGGCATCCGGAGCGGGCCGGTTGGTCGTCGCCGACTGTGCTGCTTCGGCGGTGGAAAAACCGCCTACCTGTCCGCGAAGATCATAGTCCAGCGGCCCTTCGCACCCAGCCAGGATTGCAAGGCTAGCCACTCCTAACGCACAGCGGCGCATTGCTGATTTGGAAACTGCTCTCATTTTATTGTCCTCGACACCTGCCCCTGTTCATCGGGGTTCCGGCGCATTTTGCAGAATATTCTTTTAAGCTCCATCCTTCCCAAGCCCTTCTAACAAGGGCACAAAACGGACAGGCAACAATTCGTCATAGTCCAAACCGGATTCGGTGCGTCGGACCCTGATCAATGTCTGGACCGTATCCGACTGCCCCACCGGCAAAACCATGATACCGCCGATTTTGAGCTGCGCCAAGAGCGGCCCGGGCGGGTCCTCGGCAGCTGCGGTCACGATGATACGATCAAACGGGGCTTGCTCGGGCAGACCAAACGAACCATCCGACAACATTGCCGTCACATTCGTCAGCCCCAAATCACGGAACAACTGGCCGGTTTCGCGCACAAGTCGCTTATGACGCTCGACCGTATATACCCGGCGTGCCAGTTTCGACAGGATCGCGGCCTGATAGCCCGATCCGGTCCCTATCTCGAGCACAGTATCACGCGGACGTACTTCCAGTGCCTGCGTCATCAGCCCAACGACAGACGGTTGGCTGATCGTCTGGCCGCACGCAATCGGCAGCGGCGTATCCTCATAGGCGCGTTCTGCAAACAGGCCTTTGACAAATCTGCCGCGATCTATCTGCTCCATTGCTGCCAGCACGCGTGCATCCGTCACCCCGCGCGAGCGCAGGGCAAACAGGAACTGCATGGTTGTTTCAGGGTCCAGTCCGCTCATTCGATCGACTTTAACGCTTCCAGCGCGTCATGCGCCGTCAGATCCGCACGCATTGGTGTGACCGAGATATAGCCTGCCAGATTGACGGCAGCATCCGTCCCAGGTGCAGTCGGGTTGTGTTGATACCCGCCCTTGATCCACAGAAACCGCCGCCCCGAAGGTGAGCTGTGCGGCTCGACCGAGAAATGTGTGTCACGCCGATAACCCTGAGGGGCGATCCGGGTGCCCTGTACTTCATCCGCAGGCACTGGGGGGAAATTGACGTTGTAAAACAAACGGTAATCGCCTTGTTCTGCCGGCGCCGCGCCCAGTATCTTACGTACCAGTTCAGCACCAAATCGGGTCGCGGATTCGAACGGGTCATCCAGCCCCAAATTGCGCGGACCGAAATATTGCGACAGCGCAATCGCGGGGATGCCTTGTAAGGCGGCCTCCATCGAGCCGCCGACTGTGCCGGAATACAGCGTGTTCTCGGCTGAATTGTTCCCGCGGTTCACACCGGACAACACCAAATCAGGCGGCGCGTCCTTCATCACATCGTGCAAACCAGCCAAGACACAATCAGCTGGTGATCCTTCCGCAGCAAAACGGCGTTCTCCCAGCTTGGCAACCATCATCGGGTGCGTGTAGCTGATGCAATGCCCCACGCCGGATTGCTCGAAAGCGGGCGCAACGACCCAGACTTCACCGCCCGGTCCGGCCAGATCGGCAGCAATCGCCTCGAGTGCGATAAGTCCCGGCGCATTGATACCGTCATCATTGGTTAAAAGAATACGCATATGCCCCATCCACCGCAGCGTTTTTTCCTTGATAGACCCAGCCCTGCACTGCGGCAAGCAACCCGCAGGCGCAATCTGAGGCTTTCACGCACCACTTGCGCCTAAACTGCAGTTTTAGACCCTATTTGGGGAATACAAAGCACCGATCGCGGCGAATGGTCAGCCACATGACCCGCCCCGCTTGCGGGACAAACACGTTGGGAACGGTCGCTTTCAAGATTGAATCATCATAGTCCATACGGAATTCAATCAAGCTTTCGTTGCCCAGAAAACGCGCCCGTTCGACCACACCACGCGCGGCTACCCCGTCCGTCGGTGTCGGCAGTGGACCTTTGCCATTGCGATCAAAATCCAAACGGACGTGCTGAGGCCGAAATACAATCTCAACATTCGTTCCATCCGGCACACCCGGAGCAAGAAACTGACCAAATGGCGTATCGGCCAAAGCTCCGTTAACTTGCGCGCCTAACACATTTATATCGCTAAAGAATGCAACTGCAGCTTTGTCCGCAGGACGGGTGTAGACGTTGTAAGGCGCACCCTGCTGAACGATTCTGCCACGGCGCATCAGGGCGATCTCATCGGCCATACGCATTGCCTCTTCGGGTTCATGGGTAACCAACAGGACTGCGGCGTCCTCTTCCTTGAGGATCGCCAGAGTTTCATCCCGAATTCCATCGCGTAACCGGTTATCGAGCCCCGAAAACGGCTCATCCATCAACATGATCCGGGGGCGTGGGGCCAATGCGCGCGCCAGAGCCACCCGCTGTTGCTCACCGCCCGACAAGTGATGTGGAAAGCTGTCTGCGAAACGCATCAGGTCGACTTTGGCCAGCAACTCATCCACGCGTGCGCGTTTTTCATCTTTGCTACCCTTCAGGCCAAAGGCAACATTGTCAGCTACGCTAAGATGTGGGAACAGGGCAAAGTCCTGAAACATCAGGCCAATCTCGCGCCGCTCAGGCGGGACACGGAACACCGTATCGCAGATCAGCGCGCCATCGACATAGATCTGGCCTGTCTCTTGCATCTCGACACCGGCAATCATCCGCAGCGTCGTTGACTTGCCGCACCCTGACGGCCCCAACAGGCATGTCACCTGCCCCGCCTGCACGGTCAGCGAGACGTCATCAACCACCACCCGACCTTCGTACCGGGCGACCAGATTGCGAATTTCCAGACGCGGAGGAGTTGCGTTTACTGTCACCGATGGACCCCGTAGCCTTACCCGATCAAATCAATCGGGCTTGGGCGGGGATAGCAACACCTCCCTTTGGGTGCAAGGGATCAGCAGCAGCCGCCCGTTTCGGCCTGCCCGGTCGCCTCAAATGGGCTTTCACCACCGCAGCCTTCGAAGATGCCGTAATGGGTTGAGAAATCACCGATGAACTCAAAGTGCCGCGCAAACCGCGTGTCTTTGAGCATCATCCATGTGTTGCCGCACACCGGAAACACCTTCCCCGCCGCCATTGTGTGATGGTCATCCAGTTCGAACACATGCGGCGCATTGGGGATAGTGCCCTTATAGATCACGGCCTGACCGTAATCTTCGCAGGCGGGCTCCAACGCGGGCAGTTTGAACAGACGATAGGTGGCCGACAGGAATTTCAGCGGCGCCACGCGGTCCTCAAGAACCGGGTTTTCGATGGTCAACGGACGGTGCGTGACCCGACGCGGGTCGCCAAACCCGGCCTTGCGCGACATCGACAGAAAGTCATTCCAGTACAGCGCACCGGACAGACACTCGCCATACAGAACCTCATCCTCGGCCATTGCCTGCGGTACGCGACGATCCGCATAAACGTCCGAGAAATACATCTCTCCACCGTCCTTAAGCAGGCGGTGCGCGCCGCGCAGAACGGCCTCCTTATCGGTGGCCAGGTTGATCACGCAGTTCGAAACGATGATATCGAAAGACCCCGCCTTTAAGTCCAGTTCATCCAGCTTTTCGATGTAGCCGTGATGGAATTCCACGTTGCTTTGGGCATACCCAAAGGTTTCGGCGTGATAATCCTGATGCGCGCGGGCGATATCCAACTGCTCGGGCGTCATATCCACGCCGACCACGCGCCCTTTCTCGCCCACCATGGCAGACAGGGCGTATACATCCCGACCCGCGCCACAGCCAAGATCAAGGATCCTCATCCCTTCCAGATCCAGCGGCGCGATCAGCCCGCAGCCGTAATAGCGGGTCAGCACGTCATCATGGACCTTGGCGAGGATCTTTTTCAGATGATCCGGCATATCGTCGGGCGTACAACACGCGTTGGTCTGCAGGTCCGCGCTGCTTTGCAGGACCTCGCCATAATAGTTCTGCACCGATTCATGCTTCATCGCTGTCATCCCCTGATCTGACTGATGTTGAGCTAACCCAGCACCGCGCACCGTGCAATCAAAAGCCGAGCAATCTGACGAAAGGTTGAGCTAGCCCAGCAGCTCAAAATCCAGATCCGCGCGCACCCGGCCATTCACCTGAATCTCCAGAAGATGTGCGCCGGGAACAAGCCTGAACGTGGTCGCATCGCCTTTGAGCTTGTGCTTTTTGCTCAAGGTCAGGTTTCCATTCCTTAGCGCGGCTTGTTTCAGCTTGTGAACTTTGGCCGATTTTTTGCCGCCAGGTCGTTGGAAATGGATGATATAATCAATCAAAACGGGTTGGTTCGCCTCACCAGCCAATGAAACATCAAACTCAAGCGCGCCGCCAATCTTTGCCTGCCCATTTACCATAACCGAGACCTGTATATCGGCATCAGGGTCATATCCCAGCATCTTCATCGCGCGTGGGTGCCCGGCCTTAACCAGACCGCGCAGGGTATGAGAGGTCATCCACCGCAGCTCGTCCGCGTCTTGACGCTTTGAACGAGACCAGCCCTGCAGGCGGTCCAGTACCAGATCCGGGTCTTTTTTGGAGATGTCGTTCAGATGGTTGGCCACCGACCGCGTCACATAGCGCGTTTGGTCCTGATGCAGCCGATCCAGCAGAGGCAGCGGATCTGTTAATTCCAGCCCCACAGCCTGCCCCCATGGCAAACGCGGGCGGGTTCCTTCGGACACCAGACGCCGCACGTGATAGCTGTCATGTCCGCACCAATCCTCCAGCCGCTCCATGACGTGTTCGGGGTGGCGATTGAGAAATGGGCGAATGGCCCATTCCATCGAAAACCTCTGCGTCAGTTCAGCCAGCACGTCCAGCGCGAGGTCGGGGTGATCAAGGCCGACATTCACGACCCAATCCCCCAGCGGCGCAAAGATGAAATCGCCAAAATCGTCGTCGGTCTTGTTCGGATCCAGCGGCGGCGGCAAGGCCCGTAAAAGGGTCGGAGCGACAGTTGGCAGCTCACCCGGAACCTGTTGCTGCAGGCATTCGGCGATCCACGCCATCCGCTCTTTCAACTCAAGCTCGAGAAGGCGTGACATCACCTGCGTTTGAAACGCCTGTGCATCGAACCCTGGATCAGCCTCGGCAAAAAGCCCCGCCAGATAGCCGGTCTTTTCTGCATTAAACAACTGATCCTTCAGTGAAAACCCTTGCGCCATGGTCACATCGTCAGATTGGTCGCGCCACCATCCAACAGGATGTTCTGGCCGACGATAAAGCCCGCATGCTGCGAACACAGAAACGCGCAGGTTGCCCCGAACTCCTGCCGCGAGCCATAGCGGCGCGTGGGGATGGTTGCCTCACGCTGCGCGCGTGCCTCGTCAACGGAAATGCCTTGCTGCGCAGCCACACCACCGTCCAGAGAATCCGCCCGATCCGTCGCATGTATCCCCGGCAACAGGTTATTGATTGTCACACCATGCGGCGCGACCTGCCTGGACGTTCCGGCCACATATCCGGTTAGCCCGGTCCGTGCGGCATTAGACAGGCCAAGAACGGCAATCGGCGCACGTACGGATTGTGAGGTGATGTTGACCACCCGGCCCCAGCCCTTATCCATCATGCCGGGCAACAGGGCCTTCATGAAGGCAATCGGGGTCAGCATGTTGGCATCCAACGCCTTGATGAAGTCCTCGCGCTGCCAATCCGACCACAGGCCCGGAGGCGGACCGCCAGCATTTGTCACAAGAATATCAACGCCCTGCGCGGCAGCAATCACCTGCGCCTGCCCCTCTTCCGAAGTCACATCACACGCAACACTCTGCACATCGACACCAAATTCCGAACGCAAACGCGCAGCTTCAGCCTCTAACGCGTCGGCCCCTCGCGCGTTCATCACCAGATTCACACCAGCCGCCGCCAGAGCCTCGGCGCAGCCCAGACCCAAACCTTTACTGCTGGCACAGACCAGCGCGCGCTTTCCACCTATTCCCAGATCCATCTGTTCCTCCCCATCTGTGATTATCCGCATGTCTTGCACCCAGCAGACAGGGAAGACAGATTGATGACAAGGGGTTAGTAGAAGAACTCTTCCCGGACGATCTTGCCATCCGCGACGTGATACAGCGCAACTTCGCGCATATCGAAGCTCTCACCGCTTTCCTTGAACTTGCCCTGCACCTCAAAGATCACAGCAAAACGGTCTTCGCCATGCACCATCGGGTCACTGACGTTTCCGCCCGTCACTTCGGTCGAACTCTCCCACCAATCGTGCTTGCCACGGATCGCGTCGCGCCCATGCGCCTCGCGTCCCATACCGGATGCATCGACGGCCTCAACCGAAACGGCATCTGCCGCATACAGCTTATCCAGATTGGCCTTGGCCCGGTTTTCCCGGCATCCCGCCACCAGCTCATCGGCGATTTCTTTCAAATTCATTGATCCTCTCCATTATTTGTTCACTATATGTTCTTATTGCCACAGGCAGACGATTCGAACCAGCCTCTTTGTCTTGCTTCGGCAGAATTCCCCGCCTATACGCGCGACTATGCTTGATACCGCCACGAACCAACCCACCTTGCCGCCCGAGATCGCCCGGCGCCGGACATTTGCCATCATCTCGCACCCGGATGCGGGCAAGACGACCCTGACGGAAAAGTTCTTGCTGTATGGCGGCGCCATCCAGATGGCCGGTCAGGTACGCGCCAAGGGTGAGGCACGGCGGACACGTTCGGATTTCATGCAGATGGAGAAGGATCGCGGGATCTCGGTCTCGGCCTCGGCCATGTCCTTCGACTATGGAAACTTCCGGTTCAATCTGGTGGACACGCCCGGCCACAGCGATTTCTCGGAAGATACTTATCGCACTCTGACCGCGGTGGACGCGGCCGTGATGGTGATCGACGGCGCGAAAGGTGTGGAAAGCCAGACCCAGAAACTGTTTGAGGTCTGCCGCCTGCGCGACCTGCCGATCCTGACCTTCTGTAACAAGATGGACCGCGAAAGCCGCGATACGTTCGAGATCATCGACGAAATTCAGGAAATGCTGGCCATCGACGTCACGCCCGCTGCATGGCCGATTGGAGTAGGCCGCGACTTTATCGGCTGTTACGACATGCTGCGCGACCGGCTGGAGCTGATGGACCGCGCTGACCGTAATAAAGTGGCCGAAAGCATCCAGATCAACGGGTTGGACGACCCCAAGCTGGCCGAACATGTGCCCGAGCACCTGCTTGAGAAGCTGCTGGAAGAGGTTGAGATGGCACGCGAATTGCTGCCCGCGCTTGACCCCCAAGCGGTATTGGAAGGCCACATGACCCCGATCTGGTTCGGCTCGGCGATCAATTCGTTCGGCGTCAAGGAACTGATGGAAGGCATCGGCGCCTATGGTCCACAGCCGCAGGTGCAGTCCGCGGAACCCCGTCAGATCGCGCCAGAAGAAAAGAAAGTCTCTGGGTTCGTCTTCAAGGTTCAGGCCAATATGGACCCCAAGCACCGCGACCGGGTGGCATTTGTGCGCATGGCCTCGGGCCATTTCAAACGCGGCATGAAGCTGACCCATGTTCGATCGAAAAAGCCGATGGCAATCTCGAACCCTGTGCTGTTTCTTGCATCCGACCGGGAACTGGCCGAAGAGGCCTGGGCCGGAGACATCATCGGCATCCCAAACCACGGCCAGCTGCGCATCGGCGACACGCTGACCGAGGGCGAAGCGATCCGGGTAACTGGCATCCCCTCCTTTGCGCCGGAACTGCTGCAGACCGTGCGCCCGGGCGATCCGATGAAAGCCAAGCATCTGGAAAAAGCCCTGATGCAATTCGCCGAGGAAGGCGCGGCCAAGGTGTTCAAACCGTCGATCGGATCGGGCTTTATCGTCGGCGTCGTTGGCGCACTGCAATTCGAGGTTCTGGCCAGCCGGATTGAGATGGAATACGGCCTGCCGGTACGGTTCGAGGCGTCTCAGTTCACCTCCGCCCGCTGGGTCAGTGGTGAAAAGGCTGAGGTCGAGAAATTCGTCAATGCCAACAAGCAGCACATCGCTCATGATCATGACGGCGACATCGTCTATTTGACTCGCCTGCAGTGGGACATCGACCGGGTCGTGCGGGACTATCCCGACCTGAACCTGACCGCCACCAAAGAGATGATGGCGTGACAGGGTCACGAGCTTCATATGCCGGATAATGTCCCGAACTGGGGCATTGTATCAACGATCCGGGGCTCGGCCCCGGACATACTTCGGTTTGCGGCCTATCACCTCGATCTCGGGGCCGACCGGATGTATTTGTATCTGGACGAGCCCTGCCCGGCTGCGTTCAACGTCCTGAACCGCCACCCACGGATCGAAATACGCAACTGCGACGAAGGGTACTGGGCGAACCGAAAGCGCGAGAGGCCCGACAAACATCAGGTCCGGCAAACCGCAAATGCCAGCTTTACTTACAGAAAGGCTGAGGTCGACTGGCTTGCCCATATTGATCTGGACGAGTTCCTCTGGCCGCAATCCGACCTTGGCGCGATATTAGCGGAGATTCCGCAACATATCGCAGCGGTGCGCGTTCGTCCGATCGAGCCCGTGGGCGGAACCGAAGACCTGTACAAAGCCTATATCCCCGCTGGTCAGGGCCGTGATGGGATCGTTCAGGCACTATATCCGAATTTTGGCGGATTTGTTCTTGCTGGATTCCTCAGCCATGTTCAGGGTAAACTGTTTGTTCGCAAAGGCTTACCTCAGATCAATTTCCGGATTCACAATCTGTTTCAGGATGGCGAAATCCTCCCGACCAAGGTCGAGCTGCCCCAGGTTGATCTATGCCACCGTCATGCACCTGACTGGGATCATTGGCTAGCCCATTATCGGTTCCGGTTCGAAAAGGGCTCGTATCAGCCAGGCATGTCACCCAATGTTCCGCGCGAACAAGGCGGGATGAACATGAATGAATTACTGAGCTGGATCGAAGAAGAAGATGGGGCTCACGGCCTGCGGGCTTTCTATGATGAAATCAGTGGCGCCGACCAAGAAGTTCGCACCCGCCTCGAAAAGTTTGGGCTGATTAAGCACCGTCCGCTGGATTTGGATGGAAAAGTCGCGAAACATTTCCCCGGAAGTACCTGAATTGTTGCGATAAATCCGCATGGTCAGCCGGTGTCGCAGCATAAAAGTGACTTCATTTGACCCTGCCCCGTGATTTTGTTATGTCCCGCCAAGCCGAAATGCACAAAATATCGCATGGCCATCCGGGCCCGGCACATTCTTTACGCGCGGGCCAGGTTTTAGTGTCCGCAACAACCGGACATACATGACAAAGTTTAACGAACTGAACCTGAACCCGAAGGTCCTCAAAGCCATTGAGGAAGCCGGATACGAAACGCCAACACCGATCCAGGAAGGCGCAATCCCACCCGCGCTTGAGGGCAAGGACGTTCTGGGTATCGCCCAGACCGGTACAGGCAAAACCGCCAGCTTCACGCTACCGATGATCACATTGCTGGCCCGTGGCCGCGCACGTGCGCGCATGCCGCGGTCGCTGGTGCTGTGTCCGACGCGGGAACTGGCCGCGCAGGTGGCCGAGAATTTCGATACCTACTCAAAGCACTTGAAACTGACCAAAGCGCTGTTGATCGGCGGCGTCAGCTTTAAGGAGCAAGATGCGCTGATCGACCGTGGCGTCGACGTTCTGATCGCTACACCGGGTCGTCTGCTGGACCATTTCGAACGCGGCAAACTGCTGTTGACCGGCGTCCAGATCATGGTGGTGGATGAGGCCGACCGAATGTTGGATATGGGCTTTATCCCCGATATCGAACGCATTTTTTCGCTGACGCCGTTCACACGCCAAACGCTGTTCTTCTCAGCCACCATGGCGCCCGAGATTGAGCGGATCACCGATACATTCCTGTCGGCCCCAACCCGGATCGAAGTTGCCCGTCAGGCAACGGCCTCGGAAACCATCGAGCAAAGTGTGGTCATGTTCAAAGGTGGTCGCCGTGACCGCGAGGCCAGCGCCAAGCGCCAGGTCCTGCGTTCGCTGATCGACTCCGAGGGCGAAAAATGCACCAACGCGATCATCTTCTGCAATCGTAAGACCGATGTGGATATCTGTGCGAAATCGCTGAAGAAATACGGCTATGATGCTGCCGCGATCCATGGCGATCTCGATCAGTCACAACGGACGAAAACACTGGACGGTTTCCGTGACGGAACACTACGCCTGCTTGTCGCCTCGGACGTTGCAGCGCGCGGATTGGATGTGCCCTCGGTCAGTCATGTGATCAATTTCGACGTCCCCGGCCACCCCGAGGATTATGTGCACCGGATCGGCCGTACAGGTCGCGCCGGACGCGAAGGCAAAGCGATCACTATCTGTTCGGGACGCGATGAAAAAGCATTGGCCGCGATCGAGAAGCTGATTCAAAAAGAAATTCCTCGCTTGGACAATCCGGTAAAGGAAGAGCCGAAACCCGAGAGGCCAAAGCCCGAGAAAAAGGCCCGGCCAACAGAAGTCCGGCCAACAGAGGCCCCCAAAAGCGACGATAAAAGAGAAGATCGCAAGAAGGATAAAGAAGTCAGAGGCCGTGGACGGCGCGCTGACAACGGTCCTTCGGTCGTGGGAATGGGCGATCACCTGCCCAGCTTTATCGCGCTCAGCTTCGACGAACGCCGCACGGGTTAAATAGACAAAACCAACGCCAGAATTGATGCGCCCAATAACGTCATCCCGGCGATCTCGCGCCGGGTGATGGTTTCGCGGAAAAACAAGATCGACGCGAACAAGCTGAGGATCAGCTCGACCTGCCCCAGAGCCTTGACGTAGGCGGCGTTTTGCAAGGTGAATGCCAAGAACCAACAGAACGATCCGCACAGGCTGGTCAGTCCGACAAATACGCCTGTTCGGCGTGTTTGCCACACGGCGCGCAGCTCGGCCCTGTCTCGCCACAACAGCCACAGGCCCATGCTGACGAACTGGAGCGAGACAACGACTGCCAGCGTCACAAGTGCCCGAAACCACGCATCAATCTCGCCCAGTTCAAGCGAGGCACCCCGATAACTGACCGAGGAAAACGCAAACAGCACACCTGATCCCAGGCCAAGCCGTGAGGCCCGGTTCGTCAGGTGTCGCCACCACGCCCCGTCTCCTCCGGGACTTTTCGACAGCAGCAACACAGCCGTCAGCCCCAGAA
Source organism: Ruegeria sp. CDSB022 (assembly GCF_059611145.1). Taxonomy (NCBI): domain Bacteria; kingdom Pseudomonadati; phylum Pseudomonadota; class Alphaproteobacteria; order Rhodobacterales; family Roseobacteraceae; genus Ruegeria; species Ruegeria sp. CDSB022. The sequence continues at coordinate 370,515 of NZ_JBXWOZ010000001.1, read as the reverse complement.
AGATCGCCCCAAGCGCCCAGGACGAGACCTGATCGCCCAGGACCAGAAAACCAACGATGGCGGTCTGGATTACTTCGGTTTTCTTAAAAGTTATGCCGACAGCAAAATTGCGCTGTTTGAACAAGGCGACGACACAGATCGTGGCAAGGATCTGAGCCGTTCCTCCAATGGTGGCAAACACCCAGAACCGGGCGGTCAACGGCGGCAAGGAATACCCCGTCAACTGCTGCGCCACGATCAGAGCGATTAGAACCAGCGGGATCGAATAGGCAAACCGGGCAAATGTCGCCCCGGCGGCCGTCAGCTTTACACTGCTCAGCGATTTTTGCAGCATGAACCGCACCGTCTGAAACGTTGCGGCGGCGATAGTGACAGGTATCCAGAGGCTCATGCCGCCTTTTCGCCGCAAATCAACCCTTTGGCCAGAGCGGATGCGCCACCGGGTCTTTTACTTTCCAGAAATACGCCCGGAAAACATCGGCATATGAAGGGTATACATAGGCGTTGTTCGTGGCCAGATAGCCCTCTTTACCCTGCTGGTAGATCTTCGGAAGTTGATACCAGGGGGTACGCGGGTTCAGATGATGAACTACATGTAAATTGTTGTTCAAAAACAGAAAAGACAGTATCCCGCGATCTTCGATGATAACGGTTCTTGCCCCCACATCTTCATGCGCACGGTGTTCCAGAAAAGTGCGTATTTTGACAAGGCCAAGCCCCAAATACGCGGACAGGACATAGGCCCAGACCGGCATGGGCGACAAGGTCACGATCCAGATAACCGCAACCACGCCTGCCATATGCAAAGCCCATGCGCGCAATATGTCCCATTCGCCACGCGCGGCCCCTCGCAACTCGTCCCTGACAAAGGCAACCTGCCCGATTGCAGGGCCCAAAACGATCCGCCCCAACAGAGTATTGTTCACCGATAACAACCGCCTGTGCCAGTGACCTAGCCCCGACCAAACTTTTGGGTCCAGATAGTTTGATTCAGGATCATCATAGGGGTCGGTCAGCGTTGCATCCCGATGATGCGCCAAATGCAGGTCTCGGAACCGCTGATATGGGATGAATAAGGTCAAGGGCAGCGCCATCAGCGCCTCGTTCAGCCATCTGGCGCGAAAAGGATGTCCATGCAGCGCCTCATGCGTTAATGATGAATGTAACGCGGCCACCGCGCCCATCACTGGAACCGCCAACCAGATGGGCAGGAAGAAGATCACGGCCAACCAGGCAGCATAACAGGCCAGCATCAGCGTGAAAGTGCCCCATTCCGGACCCGGGCGCTCAGACATTGCGCCCCCACGAAATGCCCGCCCAGACCCTCTCATAAACCACATAGAGTGTCAGCCCGATCGCCGTGTTTACTACGGCCAGAGTTCCGCCAATCGCGGCGGACCCTGTCGCAACCAGCCCAACCACCGACATGATGATCAGGCCCATCACGTTCCACAAAACCGCCTTCACGACCGATCTGCGTCGTGTTTCCATTCCGTCACCCATAATATTGTTATGGCTTAAGAAATACGGCCCGCCGCTTAGGTTGAACATTCTGAATATGATTAACAAAACTCATCAAACGTGATATTTATCACCACATGCAGGATAAAATCGACAAACGCGACCGCGCCGCTCAATTCCGTTTGCGCCTGGCCCGCGCAATGGAAGAACGCCAAATCAGCCGAAGCGCCTTCGCGCGCCAGATCGGTGTTGACCGCTCAACCGTATCGCAACTGTTGACCGATCACGGGGCACGGTTGCCGAATGCCCATGTTGTCGGAAGCTGCGCGACGGCATTGGGTGTTTCGGCGGACTGGTTGCTGAGCCTGTCTGACCGGCCGGAAAGCGCGGCCGAGTTGCTGGCTTTGTCGCTGAGCATGACTGAGGCCCCCCGCGCCCTGGTAGATGAGCGCATATTCGAGTGGCACCAAGAGGCAGCGGGTTACAAAATCAGATATGTTCCTGCGACCTTGCCCGACATGCTCAAGACCCGCACCGTTCTGGAATGGGAATACGCACCGCATCTGGGGCGCACGGCAGATCAGGCCATAGGTGCGTCCGAAGATCGACTGACCTGGATGCGCAGCGCCCAGTCCGATTACGAGATCGCAATGCCGATGTACGAAATCGACAGCTTTGCGCATGCAACCGGCTATTATCAAGGTCTTAGCCTTCGCAAGCGGCTGGATCAGATTGACCACCTTTTGGAGTTGTGTGAACAGCTCTACCCACGGCTGCGCATCTATCTGTTTGATGCCAAACGGCTGTATTCGGCTCCCGTAACGATTTTCGGTCCCCTTCTTTGCGTGTTTTACGCAGGAAGCCATTACATGGCCTTTCGCGATCGCGACCGGATTGAAATTTTCAGCCGCCATTTCGACACTCTGGTTCGCGAGGCGGTCGTGACTGCGCGGGACTTTCCAGAGCACCTGCAACAGCTCAGAGCAGCGATTTCCCGCGACATGTGATGCATCCCCGTACAACCTGTGGTATCGTCACCGGGCGCGAACTTTCGGGCATTCCGACCACAGACGGAGGACCACAGGAATGGACGCACTGAAAACAGCCCAATATGCACGGGCTTTATACACGGCGCACGGTGACCAGGCCGAGGCAGAAGCCGCAATGAAAATGCGCGAATGCGAGGCTGCCGGGAACGCTCAGCAAGCCCGCGATTGGCAAGCCGTTCGTCAGACCATCCGCCAGATCCGAGGCCCCAACCAGGGCTAGGTTACAGTTTCGGGTCGGGATTGACCGTGTGACCATCCACCGCGATCACCTGACCCGACACCAACCGCGCCGCGCCAGAGGCCAGAAAGACAGCCATATTGGCGATGTCCTGCGCTTCGACGAAACGACCCATGGACGTGCCCGAGGCATAGCCCTGATAGACCTCGTCCCGGCTCATGCCTTTGGTCGCCGCCTCGCGTGCCAGAACGCCTTCCATCCTTGGGCCCTCCACCGCGCCGGGACAAATCGCATTGGCGCGGACGCCGTGGGGACCAAGCTCCATCGCCAGTGTTTTCATCAATCCGATCACCGCCCATTTGGCCGCGGCATAGGGCGCCCGAAAAGGATAGCCGTATTGCCCCGCCGTGGATGAGGTCAGGATGATGCTGCCGGCACCGGCAGATTTCATCATAGGCGCGGCATATTTGGCGGCCAGAAACGCCCCGTCCAGATTGACCGCAACGCACCCCCGCCAGTCCTTGAGGTCAATATCCTCGATAGCGCTGGTTGGCCCGGCAATTCCCGCATTGGCGCAGAGCGAATCCAGACCACCCGCATCAGAAATCGCGGCGAACACGGCATGCATATCACCCTCATCCGACACGTCAGCATGGTGGGCTGTCCAATGATCCGGCACGCCATCTAGCGCCGCCCGATCAATATCTGTGATCCAGACATCATACCCGGCCGCATCAAACGCCTCTGCCATAGCCCGACCAACACCCGAAGCGCCAGCCGTCACCAACACCCGGCAGGTCATGAGGGTTTCCGGATCGCAACCCCGGCCCCTTCGGGATAAGGCAATCCGGCCTGCGCTTCGGCGATGCGGGCCATGGCGGCCTCAATGCTGGGCGATGGCGGGCTGGGGCGGCGTGTTTCCAGGCTGACATGCAGCAAAAAGCTCTCCCCGGTCGCCAGCAGCGTCTCACCGCTATACATGCTGTGGAACACGTGCAGTTTCTTGCCCTGCCCCAACAGCATCTGGGTGCGCACCTCGATCTTTGCACCCGCATGGACCTCATTCATGTAACGAATGTGGTTTTCCGCAGTGAAATAGCTGCCCCCGGACGAGATATATTCCATATCGCAGCCGATGATCTCCATGAACCGGTCAGTGGCGTCGGCAAAAGCCTCAAGATACTTGGCTTCGTTCATATGGCCGTTGTAATCGGTCCAATCCAAAGGCACCGCACGGGACAGAGTCAGGATCGGTTGGCTCAGATCCGCTTGCTCCAATGATGGCAGCGCACCCGATTTCAGCAGAGCATCATGCTGGTTCAGCACCGCCCCCGCGCCCCAGTTCTGCGCCTTGAGTGCGCGCATCATGCCCACAAGGTTGTTGTCGCGGATACGCTCCAGCTCGCGGATCGAATGCATGCCGGATTGCGCATCTGACTGATCCGCAATCAGATCGACAAGCTCGTCAGTGAATTCGGGCACATCCATCAGCTTGGTCCAGGGCCATTTCAGTGCCGGGCCGAACTGCGCCATGAAATGCCGCATCCCGGCCTCGCCGCCGGCGACACGATAGGTTTCGAACAGACCCATCTGCCCCCAACGGATGCCAAACCCCATACGGATCGCTTCGTCGATTTCCTCGGTCGTGGCGACGCCGTCCTTGACCAGCCACAGCGCCTCGCGCCAGACGGCCTCAAGGAACCGATCAGCGATATGCGCGTCGATCTCTTTCTTGACGTGCAGCGGGAAGAACCCGACCGATTTCAGGACCTCTTGCGCCCGTTCGATCATCTCCGGCGGGTTCGCTCCAGTTGGCACCAGTTCGATCAGCGGCAGCAGGTAGACCGGGTTGAACGGATGCGTCACCACGATCTGTTCGGGGCGCAGCGCGCCCTCCTGTAACTCTGACGGCTTGAACCCGCTGGTTGAGGACCCGATGATCGCACCAGGATCACAAGCCTCTTGCAAGCCCTTGTAAACTTTCAGCTTCAGGTCCAGACGTTCCGGCACGCTTTCCTGAATCCACTCGGCACCCTGCACTGCATCGGCCATGTCATCATTAAACGATAGCGCCCCCTCGGGAGGCAAAGGCACATCGCTTAACCCCGGCAACGAGCGGCGCGCATTGTCCAAAACTTCTCCGATCTTACGCTCGGCTTCCGGGTCCGGGTCGAATACCCGAACGTTCCAACCGTTCAGCAGGAACCGCGCGGCCCATCCGCCGCCGATAACTCCGCCGCCAATGATTGCTGCTGTTTTTGTCATCACTTCACTACTTTCAACTCTTGAGGGTCAAACCCATTTTCGCTCAGTACGTCACGCGCAATCGTCAGTTGATTTTGTGTGATCGTTAAATCTCTGCTCAGTACAACTGCAAACGACCTATCTGGGCGGGCCAATACAACCATCTGCTCCCCGTCACCCACGTAGATGATGTGAAACTTTGTGGGGCTTGCGGCAGTGATGTCATATTCAAGTGCAGACTCGGATCGCCGGGTAGGCACGCTCAGGTGGTTTTCAAAGCAATCACTTGCTCCTGCGATGTACCCAAAACATTCGGTCCGGTCCGGGTCACGCAATTGATAGCTAGGGTATGGCTGTCCCTCAAGCCTCACAAAAAGCCGCTGCTTGCCCTTGCTTTTGCGTCTGGACGCAGCAACCTCAAAATACGGTTCATCAAAGATCGACCAGTTCACCGCTTCGACGGGTTGAATATTAAATTGACGTGCTCGAAAGCCCTCATTGTCTACCAAGCCACACGTTGGAATCAATCCAACGAGCAAACATCCAACTACCCATGAAAGAACTCGGCGGAACATGGCGCGCCTAGCTTTTCGGCGCCCGCTTTACCAAGCCCAGCTTCTCACGCACTTCTGCGGGGCCAATCACGCGCGCACCCATGTTCTCGATGATGCTGCCCGCGCGTTCAACCAGTTGCCAGTTCTCGGCCAGCACGCCTTTGTCCAGCCACAGGTTGTCCTCCAACCCGACCCGTACATTGCCGCCCGCCAGAACCGAGGCGGCCACATAGGCCATCTCGTTCCGACCCAGTGAAAAGGCGCTGAAGGTCCAGTCGTCCGGCACGTTGTTCACCATCGCCATGAAGGTGTTCAGATCATCCGGCGCGCCCCACGGCACGCCCATGCACAGCTGAACCAGAGCGTTCGGCTCCAGAACGCCCTCTTTCACCAGCTGCTTGGCGAACCACAGATGACCGGTATCAAAGGCCTCAATCTCGGGCTTTACCCCCAGATCGGTCATCATCTGGCCCATCGCGCGCAACGCACCCGGGGTGTTGGTCATCACATAATCGGCCTCGGCAAAATTCATGGTGCCGCAGTCGAGGGTGCAGATTTCCGGCAGGCATTCGGCCACATGGGCCACACGCTCGGTCGCGCCAACCAGATCGGTTCCCGCCTCGGCCAGCGGCAGCGGGTTTTCGATACCGCCAAACACCATGTCGCCACCCATGCCAGCAGTCAGGTTCAGCACGGCGTCGACCTCGGCATCGCGAATGCGATCTGTGACCTCACGATACAGTGCCAGATCACGCGAAGGCGCTCCGGTCTCAGGGTCGCGCACATGGCAATGCACCACCGCTGCCCCTGCCTTGGCTGCAGCTATCGCGCTGTCGGCGATCTGCTTTGGCGAACGCGGCACATGCGGGCTGCGATCCTGCGTCCCACCCGAGCCTGTGACGGCGCATGTAATGAAGACGTCGCGGTTCATTTCCAAAGGCATGGCGTTCTCCCCAGCTTATACCCGGTTAACCCTGAGTTTTCCCCAGGCTTCTCCACGGATTTCGATTTGCTTTCGCCCCCGAGTTTGGCGCAGCTTTGGTCAAACACTTGTCAGAATGCGAATCGAACTTGATGAAATCCGCAAAAAACATATTGCAGCCCGAACATCGTGCCCTGAAAACGGCTGTGCTGGTGCTGGACGAATGCAACACGCTCAGCTTTGCGTCGGCCGTTGATCCAATGCGTGCCGCCAATCGGTTGGCGGATCGTCCGGCATTTGATTGGGATTATGTGACAGCCACTGCTGAACCGGCCATGCTGACCAGTGCGCTTTCGGTTCCGGGTGTACCTTTGGCCCGGCTGCAATCCTGCGATCTGATGATTGTCGTTGCCGGGTTCCAACTGGCCCGCCATGCCACACCCAGCCTGCTGGCCGGCCTACGCCGCATCGCCAAGACCGGCGCCACAATGGCAGGTATTGATGGCGGTCCTTGGCTGCTGGCCGAGGCAGGCCTGCTGGACGGCCACGCCGCCACCACCCATTGGGAAGATTTGGAGAACTTCTCTGCCCGCTTCCCCGAAGTGGACGTGCGCCCTGACCGGTTTACCGTTTCTGAAGGCCGCCTGACCTCGGGCGGGGCGATCCCAGCGGTCGAGATGATGCTGCATATCATCGCCGCCCGCCATGGCGCCGGATTTGCCGCCCGCGTCTCGGGTCTGTTCCTCTATGACGGTGCGCCTGATCCCACAAAACCACAAAGCCGCACCGGTGCGCCGCACCGCCACACAGCTTTGACCGCCAAAGCCAATACGCTGATGCAATCCGCACTGGACGACCCTATGCCATTGGCAGATATCGCCGAAACCCTGGGCACCAGTTCACGCACCCTGCAACAGCAATTCCGCCTGCGCCTGAACACCACGCCGCAGGACCATTACCTGCAGCTCCGACTGGCCGAGGCGCGCAGATTGGTGACGGACACCGATATGTCACTGATGGATGTGGCTCTGGCGACGGGTTTCGCCTCGCAATCCAGCTTTTCCCGTGCCTTTCGCACAGCGCACGGCCTTTCGGCCCGGGACCTGAGGCAAGACAGGACACAACCCAGCCATCACTAAGCGGATCTGCTTCATCTGGCTGAAATACCTCGGGGGAGGCTCCGCCTGCGGAGACGAGGCCAGCGTCCCTAAAACGGCATAGGATGCGCGCGATGCGCTTCGGTGATTTCAGTCAGAATTTCCCCAGAAAGGCGAAGTTCCTTACCGTCGAGAATATGCCCAAGCTGCGCCACCGTTGTCGCGCCGAAAATGGCCGACATCATGAAGGGCCGCGTCCGGCACCAGGCCAGCGCCATATGGACCGGGTCCAGATCGTGGCGGTCAGCGATCTCTAGATAGGCCGCAACCGCCTCAAATGCCCGTCTGCGATGACGTCCACCCACCTCAGGCACCAATGACATCCGCGAACCCTCGGGCACCATGCCGTTTTGGTATTTCCCGGTCAAAAATCCGGCGGCAAGCGGTGAAAAGGCCATCAGCCCCACATCCTCATGCGCGCTCAGCTCGGCCATATCGGTGTCGAAATGCCGGCACATCAAAGAATACTCATTCTGAACCGATGCCACGCGGGGCGTGCCGGTGGCTTCGGCGATCCGCAACCACTGAGCGGTGCCCCAAGCGCTTTCGTTCGAAAGGCCAAACGCTCGGATATTTCCTTTGTTGACCTGTTCCTTCAGGGCAACAAGGCACTCGTGCATATTGTCCAGAACCTCATCGGTATTGTGCCCCGAAGGCGCATAGGTCCAGTTTTGCCGGAACATATAGCTGCCGCGGTTCGGCCAGTGAAACTGATAAAGGTCGATGCAATCCGTTTGCAGTCGGCGCAAGGAACCTTCGACCGCCTCGGGGATTGTCTGCGGTGAAATCGGTGCGCCATCGCGCGCATGTGCGAACCCTGCCCCAGAATGCTTGGTTGCCAGAACATATTCACCACGCCGTGACGGGTTGACGGCGTTCCAGTTGCCCAGAATTTCTTCGGTCCGGCCCACCGTCTCTTTCGAGATGGGATTCACCGGATACATCTCGGCGGCATCGACAAAATTAATGCCCCCATCAAGTGCCATGTCCATCTGAGTATGCGCGTCGGCCTCGGATGTCTGCGTACCAAATGTCATCGTACCCAGACACAGGTCTGTCACCATGATTCCAGTACGGCCCAGGGGCTTCATTTCCATCGCTCATTCTCCTGAAATCTGCGGAGGCCCTATGCCTCGGCTTTTTTTTCCCACCGGCCCGATTCCTCGGACCAATATTGCGCCGAACAGCCCGCCCCGGTCAGTGTTTTCCATTGCCCGCGGGCATGTTGGAGAGCCTGATCATCATTCCCATCGAACAGGATGCACACGCGTTCCAGCGCGTTCACTTCCTCGGGTTCAACCGCGGCACCATCAACAGCCATCACGCAAGCCGGATCATTTGCGGCCTCGGCCCCTGTCGTCAGCAATATGGGCTGGTCCCTGTCATGCGGCCCCCCGGTGCGGCCATGTGGCAGGAACCCTTCCTCGGGGCCCTGCCACAGCTTTTCGTCCAACCAATCCATCCGTGCGGGATCAGTTCCCCGCACGGCTATCTTCCACCCGGCCTGCCGCGCCTTGTCCAGCAACACGGGCAAGGTGTTTTCCAGCGGTTGGCGGGTCAGGTGATAGAAAAAAACGGCGCCCATTGGATTATTCGAAATTGTCCTGCACGAACCGGCTCAGTGCGCGGACACCCCAACCGGTGGCCCCTTTGGGCGCATAGGATGTCTCGGTTGCAATCGAAGCCACCCCAGCAATGTCCAGATGGATCCAGGGGGTTTCGTCCTTCACGAACCGCTGCAGGAACTGCGCAGCAGTGATGGATCCGGCAGGTCGTCCACCGACATTCTTCATATCGGCGATGCGCGATTTCAGCTGCTCGTCATAGGCTTTGCCCAGCGGCATCCGCCATGCGCCCTCATCCTCGGCCCCGGCAGCCTTTAGGAAGGCGTTGCAGAACGTGTCATTGTTCGAAAAGACACCGGCATTCTCATGCCCAAGCCCAATGATGATCGCGCCGGTCAATGTTGCCAGGTCGATCATGCCCACGGGGGCAAACCGCTCTTGCGCGTACCACATCACATCACACAGGACCAAACGGCCCTCGGCGTCGGTATTGATGACCTCGACCGTGTCGCCCTTCATCGACTTGACGACATCGCCGGGACGCGTGGCATTGCCCGAAGGCATATTCTCTACCAGCCCGACAAGGCCCACGACATTGGCTTTGGCCCTGCGCTTGGCCAGCGCCCGCATGGTGCCTGCGACCACACCTGCACCGCCCATGTCCATGGTCATGTCTTCCATACCTGCGGCGGGTTTCAAGGAAATGCCGCCAGTGTCAAACACGACGCCCTTACCCACCAGTGCCAGCGGCGCATCATCCTTGTCGCCCCCATTCCACTGCATCACCACAACCTTCGACGGGCTGACCGAGCCCTGCCCGACGCTTAACAAGGTGCGCATACCCAATTCGGCCAGTTTGTCTTCGTCGAGCACTTCGACGTCCAGGCCAAGCGCCTTCATTTCGGACAAACGATCTGCGAATTCGGTCGTCGTCAGCACATTGGCGGGTTCATTGGTCAGATCCCGAGTCATCCGGACACCATCGGCAATCGCATACAGCGGTGCGAATGCGGCTTCGACTTCATCATGTTTTTGATGACTGATTGTTACTGGTCCGGCTTCATCCGAATCTCGGGTTTTATGGGCATCGAAATCATAGCTGCGCAAAACGATCCCCAATGCCAGTTCTTCGGTCCGAGCCTGATTTCCGGCCATGACCAACAAGGGCTGGTGATCAGACAATTTGGCCAGCTTCGCCCCGGCCTTGCGCGCCTCTGCAGCATCGGCACGGCGCGACAGCACGAGAATATCAAGCGCTTCAGCGGCCATTCCGCCTGGCCAGGCAAGAGAGACTACATCGCCGGATTTCACCTTTTCGAACCGGTCGCTTTCGACAAGTCGCGCGACTGCGCCCCGGGTCAGACGGTTGGCGCGGCGTGCGGCTGGGTTCATCTTGCCTTCATCCGAGACAATAATCACGACGCGCCCTTTGGTCTGCGCCATCACGTCCACGTCAAAAGCCTTAAACTGAATTGGAACAAGACTGCTCATTGGGAACTCCTGAAAATCTGTTTCCCAAGACCTAGCCCGCGGCGACCGCATTGACCAGATAGCAGTTTTCCCCGCCGGGCATTTGCATTACAGTCGCGGAAAAAGTTCCGGCAGGGTCGGAGAGCGGGAGGGCGAATTGGCAAATCGGGGCAGGCATAGGCCGTTGCGCGCTGGCGCATGTACCGCTGATTCTCTTAACTTCAAGGCCCCCGCTGCAGGCAACGCAGTGATGCCGGGGGCGCGTTTGTGATCCTGGATCGATATTTTGCCCGCCGGTTCACCCAGAGCTTTCTGGTCATTGGCTGTATCTTTTTGACGCTGATGATTCTGATCGATCTGATTGAACAGGTACGGCGCTTTGATGAGGTCGATCTGTCATTTGGCCGGCTTTTGTATCTGACCCTATTGAATACGCCCGCCGCCATCGGTGAGATGCTGCCCCTGCTGATCATCCTGTCCACGATTGCGTTGTTCATCGGATTGGCGCGCAGCTCGGAATTGGTGGTGACGCGCTCGATCGGGCGATCTGGAATTCGCGTCCTGCTTGCACCTGTAACTTTGGCCCTGTTGATCGGAGCCTTGGCGGTTGCGGTGCTTAACCCGTTTGCTGCCGCAACTTCCGAAGAATTCCAACGGCTTTCCGATTCCTACCGTAACCGCACCAGCTCAGCTCTTTCGATCAGCAGTGAGGGTTTGTGGTTACGGCAAGCTACAGAAGAGGGCCAATCGGTTGTCCACGCGCGCCGAACGTCCAACGGTAACACCCTGCTGTTGAAGGACGTCACCATAATAACATTCGACGCGATTGGTCAGCCGACACGCCAAATCTCTGCCAAACAGGCCAAGTTGGAAGACGGTTTTTGGGTTTTACAGGATGCCAAGATCTGGCCGCTTATGAACGGCATCAATCCCGAAGCTGGCTCGAAAGAGCATGATCGTCTGGAGATTCCGACCACCCTGACACGTCAGCGCATTCTGGACAGGCTGGCCAACCAGGATTCGATGTCAGTCTACGATTTGCCCCAGTTGATCCGAGACCTGCGCGAGGCGGGCTTTTCGACCAAGCAATACGAGGTCTGGTTTCAGGTCCAACTGGCAAGACCTCTGTTTCTGGTCGCAATGGTCTTGATTGGCGCGGCCTTTACCATGCGGCATGTCCGGTTCGGCGGCACCGGAATAGCGGTGCTGACGGCCGTGTTACTGGGCTTCGCCATCTATTTCGTCCGTAATTTCGCGCAAATATTGGGAGAAAACGGTCAGTTGCCTATCTTCGTTGCAGCCTGGGCCCCGCCATTTGCAGCCATCCTTCTTTCTCTTGGCCTGCTGTTGCACGCGGAGGATGGCTGATGCGCAAATTCGCTCTGCTATTGCTCTCGGGTGCGGTTGCATTGTCTTTGCCTTCGGGTGTCCTGGCCCAGACTTTGCCGGAACAGGATCAAACGACGGACGCGTCCCAGCAAGAGCCACCAGCCTTACTTGTCGCCGACAAGATTTTCATAACCCCAGAGCGTGTGCTGATCGCAGAGGGCAATGTCGAAGCGTTTCAGGGTGACGTCAAAATGACGGCCAGTCGGATTTTGTACGACCGCGAAAGCGGTGAGCTTACACTGGAAGGACCGATCCGGATTGATCAGGGCAATCGAACGACAGTTCTGGCGGATTCCGGAGAACTCGACCGGGGTTTGCTCAACGGCCTTTTGATCGGCGCCCGAATGGTGTTCGACCAACAGGTGCAAATTGCCTCGGTGCAGGCGACACGTGCTGGCGGCAGATACACCCAGTTCAGCAAAGTCTCGGCGACGTCTTGCCATGTCTGCACGGATGGGCGGCCACCGCTCTGGCAAATCCGTGCCCGCAAGGTGACCCATGATCAGTTGGAACGACAGCTCTATTTCGAAGGTGCGCAATTCCGGGTGCTGGATGTGCCGGTCTTCTATTTCCCTTACCTGCGTCTTCCCGATCCAACGCTGGACCGGGCGACTGGTTTTTTGGTCCCATCGGTCCGCACCACCTCGCAGTTGGGCACAGGCATAAAGGTTCCCTATTTCTTCAAGCTTGGAGATCACAAGGACCTCACGCTGACACCTTACCTTTCCGGCAAGACCAGAACTCTGGGCTATCGCTATCGTCAGGCCTTTAAGAACGGACGGATCAAAATCGAAGGCGCGCATACTCGCGATGACCTTCAACGGGACGAGGCGCGCGGATATTTCTTTACCAACGGTTGGTTTGATCTGCCGGACGACTATCGCCTGACCTTCAACATTCGAACCACGTCCGACGATTCCTATCTGGCTGATTACGGCCTGCCCAACTTTGACCGTCTGCGCAGCGAAATTGCCCTGGAAAGGATCAAGCGCGATACCGCTTTCCGGACCAGCCTAAACCACTATAAAACCTTGCGAGATAGCGAGGATCAGGATCAGATTCCTTCTCGCATCTTCGACCTGAACTATCGCAAACGCTTCTTCCCGGCAGCTGTCGGAGGAGAGGTGCGGATGGCTTTCATCGGCCATGCCCATGAAAGAACGAGCAATGAGGACGTTATCGGGCGCGATGTTGCCCGAGCGACCTTCGATACCGAATGGCTGCGCAGCTGGATACTGGGCTGGGGGCTACGTGCAGATGCCCAAGTAGGCGCGTCAATCGACACGTTCAATATTCGCCACGACAGCGCCTATCCCGATCAGGTGACCCGCACGACCCCGCGCGCCGCACTGACGCTGCGCCTTCCAATGACTCGCCGCGAGGCGTCGGGCGCAACCCAGTTGCTGGAACCCATCGCGCAGATCGGGTGGACGCATGTCTCCGACAATGATGTTCCTATCGACGAAAGTACGTTTCAGGAGTTTGACCAGGGTAACCTGTTATCCCTGTCCCGATTCCCTGCCGAGGACAGGCGCGAAGATGGGGTCAGCGGCGTTGTTGGGATGAATTGGGCGCGTTATGGCTCCAGGGGCTGGCAAGCGCGTGCCACGATCGGTCAGGTCTTTCGTGCGGATGCTGATCCCGACTTTAACCTTACATCGGGCCTTCAGGGCACATCGTCCGATGTGTTGATCGCCGGACAACTTGAAACGCCCAACGGGTGGTCTCTGGCCGGGCGAGGTTTGGTGAACGGAGATTTCAGCTTTGCCAAGGCCGAGCTGCGTGCAGCATGGCAAAAGGAAACAACGGCCCTCAGCGGAAGCTATGTCTGGCAAGAACCCGATCCCGCAGAAAATGTCGACGATGAGATTTCTGAGATCTGGTTGCGCGGGCGGTACGACATCGATCAGAACTGGCAAACCCGTGCTCAGGCGCGGTATGACCTGAGCGAATCTGAACCGATCAGATATGGGTTGGGTATCACGTACCGGAACGAGTGTGTTCAGGTTAACATGTCGGTCAGCAGGCGCTATACCTCGTCATCAAGTATTGAGCCTTCGACCGAATTCGGCTTTACCGTAGCTCTGACAGGATATTCTGTCGAAGGTGGCGGCAAACAGTACAAGAGAAGATGCAGTTGATAACAGGTTTTTCACGTTTCTTTCGTTCCAGCCATATCGGGCTGGTTGCTCCGGCACTGGTTGCAGTTTCGATTGCCATAGCACCTGTAAAGGCAGTGGCGCAGAACCTGTTCTCGCCTGCCATAAAGGTCAATCAAGACATCGTGACCTGGTATGAGCTGGAACAGCGCCTGCAATTCCTGTCGATTCTGGGTGTTCCCGGCGCAACCGAGGAAGACGTGCGCAAAGCTCTGATAGACGACCGCCTGCGCAAACAGGCGATGCGCGACGCTGGAATCGTGGTCGCCCCCGAAGACGTTCAGGTTGGAATAGACCAATTTGCAGCCCGCGGTCAGCTTTCGAGCGACGAATTCCTGCAGCTTCTGGCGGATGCCGGTGTTGACCGTGAGACGGTTCGGGATTTCATCGAGGATCAGATTTCCTGGCGTGAATTCGTCAGCGCGCGTTTTCTGTCGCAGGCGAGACCATCGGAAGACGAGATCAATCGCGCACTTGGACAATCTGGAAGTGGTGGCCTGCAAGTCCTTCTTTCGGAAATCATTATTCCTGTGAACCAACAAAACCTGCCACAGGTTCAACTGCTGGCCGAAGAGATCGCCTTGATCGAGGGCTATGATTCCTTTTCAACCGCCGCAACACAGTACTCGGCGGCCGGAACTCGCACCAATGGGGGGCGCCTTGACTGGTTGAACTTGACCGATCTGCCCCCGGCGCTGCAGCCGGTCATCATCGGGCTCAAAAATGGTGACATCACCCAGCCCATTCCGCTGCCCAATGCCGTTGCACTGTTTCAGATGCGCGGTTTGCGTGAGACCGCTGCGAGTACGCCCACCTATTCCGAGATCGACTATGCTGTCTATTACATGCCCGGTGGTCGTAGCGCGGAAACACTGGCCGCAGCCGAAAAGCTGAAAGAAGAAATAGACACTTGCGATGATCTGTACGGTATCGTGCAAAACAAGCCAGCAGAAGTCTTAGAGCGGAATGTCAGCAAACCGTCGGAAATCCCGCGCGATATCGCATTGGAACTAGCCAAACTGGACCTGAACGAAGTTTCAACCACGTTGACCCGTAACAACGGCCAAACACTGGCTTTTGTGATGTTGTGCACACGTACCCGCAACCTTGGCGAAGAGACAACGCGTGCAGATGTCGCCAATGCTCTGACCCAGCAAAGGCTGCAAACACTTGCAGAAAGCCTGTTGGGGCAAATGCGTGCCGACGCAACTATTGTTGAACAATGAAGCCAATCGCGCTCAGCTGCGGCGACCCGGCCGGAATTGGGCCCGAGATCGCCGCAAAAGCCTGGGCCAGCCTTAGAACCACCTGCCCTTTCTTCTATATTGGCGATGCCGCGCATTTGCCGCCCGAGACACCGTCGGTACAGATCAGCGACGCCTCTCAGGCGGTCGAGATCTGTGGCTCTGCCCTGCCCGTACTGCAACTGGACTTTCCAGCCCCCAACCGGTCTGGGCACCCTAATCCAGCCAACGCCAGATCAGTTGTCACTGCCATTGAAACCGGCGTGGCGCTGGTTCAGTCCGGTTCTGCATCGGCGCTATGTACCGCACCGATCCACAAGAAAGCACTTATCGACGGGGCAGGTTTCTCATTCCCCGGCCATACTGAATTTCTGGGCGCCTTGGCTGGGTCCCAACGTGTTGTGATGATGCTGGCGAGCGACCAGCTGCGCGTTGTACCAGCAACCATCCACATCCCGCTCTCACGCGTTCCTTGCGAGCTTACGCCCGAGCTTTTGCGGGAAACCATCGAAATCACCGCCCAGGGACTACAATCACAGTTCGGTATTGCCACCCCGCGGATAGCCGTCGCGGGCCTCAACCCGCATGCCGGTGAAGGCGGCAAGATGGGACAAGAAGAACTGGACTGGATTGCGCCGCTGATCGCGGAGCTGCCCCGCAAAGAGTATACCGTAACCGGCCCGCACCCCGCGGATACATTGTTCCACGCCGCAGCGCGCGCGCGCTATGACGCCGCCATCGCCATGTATCACGATCAGGCTCTGATTCCGATCAAGACGCTGGATTTCGATCGCGGTGTGAACGTTACCCTAGGCCTACCATTTATCCGAACCTCACCCGATCACGGGACTGCATTGGACATTGCGGGACAAGGCCTTGCAAACCCCACCAGCCTGATCGAAGCGCTGAAACTTGCCCAGCAGATGGCACAAAGCTCTTGATCCTTCAGCAGGCTGAAAATATCCCGGCCAGAGGTAAAAATTCTCTGGCACTCTCCTATCAAACCGCGCCACGGTGATCGGATCATGAGCACTATCGACAACCTTCCTCCTCTGCGCGAGGTTATCGCCTCGCATCAACTCTCGGCTCGCAAGTCGCTGGGCCAGAACTTTTTGCTGGATCTGAACCTGACCGCCAAGATCGCGCGGCAGGCCGGAGATCTTGCGGAATGCGATGTTCTGGAAATCGGCCCCGGCCCCGGCGGGCTGACCCGTGGGCTACTTTCAGAAGGTGCGCGCAAGGTTGTTGCAGTTGAAAAAGACACCCGCTGTATCGCTGCCCTGAATGACATCGGCGCCGCCTATCCCGGCAAGCTTGAGGTCATCAACGGTGACGCGCTTGAGATTGATCCGCTTACGCATCTGACCCCTCCGATCCGTGTGGCGGCGAACCTGCCCTACAATGTCGGCACCGAGTTGCTGGTCCGCTGGCTGACCCCGCCGCAATGGCCTCCGTTCTGGCAAAGCCTGACCCTGATGTTTCAGCGCGAAGTGGCGGAACGGATCGTCGCCCAGCCCGGCGGAAAAGCCTATGGCCGCTTGGCCATCCTTGCCCAATGGCGGGCCGACGCGCGCATCGCCATGTCACTGCCACCCGGCGCGTTCACCCCGCCCCCCAAGGTATCAAGCGCTGTGGTCCACCTAACCGCCCTGCCGCAACCACGATATCCGGCTGACCCTGCCACCCTGTCCCGCGTGGTTGCCGCCGCATTTAATCAGCGCCGCAAGATGCTGCGGGCTTCACTGAAAGGCGTCGCACCCGATATCGAAGACCGCCTGATAACCGCCGGGATCAAACCCACTGAACGTGCGGAACAAGTGCCTTTAGAAGCGTTCTGCGCATTGGCCCGCGAAGTCAAAAGATCCTGAAACAAAAAACCCTGCGGCCTAACAGACCGCAGGGTTTTTCTTTTCTATACTGGCTGATTTACTCTGCCGCTTCAGGCGTATCACCGTTGCCAGAGGGCGCGTCCTCAGTCGCAGCAGGTGCGGCTTTGGGCTTGCGCGCCCGAGGCCGACGGGCCGGTTTTTCTTTTTTCTCGGCCTCTTCAGGGCTTTTGCTTTCAGGCGTTTCTACAAGCCCGGATTCCGGAGCAGCTGCGTCAGCGGCAAACCCCATCACATCAGGTTGAGGTGCCTCAGCGGGGTCCGACTGGCGGACGGTTTCGCGTTCCTGACGCTCGGCACGCTCACGATCTCGTTCAGCCTGGCGTTCGCGATTCTGACGCTCTTGCTCCTCACGGCGTGCATCCATTTCACGCTGAGCTTCGCTAAGCAAACGCAGGTAATGTTCGGCGTGCTGCTGAAAGTTTTCGGCAGCTACACGGTCGTTAGACAACTGAGCATCGCGTGCAAGCTGATTATATTTATCAATAATCTGTTGCGGCGTGCCACGCACTTTGCCCTCTGGGCCCGAACTGTCGAAAACTCGGTTTACGACGTTGCCGCCAGAAGGACGATTGCGGTTATTCTTTGCCCGAGAGCGGGATTTGGAAGATCTCATCTACTTTAGTCAGCCTTGTCGTTCGCTGCCGATCAGTTCGCGTCTTGCACTGCTCAAGGGCTTAGCTATGACACGATGTCGGCTTTTTTGGGCTTGGCGTCAGGGGCCCGCTGTAACAGCGTCAACCTCTCTGACTACACCTGAGTAAACACGTCCAGAGCGTGCAGACAAGAGGTTTGTCCCAATTTTTGTACCTTTTTTATATCAATCGGCGCATTTCGGCCTCAGAATGTTCCGTCATGAAGGCATTCTGGCGAAAACGACGCGGTCGCGACCGTCCAGATCGGGAATGATCCGTACGTCTGTCAATCCTGCTGCGTCGAACAAAGATGCGACGCTTTGCCCTTGCTCGGGTCCGATTTCGACAAGTAACCGACCATGGGGCAATAGAAAATCCGGGGCGGCGGCAGCAATCCTGCGGTAGGCCCCCAAGCCGTCACCTTCGTCTGTCAATGCCATCCGCGGCTCATGGTCCCGCACTTCAGGTGCCAGGGTGTCCATTTCCGGAAGGGAAATATAGGGCGGGTTTGAAACAATCAGGTCAAATTTAGCTTCAATGTCTCCAAACCAATCGGATTGCTTAATTTCGATCCGGTTCTGAACATCGTGTTGCACGGCATTTGCACTGGCCTGTAGGCAGGCCGCCTCACTCAGATCCACACCAATACCCGATGCACTGGTGCGTTCGGACAGCAATGTGATCAGGATGCACCCCGATCCAACCCCCAGATCGAGGACATAGTCAAAGGGTTCGCTCAGCGCGGCCTCGATCAGAACCTCTGTTTCCGGGCGTGGATCCAGCACGTCCCGGCTAACTTTGAACCGACGGCCGTAAAACTCACGTTCCCCCAACAGATGAGAAACGGGCACACGAATGACCCGAAGCGAGATCAGTTGCTCGTATCGCTCAGCAATATCCGGTAAAAGCTCTTCGGGTGTAATCAGTGTCACGCGACTTGCTTCGATCCGGGCGGCGTGGGCGAGTAGAACCCGCGCATCTCGCGCCGGATCAGCCACACCAGCCGCACGCAATCTTGCCGTAGCGGCCACCATGGCCTGAGCCGCTGTCTGGCCGCCGGTCATTGCGCCATCTCGGCCAGGAGACGCGCCTGATCATCCGCGGTCAATGCGTCGATTACCTCATCCAGATCGCCCTGCATCACCTGATCCAACTTGTACAGCGTCAGATTGATCCTGTGGTCCGTCATGCGGCCTTGCGGGAAATTATAGGTCCTGATCCGTTCCGACCGGTCGCCAGACCCGACCTGGTTCGCCCGATCTGCCGAGCGTTCGCTGTCAATCCGCTGACGCTCCTGATCATAGAGTCGAGTCTTCAGAACCTGCATCGCGATCTCGCGATTGCGGTGTTGAGATTTCTCGGAGCTGGTCACCACAAGCCCGGTGGGCAAGTGTGTAATCCGCACGGCCGAATCGGTGGTGTTCACGTGCTGCCCACCCGCACCCGAGCTGCGCATCGTGTCGATACGGATATCATTGGCGTCGATCTGAATATCGACATCCTCGGCCTCGGGCAGAACCGCCACCGTCGCCGCCGAGGTATGAATGCGCCCGCCACTTTCGGTCTCCGGCACCCGCTGCACCCGGTGAACGCCAGATTCGTATTTCAAACGGGCAAAGACGTTGTCGCCTTTGATATGGGCAACCACCTCTTTGATGCCGCCTAGATCCGACGCCTGCTCCTCGATAATCTCGAATTTCCAACCGCGCGCTTCGGAATACCGCTGATACATGCGCAGCAGGTCGCCCGCAAAAAGCGCGGCCTCATCACCGCCGGTTCCAGGACGGATTTCCAGCATGGCCGGGCGCGCATCGGCTGCATCCCTAGGCAACAAGGCCAGTTGCAGAGCGTGTTCTGCACCGGGAATTTGGGCCTGCAGGTCGGGGATTTCCTCTTCGGCCAGCTCCCTCATATCAGGATCGGCCAGCATCGCCTCGGCCTCGGCAAGGTCAGTGACCAGCTGGCGCCAAGCCATGATCTGATCGACCACGGGCTTGAGGTCCGAATATTCCTTGGCCAGTACAGCAATATCGCCGCCCAAAGCACCATCTGCCATGGCTGCTTCGAGGTATTGGAATCGCTGAGTTATCTGTTCGAGGCGTTCTTCGGGGATCATCCTGGCGGTGTCTCTTAATCCGGGGCTATGGTCAAGGGCTGTCCGTATGCTAAGCTGCCCCGCATGAGACGGTTGGTTCTGGTTCTATCGCTTTTTGCGACGCCCGCGATGGCCGATGTCGTCGGTCCCGGCGGCAAGGTACAGGACTGCTATTGCACTGACAAATCCGGGTCACGCGTTGAATTGGGTGAGATGATCTGCCTGCAGGTCGACGGTCGCATTTTCACTGCACAATGTCAGATGTCACTGAACGTTCCGATGTGGCGCGAGGTACAGGAAGGATGCCTGTCCTCAGGGCTGCATCCGCGCGAGCCAGCCATCAACGCGGTTTCGGTTTACCCCAAAATCTGAGCGACCAAAGCGCAACCTGCCATAGATGCGCAGTGTATCGCCGTTCTGCTGGGCGGTTGTATAATCTGGAAAACCTATCACTTTGGTACGGGTGATATAGGTGACCATCCCGTCATCAATTGACCCGGCCAGAACCTTAGTACGCGGAGCGGACGCAGCGATTTCGTTCAACTGCGCCAACCCGTCCGGCCCCGTTTCAAGTACTCGCACGACGCCACCACGGAGGTCCCTGTTCGCGTCGCCGACGGGGGTATTGTGCCAGATGGCGGGATCAGACGGCGCAAGCCGTATATACGCCCCCACAAGGACAATCAGACCCGCAATCAGCCACAGCGCCATTTTCATCTTTTCCACTCTGTTAGATTGCGGAACCATATGCAGTTCCGCATAGCAAACAAGAGACTGCCGTGATCCCTACCGTGACGTCACTCCGGGCAATATGCACAGCAGTTCAAACAGCAGATTGGCAGCGGTCAGCGCCGTATTGCCAGAGGGATCATACGGCGGAGAAACCTCGACCAGATCACACCCAACCACATTTGTCCCGCCCAAGGCATGGATCAGTTGCAACGCTTGCGGTGTGGTTAACCCGGCGATCTCGGGCGTGCCGGTTCCGGGGGCGAAAGACGGGTCCAGACTGTCAATGTCATAGGTGATATAGACCGGATGATCCCCGATCTCATTGCGTATCTGCGCGCCCATGACCGTCAGGTTCTGCTGCCAAAACTCCCATGCGGGGTATTGGCGAAAGCCCCACCCTTTGGCCTCGGTAAAGTCCGATGCCGCATAGCCAGAGCCTCGGATGCCGATCTGAAAGGTTTTGTCCGGCACGATCAGCCCTTCTTCATAGGCGCGCCGGAAAACGGTGCCGTGGGTTTCCTTTTCCCCAAACATCTCATCATTCACATCCGCATGGGCATCCACATGCACCAGCGCCACAGGCCCGTGTTTCGCGGCTATGGCCCGCAGGATCGGCAAGGTGATCGAGTGATCGCCCCCCATCGCCACAGGTGTCACACCCTGCGCCAGAATCGCGTCATAGCTTTCCTTGATGATCCTCAGGCTGTCGGACAGCGAAAAGGTGTTGATCGCCAGATCGCCGATGTCGGCGATTTGCAGGCTGTCGAAGGGGGCCGCAAAGGTGGCCATATTGTAAGGCCGCAGCATCGCACTTTCGCTGCGGATCTGTTTCGGTCCGAACCGTGTCCCCGACCGCCAAGAGGTGCCAATGTCCATCGGGATGCCTATTACGGCCACATCCAATCCGGCCAACGTATCCGCCTGCGGCAGGCGCATAAACGTGTTTGGGCCGGAAAAACGCGCCAGATCGTTACCGCTGATTGGTTGGTTGAATTGTGTCATGCCGTTATGTCTTCCGTCCTGCCCTGCTGCTAACCTGATACCGGAAAGATGGCTAACCAAAGGTTAAGGATTCAGCTTGTTCCATCCCAGCAGGCAAATGATTTGCGTCGCCACATGTGCGCCTGCAATCGCTGTCGCACCTGAGGTGTCATAGGGCGGCGAAACCTCGACCACGTCCCCGCCTTTGATGTTAATCCCAGCAATGTCGCGCAGGATGATCTGGGCCTGAATCGAACTCAGTCCACCCCAGACCGGCGTTCCCGTGCCAGGCGCAAAGGCCGGGTCCAGACCGTCGATATCGAAGCTCAGGTAAACCGGGTTGTCACCAAGAATGCCTTTGATCTTTTGCGCCACGGCGGCGGGACCGGACTCGTACACCTCCCGAGCGTCAATGATGTTGACCCCCAAAGTATCTTCGTTCGTCGTACGAATACCCACCTGAACGGAACGCTTGGGGTCCACTATCCCTGATTTGACCGCCTTGTAGAACATGGTCCCATGATCCACGCGGGACATGTCGTCGTCAGCCCATGTATCCGTATGCGCATCAAATTGCAGCAAGGACATCGGCCCGTATTTCTCGGCATAGGCCTTCAGGATCGGAAAGCTGATATAGTGGTCCCCACCAAGCGTCACCGAGGCCACGTCAGCGTTGAGAATTGTGCGAATGTGGTCCGTCAATGTGTCCGGAAAGGCAGGTATATTGGCGTAGTCATAAGCCATGTCCCCATAATCCACGATTGCCAATTCGCTTAGCGCATCAAACGGCCAGCCATAAGGCTCATCCGGGGATTGCAACGTGCTGGCCTCGCGGATGGCGCGTGGCCCAAGACGCGTACCGGGGCGGTTCGTCACCGCCTGATCAAATGGCACGCCGGTTACGGCGATATCGATCCCGGTCAGATCCTTGGTATACAAGCGGCGCAAAAATGACATCGCCCCCCCAAAAGTATTCTCGTACGAGACGCCTTTCAGTTCAGGATTGGTAAACGCCTCATCGACGAAATTCTTTGAATCTTCCAGTGCCATGTCTTTCTCCTGTCAGCCCAAAGGCTGGGCCTTTTCGACGATCCGCGCAAAGAAAGACGCCCCAACCGGCGCGATGTCGTCGTTGAAGTTGTATTTCGGATGATGCAATCCGGCCCCCTCGCCTTGCCCCAGAAACAGGTAAGCGCCGGGGCGCGACTGCAGCATGTATGAAAAATCCTCGGCCCCCATCATCGCGTCGACATTGGTCATCACGCGATCTGCACCGGCAACATCACGCGCGATTTCTGCGGCAAAACCAGTCTTGTCGGCGTCATTGATTGTTGCAGGATAGTTGACCTCATAGTCCAGCCGCGCTTCGACACCATAGGATTGGGCTTGTCCTTGTACGATCTGTTCCATCCGCTCCATCACCATTTTCTGCACAGTCGGATCAAAAGTACGCACAGTGCCGTTGATAAAGGCGGTATCGGGGATCACGTTGTTCACGGTGCCGGTATGGATTTGCGTGACCGAGATCACCAGACTGTCCAAAGCGTAGTTGTTACGACTGACGATGGTCTGAATCGCCTTGGCGATACCGCAGGCCGCCATCACCGGATCCCGGGTTTCATGCGGCATGGCACCATGGCCACCAAGGCCCTGAATGTGAACTTCGAACGTATCAACAGCAGCCATGATCGGCCCGGGGGTTGTCTGAAAGGATCCTTCGGGAATTCCAGGCGCATTGTGCAATGCATAGATTTGGGAAATGTCGAACCGGTCCATAATCCCCTCTTCGACCATGACGCCCGCGCCACCACCCTCTTCTTCGGCCGGTTGAAAGATCAGTGCCACGCGTCCACGGAAATTTCGGGTTTCCGCCAGATAGCGCGCTGCGCCCAACAGCATCGTGGTGTGCCCGTCATGACCGCAGGCATGCATGTTTCCGGGCTTGGTTGATTGGTACGCGACCCCTGTTTCCTCGGGGATAGGCAAAGCGTCCATATCAGCGCGCAGACCAATCGTCGGTCCTTCGCCCTGCCCGTTGATGATCGCAACGATCCCTGTGGTGGCGATGCCCTCGTGCAGCTCGTCGACACCGAACTCTCGCAGCCGGTCGGCAACAAAGGCCGCGGTTTCGTGGCATTCGAATGCAAGCTCGGGGATCGTATGCAGATGCTGGCGCCATGCGGCCATATCGGCAGAGAAATCGGCAATTCGGTTGACGACGGGCATCTGGGGTGGACTCCTGATCGTGACTGCGGAATGGATGCATCTGACACCGGAACGAAAGGGTTCGCAATGGCCGAAAATCCTCTGATCCATGACAGCGATGCTGGCATCGAACGCTTGTTAGAGATCATGCGCCGACTGCGCGACCCTCAAACCGGCTGCCCATGGGATATCGAGCAGGATTTCGGCACGGTCGCTCCTTATACGATCGAAGAGGCTTATGAGGTCGCTGATGCCATCGAACGTGAGGCTTATGATGAGCTGAAGGGCGAACTTGGGGATCTGCTGTTCCAGTCTGTCTTTCATGCACAAATGGCCGAAGAAGCCGGGCATTTCACCTTTCAGGACGTGGTGCGCACCATGTCGGACAAGATGGTCGCCCGGCACCCGCATGTCTTTGGCGACGAATCCCGCGACAAATCGGCAGAGCAGCAAACACTGGACTGGGAAGCCATCAAAGCAGCCGAACGTGCTGGTAAAGAACAACAAGGCGCGTTGGACGGTGTCGCCGCCAACCTGCCCGCCCTGCTGCGTGCTCTCAAATTGCAGAAACGTGCCGCCCGTGTTGGATTCGACTGGCCCGATGCCAGCCATGTGCTGGCCAAGATTACCGAAGAGGCTGCCGAGCTGGAAGAGGCACGCGACCGCATGGATGTGGATGCGTTAGAGGATGAGTTCGGCGATCTGCTATTCGTTATGGTCAATCTGGGCCGCCATCTTGGGGTCGAGCCCGAGACCGCCCTGCGCCGGACCAACGCCAAGTTCACCCGCCGGTTCGAACAGGTCGAGTCGCGCCTGGCTGCACGGGGAAAAACCC
Organism: Ruegeria sp. CDSB022; assembly: GCF_059611145.1. Taxonomy (NCBI): domain Bacteria; kingdom Pseudomonadati; phylum Pseudomonadota; class Alphaproteobacteria; order Rhodobacterales; family Roseobacteraceae; genus Ruegeria; species Ruegeria sp. CDSB022. Next base: position 345,754 of record NZ_JBXWOZ010000001.1, on the reverse strand, counting down.
CAACGGAAAGCACGCTGGAAGAGATGGACGCGCTTTGGGATGAGGTGAAGATCGAGGAACATCGGGCCAATGGCAAACTCCCGCCGGCAAAGGCCGAGGCCGGAACGTAAAACCGCTAGACAAGCTCTCGGACACTTGCGAGTGTCCCACCTTCACGACCTCCGGAGACGATCATGCCCGCTCGCAAAATCATTATAGACACCGATCCGGGACAGGACGATGCCGTCGCCATTCTGCTGGCGCTTGCCAGCCCCGACGAAATTGAGGTTTTGGGCATTACCGCAGTCGCTGGCAACGTACCCTTAGAGCTGACAGCCAAAAACGCGCGTATTGTCTGCGAACTGGCTGGCCATACCCAGACCCCCGTCTATGCCGGATGCGACCGCCCGTTAGAGCGCCCCCTGATCACCGCGGAGCATGTGCATGGCAAAACTGGCTTGGATGGGCCGGTTCTGCCGGATCCGCAGATGCCGCTGTCCGAAGGACATGCCGTCGATTTCATCATCGACACGTTGCGCGCGCATGAACCAGGCTCCGTTACGCTCTGTCCCCTTGGGCCATTGACCAACATCGCCACAGCGTTCCGCAAAGCGCCTGACATCGTTGACCGGGTTCAAGAGATCGTTTTGATGGGAGGGGCATATTTCGAAGTTGGAAACATCACCCCAACCGCCGAATTTAACATTTACGTCGATCCAGAAGCCGCTGATATTGTGTTCAAATCTGGACGTCCCATTGTGGTGATGTCGCTTGATGTCACGCATAAAGCTCTGGTGACCAAGACGCGCAACGATGCCTTCCGTAGAATTGGAAACAAGGCCGGTGTCGCGGTGGCCGAGATGACCGATTTCTTTGAAAGGTTCGACAAAAACAAATACGGCTCGGAAGGTGCTCCGCTACACGACCCTTGCGTGACTGCCTATCTAATCAAGCCCGAACTGTTTACCGGGCGGCTGGTGAATGTCGAGGTCGAGACCCAATCAAAGCTGACCTTGGGCATGACAGTTGCCGATTGGTGGGGTGTTACCGACAGAAAACCCAACGCCCTGTTCATCGGAGAAATTGACGCTGGCGGGTTTTTTGATCTGCTCACGGATCGGCTGGCCCGACTATGAGCGCCGCACTTCGCCTTGCTCGCCCCGAGGATCTGGAACGTCTGGTTGGTCTGGTCGCCGCCTTTCACGCCGAAGAAGGCATTACCCAGGATGCTGATCAGACGCGCAATGCGCTTGCGCCTCTTCTCGAGGGAATACCTTTTGGGTGCATCTACCTGATTGGCCCCGGTCGCGCACCCTTGGGCTATGTCATCCTGACCTTTGGGTGGTCGGTTGAATTCGGCGGCATGGATGGATTCGTGGATGAGATCTATATTCGTCCTGCCGTGCGAGGACGCGGAATTGCGTCTGAAGTCTTGCTGGATTTGCCCAAGGCGTTGGCGAGCGCGGGGCTCACAGCCTTGCATCTTGAAGTCGATCGTACAAACGAGACGGCACAGAAACTGTATCTACGCACAGGTTTCAAGCCTCGTGACCGCTATATGCTGATGAGCAAAACCCTTTGATCCATTTCTGTGTGGCTGAACAACAAGGCCACCCGCGAAAGATTGAAGGCCCTACCGGGCCTCACCGCGACGGATGTAAACCGGTGCTTCAAGGTTTGCCACCGGATCGTCAGGGGACACTGCCGTACCGGTGATCGGATATGTTCCAGGCTCTGAGCAAGCAACCAGAAATACAGTGCTGAGTGCAGACGCTACCAGAAGAAGTTTCGAACCATTCATAGTGTTCCCCTTATCTGTTATTTCAATATGATACGAATGCGCACTACAGAACAAAAAGGAAAAAGTTCACACATAAGGATCGCTAGCGCAGGACCCCTATATAAGTCATTAATATATCTAGATAATACTATTCATAACCTCCCAAGTTTCTTCTGACCCAATCATGCTAAAGTGCCGGTTTGAGATTTAGACATGGGCAAAACCTACAATCCAACACAAAAAAACCCGGCCCATTTCCACAGGCCAGGCAATCAAAATTCAGGCTTACAGGTTTCAGCGCTTGAGGATTGAGGCCCCTGCGTATTCGGCAATCTCACCCAGAGATTCTTCGATACGGATCAGTTGATTATACTTGGCTAACCGATCTGACCGCGCCAGTGATCCGGTTTTGATCTGACCGCAATTCGTGGCCACTGCCAGATCGGCAATCGTGGCATCTTCGGTCTCGCCCGAGCGGTGCGACATCACATTGGTATAGCGTGCGCGATGGGCCATATCGACGGCGCGCAGCGTCTCGGTCAGCGATCCGATCTGGTTCACCTTGACCAGCATCGAGTTGGCACAGCCGCGTTCAATCCCTTCCGCCAGTCGCGTGGGGTTGGTGACGAACAGATCGTCGCCCACCAGTTGCACCTTGTCGCCGATGGCGTCGGTCAGGGCTTTCCAGCCGTCCCAATCATCCTCAGACATGCCGTCTTCGATTGAGATGATCGGATAGTCTTTGACCAGAGCGGCCAGATAGTCGGCATTTTCTTCCGAGGTCAGGCTCTTGCCCTCACCGGACAGGACGTATTTGCCGTCTTTGTAATACTCGGTCGCGGCGCAGTCCAAAGCCAGATGGATTTCCTCACCCGGCTTGTAGCCCGCCTTTTCGATGGATTTCAGAATGAAATCCAGTGCCTCGCGCGTGCTGGCGATGTTGGGGGCAAAGCCGCCCTCGTCGCCGACACCTGTGGCAAGACCTGCCGACGACAGCTCTTTCTTCAAAGTGTGGAACACCTCGGACCCCATGCGCACCGCGTCGCGGATATTCGCCGCCGAGGTCGGCATGATCATAAATTCCTGAATGTCGATCGGGTTGTCGGCATGTTCGCCACCGTTGATGATGTTCATCATCGGCACGGGCAGGATACGGGCCGAGGTGCCGCCGACATAGCGAAACAGCGGCTGTGTGGTGAAATCCGCTGCCGCCTTGGCCGTTGCCAGCGAAACGCCCAGAATGGCGTTTGCGCCCAGACGTCCTTTGTTCTCGGTGCCGTCCAGTTCGATCATAGTCTGGTCGATCGCCACCTGCTCGGTCGCGTCGAACCCAACCAGTTCTTCGGCGATCTCACCATTTACGGCGGCAACCGCTTCGAGCACGCCCTTGCCCATATAGCGCGATTTGTCACCATCACGCTTTTCGACCGCCTCATAGGCGCCGGTCGAGGCACCTGACGGGACGGCGGCACGGCCCATGGTGCCGTCTTCCAGGATCACGTCCACTTCGACGGTCGGGTTGCCCCGGCTGTCCAGAATTTCGCGTGCATGGATGTCGATGATGGTGCTCATGAGGCCCGTCCCTGTGGCTGCAATCAGTTGCCAGCCTCATATCAGTATAGGGCAAAAAGTAAACCACTCATGTTATCGCTAACACAGATCTGAGAGCCTGTTTGCGCAAACCTGCGACGATCCGTCAGGCCGCGACAGCCAGTGACCGCGCCAGGCTTCGTTCGCGCAGGAAGGTATAGAGCCCCGACCCCAGGATCAGCGATGCACCGGCAACCGTCATCATATCCGGGCGTTCCCCGAACATCAGCATTCCGGCCGCAATAGAAAACACCAGCCGGGTGTATCGGAACGGGGTCAGGGCCGAAGCATCGCCAATCCGCATTGCGCTGACAATCCCGTAATACCCCAGAACACCAAATCCAATCGCGCCCAGGAACGGCCCGAATTGCGCCTGGTTCAGTGCAACGACCGGTTGGCCGGCCATTGAGATCAGCACAAAACCGGCAATGGTAACCGCCCCATAGGCCTGCATCGCAACTACTGCCGAGGCCACACGCACATCCAGCCTGCGTGTGATCAGATCGCGGGCGGCAATAGCCACAACGCTGGCCACGACGAAAAGGGTTTCTGGCTGGAACCCGTCCAACCCCGGTCGGATGATCAAGAGAACACCGATGAAACCAACGCCGATTGCGCTCCATCGCCGCCATCCAACCTGCTCGCCCAGGAACAACGCCGCCCCCATTGTAACGACCAAAGGCATTGCCTGAAACACCGCGGCAACCGTTGACAAATCGACCAGAGACAGCGCGGTCACAAAAGCCACGGCCCCGAACCCCTCGCAGAGCGCACGTATCAGGGGCAAAGTCTGCCACGCGGCAGCATCAAAGATGCGTTTGCGGGTGAACACCGCCATACCAACAAAGACCAGACCACAGGAAAGGCCCAAAAGAACCATGATCTGTCCTGTTGGCACTGTGACCGACAGGTGTTTGATGAACATATCTTCAAGTGCAAAGGCCGCCATTGCGCCGACGACCAGCAAAATGCCGTTCACATTGTTCATAGTTTTGTCCGTAGAATATTGCGGCGCGTTCAGCCGGTCATATCCAAGCAAAAGCCGATGCCGGGCGGTCAGGCAAGCAATATCCGCCCGGGAATCATGAATTCCCGTGCGCAGGCCGTTCGTTTTTTGTGATGGATCAGTCGTGGTCTAGCGGAACGCCATACAGTTCCAGCCGGTGCCCTTTCAGCTTGTAGCCCAGCTTAGCTGCAATCTTTTCCTGTAGCGCTTCGATCTCAGGGTCTACAAATTCGATGACTTCACCTGACTGCATGTCGATCAAGTGATCATGATGGTCCCGTTCGGCATCCTCGTACCGCGCGCGACCATCACCGAATTCCAGACGCTCTAGAATCCCGGCCTCTTCGAACAGTTTGACGGTCCGATAGACGGTGGCGATAGAAATACCAGAATCAACCTGCGAGGCGCGCGAATAGAGCTCTTCGACATCGGGATGATCATCGCTTTGTTGCAGCACCTGTGCAATCGTGCGGCGCTGTCCTGTCATACGCAGGCCTTTGGCTTCGCAACGGGCGATGATCGTGTCGGACATAGGGACCCTCGGCATATATTCGGTTCTCTGTATTAAACCGTATGCGTGATCGGCGCTACAGGGGATTTACCGGCTAAGCTACAAGGCGTAGATCGGCCCAGATTGGCAAGTGATCCGAGGCGATATGCGCGGGTCGTACCGAATGCACGCCATGCAAAACAGCCTCAAGCCCCGCGCCGAGCGCGATCCGATCCAGCGCGCCCAGCGGCTGTGCCGCTGGAAAGCTGGGGAATGGTGGAAGAAAGTGCATATCCGGGGCCAGGTGATCCAGAACCGGCTGTCGGGACCATTCATTGAAATCCCCCGCCCAGACAGTTGGCAAATCCTCTAGATTCGCATCGCACCGTCTGAGGTGGGTGATTTGCTGACGGCGTGAGGCGGGCAAGAGCCCCAGATGCATGCCCATCACCCGAAGCGGACCGATTGGTGTGTCAAACTCGACCCTGACAGCCCCACGCGGTTCCAGCCCCGGTAATTCGTGATGCCCGGTCTGCCGGACACGGATCGCATCACCCCGCCAGATCACTGCATTCCCATGCCACCCCAAGCTGCCAGCCCCACCCAAATCAACGATCTGCCATCCCGCTTCGTCCAGCATGAAATGCGGCAGGGCCGCAGGGCGCGGAGGCAATCGTTTGTCGGCCTCTTGCAAGACGACAATATCGGCCTTCAGGCTTTCGATGACCTGAAGAATCCTCTGGGGCTGTCGACGTAGATCCAGTCCGACACATTTCTGAATATTATAGCTGGCGATGCGCAGGATTGCGGTCTGAGACATGGGTTCCTGAAAGTCCGTTTGAGATCGCAGGATTGCGCTGCTCATCGTTGATTGCAAGCCGGCTTCACCAATGCAAGCGCATGGCGAAACACCGACGTCGCTGACTGCGAAAACAGGTGTGAGGAACTCATGTACCGCAGAAGGTCGCCTGAACAACCTCATCCTGTGCCGGTGGCCGTGTCAGATCCAAAGCGCCGGGTTGATCCTCATAGGGCCGGGACAGCACATTGTTGAGCCGGTGGAATGGGTCAAATTCCCCCTGCACCGCCGCCTGGATCATCTGATCGACCCGGTGGTTGCGCGGGATAAAGGCCGGATTGGCCTTGTTAATCACCTCAGCAGGTTTTTTTTCACGAGACAGCCGCGACCGCCAACCGTCTGCCCATTGATCAAAGGCCTGCGGATCGGTGAATTGATCCCGCGCCTGATCGCCGCCCAGCGCCCGGAAGGTATTGGTGAAATCCGCCTGGTTCTGCGCCATGCAATTCAGCAAGTCCGAGATCATCTCAAGATCGCCGTCTTCCTGCGTCACAAGACCGATCTTGGCCCGGAACTTTGTAAGCCAGTGCCGCTGTATCAGGTCGGGCATCCCGTGGACGATTTCGGTGGCCTCAGCGACGGCGGCCTCTTTATCGTCGAACTGCTGGATCAGCGCGGTCGCCAGTTGCGCCGCATTCCAGACGGCGATTTCGGGCTGGTTGGAATAGGCATAGCGACCCATGCGGTCGATCGAGCTGTAGACGGTATTCGGATGATAGTTATCCATGAAGGCGCAAGGGCCGTAATCAATGGTTTCGCCTGAGATCGAGCAGTTGTCAGTATTCATCACCCCATGGATGAATCCCACACTCATCCATGCGGCAATCAACTGCGATTGTGCGTCGACAACAGCGCGCAAAAGACCCATCGGGCCGTCGGCCTGCGGGTAATGGCGCTGGATGGCATAATCTGTCAGTCGACGCAGACTGTCCAACTGTCCACGCGCGGCAAAGACCTGAAAGCTGCCTACACGCAGGTGGCTTTGCGCGACACGGGTCAGGATCGCACCGGGCATCGGGCCTTCGCGAAAAATGGCCTCGCCGGTTTCGACCGCCGCCAGCGCCCGCGTGGTTGGTATGCCCAGCGTGTGCATCGCCTCAGAGACCACATATTCGCGCAACACCGGCCCCAGCCATGCGCGCCCGTCGCCCTGACGGGAAAACGGTGTGGGGCCTGATCCTTTCAACTGTATATCCCGGCGGACGCCATCCGTCCCAACCGTCTCACCCAGCAAAACCGCGCGCCCGTCCCCAAGCTGGGGGTTATAATTTCCGAACTGATGCCCTGAATAGAGCTGTGCAATCGGTTCTGCCCCCTCTGGCAGGACGTTGCCGGAAAAGGCCTCGGCCATTTCATGCACCTCGCCGGGCGTGATTCTCAGAATCTGCGCAAGATCGGAGTTGAAAGCAATCAAGCGAGGCGCACGGACCGGCACCGGCGCTTGCCGCGCATAAAAGCTGTTTGGCAAACGGGCGTAACTGTTGTCGAAGGGGATCATCAGGGTCATTGCCCAAACATATTCCTGATCGGGACGAATACCATAGCGGATCGTTCAAACCCGTGCATAATCTCTCAGAAACACCCGAGGCCCCATGACCGCACAAGAGATCATCCAACACCTGAACCTGCAACGCCACCCCGAGGGCGGCTGGTTCCGCGAAACCTGGCGCGCCAAGAACCAGAGCCGTGCGACCGGAACCTGCATCTATTTCCTGCTGCCCGAGGGCGAGGCCAGCCATTGGCACCGCGTCGATGCGACCGAGATCTGGCTGTATCACGCAGGGGCACCCTTGGTGCTGTCGCTCAGCGCAACCGACACTGGTCCGGCGGTTGATCACTTGCTGACCCCGGATCTATCACAGGGTGCGCCGCAACTGATCGTGCCCAAGGATCACTGGCAGGCCGCGCGCAGCAGCGGGGCCTATACGCTGGTCTCTTGCACCGTGTCCCCGGGGTTTGAATTCGACGGGTTCGAACTCGCCGCCCCAGGGTTCGACATCCCCCGAGGCTGACCGATGGATCACCGCGCCCTCATCGCATCACTCCCGGCCGAGGCCAAAGACCGGCTGCAGATGCGGTCTGACGCGGCGGGTCTGAGGCACTTGGTGCTGTATCTATTGGTGCTGAGCGCAACGAGTACAGGCATCGCCGTGCAAATCCCGCTCTGGCCGCTGCTGATCCTGCCGCAAGGCGTGCTGCTGGTGTTTCTGTTCACCCTCAGCCATGAATGCACCCACAAAACACCGTTTCGGACTGGCTGGATGAATGATGCGGTTGGGCATCTTGTCTCAATCCCAATCGCCCTGCCCTTTACCTGGTTTCGATACTTTCACCTCGCGCATCACAAATGGACCAACCACCCGGACAAAGACCCCGAACTGGGGGGCAAACCGCGGCCCGACAGCTTGCCGAGCCTGATGATCTATCTGAGCGGTTGGCCCTATTGGTCTGGAATGGCGCGCGTTGTGATCAGTAACGCAATGGGCCGGATCGAGGCGCCCTATTTGCCGCATCGCCAACATAAGGCCATGCGGATTGAGGCCCGTGTCCTGCTGGCCATTTACGCGCTTGCAGGGGCAAGCCTGCTGGTGTCACCTTTGGTGGTCAGCTTATGGCTGTTGCCGGTCTTGGTGGCACAGCCCGTTCTTCGGCTGTACCTGCTTGCGGAACACGGTCTCTGCCCGCCGGTGGCGAATATGCTTGAAAACTCGCGCACTATGTTCACCAACCGATTGGTCCGATATCTGGCTTGGAACATGCCCTATCACGCCGAACACCACGCCTTTCCAAACGTGCCGTTTCACCAGCTGCCGACGCTGCATGACTGGACCAAGGCACATTTGAAATCGACCTCTGACGGGTATTCAGAATTTACGTCAGACTACGTTCGCTCGATGGAACGCTGACCATCCCGCCCCCGACCAGTGCCTTAACCCCTGTGGTGCCGGGACAAGAGGTCGGCAGCCCGCGCGCGACACGGACAGCAAGATAGGCAAAGGCCTGTGCTTCCAGCATATCCCCATCCAGACCAACCGCTTCGACCGGCTCCACCGGACAATCCAGCGAAACGCGCAGCATCTCCATCAGGACCGGGTTATGCCGTCCCCCTCCTGTCACCAACACACGCGACGGCGGTTCCGGGCAATGCTCGATCCCTTGCGCAACTCCGGCGGCGCACATGCCGGTAAGCGTGGCAACTGCATCAGCATCTGATAATTCCTGAACCAGGCGGATTATCTCGGCAAAGTCGTTCCGGTCCAGCGATTTCGGCGGCATCCTGTTAAAGAAAGGCTCTGCCAGAAACAGTTCAAGTGCTCCGGCCTCGACCCTACCGCCGCGCGCAACCGCGCCGTCGCGATCCATGGGCAGACCCAGACGTTCCTGCATCAGATCATCAACCGGTGCGTTGGCCGGACCGGTGTCAAAAGCCAAGAGCGCACCTGGTATTTCAGGGCCATCAAACCTAGGATCTACATAGGTCAGGTTCCCGACCCCGCCCAGGTTCAGAAAACAAAGCGGTTGGTTGGCCTCAATCCACTTGGCACAGGCAAAGTGGTAAAAGGGCGCAAGCGGAGCGCCCTCGCCCCCCATCGCCACATCATCGCTGCGGAAATCCCAAACGACGGGGACACCCAAGGCCTGCGTCAGGCCATCGCCGTCACCCACCTGCAACGTGCCGCGCCCGCTTGGTTCATGCGCTAGGGTCTGACCATGAAGCCCGATCAGGTCAATCTCATCGAAGTCGGCCAGTATTTCGGCATGGGCAAGCGTGACCAATTCCGCCGCGGTATCCACATCATGGCCATGCCACTGCCCCAATGCTGCGCGAAGCGTTTTCCGCTCCGCATCTGAATAGGCGCGGTATCCAGTGGGCCCAAAGCCAAGAATTCTGTAACCGTCCGTTTTGATCACCGCCGCGTCCACGCCATCCAGCGAGGTCCCCGACATTGCACCCAATGCAGTCAATACGCCTGATTTGCTAATTGCCCGACCCACGCCAGCCCTCTTTCGCCTGTTCGCGCCCGTTCTGTCGTCGCGTTGCCCACAACCTGCACGTTAACGCAAACCCAAGGCAAGCCAGATCACATAAGCCGCGTGTTTTTCTTGGACAAGGTGCCTTTTCCTTGTCATCCCCACCGCCTATACACTGCCCCGCAACATTAACCCAAAGGGCACGATATGACCTACCACCCCAAATCGGATTTCATCGCCACGATGATCGAGCGCGGCTTTCTGGCTGACTGCACCGATTATCAGGGCCTTGACGAGGCGCTGATCAGCGGGTGTCAGTCGGCGTATATCGGGTTTGATGCAACGGCAAAGTCCCTACATGTGGGCAGCCTGATCCAGATCATGATGCTTCGCTGGTTCCAGAAAACAGGTCATAAGCCGATCACCCTGATGGGCGGCGGCACCACGAAGGTGGGCGATCCGTCCTTCCGGTCAGATGAGCGCCCCCTGCTGGGCCCGGACCAGATCAACGCCAATATCGCAGGCATCAGAAAGGTGTTTGCCGCCTATATCGACTATGATAGCGGCGCAGAAAACGCAGCACTGATGCTGAACAACGAAGAGTGGCTGGACGACCTAAATTACCTCGACTTCCTGCGCGACATCGGCCGGCATTTCTCGGTCAACCGGATGTTGGCCTTTGAATCGGTGAAATCCCGGCTGGACCGCGAGCAATCGCTGTCCTTCCTCGAATTCAATTACATGATCCTGCAGGCCTATGACTTCCTTGAACTGAACCGTCGCTATGGCTGTGTCCTACAGCTTGGCGGTAGCGATCAGTGGGGCAATATCGTCAACGGTATCGACCTGACCCGTCGCGTGTTGGATAACGAGATTTATGGCCTGACCTCACCCCTGCTGACCACCAGCGATGGCAAGAAGATGGGCAAATCGCAAGACGGTGCGGTCTGGCTGAATGCCGAGATGCGCTCACCCTATGAGTTCTGGCAGTTTTGGCGCAACACCACCGACGCGGATGTTGGGCGGTTCCTTAAGCTGTACACCGAACTGCCTGTGGATGAGTGTGACCGCCTTGGCGCATTGCAGGGGTCCGAGATCAACGAGGCCAAGATCCGCCTGGCAAACGAGGTCACCTCCTTGCTGCACGGGGCCGAGGCTGCGGCAAACGCCGAGGCCACCGCTCGCGAAGTGTTCGAAAAAGGTGGCGTCGGGGACGATCTGCCGACCCTAACGGTCGGCGAAGCAGACTTGCCGATATCCATCGTGCAACTGATCGTACAGTCTGGCCTGGCGAAATCTGGCAAAGAGGCCAAGCGCCTGATTGCAGAAAACGGCGCCAAACTGGACGACGCTTCTTTAACAGACGCGGGATTGATGATCGACGCAGGCGCCTTGTCCTCGCCAATCAAACTAAGCGCCGGCAAGAAACGGCACGCGCTGGTTCAGTTGGGTTAACTAAGACCTCTGAAAGAAAAACGGCCACCTAATTGGGTGGCCGTTTCTGTTTTGCATGAGCAAATCCGTCACTTGCAGGCTTATCGCTTGCCCCCTTTGCCTCCGCCGTTTCCATGGCCGCCGCCGCCATTACCGTGACCTCCGCCGTGGCCGTTGTTACCTCCACCGTTTCCGGTGCCGGGGCCAGAGCCGCCATTATTGCCCCCGCCATTGCCGGGGTTCCCAGCGTTTCCATTGCCATTTCCGGGGCCGTTACCGCCTTTACCCGGACCATTGCCCCCTTTGCCGGGACCATTGCCATTTCCGGGTTTGCCGGGGCCATCGCCACCACCATTGCCGGGATCATCACCTGGGTTGTCGTCACCGGGATCATCCCCGCCACCGTTGCCCGGATCATCGCCCGGGTTATCGCCACCCGGATCATCGCCGCCGCCGTTGCCGGGACCGTTACCGCCCGCCCCGTCGGACCCAGTTCCACCGCCGCCAACCGGCGTGACCGGACGGCTTGGGTCCGAACTGCGATCTTCGCCCGCATTTGCCGCGCTTACGATCGATGCTGTCGGAAAGTCGGTCAACAAGGCGGCCAACCCCGGGCATTGAGCGGATGTGTTTCGCAATGTGGTTTCGAAATCCGCACGTTTCTGCAAGCGCTCCAGAAAGCTGGGGGTTACCTGCGTGCACTCACACATGGTCGCATAATCGCCGCTGTTTGCAGCATTCCGCGCCGTTTTCCAGTTGCAGACCTCTGGTGCAGCGGCCGCACTTCCAGCCGCCATAATCCCCAGAAACGGAGCGGCAACCAAAGCGGAAAGCCCTGATTTGGTTCCAATTCGCATAGTTTGTCCTCCTCAAATGCGCCACCCAGACGCTCGATTGCGTTCAGTGTCGATTTGAGATCCCAACATTAAGAACGCCTGAAGCTGACCTGAGAAAGCCTTGAGGAAGGGCCGCCTGCCCGACGCCCCCCTATGGACACTGTCCCTTTGCTGATATTAAATGAACGTATGTTCATATCTTTTGGAAGGAGATCCAGATGCACCTGTCGACCACCGCAGCCATTGTCACCGGAGGCGCCTCGGGGCTGGGTGAGGCAACGGCCCGCTTTTTTGCAGAAAACAATGCACAGGTAACCATTCTGGACCGGGATGCGGACCGAGGCAGCCAGATCGCAACAGAAATTGGCGGGCATTTCGCCCAGACGGATGTAACCGATGAAACATCCGTGGCCGCGGCCATCGCCCATGCCCGCGAGAAGATGGGAGCGATCAACGCGGCAGTGAATTGCGCCGGAATCGCGGTTGGCATGAAAACCGTAGGCAAGGATGGCCCGCACCCGCTTGATGCATTTCAGCGCACGATCGACATCAACCTTGTGGGTACATTCAACGTTTCACGCCTTGCAGCCGCGGAAATGGCAAAGAACGACCCAGAACCGGATGGCGCGCGTGGGGTTATCATCAACACGGCTTCAATTGCCGCCTTTGATGGGCAAAAGGGTCAGGCTGCCTATGCCGCTTCGAAAGGCGGTGTGGTGGGTATGACACTGCCCGTGGCACGGGATCTAGCCGCGTCCGGTATCCGCGTGATGACCATCGCACCCGGAATCTTTATGACTCCGATGCTGGCCGGTCTGCCCGAAGAGGTGCAGCAACAACTGGCCTCTGACGTTCCCAACCCTGTGCGCCTTGGCGACCCCCGCGAATACGGGCGACTGGCCGGGTTCATCGTCGAAATGGGTTACCTGAACGGCGAGGTCATCCGTATCGACGGCGCGCTGCGAATGCGCTGAGCGTGGCTGATCACCTACCGATGAAAACAGCTCGCTCAAATGAACTGTGGTCGGATAGCCGGCCACAGCCCGAAAGCTGATCTAGGCGCCCTCGGCCTTTTCCTCGAGGATCAGCCACTCTTCCTCGGCTGCGGCCAGCTTTTCCTGCCGCTCGACCAAAGCCTCGGTCGCTTTCTGAAACTTAACAGGTTCACGGCTGAAAAGCTCAGGATCGGACATCAGCTCTTCAAGCTTTCCGATTTCCGCCTCAAGCCGCTCAATCTCGGCAGGCAATTTCTCAAGACGGTGTTTCTCTGAAAATGATAGCCCCAGTTTCGGTTGCGCCTCATGCTTTACCTTTGGCTTGTAAGATTTTGTTTTTACTTCTTTCTTATCAGACACCTCGCCGCGCTGAGCGAGGTAGTCCGACCACCCCCCGGCATAGACGGTTGCACGGCCGTTACCCTCCATCGCGATGGTCGTTGCGGCCACACGGTCCAAGAAATCGCGGTCGTGACTGACCAGCAAAACGGTGCCGTCATAATCGTCCAGCAGTTCCTGCAACAGATCCAGTGTTTCCACATCCAGATCGTTGGTCGGCTCGTCCAATACCAGCAGGTTCGACTGTTTGGCCATCAGCTTTGCCAGCAGCAAACGGGCTTTTTCCCCACCTGACAGTGACTTAACGGCTGCTCTGGCCTGCCCCTCGTCAAACAGAAACTCCTTGAGGTAGCCGACCACATGCTTGGGTTGGCCACCCACCATCACCTGATCAGCCTTGCCGGAAACACGCATCTCGGGGTCGCCAGTCAGGCTGTCCCAAAGGCTCATTTCGGGGTCGAGCTGCGCGCGGGCCTGGTCGAATACTGCAATCTCAAGATTGGTGCCCAGCGTGACCGAACCCTCATCCGGGTTCTCTTGTCCCAACAGCATTTTCAGCAATGTTGTCTTGCCGACGCCGTTTGGGCCAACAAAGGCCACGCGGTCGCCCCGCTGTACCAACAGGTCAAAGTTGCGCACGATCTGATGATCACCAAAAGACTTGGATAGGCCTTTGGCTTCAAACACTTTTCGCCCTGATTTTGGTCCAGCCTCAAGGGTCATCGCGGCCGATCCCTGACGTTTGATCTGTGCGGCTTTTTCGGACCGAAGATCCTGCAGGGCTCGGACCCGACCCTGGTTGCGCTTGCGACGGGCGCTGATGCCCTCGACGGCCCATCGCGCCTCGGACTTGATCAGACGGTTCAGCTTATGACGTTGCTGGTCCTCTTCCTCCCAGATCTTGTCGCGCCAAGCCTCGAATGCCGTAAACCCCTGCTCCTGCCGTCGGACCGCCCCACGATCGATCCATAGCGTCGCGCGGGTCAAGGCGCGCAGAAAGGCACGGTCGTGTGAGATCAGCACATAGGCCGTCCGTGTCGATCCCAGCTCACGCTCGAGCCAGGCGATGGCTTCGATGTCAAGATGGTTGGTCGGCTCGTCCAGCAGCATCAAATCCGGGGCTTCGCCCATCAGCTTGGCCAGCGCGGCACGGCGGCGTTCACCGCCCGAGGCCGTCTCAACAGCGCGCGCCGGGTCGAATTTCAGCCCTTCGCCTGCGCGTTCGACTTTGTAAAGTTCACCCGGCTCTAACCCGCTGGAGGCATAGTCGCCGAGCGTAGCAAACCCTTCCATTCCGGGGTCTTGCTCCATGTAACCGACTGACTTACCCGGGGGAATTACAATCTCGCCCTTGTCCGCTTCCACCAAACCGGCCATCACCTTCATCAAAGTTGACTTGCCGGATCCGTTCCGCCCAACCAGAGCGACGCGGTCGCCTGGTTGAACCACCAGATCAAGGTCTGAAAAAACCGGATCGCCCCCGAAAGTCAGGGAAATGCCGGACATCTGCAATAAAGGGATTCTTGCCATGCCCGCCAGCTAACCCCGCAGCGTCGAGCCGTCAACGGCGATTACCCGGCAACGGCCCGCAGCAAACGTTTACGTGCGGGCGGAATGGCGCAGATTTCGAGGCCGGTAAAGACATGCAAAGTGTTCATGTGACGGTCAACGACTGCGTGGTCACTGACCCAGCCGCCCATCATCAAGTAAGTACGCAGCAAAGGGGGCATGCGCATCATGGCTTTTTTGGCATCCGGGCGCCGACGCAATCTCGCGGCGAACCGGAAAACATCTGGGGCCTTGACCCGTGGCAACCAGCGTTTCGGGGCCAGATGGCGATGTTTCAACATCGCAAAAGCATCAAGATATTCCGCCGTTTCTGTACCCGCAAACGAAGAGCAGCCAAACAGCATCTCAACATTATTCTGATCGACAAATGCAGTCATCGCCCCCCAGGCAACACGCAGAATGTCTGGGTCGTTTCGACCAGGATGCACGCAAAAGCGCCCCATCTCGACCATACGCCCCTTAAACCCTTCAAGTGCCGAGAGGTCATAGAACTGGGCGGAATAGCTTTGGCCAATCTCGGCCCCGCGCTCCATCATCAACAAGCGAAAGCAGCACACGAGTTTACCGTTGGCACGCATATCCTCGACCAGAATATGCGTACAACGGCTGTCGAACTCATCCTGATCCACCTGATCAGTCCCGAAAGCCAGTGTTCGAAGACACTGTGCCGCCGCAACATCCTGCGGTGTTTGCGCCTGACGCGCACGGTACCGGCCCTTGCCGAGCAATAGTGCCATGGTCGCATCCTCCTGGGTTGCTGACCTGTTTCGTCTTGCAGGGTCAATAACACAGGATTTGTGACCGCCCTGTGAAGTTGACAAGACGTGACTATGAATTAGTTGGTCGCGCCAGGAATGTTTGCCGGGTTGAAGTTGCCGATATTGCCAAGCAGCTGCCGCAAGAACCCACGGTTCTGAACTGAGGATTCGGTAATACGACGATCCAGCGTCACAACGTTTCCATCCTCAAGGCCAAAGCGTTCAATATTGCGCACGACACCTCGGTCATCGAAGCTGATCGCCACAAGCTCGCGCGAGACGATTTTCGGTCGTTTCGGACCATAATGACGAACGCGTGATGTCACATAATAAAAGCCGGAATCGCGAACGACGCCTGAAGTACTGGGCGCGCCAACGGATTCGAGTACGCTTTCACGTGTATCTACACCCACCTGAATTTCGGCCAGGTCCTCGGCTGTGGGGACATATCCGTGTTTCTTGAAGACCGGAGCACACGCACCAGCAGCGGTCAGACAGGCCGCAAATACGAGCGTTCTGGACGCTGGTTTCAACCTGCTCATAACTTTCAACATTCACACCCTCTTGCCTTGGGACCGTGCGGCCCCTATCCGATTACATCAAACCGCCACCCCGGTTCAACACACGAAAGGGCCACGTATGAGCAACCAGACATCTTTAAGGGTCGCCGACCTGCCTCAGAACGCACCGACGCCCTTTGAAATTCGCCCTGACGCACAGGAGTTGGATGTCTTAAAGAACGAGTTGAGCCTGCTTGGGCTACGTAAGCTGAGTTTTGTCGGCGAGGTGCGTGCGCATGGAAAGCGTGATTGGGCGCTTTCAGGAAAACTGGGGGCAACCGTGATTCAACCCTGTGTCGTGACGCTGACACCGGTTACCACGCGGATCGACATTCCGGTGACCCGGATGTTTCTGTCAGATTGGACAAACCCTGACGAGGAAGAGTTCGAAATCCCGGAAGGTGACGAATCTGAGCCGCTAGGGACCGAAATCGTTCTGACCGAGGTCATGTCCGAAGCGCTGGCACTTGCCCTGCCCCAGTATCCCCGGAAAGAAGGTGCCGAATTGGAACAGGCGGGCTTTACCGAACCCGGCAAACAGGCAATAACGGATGAAGATGTCAAACCCTTTGCGGGCTTGGCCGGGCTGCGCGATGCACTGAAAAAAGACGAGTGACACGGGCCTGAAATCCTGTCATAGCAGGCGCTCAGAAAAATCGCTTGAACATGCTGAGAATCGCAGTATTTTCGCGCGCTCATCGGAATTTGGGTTGGACATCGCGGGGCCCGTCCCCTAAACGCGCGTCAAACCACGAGAAAAACGAAGAATGAAACCTGGCCCGCAGCGAATCTGCCGGCCCTTAGTAGACAAAGGTTGAGACCATGGCTGTCCAACAGAACAAAGTTTCCAAGTCGCGTCGCAACAACCGCCGCGCGCACGACGCTCTGGTTGCTGCAAACCCGAACGAATGCGCCAACTGTGGTGAGCTGAAGCGCCCGCACCACGTCTGCGCGTCCTGCGGCCACTATGATGACCGCGAAGTCGTCGCTCAGGCCGACGAAATCGACCTGGACGAAGACGCGGCCTAAGCCCTAAAAGCGCAGGCCAAGCATGACAGAACAGCCCACGCACGCCGGACGGATTACCATCTCGGTTGACGCAATGGGCGGAGATTCGGGGCCCGCTGCTGTTGTGGCGGGGATCGCCAAATCGGCGGATAAGAACCCCGATATCGCGTTCATCTTGCACGGGCCTGAGGCCATGTTGCGCAAACTTGTCGCAAAACGGCGTGTCCTGAACGGGCGCGTCGTTTTTCGTGATTGTCCCGATGTGGTCACGATGGAGGACAAGCCCAGCCAGGTCGTCCGGCACGGTAAGCAAACTTCGATGTGGTCCACACTGGAGTCGGTACGTCAGGGTGAAGCCCATGGCGCGGTCTCCTGTGGCAACACCGGCGCATTGATGGCCCTGTCGATGATGCGTCTACGTAAGCTGCCGGGGGTAAACCGCCCGGCAATCGCTATTTTGTGGCCCTCGCGCAATCCGCAGGGCTTCAATGTAATGCTGGACGTAGGCGCCGATGTGCGCGCGGACGCCAAGGACCTGCTGCAATATGCTTTGATGGGTGCCTCTTATGCCCGAAACGGCATGGCGTTGGAACGTCCCCGGATCGGCCTTTTGAATGTGGGCACCGAGGAACATAAAGGGCGCGCCGAGCTAAAAGAAGCGCATGGCATGATCTCGGATTTTGCGGATCAGGCCAGCTTTGACTTTGTGGGTTTTGTCGAAGGCAGCGACATCCCGGGAGACAAAGCCGATGTCATTATAACAGACGGGTTTACAGGCAACGTCGCCATCAAGACCGGAGAAGGCACAGCCAGCCTGATCGGAGATCTTCTGCGCGAGGCGTTCAAATATTCTCCGCTCTCACGACTGGCCTCGATCCTTGCAATCACATCTTTGCAGCGGTTGAAGAAACGAATTGATCCTCGGCGCGTGAATGGTGGGGTTTTCCTTGGCCTGAACGGAACCGTCGTCAAATCACATGGTGGTGCAGACTCGACCGGCGTGTCAGCCGCTGTAAAGCTGGCCTTTACCCTGGCCGAGTCCGGCTTCGCCGAAAAATTGGCAGCACGGGTTGCATCGACAGCCGAGCTTGCACAAGATGCCGCAGACACGCCGTCGAAGGCCGGTGAATAACAAAAAAGGCAGTACCCCAGCATGGCAGGCCGTTCAATTATAGTTGGTGTCGGGCACTATTTGCCAGAGCGCATCGTCCCGAATTCCGAGTTCGAAGAAACGCTCGATACGTCTGATGAGTGGATACGGACACGTTCCGGGATCGAACGCCGGCATTTTGCAGCGGAAGACGAAACCACTTCGATTATGGCTACAAAGGCTGCCAGTGCCGCACTGGTCGATGCGGGTCTGGAGGCAGATGATATTGATGCGATTATTCTTGCAACATCGACCGCTGACCTGACGTTTCCCTCTGCCGCAACAATGGTTCAATCGCAGCTTGGCATGACCAAAGGCTTCGCCTTTGACGTACAGGCGGTTTGCGCCGGATTCGTCTATGCCATGACCAATGCCAATGCGCTGATCGTGTCAGGCCAGGCCAAACGCGTGCTGGTCATCGGCGCCGAGACGTTCTCTCGTATCATGGACTGGACCGACCGGTCGACCTGCGTGTTGTTCGGCGACGGCGCCGGAGCGATAATCCTTGAACAGCATGAGGGCGCGGGAACCTCGGACGATCGGGGCATTCTGGCAACCGACCTGAACTCGGACGGGCGCTATAAGGACCTGCTCTATGTGGATGGAGGCGTCTCGACCCAGTCCACAGGCTATCTGCGGATGAAAGGAAACCAGCTGTTTCGGCAGGCAGTTGAACGTCTGACCTCTACCGCAGAAACCTGCCTCGAGAAGGCTGGGCTAAGCCATGAAGATGTGGATTGGATCGTACCGCATCAGGCGAACATTAGAATCATTCAGGGCACAGCCAAGAAATTGGGCGTTCCTATGGAACACGTTGTCGTTACCCTGCAGGACCACGGAAATACCTCGGCCGCATCTATTCCCCTGGCAATGTCTGTTGCGAAACAGCGTGGGCAGTTCAAACAGGGTGATCTGCTGGTCACGGAGGCAATCGGAGGTGGATTGGCCTGGGGCTCAGTCCTCTTGCGGTGGTAACAAGCGCAATTCAGCTTACACACTCGCCCGCAATTCATTGATATTGACAGCGAATTTGCCCTGACCCTATGCTCTGATAGCAACAGGGGAATTGGCATGAGCGACAAAACACTGACCCGAATGGATCTGAGCGAGGCCGTATTTCGTGAAGTTGGCCTTTCACGCAATGAAAGCGCGCAACTGGTCGAGAGCGTTCTGAACCATATGTCCGACGCATTGGTGCGCGGTGAACAGGTGAAGATCTCGTCTTTTGGAACGTTCAGTGTTCGGGACAAGACAGCTCGTATCGGCCGCAATCCCAAGACAGGCGAAGAAGTTCCAATTCAGCCTCGCCGTGTTCTCACCTTCCGCCCGTCGCATCTGATGAAAGATCGCGTCGCCGCAGGGAACCGCAAATAAGATCAGGACGGCACGAATATGAGCAAGTCCCCAGACGCCTTTCGCACCATCAGTGAAGTTGCGGACTGGTTGGGTGTGCAGCCGCATGTTCTGCGATTCTGGGAAAGCCGCTTCAATCAGGTGAAACCGGTAAAACGGGCCGGTGGGCGCCGATATTATCGCCCCAACGATATGCGCCTGCTGGGCGGCATCAAGAAGCTTTTGCATGAGGATGGGATCACCATCAAAGGCGTACAGCGCATCTTGCGTGAACAGGGCGTGGCGCATGTTTCTTCAGTGTCCCAGGGCCTGGATGAAATGGCGAATCTTGAACCCTCACCCGATGCAAATGTCGTTGTGCCATTCACGGCCAAGCCAGCCCCCCCGCAAGAGCAGATACATCTGGATCTTGGCGACGCGCAAAAACCCGAACCGACCCCTGCCCCCGCTCCGCCAAAAGCTGAGCCTGCGGCCCAAGCCCAGCCGTCTTGTCCCGACGCCTCGCCCTTGTTGGGTGGGATCGCGACATTGGCCTGGACCCGAGACGTATTCGATGACCAGTTGCTCAGCCAGATAGCGCCCATCGCGCAAGAGCTGCGCAGCGTGTTGAACCGAATAGAAAACCGATCGGCGGGATAAGAAAAAAGGCGATGATTTCCTCTTGCCCCCGCCGGGAAAGTCTTTATGAACACCTCAACGTCGGGCTATGGCGCAGCCTGGTAGCGCGTCCGTCTGGGGGACGGAAGGTCGCAGGTTCGAGTCCTGCTAGCCCGACCAAATCACACCGACGTTTATGGCACACAGGCCAGATCCCGCTCTGGCATCAGGGGGGATCGGAATGACCGGCGTATGCCCGAACCAGCAGATAGAGGCGATGATCGCGCGCGGTGAGATTACCGCAAGCCCAGAGGTCATCCCCGCCCAGATTCAACCCGCCAGCCTTGATTTGCGTTTAGGTACAGTAGCTTACCGGGTACGTGCCTCGTTTCTGGCAGGCGAAGGTCGCACCGTAGCCGAACGTTTGTCGGAATTTGAGATGCACCGCATCGATATCTCTGAAGGTGCCGTGCTGGAAAAGGGCTGTGTCTATCTAGTGCCGTTGATGGAATCGCTGGCCCTGCCCCAGGGGCTGAGCGCGGCCGCCAATGCAAAAAGCTCGACCGGGCGGCTGGATCTTCTGACGCGCACGATCACCGATGGCGGGACCGAGTTTGACCGGGTGCCTGCAGGCTATACCGGCCCCTTGTATGCCGAGATCTGCCCCCGCTCATTCTCGGTTCTGGTGCGTCCGGGAATGCGGCTGAACCAGATCAGGTTCCGGGAGGGACAGGCCGTGCTGAGCGATACCGATCTAAGCGCCCTGCACGCCGAATCCCCGCTGGTCGATGGCCCCGCTGTCATTCAGGACGGGCTCGGGTTCTCGGTGGACCTGCGGCTTCCCGACACCGATTTGGTGGGCTACCGCGCCAAGCCTCATACCGGTGTCATTGATCTGGACCGGATTGGCGAATACGACCCTCAGGAATATTGGGAAGAGGTGCGTACCACCGATGGGCGCATCATCCTCGACCCCGGTGCGTTTTACATTCTGGTCAGCCGCGAGGCGGTGCATATCCCGCCGATGTATGCGGCTGAAATGGCCCCCTATCTGGCGATGGTCGGGGAATTCCGGGTGCATTATGCCGGTTTCTTCGATCCCGGTTTTGGCCATGCCGCCGCAGGTGGCGAAGGATCACGCGGAGTGTTGGAAGTCCGCTGTCACGAGGCCCCATTTGTGTTGGAGCACGGCCAAGTCGTCGGGCGGCTGGTGTACGAGCGGATGTCAGAAATGCCCACGCAGCTTTATGGTGCAGGCATCGCCTCGAACTATCAGGGACAAGGATTGAAACTGTCCAAGCACTTCAAAGCGGTAACCTGATCAGAACCGGATAAACCGGCGCATCTGATTGGCCACTCGCTGGGCTTGACGCATATTTTGACGCTGGCGGTTTCCACCCGCCTGCAACTGGCCAGACGCATCAGAGCTCTTATCCGGTTGCTGCTCTTGCCCCGACTTCTGGCCCACGCGGTTGGCCATGTCGAACCCCTTGTCCACCCCTTTGGTGACAAGCCGCCGCATGACCTGTCGCACGATCATGTCAATGATACGATTGGCATTCATTGCTCAACTCCGATTTCCAGGCCTCTAAATAGTCGATTTGTGCGGCAACAAAAGGGCCCCGTGATCACTCTTCCTCGAACAGTTCGGTTTGATCTTCGTCTTCCTGCCCCTCTCCTAGTGGGATCGTTCCCGGAGGCGGTCTGTTCTCCAGCAAACCGGCAGCGCGCAATTCTTTCAACCCCGGCAAATCCCTGGCGTTCTCCAGCCCAAAGTGATCCAAAAACTGCGGAGTCACCACGAAAGTCACCGGACGGCCCGGCGTCATGCGACGACGACCCAATCTGATCCACTCCATCTCCAAAAGTTGGTCGATGGTCCCGCGCGAGACCGATACGCCGCGAATTTCTTCGATCTCGGCACGTGTACAGGGTTGATGATATGCCACGATCGCCAGCGTTTCGATCGCGGCCCGGCTGAGTTTGCGGGTTTCAACCGTTTCTTTTTGCATCAGAAAACCTAAGTCTGGGGCAGTGCGAATGGCCCAGGATTCACCAACCTGAACCACACGAACACCACGCCCTTCATAGCGTTTCTTAAGCATATCCACCGCCTGTGACGCGTCGCTGCCATGGGGCATCCGCACTTCTAGATCGGCGATCGTCACCGGCTCGGCGCTGGCGAATAACACGGCCTCAACCATGCGTTCCTGCTCGGCCATAGGCGGAGCTTCGAACAGGGTGCCGGTACCTTCTTCCTGAGGCGCGTCAGTCACGGGATTGGGTCCTCTTGCGTAGCTGTATCGGAGCAAAAGTTTCGCTCTGCTGTATTTCCATATGTCCTTCTTTCACCAACTCAAGTGAGGCCGCAAAAGTAGCCGCCGTCGCGGACCGCCTGCGCACCGGGTCGGCATCCCAGCCCTCGGGCAGATAGGTCTCCATATCCGTCCAGGCCCCGGCAAAGCCGATCAGCGGGCGCATACGTTCCAGCGCCTGTTCCATCGTGAATACGGCGTCACGGTCCATGACAAAGGGGCGGAATTCATCACGGGTGCGAATGCGGGCATAGCCCTGCATCAGGTCCAGCAGAGTGGCGGAATAGGTCACGGTGCGGATGCGCGTGACATCCTCGCCCTGCCCGCGTTTGAAGAAATCGCGCCCCAGCTGATCGCGCCCCATCAAACGGGCGGCGGCATCACGCATGGCCTGAAGCCGCTCGAGCTGAAATGCCAGATGCGCGGCCAGTTCTTCGCCAGAGGGGCCTTCGTCATTCGGATCCGGAGGCAGCAGCAAGCGCGATTTCAGAAAGGCCAGCCATGCCGCCATCACCAGATAGTCGGCGGCCAGTTCGATCCGCAGCGCCCGTGCCTTTTCAACAAAGGACAAGTATTGCTGCGCCAGCGCCAGAACCGATATTTTGCGCAGATCTACCTTTTGCGTGCGGGACAACATCAGCAGAACATCGAGCGGGCCTTCGAACCCGTCGACATCTACGATCAATGCCTCTGCCGCAAGGCGATCCGCGACCGAGACGGGGTCTTCGCTAAAAAGATTATCCGACATACACCTGCCCGCCCATTAGGCGAGAAAGTTCGGCTTCGGCGGCTTGGATGTCAAGTTCCTGCGGGGCTTTGCGCATCGCCAACGCGCGTTTAGCGCGTTTCTGTGCCTGTTCGGACATCTTTCCGGCGGTGCTCAGCACCTTAGCACGGGCATCAAAAGAGCCGTTGCAGTACAAAACCACATCGCACCCTGCAGCTAGCGCCTGATTGGCAATCTCTTCTGGATTTCCGCTGAGGGCCTTCATCGAGATATCATCCGTCATGATCAGCCCGCCAAACCCGATCGTTTTGCGGATCAGGCTGATCATGGTCCGAGAAATCGTAGCAGGTTGAGGGTCAATCCGGTCATAGACCAGATGCGCCGTCATCCCCATCGGCAGATCGTTCAAATCCCGAAACGGGCCGAAATCGGCCTCGGTCAGGTCCTCTTGCGTCAGATCGACATGGGGCAGGTCATGATGGCTGTCCAGCGTGGACAAACCATGACCCGGCATGTGTTTGAGCACCGGCAATACACCGCCATCCAAATGCCCCTCGGCAACCGCACGACCGATCCGGGAAACCCTTTTGGGATCAGACCCATAGCAGCGGTTTTTAAGGAACGGATGCGTCTCGTTCCGGGCCAGATCCACCATGGGGGCGCAGTTGCTGTCGATCCCAAGCTCGAACAGTTCATTCGCAATCAGACGATAGCGCAGATACATGGCACGTTCGGCCTGCTCTCCGCTCTGGGCCACGTGATCCAGCGGCGGCATCCATTCCCGTGCCAGCGGTGTGCGCAGTCGTTGCACGCGTCCACCCTCTTGATCAACAGTGATCGGGCAGTTTCGCCCCACAGCCTCGCGGAAATCGTCGCATAGGGCGCGCACCTGATCCGCAGACTCGATATTACGGGCAAACAGAATGAACCCGAATGGGTTCATCTCTCGGAACAGTTTTTTCTCATCAGGCGTCAGGCGCAGACCTTCAGCGTCCGTAATGACTGCGCCGAAATTCACCGCGCGGCAACCGGAATGCAATCAGCGCCTTCGGCCTGCAAAGCGGCACAGAATTGACGCGAGTCGCTCAGATCGTCAAACCCCAGAACCCGAAGACGATAGAAGGTTCGCCCACCGCTTGAGGTTTTCTGTATAACACGCTGTTTTCCATCCATATAATCCCCGAATCGTCCATTCATACGATCCCATTCCGAGCGCGCGACGTCCGAATTTTCATAGGCGCCAAGCTGGGCCATACGGGTGCCCTTGGTCAGAGTTTCAGGATCCACATCCAAGCCGACCGCAGCTTTGACCGCCGCGTTGATCGCGTCTTCGGTAGTGCTGTTTGACGTAATTGCGCTGCGCACACCGCCAGCGGGGCGCAGGACCGGGCGCAGCGACCGGCGCACACCAGGCAAAGCCGCCAGTTCTGGGTCCGGTTGCGATGCAGCCAGATCAGCCGGATCAATAGCAGGCTCTTCCTCGGGGATGGTCAAAGAGGCCAACTGAAAACTTTGCTCGCCAACCTGATCGGAATTTTCCGCCTCTCCCGCCAGTTCAGCAACCAGTGCATCAACCGCGCCCTGGCGCATCTGTGTGGCCGTCCGGTCAGAGACGTTTTCCTGGACCACATGTACGGCAGGTGTCGGTTGCAACGGTGCCACCGGAGTATCTTCATCTGTCAGGGAAACCGGGCGCGGTGCAAGGATCAGCCGATCAGCAGGCGGCGCTGCTGTGCCCACTGCCGCAACCGTGTTCACGGCCAAACCCTGATGATCCGCAGGGGTGCCACCCGGGCTATCCGGCTGAATACGCATTGGTCCATCTAAGGCCCGAACAACCGGCACGCCACTCACATCGCGCATTACCAAATTGTAACCCCAAACACCGATGCCAGCGACCAGCGCCAATGATGCAACGGCACCCAGAGCACTAACAATACGACCCAAACCCGCGGGATGGGGCGTTTCGTCATATCCGTGCAAGTCATTAGGGAGGTCATTCCCATCCTGAGGATGAGCTTGATTCGTATAATGCATCTGCTCGGGGCGCATTTGCCCCGGGTAATCGTAACTTGCCATGTCCGCCTCACCGCCCGTTTAGCGCCGAAAATAAGGCGCGCGGGTCATTTCTTGCCTACCTCGTACCGGCGGTTCGGACGGTGTTGTTCACCGCATCTCCTGCGCCGGGGTAACGCCAAGAATACCCAAGCCTGCTGAAATCACAACAGAAACGGACCGGGCCAGTGCGATTTTTGACTGGCTTGTGGCAACATCGCCATCCTGAATAAACCGCAGCTGGGTCTCATCGTTGCCCTTGTTCCAAAGCGCGTGGAAATCCCCTGCAAGTTCATATAGATAGAAGGCAACCCGGTGCGGCTCATTGGTGCGCGCGGCGATCTCAACCAGACGCGGCCATTCGGCCAGCTTCTTGGCAACAGTCAGCTCAGAGGCATGGTCGATCTTGCCTAGATTGGCGCTTTTCAGCGTTGGGTCCTGCGCGTCGATCCCGGCCTCAGCTGCACGGCGCAAAACACTCATCACGCGGGCATGGGCATATTGGACGTAGAAAACGGGGTTCTCGCGGCTTTGTTCCAACACCTTGTCGAAGTCAAAATCCAGGGCAGCGTCATTCTTGCGGGTCAGCATCACGAAACGGGTCACATCCGGGCCAACCTGATCGACCACATCACGCAATGTGACGAAGTTCCCTGCCCGCTTGGACATCTTGAACGGCTCGCCGTTCTTCCACAGTTTCACCAACTGGGTTAGCTTGATATCCAGCGGTACCTTGCCATCGGACAGAGCCGATACTGCGGCCTTCATCCGTTTGACATAGCCACCGTGGTCAGCGCCGAACACATCGATCAACGCGTCAAACCCACGGGTCACTTTGTCATAGTGATAGGCGATATCCGGGGCAAAATAGGTCCAGCTCCCGTCCGATTTCTTGACCGGGCGATCCACGTCGTCGCCATGCTCGGTCGATTTGAACAGGGTCTGCTCACGTGGTTCCCAATCTTCGGGCTTTTTGCCCTTGGGCGGCTCCAGCACGCCCTCATAGATCAGGCCCTTGTCGGTCAGGGATTGCAACGCAGCTTCAATCCGACCCGTGCCATAGAGCGACTTTTCCGAGAAGAACACATCCATCTCAACGCCCAGCGCCTTCAGGTCGGCGCGGATCAGGTCCATCATCGCGTCTGTCGAAAACTCGCGCAGTTCTTCCAGCCAGTCGCTTTCCGGTTTGTCGATCAGGCTGTCACCGTATTTCTCTTTCAGCGCCTCACCAATCGGGATCAGATAGTCGCCAGGATACAGGCCTTCGGCAATCTCGGGGCTCAGCCCGTTTGCCTCGCGATACCGTTCGTAAGCCGAGCGTGCCAGAACATCCACCTGCGCGCCGCCATCATTGATGTAGTATTCACGAGTCACGTTATGGCCGGAATAGGCCAGCAGGCTTGCCAGCGCATCTCCGAACACCGCGCCCCGCGTATGACCCACATGCAAGGGGCCGGTCGGGTTGGCCGAGACGTATTCCACGTTGACCTTCTGCCCATGCCCCATGGTCGAGCGGCCATAGTCCGTGCCCTGTTGCAGCACCGCAGCCAGTACACTCTGCCAGACCGATGGCGCCAACCGCAGGTTCAAGAACCCCGGCCCGGCAACCTCGGCACTGGTGATCCGGTTATCCTCGGCCAGCTTTCCGGCCAGCGCATCGGCAATGTCGCGCGGTTTCATCTTGGTGGGCTTTGCCAGCACCATAGCCGCATTCGTCGCCATGTCGCCATGCGCCGCATCGCGCGGCGGTTCAACGGCCACGTTGTCAAAGCTCAGCCCTTCGGGCAGCGCGCCTTCGGACTGCATCTGTGCTAGCGCGTCCAGCACGAGGCTGCGGATCTCGGAAAACAGGTTCATTTCGAATGTCCTTTTGCTTGCCCGGCGGTTTACCACGCGGTGCAGCAAGGTCAATGGACGGCGCCAGAATGCGCTTGGAATAAGAGCCGCCGCCGCTAAGGTCGGTCATATCTATCTAAACGGAGATTCCTATGCGCCTTGCCCTGCCCCTGTGCCTGCTCTTGTCGACCGCCCTGCCCGCTTTTGCAGAAATGCCCGCCCCGCAAGGCCATGTGCTGATAACGCTCGGCGGCTCGGTTGAGAAAACCAACCTGCCCGCACGCGGTGCAGAGGACGGCGGCTTGCTGGGATATCTGGAGGTCACCCATGACGGGGCAGCTGGCTTTGACGCGACATTGATGGATAGTTTGGATCAGGTCGAGATCACAATTCCCTACGGCACCGAGGACAACCAGCGCGACATCACCTTTAGCGGCCCGCTTTTGTCGGATGTGATGGTCATAGCCGGTGCCGAAGGTAAGACGGCCAAACCGATGGCAATGGACGGGTATCAAGCCGAAATTCCCTGGCATAGTATCTCGACCTATCAGCCTATCCTCGCCACCCACGCCGACGGCGCCCCCATGGGGATCGGAGGGTATGGCCCAACGATGATCGTCTTCCCACCCACCGACGACGCTGAGGCGGCGCAGGATCAGACGGGCCAACAAGTCTGGGCTTTGGCCTATATCGGGGTCGAGTGATCCGCCGGTATCGGGTGGCCAGTCAGTCTGGCATGATCCTGTAGCGCAAACCTGTCGGTCATCCCGGCAATATAGTCCGATACGATCCGGGCTAAGGCAGTCTCATCCTCAGCCTCTTCAATGTCCGCGTGCCAGCGCGCGGGCATTTGCTTCGGATCGCCAAGGTAGATTGGAAACAAATCCTCGACCACTTTGCTGACCTCGGCGCGCACCGTCATCACCGACGGCGCCCTGTACATCCGCGAAAACAGGAAAGCGCGAATTTCCTTCAGTTGCGCCCAAAGGCCTGTTGAGAACTGAATGACCGGATAGCCAAGATGCCGGATCTCTTCGACGCTCTGGGCACCGGACCCTGCGATCAGAGCCCGAGACGTGTCGATCACGTCCGACACCATAACCCCAAACACCCGCCGCAATGCCTCATGCCGACGGCGATAGGGGTCGAGGCCCGGGTACTTGCGATCCACCTCCGCATAACAGTCGCCCACGATCGGCAGTCGCTGAATGTCCTCGTCGCTGAACAACTCCGCCCTCAGCCCGTCCAACAGGTCATGATTGTTATAGGCGATGTCGTCAGACAAGGCCGCCACCTGCGCCTCTGCGCTTGCGTGCGTGTACAGTTCCAGATCAAAAGCCGCATTGCATTCCGCCAGCGCCCAAGGCAAAGCCCCTTCTACCGGTCCATTGTGTTTTGCAATGCCTTCCAGGGTTTCCCACGTAAGGTTGCACCCATCGAACTCGGCATAATGACGCTCGAGCCGGGTGACGATCCGAATGGCCTGCGCGTTATGATCGAACCCGCCATACGGCTGCATGATCTCATGCAAGGCATCCTCGCCAGTATGTCCGAACGGCGTGTGGCCAAGATCATGGGCCAGAGCCACCGCTTCGGTCAGTTCTGGATTCAAACCCAAAGCCCTGGCAATCGTCCGCGCCACCTGCGCGACCTCGATGGAATGGGTCAACCGCGTTCGATAACTATCCCCTTCGTGCTCAACAAAAACTTGGGTCTTGTGCTTGAGCCGCCGAAAGGCGCTGGCATGAATGATCCGGTCCCGGTCGCGCTGAAAGCATGACCGGAAACTGCTTTCTTCCTCTGGCACCAACCGCCCTCTTGCGCGGTCGGGATTCGAGGCAAAACCTGCTCTGTCCAACGGTCTGTCCTTGTCGCCTGTCCTTGGGCTTTCTATATGGTAGAGTGGTTAAGAAATAAACCTTTGGAGTTTGGCATGAATCTGCCCCCGACAGTTACAGAACGCGCCTTTGACCGCCTTGCCGAGATCGGCGCAGCCGATCAGGGTCAAGCCCTGCGTGTCGCTGTCGAAGGCGGCGGGTGTTCGGGCTTTCAGTACGAAATTGCATTGGACAAACCCAAAGACGACGATTTGGTTCTTGAGGGTAAGGGGCAGAAGGTCATTGTCGACGCAATCTCACTGCCGTTTCTTGAAAATGCGGTGATTGATTTCACACAAGAACTGATCGGCGCACGCTTTGTGATCGAAAACCCAAACGCCACCTCCTCCTGCGGCTGCGGCACTTCGTTTTCAATGTGATCACCCGTGGGGGTTTCACCCCCACACCCCCAAGGTATTTCTAGCCAGATGAAGCAAGGATCCGCTCTCCGATTTCTAGACCGGAGAGCTTCACCTGGCGCGGTCATCGGCGCCTCCGCCTGTACCGCCAGCTGATTTTCGGAGATTCTGGTTAACGGTCCGTTTCTTCATCTGGCCAAAAATACCTCGGAGCGCGAGGCAGCGCCTCGCAAACCTGTTCTCCGCCTTGCCGTTGGGCCCGTTCTGGGCGATAGGTTGCCAAGGACTGTCGGAGGGCCGCGCATGAAAATCGCCACATTCAACATCAACGGCATCAAGGCGCGGGCCGAAGCATTGCCGCGTTGGCTGGATGATGCCCAGCCCGATGTTGTGCTGCTGCAAGAGATCAAGTCAGTCGACGATAACTTCCCCAGAGAGATCTTTGAGGCGCGCGGGTACAACGTGGAAACGCACGGGCAGAAAAGCTTTAACGGCGTTGCCATTCTGTCGAAGCTACCGCTCGAGGACGTCTCGCGGGGTTTGCCCGGTGATGATGAGGATGAACAGGCCCGCTGGATCGAGGCCACGGTCGTCGGCAAACAGGCACTGCGTATCTGCGGGCTCTATCTGCCAAACGGCAACCCCACCCCGGGGCCAAAATACGACTACAAACTTTCCTGGATGGAGCGACTCTATCATCGGGCCCGCGACCTGATGAACAGTGAAGAACCCGCTCTGATGGCAGGTGATTACAACATCATTCCCCAGGCCGAAGACGCAGCGCGTCCCGATGCCTGGCGCGAGGATGCATTGTTTCGCCCTGAAAGCCGGGCCGCATTTCGGAAAATTCTGAATCTCGGCTTCACCGAGGCCTTTCGCGCTGGCACGCAAGGTCCGGAACATTATTCATTCTGGGATTATCAAGCGGGTGCGTGGAACCGAAATGACGGGATTCGTATTGATCATTTCCTTCTGACCCCTCAGGCCGCTGACCTTTTGCGCGATTGCAAAATCGATTCCGAAATTCGGGGGCACGAAAAACCTTCAGATCATGTTCCGGTTTGGATAGATCTAGATCTGTAATCGGCTAAGCCGTGGCATCGAACTCATAGATCCAATCATATTTTCGGCCCAACCGCGATCCAACTGCCATCAACGCCAGTTGCGCCCCGACACGCATAGGGCCACGTAGATGGAAGTTGCGCGCGTTGGCTCCAGCGGCAGCGACCACCCGAGTTGCCCGCTGGCGACGGGTCGCTTCATAGGCGGCCAGTGCTTGCGAAACGCCGGATTGTTCTTCGAAAGACCGCCCCAGAGTCCAGGCATCTTCTAGTGCAAGGCAAGCACCTTGGGCCATGAAAGGCAGCGTTGGATGAGCTGCGTCGCCCAAAAGCGCCACACGCCCATTCTGCCAGCATTCAGCAACAGGGCGCAGGAACAATGCCCAGATATTCGGGTCCTGAACCTCTTGCAAAATCTCTTTGACCAAGCCGCCAAAACCTGCAAATCGCGCCCTCAGCTCTTCTGGATCACCGCGCAGACGCCAGCCTTCTTCCTGCCAGTCAGACCTCTCTTCGATTGCCACGATGTTCATCAGGGTCTGATCGCGCAAAGGATACGTCACTACATGCCGTCCCGGCCCCATGGTTAGCACCGCGCAAGGGTTCTTGTTGCGCCGGTCCCATGGAATCGTCGCGCGCCAGGCAACCTGATGTGTGAATTTCGGTGTTTCCCTGCCAGTCAGGTCAGCACGAATTGCACTTTGGCCGCCGTCCGCGGCGACTGCACAATCAACCCGAAATCTCGCCCCCGTATCGAGGGTAATTTCGGCCTCGGACGGGTGCTTTCGCACCCGTTCCACACGCGCACCAAGGTGAAACTCTACCCCTTTTTGAACCGCCGCTTTGTAGAGAAGATCAAGCAGGTCAGCGCGATGGTAATAATAGGTAGGCCCGGCAGAGGGTGGCACGATTTTGCAGACCAGCCGCCCTGCCCGGTAATCACGAAGGACCGTTCCATGGGACAAAAGCCCAGCCTCGGGCGTGTCCGCAACAACCTTCAGCGCACGCAGCACAGCCATCCCGTTGGCGCTGATCTGAAGGCCCGCGCCAACCTCGGTCAATTCTGGTGCCTGCTCAAACACGGTCACCACGGCGCCGCGCTGTCGCAAGGTCAAAGCAGCCGCGAGGCCGCCAATGCCACCTCCGACTATGCCGAATTTCGATCCGCTGATGTTCATGTCACCGGCTTAACGCAAAAACGCCGGAGCAAAAGGCCCCGGCGTCTATGTTATCAGATTTTCCCAGCGATCAATCGTCGCGGTGAACCTTTTCGCGACGCTCATGCCGTTCCTGCGCCTCAAGCGTCATGGTCGCGATTGGGCGCGCATCCAAACGTTTCAACGAGATCGGATCACCGGTCATCTCGCAATAGCCGTACTCGCCTTCGTCGATGCGGCGCAGGGCCGAGTCGATCTTGGCCACCAGTTTGCGCTGACGATCGCGGGTGCGCAGTTCCAGCGCGCGATCGGTTTCTTCGCTTGCGCGGTCAGCGACATCCGGAATGTTACGGGTGTTGTCCTGCAGCCCTTCGATCGTATCGCGGCTGCCAGCCATTAGTTCGTTTTTCCAATCCAGCAGCTTGCGACGAAAATACTCTAGCTGCCTGTCATTCATAAATGGTTCGTCTTCAGCTGGACGGTAATCTTCAGGCAGAAAAACTTCCTGCTTCATTTTTGCTCCCTCGGTGTGGCCTGCGACGCCGGTCACTCTCTCATTACCTGACATGCGGCAATCCCCTTCTGCGGAGCGTTTATCTGACAGCGCAGTAATTGTCACTATGCAAACGTCGCCCCGGCGCCGCGCCATTGCGCGTGATCTAAATACGTCCAATCAAACAACAAAACCTTGTTTTTCTGTGAAAATTAACTGACCATTTCAGGGCAACGCCAAAAAGACGGCACCGGAGGTTAGCGCACGAATCAACCAAAAGCATTGTAGTTACTTGGCAATTTCCCTTCATGCGACGCAGCGACCTGGCTTGTCAAAATTTCTGCTGCGCGGTAACCCCAAGGGCGCATTTCGCGCGACACTTGATGAGGGGCCAATGACCGCACGTTTCCAAGGAACAGCCGAATACGTCGCCACAGACGATCTGACTATTGCGGTAAATGCCGCCGTGACGCTGGAACGTCCCTTGCTGGTCAAAGGTGAGCCGGGAACTGGCAAGACCGAGTTGGCCAAGCAGGTGGCCGGAGCGTTGGGGCTGCGGATGATCGAGTGGAACGTGAAATCCACCACCCGTGCGCAGCAGGGGCTGTATGAATACGATGCCGTCAGTCGTCTGCGCGACAGCCAGTTGGGTGAAGAGCGCGTGCACGACGTGTCGAACTATATCCGCAAGGGTAAATTGTGGCAGGCCTTTGAAACCGATGAAAAGGTCGTGTTGTTGATCGACGAGATCGACAAGGCCGATATCGAGTTTCCGAACGATCTGCTGCAAGAGCTCGATAAGATGGAGTTTCACGTCTACGAGACCAGCGAAACGATCCGCGCCAAGAACCGTCCGATCGTCATCATCACATCGAACAATGAAAAGGAACTACCCGACGCCTTCCTGCGCCGGTGTTTCTTTCACTATATCCGGTTCCCTGATGAGGCCACGATGCGCCGCATCGTCGAGGTCCATCATCCCGGCATCAAAGATGCGCTTTTGACAACGGCTCTGACCCAGTTCTATGAGATTCGCGAAACTCAGGGCCTGAAGAAAAAGCCATCAACCTCAGAGGTGCTGGACTGGCTCAAGCTGCTGCTGGCCGAGGACCTGACCGCCGAAGATCTCAAGCGCGATGGCGCCAATGCCCTGCCCAAACTGCACGGTGCGCTGCTTAAGAATGAACAAGACGTGCACCTGTTCGAACGCCTAGCATTCATGGCCCGCAACAAACGCTGAGCCGGTAAACCCTCGGTGATCGCCGCTTGCCTTAGCAAGTCTCGGATGCAAGCATTGGTCTCGGGTTGCCCGGCTTGTCCGGGCAATTTACCATCAGACCCAACGGGACTCAGCAATGCCAGAAACAGTAACAATTCGAGCCTTGCATCCGACTGATCGCGAGGACTGGGCGGATATGTGGCGGGATTATCTGGCGTTTTATGAAACGACGGTTCCGGATTCCGTCTATGACAGCACATTCTCGCGACTGCTGGGGGATGATCCGAACGATTTTTCTTGTTTCGTCGCGCAGGCCGACGGGGGGCTTGTGGGTTTGACCCACTTTCTGTTCCACCGCCATGCCTGGAAGGAAGAAAGCGTGTGCTACTTGCAGGACCTATTCGCCCGCCCCGAGGCGCGCGGCATGGGGGTCGGTCGCGCTTTGATTCAGGCCGTTTACGAAGAAGCGGATCGGCAAGGTGCACCGTCTGTCTATTGGCTGACGCAGGATTTCAACCATACCGCGCGAAAGCTCTATGACAGGATTGGCAAACAGACACCTTTCATCAAGTATCAGCGCCCATGACGCGATGGGTCGCAATCTTGATCAGCTTTGTCCTGACCGCATGTGCCACGATTGAGCCTGCCGAAAGCCCACCCGAGATTGTGGACGTCGAACCACCCCTGCCCCCCGCCAAGTCCTTTACGCGTGCATACCCCTCGCCTCCGGCGCGGTCGAATGAAAACATTGCAGCGGATTTCATCTCTCTGCATTTCGCACTGGAAGGGGGTACGGAACTGCCTGTTTTTACCCGGTTCGAAACCCCGATCACGGTGCGGTTGACAGGGGCTGCGACGGCCTCGCTTCAAAAGGATCTGGGCCGCCTGCTGACCCGTCTGCGCACCGAGGCCGGGATAGACATCAAACAGATCAGGGACGGTCAGGCCAACATCACGATCGCGGCGGTCAGTCAAAAAGAGATTCAGGACATCCTGCCTCAGGCTGCATGTTTCGTGGTACCCAATGCCTCAAGCCTTGAGGAGTACCGCCGGGATCGGTTCAAACAGAAAAGCAGCTGGACCAAACTGAGCAGCCGTGAGCGACTGGGCATCTTCATTCCCGCAGATGCAAGTCCGCAGGAAAAACGTGACTGCCTGCACGAAGAGATTGCACAGGCGCTTGGCCCGCTGAATGACCTGTATCGCCTTCCGGACTCGGTATTCAACGATGACAATATCCACACGGTCCTGACCGGGTTCGACATGTTGATCCTGAAGGCCGCATATTCATCCCAACTGCACAGCGGTATGACACGTGAACAGGTCGAAACGGCCATACCCGAAATTCTCTCGCGTCTGAATCCGCGCGGTGATGCGGTGCCGGTACAGCCCATGTCGGAAACTCCACGAGCCTGGATTTCAGCAATTCAGAAATCCTTGCAATCCAGTCGCAGCCAGCAATCGCGCATGAGGCAGGCCCGCAAGGCAGCCCGAATTGGCAAGGAACAAGGTTGGACCGATCACCGGCGCGCTTACCCTCATTACCTGATGGGCCGCATGGAACAGTTCGATGATCCGCATGAAGCGTTGCGCCAATATGATATTGCCCTGCAGTTTCTGCGCGCTACACCGGGCACGGAATTGCATCGATCCTACATCACGACCCAACTGGGCGCCTTTGCGCTTTCGCAAGGCAATGGGCCAGAGTTCCTGCCCAAAATCGACGACGCTATTAACGTGATGACACGGGCTGAGAACGCCTCGCAGCTTGCAACGTTATTGTTGCTGAAAGCCGAGGTCCTGAATGAAGTCGGCCGTTCCGCAGAGGCACGTTCCGTCAGACTGGACAGTCTGAGATGGGCACGATACGGCTTTGGCTCGGATGTAGTGGCCCGGTCGCTTATGCAGGACGTCGCAGAAGGACCAGTCAATTAACGGGGGCGATTAACGCATGATAGTGGTTCTGGGACTGGCGGTGCTGGGTGCGCTCCTTGGGGCGTTGACCGCGCGCAAACGCAACGGCAGCGGCGCCGATATCGCGCAATATGCAGCCGGATATGGAATCGCCTTTGCGCTGGTCGGGCTAATCCTGTCCTTGGTTCTGGTTCGCTTTGTGGTGTAGCCCATGTTTGTTCCCTTTTTCGAAAACCTTCGCAAAGCCGGTATCCCCGTATCCCTGCGGGAATATCTGACCTTTCTGGAGGGTATGAAAAAGGGGCTGGCAACCTATGATGTCGAGGCGTTCTATTACCTCGCCCGCGTGTCGATGGTGAAGGACGAACGCAATATCGACAAGTTCGACCGCGCTTTTGCCGCCAGCTTTGAAGGGCTGGAACAGATCGGGTTCGAACAGGTCCTCGAAGCCGTCGACATCCCTGCCGATTGGCTGGCGAAGATGGCGGAGAAGCACCTCAGCGAAGAGGAAAAAGCCGAGATCGAGGCCCTTGGCGGGTTCGACAAGCTGATGGAGACGCTGAAAGAGCGGCTCAAGGATCAGCAAGGCCGCCATCAAGGTGGCAACAAGTGGATCGGTACGGCAGGAACGTCGCCCTTCGGAGCCTACGGGTACAATCCGGAAGGTGTGCGGATCGGCCAGAAGGAAAGCCGTCATCAGCGCGCGGTCAAGGTTTGGGACAAGCGCGAATTCAAGAACCTGGACGACACGGTCGAACTGGGCACGCGCAACATCAAGGTCGCGCTGAAACGCCTGCGCCGCTGGGCCCGCGAGGGTGCTGCAGAAGAGCTTGATCTGGACGGCACCATCCGCGCCACAGCCGAGCATGGATATCTAGACGTCAAAACCCGGCCCGAACGGCACAATGCCGTCAAGGTTCTGTTGTTTCTGGACGTCGGAGGCTCAATGGACCCACATATCAAAGTGGTGGAAGAGCTGTTCTCGGCCGCAAGAACCGAATTCAAGCATCTGGAATATTACTACTTCCACAACTGCCTGTACGAAGGTGTCTGGCGTGACAACATCCGCCGCTGGGACCAGCAGACGCCGACCCATGAGGTGTTGCGCACCTATGGTCCCGATTACAAATGCATCTTCGTCGGTGACGCCTCGATGAGCCCTTATGAGGTCGCCTATCCCGGCGGTGCCAATGAACATTGGAACCAGGAGGCTGGCCAGATCTGGCTGCAGCGGGCACGCGACCAATGGGCATCGAACCTGTGGATTAACCCAGTGCCTGAGAAGTATTGGGAATATACTCACTCAATCGGAATGATCCGCGAGATTTTTCAGGATCGGATGGTGCCGATGACGCTGGCCGGGCTGGGAAAAGGAATGCGCGAGCTGACGCGATAGCGCCAGCCCGCGGATCAGGTTCTGCCGAGGCCGGGATTACCCGGCGATGGCCTGAATGCCCAGAAACAGAACACCCGACAACACAGCCGCCGCGGGCACGGTAATAATCCAGGCTGCTATGATCGTCATAAAGTGCGAGCGGCGCACCAGCTTGCGCCGGCGGCGTTCTTCCGGTGCCAGAACCGTCCGCTCAGGCACTGTAATGCGGGCTTTACGCAGCCGTCTTTCAGCATCCCATTCCCGGAAGAAGCCGACGCCAAAGACGGCACCCACTGCAATATGGGTCGAGCTTACGGGAAGACCCAGCCAACTGGCCACGATAACGGTGATGGCTGCGGACAGCGCAACGCAATAGGCACGCATCGGGTTAAGTTTGGTTATTTGGCTGCCAACCATTCGGATCAGTTTTGGCCCAAACAGGAACAGGCCAAACGAAATGCCAAAGGCGCCGATGATCATGACCCAATAGGGAATACTGATCGCCTGGGTGAAATCACCCGAGGCAGAGGCTTGCACGATGGCTGCCAAAGGCCCAACGGCATTGGCCACATCATTGGCCCCATGTGCAAAGCTGAGAAGTGCAGCGGACACGATCAGCGGAATGCCAAACAATATTTTGAGGGACTTGTTGCGGTTCTCCAGCCCTTCGGATTGACGCCGAATAACCGGAATCATCACGGCCCAGACCAACGCCCCGCAGACTGCCCCGATCAGCAGAGCAGTGCTCAGGTCGATCTTGACGATCTTCTTGATACCCTTCAGCGCCAGGTAGCTTGCAAACGCCCCCGCCATGATACCAACCAGCATCGGAACCCATTTCCGGGCCGCCGCGATCTTGTCGTCCTGATAGATGATCCTGGCCTTAATGAACCAAAGAAAACCAGCCGCCACCAGACCGCCAAGCATCGGCGAGATAACCCAGCTGGCCGCGATCTTGCTCATCGTCCCCCAGCTTACTGCGCCAAAACCGGCTGCGGCGATCCCCGCCCCCATGACGCCTCCGACAACCGAGTGGGTCGTGGACACGGGCGCTCCGACCCAGGTCGCCAGGTTGACCCAAAGCGCCGAAGACAACAAAGCCGCCATCATCGCCCAGATGAATACAGTCTGCGTTCCCATGCTTTCAGGAGCGATAATGCCCTTCGCGATCGTGGAAACAACGTCACCTCCAGCGATCAGCGCGCCTGCACTTTCGAATATGGCAGCAATCGCGATGGCGCCCCCCATGGTCAGCGCATTGGCCCCGACCGCCGGTCCCATATTGTTGGCAACATCATTGGCCCCGATATTCAGCGCCATATATGCCCCAAACATTGCCGCAAGTACTACGATCAGCGTGTTGTTGCCTTGTCCGAACAGGAAGGCTGCCACAAGACCAGCGACAACGATAAAAGAAAGCGCGATGCCAGACCCGACAAATGGGCGACCCACCTGGGAGGTTGCCACTTCTAGCCGAGAAAAGCGTCTAAGGTCGCGGTCAAGCGTTTCCAGGTGACGGGCTTCGTGGTCATTGTTGGACATTGTGTGTTCTCCGACGAGTTCCCGTGCGGATAAGGCGGCAGGCGGCGTTTTTCAACAGTTAGAATCCTAAAGAACCCAGTTTCCACTGCGTCATGGCAGCTAGGAAGCCTTTCAGGCCCACGGAAACGCTGATGCCTTGCCCTTGTGTCTGCTTATCCCCATATCAGAACCATGCTCCGAATTACTCCGATTCTTCTGGCGGTTCTGTATGCCGTGGTGATGTACCGGATCTCGGTCTGGCGCACCCATCGCGAGCTTGACCTGAAATCGACCGAACTGGCCGATCCCGCCCTCAAGCGTATGACTGACCGGCTGGCGGCGGCGCTGGGGATCGAGAGGGTTCCGGTCTATATATATGAAATCGACCCGGTGAACGGGCTTGCGGCGCCGGATGGACGAATATTCATCACACGCGGGTTTTATCGCAAGTTCCTCAATGGCGAGGTTTCCGCCGAAGAGATGGCGAGCGTCATCGCACATGAACTGGGGCATGTGGCCTTGGGTCATGCTCGGCGGCGGATGATTGATTTTTCTGGGCAGAATGCGTTGCGGACAGCCTTGATGCTGCTTCTGAGCCGGTTCATCCCATTCATCGGTGCGATGATTGCAAATGCGCTGACTGCGCTTTTGGCGTCGCGCCTGTCACGTGGGGATGAATATGAAGCAGATGAATATGCCGCCGCCCTGCTGACCAAAGCCGGAATCGGCATCGGCCCGCAAAAGTCTCTGTTTCACAAGCTTGAGGATTTGACGCAGCAACGCGCGGGCGTTGTACCCGCCTGGTTGATGAGCCATCCCAAAACGGATGAGCGGATTGCGGCACTGGAAGTGCTTGAGCAGCGTTGGGCGCGTGGCTGAGGCTCGGCGGCGAGAGGCCAGCCTCTCGCGCTCTCCGAGGTATTTTTGGCCAGATGAAACAGGGATCGCGCCTAGGTAGTCAGCGCTTTACCCAGACGCGGCAGGCGGGCTTTTTTCATCAATCCACGCAAAGTCCATGTATCGCCTGACAGGCGGTTTGCTTCGGCCAGTACCTGCTGTGCAAGCTGGTCCAGCCCTTGCGGGTCGTTATACCAGAAACCATACAGCAGACTGTCAGGGTCACGCCGCTCAAGCCCTTCTTCTGCAAGAATATTTCTGGGGAAATCCTTGGCGTTGACCGTGACGATGGTATCCGCTGACGCGGCTACTGCAGTGGCCAAAACGTGGATATCAGCGGCGTCCGGCAGCCAGAGCCGAGCCTGCAGGCCATCATTGGCTGGGCGTTCTGCCTTGGGCCATTTGACCTGCGTCAGGGCAATCTCGGCACGGGCCTGCGCCTCGCCCTCGGGGCCCAGCTTGCGTGCGGCGCGGGCCCATTCCTCGAGGATGCGCGCCGACCATATAGGGGTGAAATGACCTAGTCGGGCGGTGCCCAACAGCATCTCACGCATCACCGTTGGATAGATGACGCAGGTATCGAGTACAGCCTTCATAACCGGTAGAACACGGCCTTGAGGTAACCGCTTTCAGCCAGCTGCGGCAGTTGCGGGTGATCGGGCCCGGCAAAGCCCGTATGGATCAGTTGGGCTGAGCGCCCGGCGCGCCCGATACCACGGGATGAGGCGTCGCGGAAGCGGCCCAGATCAGCAGCGTGCGAGCAAGAGCATAAGCCCAGATATCCGCCCGGCTTGACCAGTGTGGCGGCCAATCGCGCAATGCGTTCATAGGCCCGCAGCCCTGCATCCAGCGCCTGCCTTGATGGTGCAAAGGCGGGAGGATCACAGATAACGACGTCGAATTTAGCGCCTTCGTCGTTCAACTGAGCCAACACATCAAAGGCATCGCCTTGGCGCGTGTCGAATTGATCGGCAAAGCCAGAAGCCTCGGCCCCTTTTGCGGCCAACTCCAATGCCGTGGCCGACCCGTCGACCGACAGCGCCTGTCCGGCGCCACCCGCCAGCATCGCCAACCCGAACCCTCCGACATGGCTGAAGACATCCAGTACCTGTGCCTTGGGTTGAACCAGCTGCGCAGCAAAGGCGTGATTGGGGCGTTGGTCATAGAACAGGCCGGTTTTCTGACCGCCCGCCAAATCCGCCATATAGGTTGCACCGTTCATCAACACGGGCAAAGGCGCATCTGGGACAGTGCCGCGCAAGGTCAGGTTGACATCATCCAACCCTTCCAGACCGCGTGTCCGGCCCGAGGCGTTTTTCAGCACGGTCGTCACGCCGGTCACGGCGGTCAGTGCATCGGTCAACATATCCAGATGCGCTTCGGCCCAGGCAGCGTTGGGCTGGATCACACACGCCTCACCGAACCGGTCGATGATGACACCCGGAAAGCCATCGGCCTCGGCATGGATCAGGCGGTAAAAGGGCGAGTCAAACAGGCGTTCGCGCATATCAAGCGCGCGGCGCAGACGGGTTTCGAACCAATCAGCCGTCAGCTCGGCGTCAGGATCGCGGTCCAGCACACGGCACATGATTTTCGATTCAGGATTGACCGCCACC
Organism: Ruegeria sp. CDSB022; assembly: GCF_059611145.1. Taxonomy (NCBI): domain Bacteria; kingdom Pseudomonadati; phylum Pseudomonadota; class Alphaproteobacteria; order Rhodobacterales; family Roseobacteraceae; genus Ruegeria; species Ruegeria sp. CDSB022. Next base: position 305,057 of record NZ_JBXWOZ010000001.1, on the reverse strand, counting down.
AGCGCGATCGGCGCGCGATTTTCATCCTCGAGCACGGCCAGCGCGCCAGCAGGGATTTTGCGCGTGCGACGGTCGGTGACAATGTCATTGGCATAGACCCACGGGAAGCCATGGCGCAGGCCGCGCGCATTGGCTTTGGGTTTCAGGCGGATACGGGGACGGTCTGCAGTTTGGGTCATGGCGACCTCATAGTCGCGAACGCGCCGAGGGGAAAGCCCTAGCGGTTGCGAGACCGCCAACCACCGCGCCGTTTCGGCGCCTGAGCTGATTGCAACCCTTCGGTCAGCACCTGTGTCATTGGGTGATCGACCTCATCTTTGGCATAGATGGCGTGCAGGTCAGACAGGGCTTGCCTCTGATCACGCCCCTCCGGAAGGCTTAACGCCCAGTCCAGAAAGATACTGCGACATTCGGGCAATGTGATGCCATCGATGCGATAGGCCTCGCGGATCAGGCCTTTGTGATCGTTCGGATCGTCATTGCGCGGCATCTTTATCCTCCTGAATCACGCGGCCGATAATTTCGGCGGCGATATCGTAGCTTTCCTGCAACGCGGCCTGCAACTGTTCTACCTGCTCATACCCGGTGGCCCGACACAGGAAGGCAGAACCGCCCTCTCCGATTTTATCGGCCTCGATAACCTTACCTGACAACAGCCGAGCTGCGCATTGCACAGACCAGCATAGATCGTAGCAATCCTTCAACGTTTGCGCCTGAGCGACATCCAAAAGCGCGGCTGCGACTGCACCGTCCAACCCGGCATGTACATCGCGCTTTGCAACACCGGACAGTAAAGCGCCTGTTTCGGCCATCAGCTCTATGTCCATCATGCGTCCGGCCCCATTCTTGGCATCCCAAATACCGGCGGGGGTTTTCGCGGCTGCCAGACGCGCGCGCATTTCGGCAACTTCGCGCAAAACCTGCGCCTGATCGCGGGAGCGCGAAACAAGCTCTGTTCGAAAGCCCTCGATATCGTCGGCCAGAGAGGGCTCACCGGCGACGGGGTTTGCGCGCGTCAGGGCTAGGTGTTCCCACACCCATGCCTCATTCTGCTGATAGTTCGTGAAGCTGGCCCAACTGGTCGCCACCGGCCCCTGATTGCCCGAGGGGCGCAGCCGCATGTCGACCTCATAAAGTCGCCCCTGCGACATTGGAGCCGACAGCGCCGTGATCAGTGCCTGCGTGAACCGGGCATAGTAGGTCCGCGTGGCAAGAGGCCGTGGGCCCTCGGACATGTCCTGATCCAGCGGGTCGTAGATCACGATCATATCAAGGTCAGATTGCGAGTTGATCCGCCCTGCCCCCAGGGATCCCATGCCCAACACAGCGGCACCGCGACCAGGTGCGGGCCCGTGTTTGCTGGTGAACTGGTCCACAACACATGGCAGGATCGCAGCGATCACCGCGCTTGCAAGTTCGGCATATTGCTGCCCGGCCTGCACGCCGTCGATCAACCCGCGCAGATGGTGAACGCCGATCCGGAAATGCCATTCCTTGCACCAGCGCCGCGCCAGATCAAGCTGGCTTTCGTAGTCCTGCTCCTGCGAGAGTTCTCGCTCCAATTCGCCCTGCAGCACCGTCCGGCCCGGCCAGTCGTCAAAGAAGCTGCCGCCAATCACCGCATCAAAGACCGAGGCGTTGTGCGACAAATGCGCGGCCAATGCATGCGACGTGCCTACTATATCGACAAGCAGGTCGATAAGCTGCGGGTTGGCCTCGAACAGAGAAAACAGCTGCACGCCCGCAGGCAACCCGCGAAGGAAGCCGTCCAGTGCCAGCAGCGCCTCATCCGGTTGGGCGGTTTTGGCAAGACGCGTCAGCAGCTCTGGTTTCAGCCGTTCGAAAATCCGCGCCCCGCGCTGAGAACGCAGTGATGGGTAGGTCGTCCAGCGCGCCAATATGCTTTCGTCAAATTCAACTTCTGGCAAAGGTGCACGGGCTGTCGGGCCGGGGGCGAAAAAACCTTCGGTCAACTCATGAACCTCGGTCAGTCGCCGTTTCAGATCCGCAGTCAGATCGGCGCTATCAATCCCCATCAGGCATGCAATCCGCTCAATCCCGTCCAAGGATTGCGGAATCTTATGGGTCTGCGCATCATGGATCATCTGAATGCGGTGTTCGACTTCGCGATGCGCGCGGTAGTGATCGGTAAGCTTTTCAGCCACGTCCTCGGGCACCCACCCTTTGCCGGCCAAAGCCGCCAAACCCGGTACAGTGCCACGCACGCGCAGGTCCGTATCGCGACCTCCGGCAATCAACTGTCGGGTCTGAGTGAAGAATTCAATCTCGCGTATCCCGCCTTGCCCTAGTTTCATATCATGACCCGGAATGGTCAGCGCACCGCCTGTCCCTTTGTTTTCGCGGATACGCAAGCGCATGTCATGGGCATCCTGAATAGCCGCGAAGTCCAGATGCCTTCGCCAGATGAAGGGGCGGAGCGTATCCAGGAAACGCTGCCCCGCAGCGATATCGCCAGCGCAGGGACGCGCTTTGATATATGCGGCGCGCTCCCAAGTGCGGCCCAGACTTTCATAGTACCGTTCGGCAGCTTCCGCAGCCAGACAAACTGGCGTCACCGCAGGGTCAGGCCGCAGCCTTAGATCCGTGCGAAATACATATCCATCCGCTGTCTTGTCACTGAGTGTGGCGCAGAAATTCCGTGTCGCCCGGACCATCCCTTGCCGCGCATCATAGAAATCGTCCGGATCATAGCGCGTTTCGTCAAACAAAACGATCAGGTCGATATCAGAGCTGTAGTTCAACTCATGCGCACCCATCTTGCCCATGGCCAATATGATCATTCCCGCGGCAGAGGCGATATCATCTTCGGTCATCCCCGGCAATTTACCTCGCCGGATCAAGGTTGCAATCTCGGCCTTGGCGGCAACATCCGCTACCATGGCCCCGAAATCGGTTAGTGCCCCTGTAACTTTTTCCAACGGCCAGGCCCCTGCCAGATCCGCTAGGGCGGTCAACAGCGCTAAACGCCTCTTGGCCTGCCTCAGCCCCGGCCTGAGTTGATCCGCAGGCAAGGCCCTTGCGGTTTCCATAATGGATGCAAGCATCGCGTCCGGTTGCGCCAAAGCTTGCGGTAGCCAGTCAGCTTCCAGATCAATCAGGCCTTTGAGATAGGGGCTGGAGCCCGCAGCCCCTGCGATCAGTTCCCCCTGCTCAGGTGTAATGCCACCCACTGCATCGCGCGCTTCGGAACCAAGTGAAGGATCAAAGGCGCGCGGTACACGGTTGACGGCAAGAAGTCCTGTCATTTCATCTCCGATGACGTGGTTTCAGTATTTCTGTGGCCAAATATCTGACCCGACATTGCAACAATTTGGCGCTTAACTCAAAACAGCGCCGCAGCAGACAACCCAGCCAATGTTTGAAAGAAACCGTGGTGCGTTAGACTGAAATTGCGCTTGTTCAGATGTCAGGTCAACCATCCGAAATTCAGAAATGTAAATCATTTTCACATTGACCTCTTGTAACTGGGTTTGGTGCCCCCATCTATTCAATGTGAAAGCAATTTACATCTAACCCGGAGAGCACCAATGACCGCATTGACCGAACACGCCGTCCCTGAAAACCCGGGATGGCTCAGCCGCGCAGAAGCCTGGCTTGACGATAAAGGCAAAGGGGCCTGGATCGCAGCCATGGTCCTTGGCTTTATCTTTTTCTGGCCCGTCGGCCTGGCCCTTCTGGCCTACATGATCTGGAGCAAACGTATGTTCAACAAATCCTGCAGCCGTCGCAAATCCTGGCACAGCCACATGAGCGCAATGAAGCCCTCGGGCAACAGCGCATTCGACGCCTACAAGTCCGATACTCTGGCTCGGTTGGAGCGTGAGCAACAGGAATTCGAAGCGTTCCTGCATCGTCTGCGCGAAGCGAAAGACAAGGCCGAATTCGACCAGTTCATGGATGAACGCGTCCGCGAGAACCGCGAAAGCGACGAATCCGGCGATAACGCCTGATCGACCTTGCCCTGTTCCGACAATCGGGACAGGGTATTTGAAACATCTACCGGAATGACCCGTATGCACTCCTTGCCAGACCCGAACCGACAGCCCGAGTTTTACCAGTCCGTCACGACCAAACGGTTCCTGGCCTGGCTGTTCGATATCGCCTTTATTTCACTGCTTTGTACCGTCGCCATCGTCCTGACCCTCGGGCTCGGCGTACTGATACTCGCCCTGATTTATGCGGTGGTCAGTTTTGTCTATCGCGTCGTCACAATCGCCAACGGCTCGGCCACTCTAGGTATGCGTTTCATGGGGGTCGAACTGCGCGACGCTTTTGGTGAACGAATGGACACAGGTAAAGCGGTCGCACACACAGCCGGTTATTTTGTCAGCATGGCATTTCCGGTGCTGCAAATCATTTCAGTCATCATGATGCTGACCGGCGCGCGCGGCCAGGGCCTGACCGACACCCTTCTCGGCACGGTTATGATTAACCGTCGCGCTTAAAAGACTGTCGCGTGAATCACTTGGCGGCTCCGGGAACGGTTGTTATCATCCCGTTTCAGGAAACATAGGACATTCATGCGACACACGCTGCCAATCGCGCCGCAATTCTACGTTACGGCCCCTCAGCCTTGCCCTTATCTTGAGGGCAAGATGGAGCGTAAGCTGTTCACAGCCCTGCAAGGCGAAGGCGCGAATCAACTGAATGACTCCCTTTCCCAGCAAGGGTTTCGACGGTCTCAGAACGTCCTATACCGCCCTTCCTGCACCGATTGCGCCGCGTGTTTGTCCGCGCGGATCGACGTTTCGGCCTTTCAACCCAGCAAAAGCCAAAAACGCGCGGTCAGGCGGAACTCATATCTGCGACGCCGGGCGAATTCCCCATGGGCAACCGACGAACAGTATGACCTGTTCCGCACCTATCTTGACACCCGACATGCGGATGGCGGCATGGCGGATATGGACGTCTTCGAATTTGCAGCCATGATCGAAGAGACCCCCATACGCAGTCGAGTGGTCGAATACTCAGACCCCGAATCCGGTAATCTGATCGCTGTCAGTTTGACCGATGTCTTGGATGACGGGCTGAGCATGGTCTATTCATTCTATAGCCCGGAACAGCCTCAGAATTCACTGGGCACGTACATGATCCTGGATCACATCGACATCGCACGCGAGGCGGGTCTGCCCTATATTTATCTTGGCTACTGGGTGCCTGGCAGCCCGAAAATGGGATACAAATCCCGCTTTGCAGGGCTGGAAGTGTACAGTCAGGGCGAATGGAAACGGGTCAAGGATCCCTGTGACATTGCACATGACGGCCACCACCCGCTGTCCACCGCCCCCATCGCCGAACAGGTTGCCAGCATCCAACTGCCTGATCGTCACCCGACCAAAGGCTGAAACCTGATGCGACAAAGCCTCCACGCCGTTACGCTTGTCGTGCCGGATTACGATGATGCCATCGCCTTTTTCACGCATACACTCAGCTTTTCCCTGACGCAGGACATCGACTTGGGCGCTGGAAAAAGATGGGTCCGCGTAACCCCACATGGATCCACCGGGGGCTCACTTCTTCTCGCCAGAGCCGCCGATGCAGATCAGAGAACCGCAATCGGCAACCAGACAGGTGGTCGGGTCGGCTTCTTTCTGGAAACAGACAATTTCGACCGCGACTATAAGGCCATGCTGGCCAAAGGCGTCCATTTCGAAGAAGCCCCGCGCCATGAACCATATGGAACCGTAGCAGTCTGGCAGGACCCGTTCGGAAACAGATGGGATCTGATCCAATTCACCTGATCCGCATCTTCATCTGGCCAAAAATACCTCGGGGTTGAATTGACCGCAGGCCAAGAAGGGGCTGGCCCCTTCTACCTACAAACAAAGCAAAGGGGGCCAGCTGGCCCCCTTTTCATTTGAACACATGATCTTTGATCAATTCGGGATCAGATCCGGCACGATGGTCACAATCGCAGGGAAGAACCAAAGGATTCCGATACCTACCACCTGGATCAGCACAAACGGTACAATCCCACGATAGATATGGCCGGTGGTCACTTCTTTCGGCGCGACCCCGCGCAGATAGAACAGCGCAAATCCAAAAGGTGGTGTCAGGAACGAGGTCTGCAGGTTCACCGCCACCATGATCGTCACCCATTTCGGATCAAAAGACCCGCCATAGATTACCGGGCCTACAATCGGGATCACGATGTAAATGATCTCCAGGAAATCCAGCACGAACCCAAGGAAGAACAGCACCAGCATCACGATCAGGAAGACTGTGAATTCATTGTCAAAGCTCTTGAGGAACTGCTGGATATAGTGCTCACCGCCGAACGAGATCACCACCAGATTCAACAGCTGTGACCCGATCAAAATGGTGAACACCATTGAGGTCACCTTGGCGGTTTCCCGCACCACCGGGGTCAGCACGCCGCTGGAATACAGAACCCAGCAGCCGAACAGCAAACCGAACAGGGCATACAGATAGGCCGCATAGGCTATGATGAAGGCAATCCAGGTTTCGGCCGAGGCGCTGCTCTGATTGATGCGTAGATCAAAATTGACCCCCATCAACAGGGCAATGACCACGGCGAAGGTGGCCCAGATGATGACCTTGCCGGACCGCTCCTGATCTTGCAGCTTGCGATAGGCCGCCAGCATGATCGCACCACCCGCGCCCAATGCCGCCGCCGGTGTTGGGTTGGTCACCCCACCCAGGATCGACCCCAGCACCGCGATGATCAGAACCAGCGGAGGAAAGACCACCCGGATCAGATCATTGGTGGCACAGCGCGCCGCAGCCTCTTTGCAGCCATAGATGGCCAAGGCAAAGGGCAACGCCAGCATCACAAAGGTCAACCCTGACGAGGTTGTTGGCGACACGAACAGAATATCGACAAGCAACATCAGGATCAGACCAATGGACCCAAGGATCAGCGGCTGTGGCGACCGTGACGGAGCAATACCCCGACCCAGCACAATGGTCAGGCCCAGCAACAGAACCATCACCGCAACACCCGTTCCAATCGGAGCGGCGTTGGCAATCTTCTCCTGCTGCGCCGTGGCCAGTTCTTCCTCGGTCAGACGAGTTGATTCTGCGGCACCACCTGCGTCATCAATGGCCGTCTGCTCGGCCACGGCCTGATCCCAGGCGGATTGACCATGCAGCTCGATCATCGAGGCTTTGCAAGTTTCGGAAACGTTGGTCCGCAGCGATGCGCCCTGCCCGATATCTGAGAAGGCCGAGACCGAGACGTTCTGGCTGCCGATAACCCCCAGATTGCCCAGCAGAACTGTACCCACGATCAGCGCGACAGGCGCACCCAACAACCAGGTGAAACCTTCTGAACGGGTAATGGGCTCTCCGCTGCCGCCGGTCATGGGCACCGCAGGCGCCTTATGCGGGTTGAGCAGCGCATAGCCAAAGGCATAAAGCGCATATAGCAGCGCCAACATGATCCCTGGCAGCAAGGCGGCCTGGAACAAAGTACCGACCGAGACAACCGCAGGCTCACCCAGATAGGTCAGTGCGTCCGTGCATCCTGCGTCAACCGCGCGGGTCTCTTGGGCCGTCGAATACAAGTCACCGGCCAGCGTTCCCAGCAGAACAATCACGATCGAGGGCGGGATGATCTGCCCCAGCGTACCTGAAGCCGCAATGACACCCGTCGCCAATTCAGGCGAATAGTTGTTGCGCAGCATGGTTGGCAGCGCCAGCAAGCCCATGGTTACAACGGTCGCGCCCACGATCCCGGTTGAGGCCGCAAGAAACGCCCCCACGACCACAATCGAAACGGCCAGACCACCCGGCAACGGTCCAAAGACGCGCGCCATTGTGGTCAGCAGATCATTGGCGATCTTCGACCGTTCAAGCGTGATGCCCATCAGCACGAACATCAAAACCGCCAGAAGGGTTTCAATGGACTGACCGGCCAGAACACGCTCGTTCATGCGGTTCACGATGAACGACACGTTGCGGTCCAGAGCGGTTTCCCAGCCCGAGACAAAAACAGGCTCGGCAATCCTTGGTAAGTCCGGGAAGCGGAACACTGATATGGTATCGGGTTTAACCCCCGTGCTGACCAGATCCTGATACGCCGCAGAGCCGGTGTCGATCGCCTGGTGAATCAGCAAACCTGCGCTGTCCAATGCGGCGATGATGCCGAATGAGATCACTCCTGCCCCGCCGATGGCGAAGGCCACCGGAAAACCGGATAGAATACCTCCGAAGAGGCAGAAAAATACGATAATGAGGCCTATCTCGACGCCATCAAGTCCGAATAGCATTGTCTGGTTCTCCGTCCCTAATGCGCGCCTTCGTAGGCTTCTTCACCCTCGCCAAGGCTGTCCTTGTCGAGGTATTTTCCAACACTTTCCGGGCCTTCCACATATTCCAGATACGAGCGGTACAGGAATGCAATCGCGTGCAGGAACACCATCGCTGCGAAGGCGATCAGTAGGATCTTGAACAGGAAATAGCCGTTGAATCCGTTGGGGCTGAACCCGATGGTTTCCACGTTCCAGCGCAGCGCGCGGGACTTGGCCACCAGCCGGTCCAAAGTATCACTGGCCGAGGGCTTCGGCACGATCAGATGCCGCCACATGAAGTACCAGCCATACATCCAGGTCAGCACCGCCATCGGCATCATGAACAGTACAGCACCACACATGTCGACCACACGTTTGGCGCGGTGGCTGATGCCGGCATAGATCAGGTCAACGCGGACATGGCCGCCCTGTACAAAGGTGTAGGTGCAGCACAGGCACACGACCATGGCGTTATACAGTTTCAGCTCTTCCGCGAACCAGCTGATATCCATCTGAAACGGGATACCCAGCCCAAAGGACATATCCGGGCGGGTAAAGACCCGCTGCATGAACACGATGATGATCTGCTGAACCACCATCAAGAGGCCTGCCCAGGCGAAGAAACGCCCCGTCGTGTTGGCAAAGCCTTCAAGCCCGCGCACCATCGCCCACATGAAGTTGCGGTAGTACAGACCAATGGCCGTCAACACCAGAAACAGCGTGAAAACCACAAAGAAGAACTCGACCGACCCGCCGTAATAGACAAAGCGCATGACCGCTTCTTTGTCCGACCAGTCCAGCCAGAGTTGCGGATGCGTGATGGCGTATCCGAAATTAATGAAGGCTTCGGCAATGCTCTGAATGAACCATATCAGTCCATTCCACAGGGCGCCGAAGAACGAGATACCGTTTTCGTCCTGCATGTTGTCCCCAGGTCGCGTCAGTTGCACATTTGAGAGTTACAGTTTGTCCGACCGTCAGATGCGCAACGGGAAAGGCTCCCCCGACATGCGGGGGAACCGATTTCAAAGATCGAAGTGACTTAGCCGCGAACGCGGTCGCGCTGCGAGGTGTAGACACCCGACGACAGATTGTTCCAGGCCGAAGACGCGGCCATGGATTCCATCGCGCTGTCGTGGATGCGCTTGAACAGCTCGTCGCCCATGTTTTCGTCCAGGACTTCCTGGCTTGCGGCACCAAACGCGTCCCAAACGCTGTCCGGGAACTCCATGACCTTGACGCCACCTGCCTGCAGACGCTGCAGCGCCGCGCCGTTGTTGGCCAGGAATTGCGCCAGGTTCCACTGATGGCATTCACCTGCGGCGATCTCGATGATCTTCTGCTGCGAGGCAGACAGGCTGTCATAGACCTCGCGGTTGGTTGCCAGCGAAAGACCCGCACCCGGCTCATGGAAGCCCGCGGTGTAGTATGTCTTGGTGATTTCCTGGAAACCGGCTTTTTCGTCAGCCCACGGACCGATCCACTCGGTTCCGTCGATCGCGCCGGATGACAGCGCCTGATACACTTCGGAGCCCGGAATGTTCTGTACGGATGCGCCCAGTTTACCCAGAGCTTTACCGCCCAGCCCCGGCATGCGGAACTTCAGGCCGTTGAAATCTTCGGGGCTGTTGATCTCTTTCGAGTACCAGCCACCCGCCTGCGCACCGGTGTTACCAGCCAGGAAGGATTTCAGGCCAAAGATTTCGCCCAGCTCGTCATGCAGTTCCATACCACCGGCATGGTAGTACCAGTTCACCAGTTCCTGGGCGGTCATACCAAACGGAACAGCGGTAAAGAATGCATAGCCCGGATGCTGACCCACAAAATAATAGTCTGCCGCGTGGTACATGTCGGCCTGACCGGATGATACCGCGTCAAACACTTCGAACGCGCCAACCAGCTCACCGGCTGCTTTGATCTCAACGTTCAGGTTGCCGTCCGACATGGTGGTGATGCTGTCGGCGCAGCGCTGCGCGCTGTCGAACACACCTGCAAGGCCACGGCCCCAGGATGTGACCATGGTCAGCGTGCGCTTGCCCTGTGCATAGGCCGGTGCCGCCAGCGTGGTCGCTGCAGCAGCCGAGCCGCCCAGTGCGGATGTTTTCAGAAATGAACGACGGTCCATATGAGTGATCCTCCCCTTCATAATCATGACCCGGATTGTCCGGGCCTGTCGTATTCAACAGCGGCAAGACTAGTCACAAGGAAGTGAAAGGGAATACCTACTACTGCGTAGAAACGCGGCTTTCTGCGCGAATTGCACAGGCAATAACGGTCCAATCATAGCAAAACAGGGATTTTTGGTGCCGTTTTCCCGCCAGACGCCCAATCTTTTTGCAATTTTGCTGTGGCTTGCGTATCGATTCGTCCATGCAAAGACTTCGACAACTGGTCTCGTTGACCTATGCTCAAAAGCTGTCGCTGGTGGCGGCGATCCCGCTGGTCGTGGCGGTGGCCGCGATTGCGGTGATGGTTGCCTATGAGGCGCGCGCCACTGCCGAGCGCGAAATTGAAGCACTGGAACGCTCTTTGATTCAGGCCAAGAAGGAAGAGCTGCGCAACTATGTGACTCAGGCGCGCAATGGGTTTGCCTATATCTACGGGCGCGCGGCTCCGGATGACGCCGCCGCCAAAACTCAGGTAGCGCAAATCCTGTCGGCCATGATCTATGGGCAGGACGGGTTCTTTTTCGTCTATGACTATGACGGCACCAATCTGGTAAGCCCCCGTCAGACTGAGTTCATCAACCGAAATTGGGAGGGTCTGACCGACAGCGACGGCACACCGGTGGTGAATGAGTTCATTCGCCTTGCTCGTCAGGGTGCGGGTTGGCACAGCTTTATGTGGCAAAAGCCCTCGTCCGGGGAAGAAGCGCAGATGATCGCCTATGTCGTCGGCCTTCAGGATTGGCGCTGGGTCGTGGGCACCGGGGTATTCATCGATGACATTGTTGCCGCAGTTGCCAGCGCACGGGCCGAGGTTGAAGCGCGCGTGCAGCGTACCTTCATGTATATCGGTGCCATTGTTCTGGCCGCTGTTCTGATTGTCTTTGCCTCAGGCATGTTGCTCAACATCCGCGAAAGACGTCTGGCCGATGCCAAACTGAAACAGCTGACCCAGCGGGTATTCGACGCGCAAGAGGAAGAGCGCGGCCGTGTGGCACGCGAGCTTCATGACGGGATCAGTCAGATCCTTGTGGGCGTGCGCTTTGCGTTGGACAACGCCCGCCGTCGCCTGTCGCGCGGCGATGATGTGGGCGCGCATGATCCACTGGACAAGGGGATCGAGCATCTGGGAACCGCCATCAGCGAGGTCCGCCGCATCAGTCGCGACTTGCGCCCCGGCGTGCTGGACGATTTGGGCCTCGGCCCCGCGCTTGAGGCTCTGACAGATGATTTCCGCGAGAGAACCGGGATCGAGACCGATTTCTCGACCGTTGTTTTCCGCAACCGGCTGGATCAGGATAGCAAGATCGCCCTCTATCGCATTGCCCAAGAGGCCCTGACCAATATCGAACGCCATTCCGGTGCCACCCATGTCACCATCGATCTGCGCGGGCACAAGAAAGGCGCAACCATGCGAATAACCGACAATGGCCGCGGTTTGCGCAACTCTCCGGGTCGGGGCAGTACCGGGATTGGGTTGCGCAATATGCAGGAACGGATCGAGCAACTTGACGGATCGCTGCGTATTCTGTCATCACGCGGCCACCGCAGCGGCACAGTGATCGAGGTCAGCCTGCCACTCAGCCACCTGTTGCCGCCACAGGAAGACGCAACTCCGAACCGAAAGGCCGGTACATGAGCGACCAGACGATCCGGGTCCTGATTGTCGACGATCATCCAATGGTGGCCGAGGGGATCCAGTCGATCCTCGAAAGCTATGATGACATTACCGTGGTCGGGACACTCAGCAGCGGAAAGAAAGCGGTTGATCAGGTTGCCGATCTGAAGCCTGACGTCATCCTGATGGACCTGAACATGCCCGGGCTAAGCGGTCTGAGCGCAACCGAGATCATCCTTGAACGCATACCGGACACCTGCATTCTGATCCTGTCCATGCATGACAGCCCCGAATATATTTCGACTGCTCTCAGCCATGGTGCAAAAGGGTACGTGCTCAAGGACGTCCCAACGGATGAAATCAAAAAGGCCATCGACGCCGTCATGCGGGGGGAACAATATTTGTGCACGGGCGCAAGCGGTTCCCTCAAACCCAAAGGCGACACAACGCGCGAGGCTTTGACCGGGCGCGAGCAGACGATCTTGCTGGAGCTGGCACAAGGGAAATCGAACAAGGAAGTCGCCCAAACACTTGATATCTCAGTGCGAACGGTCGAAACCCATCGCAAGAACATCAAACGAAAATTGGGCATATCCTCAACTGCCGGCCTGACCCGCTATGCGCTGGAGCACGGCGTTCTACAGGGCACCAGCCCAGGGTTCTGATCCCGTAGCGCGGCACGCGCTGCTCGGCCTAGCCGCCGCAGGCAGGCGGGCAACGGGCGAGAGCACTCTTAGTTACCGTCAATCCAGAAGGGCGTCGCGCCGGACTCCTTCCTTGTCATGGTGATGCTGAAGAACACGCCCATATAACTGACGGGTCCGTTCCACCCCACCGCACATGCCTTCGGTTTCGACAAAAGAAAAGATCCCGACATAACGTCTGCGCTCTCCTTTCACGGGAGCGACCCGGTGCAAGGAATAGCGCCCTTTGAAAATCTGCAGATCCCCTGGGTTCAACACCAACTGGTGCACCCGTGTCCGATCACCGCCCAGAACCGCAGAAACAGCCGCGAAATTCTCATCCTCGGCGCTTCGCAGGTTGGGGGCATATTCGAATTCACCACCGAATTCTCCATTCTGAATGGCCAGCGTCACGGTGTAGTTGTTGGTGTCAAAATGCCAGGGAAACCCCTGCCCTTCTTCGACCACGTTGATGATGACATCAGCCAAAGGATCATCGTAGCGAAAGAACCGGTCTTCGGACTCGTTCAATGCCGTTCGAATGAAAGGTAAAAAACCAGCGAACTCATAAATACGTCGCAGCGGTCCGGATTTGGAAAAACTGTCCGCTGGCACAAAGGCATTCGACCGATCATAAAATCGACGCACCGGATGGCTTGGCGCCAATGCCGGGTCGTCTTTGGTGAAATACGGATTCGTTCGGCTAAATGACCTATGTGCACCAACGGCAGTCTTATCAGCTTCTTTCAGCAAACGCGCCACGCCATCCTCGTGTACGAAACCTGGAAGAACAGCACAGCCGTCCCGATCCAGCTCGCGCCTCAGATCACCTATCAGCTGCTCATATGCCCATGAACCGGGGCGGTCTATCGGGTATCGCCCGAGATCAACCAGATCCTGCAACATGTTCGGCCTCCCTCGCCACTGCAATTAAGTCCAGCGTGACTCAGCCTAAAATCACGATCATGCCCGTTTCGGACATCGGCATGACGCATTTCGACACTTCCGTGCCACTCGCCAAGCATTGCAAAGGGGCGAAAATCCCGAAAGTTCCGAACATGCGTCAAAATGCGCAATAAAATGTCGCAAAATACCACCCAGAAGTTAGAAAATTGGTGTAATTGCCTGTTGACGCCCCTTTCCACCGCCCATAATGTCCAACCCACGCAAAAAGGAGCCTCTGGCGATGAGAACGCTAGTCGCAATCGTAGGAACCACGCGCATGGGCCGGTAACGGTAAACCATAATCGAACCCATGCGCCTCCGAAAATCTCGGGGGCTTTTTTTATGCGAAACGCAAGACACATGTCGCGAACGGAGCAAAGCAGATGACACGTGAGATGACCGGCGCAAAGATGGTAGTTCAGGCCCTCAAGGATCAGGGCGTGGACACGGTATTCGGATACCCCGGTGGCGCCGTGCTACCGATCTATGACGAGATCTTTCTGCAAAACGACATTCGCCACATTCTGGTGCGTCACGAACAGGGTGCGGTTCACGCCGCCGAAGGCTATGCCCGCTCGACCGGCAAGCCCGGCGTTGCACTTGTGACCTCGGGCCCCGGCGCTACCAATGCGGTGACCGGGCTGACAGATGCGCTTCTGGACTCGATCCCGATTGTTGTTCTGACCGGACAGGTTCCAACCTTCATGATCGGCTCGGACGCCTTTCAGGAGGCTGATACTATTGGCATCACCCGCCCCTGCACCAAACATAACTGGCTGGTAAAGGACACGAATTCGCTGTCCGATACCCTGCACGAGGCGTTCCATGTCGCCACCTCGGGCCGCCCTGGTCCGGTTCTGGTCGATATCCCCAAAGACGTTCAGTTCGCTACCGGTGACTATAGCGCCCCAAAGCCCTCGACCTCGCACTACCAACCGATAGTGAAGGGCGATCTGGAAGAGATCACCGAGTTGGTTGCTGCGATTGAGACCGCCAAGAAACCCGTCTTTTACACCGGCGGCGGCGTCATCAATTCGGGCCCGGCAGCCAGCCAGTTGCTGCGGGAACTGGTAGACGCAACAGATTTCCCGATCACTTCGACCCTGATGGGTCTGGGCGCCTATCCGGCGTCGGGCAAAAACTGGCTTGGTATGCTGGGCATGCACGGGTTGTATGAGGCCAATCTGGCGATGCATGATTGCGATCTGATGATCAATATCGGCGCTCGTTTTGATGACCGCATCACTGGACGGATCGACGCGTTCTCGCCCGATTCCAAAAAAGCGCATATCGACATCGACCCGTCTTCGATCAACAAGGTGATCCGCGTTGATATCCCGATTGTTGGCGATGTGGCCCACGTTCTTGAGGATATCCTCAAGGTCTGGAAATCGCGCGGTCGCAAGACCAACACCGCAGCTATTGCGAAATGGCAGGAACAGATCGGCGAATGGCGCAAGGTGAACTGCCTTGCCTATACCAACAGCGAAAAGACCATCAAACCGCAATACGCGCTGCAACGCCTTGAAGAACTGACTAAAAAGCATGACCGTTACATCACGACCGAGGTTGGCCAACACCAGATGTGGGCCGCTCAATACCTTGGCTTCGAAGATCCCAACCGCTGGATGACCTCAGGTGGTCTGGGCACGATGGGTTACGGATTCCCGGCCTCGATCGGTGTTCAGATGGCACATCCCGACGCGCTGGTGATCAACGTGGCTGGTGAGGCCTCGTGGCTGATGAACATGCAGGAAATGGGCACCGCAACGCAGTATCGCCTGCCGGTGAAACAGTTCATCCTGAACAACGAACGCTTGGGCATGGTGCGCCAGTGGCAGGAACTGCTGCATGGCGAACGGTATTCGCATTCCTGGTCCGAAGCGCTGCCTGATTTCGTCAAGCTCGCCGAGGCGTTTGGCGCCAAGGGTATCTTGTGTTCTGACCCCGCCGATCTGGACGATGCGATCATGGAGATGATCAACTATGACGGCCCCGTGATCTTCGACTGTCTGGTCGAAAAGCACGAGAACTGCTTCCCCATGATCCCGTCTGGCAAGGCCCACAACGAGATGCTGCTGGGCGAGGCCGAGACGCAGGGCGTGATCGATAGCAAAGGTTCGGTTCTGGTATGACAGCGCAGATGATCAGTTTTGACGCAACGCGCTTCCAGCCTACCCCGGACGAGTTGAACGAAGAATCTGATGATTTCATCAATCCGGATGTGTTTGGCAAGGAACTCAGCATCTTTCTGAGTGAAGAGCTTGCCGCATCCGGGTTTGAGGTTTCCTTCGCCTGTGCCGAGGACTGGGGATGGTATCACGAAATTGATCACGACGAGCCGTTTGCCCTGGTTTTCGGCTGCTCAAACTATGGTGATGGCCATCTGGTTCAGTTCTCACCAAAGACCGAGCATGTGAGAAAGATGTTCAAGAAATACCACGCAGCCCCCAAGGTGGATGCATTGCGTGGCGCAATTTGGAAAATTCTGGAGAATGCCGAAGGTGTATCGAACCTTCGCTACGAAGAGGACTAGCTCAGCATGTCTGCCCTACATATCAAAAAAGGCTCCACCCGCCATTCGGCCTATAACCTACGACCCACGTTTTCCGACGTACAGGAACGCCATACCATCGCAGTTCTGGTCGAGAATGAACCGGGGGTTCTAGCCCGCGTCATCGGCCTGTTCTCGGGCCGTGGTTATAACATCGAAAGCCTGACCGTCGCCGAGGTGGACCATACCGGCCATCTCAGCCGCATCACCATCGTCACCACCGGCACCCCGCAGGTGATCGAACAGATCAAGGCGCAGCTGGGCCGGATCGTATCGGTACGCGACGTGCATGACCTGACGGTCGAAGGCGCGTCGGTCGAGCGGGAATTGGCCATCATCAAGGTGGTCGGCGACGGCGACAAGCGGGTCGAGGCGCTGCGTCTGGCCGATATTTTCCGTGCCAATGTCGTGGACAGCACGTTGAATTCGTTCATTTTTGAGATCACCGGCGCACCTGACAAGATCGACGCCTTTGCCGATCTGATGCGCCCGCTGGGTCTGATCGAAATCGCCCGGACCGGCGTTGCAGCCCTGTTGCGCGGCGATTGACCAAAACTGCCCCGCCGGCGCATCCAGTTGGCGGCGGGGTATCGGCAATACCCAATTTGCAAGATCACAATACGCCAAACGTGAACATCAACGTCACATTTGCCTAAAAAGTTTAAGCTAAATCAGAATTAACCTATTGCGTCTATGCATCATCGCGTTAGCCTTTAAGGGTAGCGCGGCGTTGGGATGCGTCCGCTGGGTCATCTGTACGATTTCAGACAGCGCCTGGTTTGTTAGCCAGTTGTGTCGCGGTTATTCGGAATACACACAAGTACCGGGACGAAAATGACGAACGACAGCCGCAGCCCCGACGACCTACGCAGGATGTTCGGCGCCAATCTGCGAACTCTTGCTGGACAATATAATTCAGTTTCCGAGCTGTGCCGCCAGCTTGGAGTGAACCGAACTCAGTTCAATCGCTATCTTGGCGGCGAAAGCTTTCCCCGACCCGATGTCCTTGACCGAATATGCCGCTTTTTTGATGTTGATGCTCGGATTTTGCTCCATCCCTTGGATCAGATTGACCAACCGTCCAAGCACCCGGCTGCCGTCGCCCTGACCGAGTTTCTGGGATCCACCCCAGCCACCCTGACTGAAATTCTGTTTCCCGGCGGGTTCTATTATGCGACCGAGACAGAACTTGATGGCACAAAACCCCTGAGACACAGGCTTTTTCACGCCAAAAGGTTACCGCAATGTACTTTGGTTAGAGGGTTTGAACCAATTTCCGAGACACCCGGAGCATCAGTCGCAGAGCGCGAAGTACAGGGTATCGTGGCCTGTGCCGGGCGGCAGATTTATATGCTCATGTCCTGTCGTGCGTCTCAGAAAAGCAGGATCTATCTGGTGACACGTGGAATTGAAAATCAAACAGACTGTTGGCGCGGTGTCGCAATTTGCCTGTCAAAAACTACAGCTACCGCAACGACGACACGGCGGATATTGCTCAGACATCTAGGGGACGACACCTCGACAGTCCTGGCCGCCGCGCGCATTGCACGCCGACCAGAAGCCATGGCCCGCGCTTGACGACGATCCTGCCGTGTTAACCCGCACTTTCCCCGCCCTGAGAGATCAGCCAGTAAAGGTGCCAACTGGCGTGCCCCAATAGCGGCATTACGATCAACAAGCCGAAAAACCAGGGAATCATTGCGGCAAACGTCAGAACCGCAATCAGCGCGCCCCACCCCAGCATCAATCTGCGGTTTGCGGCCACATAGCTATAGCTGGCAATCATTGCGGTCACAAAATCCAGCTCTCGGTCCAAAAGCATCGGAATTGAAAGCACCGTGATCATGTAGAGGATGGTCACAAAAATCGCACCAACAGCTGTTCCAACCGCCAACATCGTCAACCCGTTTGATGTAAGGAACACCTCAAGGGACGAAGACACATTGGTCATGGTCGATAGCCCCATAAAAAGGGCAAAGATCATGTGGCCAAGAAAGAACCAGAACAGAAACATCACAACAATGATGGCGCAGATCGAAGGTAACTGACGGCGGCTTTGACCCAGGATTACGCCAAATATGGCCCGAGGATCCAAACCTTCACCCTCTTGAATGCGCCGCGATACCTCATACAGCCCCACCATGGCAAAGGGGCCCAGCATCGGGAAACCGATTGCGGCCAAAATCAGCCAATAGGTCGTTCCTGTCGTGAGAGTGACCCAAACCATCAGCCAACCCATCAAAACATAAAACCCGGAAAAGAGCAGCCCAAAGAGCGGAGCGCGGCGAAAATCGCTCCAGCCTCGCCTTAGGGCCTCGTGCAGCATTTCGACATCTACCCGCCCCATGTTCGGAACACCAAACTGTTTGTCCATGGCTTTTATCCTTCGTATCCGGTCGATTTTCAGGCGGGTCGTTTTTGCGGCCAACTGGTGGCAGAATGATATGCAGATCCGATGGACAAAATGCGAGAATCCGCTCCGCGCGGACCAAAGATCTGCATCCCCATCGGCAAGCCTTCGGATCCAAATCCAACAGGAACCGAGAGGCAAGGCAGTCCGATCAGGCTGACCGGCACCACGACCTGCATCCAACGGTGATAGGTATCCATCCGGGTGCCGTTGATTTCGGTGGGAAATGCAAGCTGCAAGTCGAATGGCCAGACCTGGGCCGACGGCAGGATAAGCGCATCATAGTCCTGGAAAACTTCGGTCGCACGTCGGAACCACTCGGTTCGCACAACACTGGCACGATGGACCTGCATCGCTGTCAGCGCCAGACCGCGGTCCAGTTCCCATTGCGCAGTGTCCTTCAGTGACGCGCGGTGTTCTGTCAGAGACGCAAGACCGGCGGCCACGCTCCACGAACGCAATGTAATCCAGCTATTCCACATCTGGTCTGCGTCAAAGGGCGGTGTGAGGGGTTCGACCTTGGCCCCGAGTTGAGTGAACACCTCGAGCGCGTCACAGCATACCTCGCGGATACCAGGTTCGAATGGAAAGGCTCCGCCCCAGTCATCCAACCACCCGATACGCATTCCGGTCAGATCAGCGGGTTGGACCGGAGACACGCTTTCCCCCGGATGACCCAAAGGTTGAGACGGATGAGTGCCGCTGATCACATCAAGCAATAGACCAATATCTTCGGGGCTCCGCGCCATCGGGCCCAATGTAGAAAGCTGGTGCAAGTACCCGTCACCGTCGGGTTCATTTGGCACCCGTCCCCAACTGGGCCTGAAGCCATAGACGTTGTTCCATGCCGCAGGGTTGCGCAGGCTGCCCATCATGTCAGACCCATCGGCCAGCGCCACCATGCCAGACGCCAGCGCGACCGCTGCTCCACCGGATGAACCGCCGCAAGTACGCTCGGGGTCATATGGATTGCATGTCACGCCATATACTGGATTGAACGTATGTGAGCCCAACCCGAATTCCGGGGTATTGGTTTTACCGATCAGGATTGCCCCGGCCTCTTTCATCCGCTGGGCTAACAGATCGTCTGTTTCCGGAATGAACCCATTCAGGATTGGTGATCCTTGGGACGAAACCACGCCCGCAACATTCACCAAGTCTTTGACGGCAATCGGCAGACCATGCAGCGGACCACGGTTTGGTCCGGCATCAACAGCACGGGCCTCGGCCATCAAATCATCAGGATCACGCATCGCCACGATTGCATTCAGGCGCTCGTTCACTGCGCCGATCCGCTCTAGCGTCAGTTGCATCAGTTCAGCCGCCGATAAACGCCCAGAGGACAATGCACTCAACAATTCGGCTGCTGTTATTTGGCCTAGATCCATCCCTGGGCTCCACCTTTTTGGTCAGCCTAGCCGGAGCGTATCCTCATTTAAACCCTCAGTTTGAATGCATCTTTTTACCAAAGACCACCCGAGGTCACTTGGATCGAGACCCAAAATGCAAATTGCTGTCGTGCCCAAGAAAGTGTTTTACGCACAAAAGGATGGAAAGGACGCTTAACACAAGCCAGATCCCGCCCCACATCATGGTCGTGCCGCCGAATTCTTGGGCCAGCATGTAGGCATCCGAGCGGACACCCGAGCGCCGGATCGTGTCATCAAAGATATCATAAGGCACATAGATCACGCTGGTCAGCCCGATCACGCGTAAAGCCAGATCACAGATCGGCCGACTTAGATAGAACGCCATGCCGATCATTACCGCCCCAACACCTGCACAAAACGCCATGGCAAAGGGATCGCGAACATAAAGCGCTGTTACCAACAGCATCACGCCGCCAAATCCACCCAGCACCGCCCGGTCCCAATGCGTGCGCAATGCTATCAGCAACAACCCCATCCCTAGCGCCAGCGACCCGAGATAACCGGCGGACAGGCTGAAGAATCTTTGCCCACCACGCGCTGTGACAAGACCACCCTGCTGCGGTGAGATCGAGAAGCTCTCGACCGAACCACCGGTTAGGACGACGGTTATCGCGTGCGACAGCTCGTGCAGGAAAACGATGAGTATCTTCAGAGGCACCACAATCGGCGTAGACCAGAACACAAACACCAAAGCGACAAGCGCAATCAGTTGCCAATGTCCTTTGATCAGCTTCATCATGGGCATCGAACGCGCTGCTATCAGCCTTCGCCCTGCGCTTCGGAACGGCTTTTTCCGGCCACGTTCAAGGCCAGCGTGGCGGCCATGAACCCGTCAAGATCCCCATCCAAAACCCCCTTGGTATCCGAGGTTTCATGGTTGGTCCTCAGGTCCTTCACCATTTGGTAAGGCTGCAGAACATACGACCGAATCTGGTTGCCCCAGCCCGCATCGCCCTTTGCCTCGTGGGCTGCATTGATGTCAGCATTGCGGCGGTCCAGCTCTTGCTGGTACAGGCGGGATTTCAGCGCTTTCATCGCAATATCACGGTTCTGGTGCTGGGATTTCACGGATGATGTAACAACGATCCCGGTCGGGATATGCGTGATCCGCACGGCCGAGTCTGTCGTGTTCACGTGCTGACCCCCGGCCCCCGAGGACCGGTAGGTGTCGATGCGAATCTCGGACGGGTTGACCTCGATCTCGATATTGTCGTCCACCACCGGGTAAACCCAGACCGAACTGAACGATGTATGCCGTTTGGCCGCCGAGTCATAAGGTGAAATTCGCACCAGCCGATGCACGCCGCTTTCCGATTTCAGCCAGCCATAGGCGTTGTGGCCAGAAATTTTGTACGCCGCAGATTTAATACCCGCCTCTTCGCCCGAGGTCTCGGATTGCAGCTCGACCGTATAGCCCTTTTTCTCGGCCCAGCGGACATACATCCGCGCCAGCATCGAAGCCCAGTCGCAGCTTTCGGTGCCGCCTGCGCCCGAATTGATCTCGAGGAAGGTGTCGTTGCCGTCGGCCTCTCCGTCCAGCAGCGCCTCAAGCTCTTTCTTGGCGGCTTTGGCTTTTAGCTTTCTGATCGCCTCTTCAGCGTCGGTGACGACCTCTTCGTCCTCTTCCATCTCGCCCAGTTCGATCAATTCCATATTGTCGCTGAGGTCGGTTTTGATGGATTCATAGATTTCAATAGCATCGACCAGCATCTGCCGCTCGCGCATCAGTTTCTGCGCATTCTCGGGGTTGTCCCACAGGTTGGGATCCTCAACCCGGGCATTGAATTCCTCAAGGCGATGGGGTGCGGTTTCATAGTCCATGCGCTGCGCCAGCAGCTCTAGCGACTTTTCAATTTCCGCCACGGTATTCTGGGTTTCGGCGCGCATGGTTACGTCCCAACTTGCTCAATCAGGCCTGCGTGATAGCAAGAGCGTGGGGCCACCACAAGACAGCGGAGACCTGAATGCATATTGTTCCGGGTGATATCATGGATTGCTGGGGATTATGCCGTGCCGCTCTGATCGCCGAAGCCCAGCATGCGTTAGTCTGGAAAGTTCACGCGCGGGATTATGGGTCGGCCGCGCTAAAGTTATACCACCGCGCAGATCGCGGGAACGAAGCTGCTTCGACCAGGCTTTTGTCGCTTTGGCAGGATCGTGGCGCGGTTGCCATTTATGCCGAAGCGGGCAAAGCCGTATTGATGGAGTGGTTGGAGGGTCCGACACTGGGTGACATCGCGCGTGACGGAAACGCTGAAAGCGCGCTGCAGGTTTTCTCGGAGATGGCCCACCGCCTTCACCAAAAGCCCACGGTTGCGTTCGACGAGCTGCGACCGTTGCACGAGGTATTCAATCCACTGTTTGATTGCACGTTTGCCCGCGATTGCCCTGATGCACTACAACGCGATGTGATCCGCGCAACGGAACTGGCATCAAACCTTCTGACGAGCCAACCGCAGGTGGTGCCGCTGCATGGTGACCTTCACACCGATAACGTAATTCAAACGCCTTCAGGGGCACGGGTAATTGATGCAAAGGGGTATCTGGGCGATCCTGCTTTTGAACTTGCAAACGCATTGCGGCATCCCAAAGGTATGCCCGATCTGGTTCGCAGCCGCGACCAGATCGAACGCTGCCTCCAGCTTTACTCCGGAGCGTTAGGTGTGTCGCGGAAACGTCTTGCCCAATGGGCCGCTGCAAAAGGTGCGCTATCCATCATGTGGCGCGGCCACGGGACAGTTTCAGCTGCGCCCGAGGCAACGCTCTTGAACCTATTGTTGCGCGCGGCGGATCAGTAAAGCCCGCCGCCCTGCAAATCGCCCTGGCTGGCATTTGGGCCAACGGTGATGGTGTCGCCGGTCGACGTGGTCACCTGACGACCCGAGCTGTTGACCTCTTCAAACAGCGGCAGGTCGGAACCCATCGCAAAACCACCGTCATAGATGCGGTCGATAAAGCCGTCGGCGCCATCGCGGAAATACTCGGCCACGACAAAGTCTCCGGACGCATCAGATGGCAAGCGCGCGCCGCTGAACCGGTCGATTTTGATAAAGTGACCACCTGGGGGCACCTCGAACGGGCCTCCACCGTATTTCTCGACTGCGGTTTCCATGAAGCTTTGGAACACAGGTCCACACAAAGTGCCGCCATACGCGCCCCGGCCCATCGGGCGGGGGCGGTCATAGCCGATATAGCAGCCTGCAACAATGTTCGAGGTAAAGCCGATGAACCAGGCGTCTTTGGATTCGTTGGTTGTTCCGGTCTTCCCAGCGGTGGGCACAGGCAGATTGATAACGCTGGATGCCGTGCCGCGATCTACGACACCTTTCATCATCGACGTCAGCTGATAGGCGGTAATCGCATCCATGACCTGACTGCGGTTTGTCTCGATCGTGGGGGATTCATCAGGTTCCAGCCAGGCCGAATTACAATCCAGGCACTGGCGGTCATCGTGGCGATAGATTGTCTTGCCGAACCGATCCTGAATACGGTCAACCAGAGTGGGTTCAACCCGCTCGCCGCCATTTGCGAACATCGCATAGGCCGCAACCATCTTGTACAGCGTCGTCTCTTCGGACCCCAGCGAGTTGGCCAGGAAAGCACCCATCCGGTCATAAACGCCAAAGCGTTCCGCGTATCCGGCAACCACGGGCATCGTGACTTCTTGCGCCAGACGGATAGTCATCAGGTTCCGCGACTGTTCAATCCCGGTACGCAATGGCGTCGGCCCGTAGAATTTGTTGGTCGAATTCTTGGGTCGCCACAGGCCCTGCGGTGTGTTCACTTCGATCGGAGCGTCGACCACAATGGTCGCAGGGCTATACCCGCTGTCCAACGCAGCGGCATAGACGAAAGGCTTAAAGCTTGACCCGGGTTGACGCTGCGCCTGCGTGGCACGGTTGAACACAGAATCCTGATACGAGAATCCGCCCTGCATCGCCAAAACTCGGCCCGAGTTCACATCCATCGCAACAAAGCCGCCCTGAACCTCGGGGACCTGACGGGCGGACCATTGGCCTTCTTCCCCGGCCATCACCAGAATGACGTCACCGCGTTTGAAGTTGTCGAAGAAGCTGCCCTGCATCCACTTGATGTCCGAGCGCGGGATGATGCCGTCAGCCGGACCATTTTCAATGCCGACGGTCAGGGCCTGCTCACCGACATCCAGTACTACGGCGGGATACCACTGCGTAGGCAGAACCACATCACGGGGGATTTCCAGAATCGCCAAGGTCTCACGCCACTGCACCTCATCCGCCAGTATTTCTTCGGCGATCACTTCGTCGGTCCCGTGCCATTTTCCACGAGACCGGTCGTATTTCTGCAGCGCCTCGCGCAGGGCGTGCGCGGCTTTGACTTGCATTTCCTCGTCCACAGAGGCGCGGACAGTAAAACCACCTGTAAAGAACTCGCCCTCGCCGAAATCTTCGCTCAGCTGGCGGCGGATTTCGTCGGTGAAGTAATCCCGCGGCGGTAAGGCGGTGCGGAAACTTTCGAAATCACCATTCTGGACAGACCGCAAAGGCATCTCGACCTCGGCCTCATAGGTCGCCGTGTCGATATAACCGTTTTGGTTCATCTCGCGCAGCACGTAATTGCGCCGGTTCACAAGGCGTTCTTTCTGCCGAACCGGGTGATAATCCGACGGCGCCTTGGGCATAGCCGCCAAAGTGGCGGCCTCATGCGGAGCCAATTCCTGAAGGGTCTTGTTGAAATAGGTTTGCGCCGCTGCGGTTACACCATACGAGTTCTGGCCCAGAAAAATCTCATTCATGTACAGTTCTAGGATCTGTTCCTTATCCAGCGTATTCTCAAGCCGTGTGGCCAGGATGATCTCTTTGATCTTGCGCTCGGCCCGACGGTCCCCCGACAACAGGAAGTTCTTCATTACCTGCTGTGTGATCGTCGATGCACCCCGTACATTCTCGCCCTTGGATTTCACTGCCTCGACACCAGCGGCAATAATCCCGCGCGGATCATAGCCCTTATGGTTATAGAAATTTTTGTCTTCGGCCGAAATAAAGGCCTGCTTAACCAGTTCGGGGATTTCTTCTGACGGGGTGAACAGACGGCGTTCCTGCGCAAATTCGTCGATCAGCTGACCCTCGCCAGAATAAATCCGGCTGATCGTGGGCGGTTTGTACTGCGCCAGGGATTCGTGACTGGGCAGGTCGCGCCCATACATCCAGAACACCGCGCCGATAACCAGCGCAGCCATAAAAATACCCAAGGTCACGAGGCTGAATATCGCCCCGAAAATCGAAAGAATGAAACGGATCACGTTACTGCCTTTTGCTCGCGGTGCCGCCTATATAGTGTCGCACCTGTGCAGGGTCAAAACACCATGGCCAATAATAGCCGGTTTGCGCCACGGGGTCACTGTCCAATCAGGGATCGTTTTACCATATCGTCCTGGCGCCATTTCTCTAGCCCATCCCGAATACCGCGCGCCATTCCCATGCGCCACTCCTGATTTCGTATATTTTTCAAATCTCTAGGGCTGGAAAGGAAGCCAAGCTCAATCAGAACGGAAGGAATATCCGCTGCCTTCAGAACCGAAAATGAGGCGGTGCGAATTGGCTTGTTGTTCATCGGACCGCCCTGTTGCGTCATTCCATTCGCCAGCATTTGTGCCAACGCATCCGTACGCGGCCTGGTTTCCTGACGCGCAAGGTCCAGCAGAACATCTGCAACCTGATCATCCGCACCGCTCAGATCGACGCCCGAAATCAAATCACTGCGGTCGTGCCGCTCGGCCAGTTTGTGGCTTGCTACATCCGAGGCATCTTGAGACAGCGTATAAACGGCCGCGCCATGAGCCCGCCCTTCTGTCAGAATGTCGGCATGTATAGAGATGAACACATCTGCACCTGCACGGTGTGCCAATGCAATACGACGTTCAAGAGAAACGAACTGATCATCGGTCCGCGTCATCTCAACCTCGTATCCGCCCGTGCGCAATAGCATCTCGCGCAGCTCTCGGGCAAAGGTCAGCATCAGCGTTTTCTCATCATCACCGTCAACTTCGGCGCCGGGATCAATTCCTCCATGCCCGGGATCCAACATGACACGCAAAGTTCCGTTGCCCTGCCCCCTAGGCGTGACAGATGTTACCGCCGGTTCCGGCAAATCCCAGCCGGTTTGCCGGGGCGTGCCAGCGCTGGCTGCGAAACTGTCGAAATCTGTCCCTTGCAGCCCAAGCGTCAAATGCGCGGCCCCAGTCGCAGAGTCCACTCGCATATCCGCCGTCTCGACCATCAGAGGCGCGCCCAACTCTAGCACCATGCGGGACCAGCCCGGTACGTAAGAGCCGAACTGCACACCACTGATACGACCAGTCTGTAGAAAGCGGTCACGATCAAGACCGGTCCAGTCTACCTCCTGGAAATCCAGGATCATCCGATACGGGTCGCGCAGGGTAAAAACGCGATAAGGCACCCCCTGGCTAAGCCCAA
This sequence comes from Ruegeria sp. CDSB022, assembly GCF_059611145.1. NCBI lineage: Bacteria > Pseudomonadati > Pseudomonadota > Alphaproteobacteria > Rhodobacterales > Roseobacteraceae > Ruegeria > Ruegeria sp. CDSB022. Next base: position 278,524 of record NZ_JBXWOZ010000001.1, on the reverse strand, counting down.
GCTGGATGCTTACACCGGACCGCCCGTCATCAACAATCGAACTTTGGTCTGGCAAAACACGGGCGAGTGCGCTGAAATCCTGCGCAACGGCGGTACTGCCTAGCGCCCAGATCAGCGCGATGGCGTAGATAATTCTGCTCATGGCCTCAAGTTTTCCCGAGATCGATTGAAGCGCAGCCTACCCGACCCGCACTTGGATGTGAACGCTTTAGGCTTGGGCAGAAATCAAGCCCCGATCAGCCATGAAACGCTGAAGCCGCCGCAGCCCCTCTTCGATATCCCCAGTCGAACGTGCATAGGAAAAACGGATGGTGCCGTGCCCGCGCTGAGGATCGAAATCCAGCCCCGGAGTGACCGCCACGCCGACCTTATCCAAAATCTCAGCCGCAAAGGCACGGCTGTCGTCGGTCAGGTCAGACACATCGGCGTAGACATAGAATGCCCCATCAGGTGGCGCGATATTGGTGAAACCGGCTTTGGGCAGACCGTCCAGCATCAGCGCCCGGTTCCGCCGATAGACATTAAGATTGGCCTGCAATTCCTCATCACAATCCATCGCCGCCAGCGCTGCCACCTGGCTGGCGTGAGGCGCGCAGATAAACATGTTCTGCGCAATCCGCTCAACGACGCGCACATGATCCTCAGGCACAACCATCCAGCCAACGCGCCAACCTGTCATAGAGAAATACTTGGAGAATGAGTTGATCACATAGCACTCATCTGTCAGCTCCAGCGCGGTGACGGCTTTGGCTTCGTATTCCAGACCGTGGTAAATCTCATCACTGATGAAAGACGCACCCTGCCCCTGAGCGGCCTCGATCAGCGTCCCCATTGCGGAGCGATCCAGCATGGTGCCTGTCGGGTTGGCGGGCGAGGCCACCATCAGTCCCTGCAAATTTAGCCCTGCGAAATCGGCTGGCACCGGCTGCAGGCGGTGTTCCGGAGCGGTGGGCAGATCAACCGCGACCAGCCCCAGGGCCCGCAATATCTGCCGATATGACGGATAGCCGGGGGCCCCAATACCCACGCGATCCCCGCTGTCGAACAGCGCGGTGAACGCCAGCAGAAATCCGCCTGACGAACCGGGGGTTACCACCACCCGTTCGGGATTGAGATCGACATTATACCACTCGCCATACATCTGCGCGATCCGGCGGCGCAGTGCTGGCAGACCCAATGCAACGGTATATCCCAGCGGGCCTTGCTCCATTGCCTTAGCCAATGCCTCGGTCGCCCCTTTGGGTGCGCCGGTTCCAGGCTGGCCGACCTCCATGTGGATGATGTGGCGGCCAGCTTCTTCGGCTTTGCGGGCAGCCTCCATCACGTCCATCACGATGAACGGATCGACCCCGGACCGGGTTGAGTTTCGCATGGCCATCTCCCATGTTGCAATCATGGCTTTTGAACGCGTATCCAGGCTGGCGTCAATCCCAGCCCTGTTGCTGTTTGCAGTGACTTGGCTCGTAGGCGCTGTTCAGGCCCAAAGCCTGATCCGTGATCCAGATATTGAACACGGTCTGCGAGAGTTGGCCTTTCCCGTTCTGCGCGCCGCCGGTCTGAATACCAACCGGGTCCAGATACTGGTGGTCAATGACAGCACGTTCAATGCCTTCGTTCTGGATTACAATGCGATCTATCTGAACTATGGGCTAATTCTTTCAGTTGAAAGCCCCGAGATGTTGCAAGCGGTTATCGCACATGAGGCGGCCCATATCGCCAACGGGCACTTATCGCGCCGTTACGAAAACCTGAATGCAGCACGGCAAAAAGCCGGGCTTGGGACGGCTTTGGCACTGATTGCTGCAGCTGCTGGCGGCGGCGAGGCCGCATTCGGAATTGCAGCCGGTACTAATTCGGCAGCCCTGCGCAGCTTTCTTGGCCACACCCGCGCTGAAGAGTCCTCGGCGGATCGCAGCGCAGCAAGCTATTTACGTTGGGCCGGCATCTCGCCCAGTGGCATGGTGTCTCTGCACCGTAAATTCGCGGGGCAAGAGCTGTTAAACACGGTCAACCAGGACCCATACATGCGATCACACCCCACCAGCCGCGAGAGGCTGCGCGCCGCCGAGGCGTTTCTGGAAGAGTTCGGCGATAAAGCCAAACCCAGCCAGAATGCCGATTACTGGTTCGCAAGGGCGAAAGGTAAACTATCGGCCTTCATCCGCTCGCCCACATGGACGATGCGGCGCGCCAAAGAAGAAACCGCCCAGGACATACGACTGATGCGCGAGGCAGCAGCCCACCATCAAAACCGTGATCTAACCAAAGCGCGCGCTGCGATTGATGGTGCTTTGGCAATCCGGCCCAATGACCCCTATTACTATGACCTCAAAGGCCAGATCATGCTTGAAAACCGTCAAGTGGCTGATGCGGTAGCAGCATATGGCAAAGCCGTTGAATTGGCGCCGAATAACCCACTTATCCTGGCCGGATTCGGGCGGTCCCTGTTGGTTCAAGGTAAGACAGTGGAAGCCCTGACCATTCTTGAAAAAGCGCGGGCCAGAGATTTTCGTAACGCAAGATTGATGCAAGACCTGGGTGCAGCTTATGCCAAAACAGGCAATACTGGCATGGCATCGGCGGTTACAGCCGAAAGATATGCCCTGCAGGGCCGTTTGGATGACGCCGGTATTCACGCGAAACGCGCGGTTGCGCAGTTGCCGGTCGGATCACCGGGTTGGCAACGGGCCCAAGATGTGTTGATTGCGTTTGAACAAGCAAACAAGAGTAATTCGAAAAGGAAACGGAAATGATCCTCAGACACGCTGCACCAGCCCTTCTGGGGCTTTCCCTGATCGCAGGATCGGCGCAGGCCCTGGACCTGAGCCAGCTGACCGACGCCGAAAAACAACAATTCGGAGAGCAGGTACGCGAATACCTCCTGGAAAACCCCGAAGTCATCATCGAAGCGATCAACATTCTGGAACAACGCAACGCCGTGGAAGAAGCGCAGGCGGATAAAGAGCTTGTCGCCAGCAATGCTGATGAGCTTTTCAACGACGGGTACAGCTGGGTGGGCGGCAATCCGGACGGGGATATCACGTTGGTCGAGTTCATGGACTATCGCTGCGGATATTGCCGCCGTGCGGTTCCCGAAGTGGCCAGCCTGCTGGCCGAAGATGGCAATATTCGGCTTGTGATCAAAGAGTTTCCGATCCTCGGAGACGCGTCGATGATCTCATCCCGCTTTGCCGTTGCCGCCAAACATGTTGCCGGGGACGATGCCTATAAACAGGTTCACGATGCCCTGCTCGAATTCACCGGGGAACCGTCGCCGGTTACTTTGCGCCGTATCTCGGACGGGCTGGGTTTGGACAGTGACGCGATTCTGGCGGCAATGGACAGCGAACAGGTCACCGAGGAAATCCAAAAGACCCGTGAATTGGCGCAGCGGATGCAGATTTCGGGCACGCCTTCGTTTGTGCTGGGCACCGAAATGCTGCGCGGGTACCTGAAAGCAGATCAGATGCAGCAAATTGCGAATGCCGTTCGCGCCGAGCAAGGCTGATTTGGCAGGCCGGTTCCGCAACAGGAGCCGGCCATTCCGTCAGGGCATCGGGTCGCCAGCAAGGTGGCTTAGATATTCCTCTAGATTAGACCAGCCATCGCCGTCCCGGTCCGCCCAGACATCAGAGGGATCATTCGGGTCCAGGCCAGTCCGCCCTGTTTCCCAAGTATCAGACATTCCGTCCCGGTCAGTATCAACTGCCGCGTGAACAATGGGCAAATCCGGCCAACCTCCCACCTCGCCCGGATCGTTTATCCGATGTCCATCACAGCCGCGGACGTTTTCGATCACCATCGCATCCAGACTGTCCAAAGCTTGGTCATCCCCGTGCCGGGCCCCCACGGTTCCAAGAACGGTTTCGTATGTCGTGCTCACCTCGGCAGGTTCAACCGACAGCGGCTGGTGAGGTTCAGCCACAAGGAATTCGACCGCCGCATCATCCGCAATCTTGCCCTTCACTGATCTGTCGCATAGCAGCTCAATACGGCTGTCCAGATGCAGGTTATCTTGTTCGAAAACCGAGATGCTGAACCCTTTGTCCGCGCCATAAGGGAACACCTCGAATGCGGCGGGGGGCGGCCTGTTCCGTGTACTGGGGCCCGGCAGGACCACGTTTCCCACATAGGCGATCCATGTGTCGCCGTAATGGTTCCAGAACTCACCGAATTGCGAGGTCGCGTCGTAGAACACGTTGTTAATAATGTCGACTTGCCCAGATGGTGACGACTGGATGTCTGGATTTCTGTCGCGGTTATGGGCAAACAGGTTTTGATACAGGGTGACCCGCCCACATTGCCTTGCCGTTCCATCATCGGAACACAGCAGAGCACCTTTTGAATGCTTTCCCTTTGTATGGGTGGACTTATCCAGAGCCAGGGCTGAGATGCTGCGGGCTATCGTGATATCTTCGCTTGGCAGGTTTTCCGTTCCAACGCCCAGATTCTCATCCGTGGCAAATTGGATCGAGACACGGTCAACGTAGATATTCGAACTGCTCTCTATGGAAAGCCCGTCCACGTTCGACGAGGGCTTGTAACTGGGTCCAGGCCGAAATTTGAGGTTCCGCAGCAAAACGTCCTGCGCCTCAAAAATCATCAGGGGTGAATCCAGAACCTTGCCAAGTTTGATCTGCACCCCCTGTCCCGGCGCGGTCTGTCCGGAGATATAGGTGTTCGAAGCCACTTTCATCTGGGTGTCTACAGTGATCGTCCCTGAAATATCGAAAACGCAAACCCGTCCGGAGCCGTCATTTTCGACGCACTCACGCAGGCTGCCCGGTCCGGTATCGTCCAGGGTTGTGATATGAAACACTTCGCCGCCACGCCAACCCGTAGCGTTCTGCCCATATCCCACCGCACCGGGAAATGCGGGCTGATCGGCCACTACGCTATCTGCCACCATGAAACCCGAACACCCGGCGATCACTGCACCCAGGCCGAAGGCTTTCAAGTTACGGCGCATTGCATAAGCCCCCTGTTAGAGTCCGGACCGCAAAGATTGAGGGCCGAAGAGGCAGGAGACAATCTAATCTTCAAACGATCGCTTACTGGCATACGACTAAGAAACCCATGAAACAAAAACAACAAATCTAAGCGGGAATGAAAATCTCATTCCTCACAATAATGTGGACCAACATCGTCGCGTTTTCAATGAGGTGTCTGGGATTGGGGTCCACCAGATACACGCGGCCAATAACATGCAGGCCCTATGAATTGACCCTGCATGCCCGCCGATCTGGTCATTCAACGGCCAATCAAGCTGGAAAATTACTCAGCGGCTTCTTGCGCAGCGTCCAATTCAGCGGCCTTCTTCTCGACCTCTTCAACAATGTGGTCGACCATCTGATCGTTGGACATCTTGTGGCTGGCCTTGCCCGCCAGATACACCATACCCGATCCGGCACCGCCGCCGGTAAAGCCGACATCGGTCATCAACGCTTCGCCCGGGCCGTTCACGACACAGCCGATGATCGATAGGCTCATTGGTGTTTTGATATGTTCAAGACGCTGTTCCAACGCCTCGACTGTTTTGATCACATCGAACCCCTGCCGCGCACAAGAGGGGCATGAGATGATATTAACCCCGCGATGGCGCAAGCCCAGAGATTTCAGAATCTCGAACCCTACCTTGACCTCTTCGACAGGATCCGCAGACAGGCTGACGCGGATCGTGTCGCCAATGCCCATCCACAGCAGATTGCCCAGACCAATCGCCGATTTAATGGTGCCCGAAACCAGTCCTCCGGCCTCGGTAATACCCAGATGGATGGGGGCGTCCGTGGCCTCGGCGATGCCCTGATAGGCAGCTGCCGACAGGAAGACATCGCTGGCTTTCACGCTGATCTTGAATTCGTGGAAATCGTTGTCCTGAAGAATACGGATATGCTCTAGCCCGCTTTCAACCATCGCTTCGGGGCAAGGCTCGCCGTATTTCTCGAGCAGATGCTTTTCCAAGCTTCCCGCATTCACCCCGATCCGGATCGAGCAATTATGGTCACGCGCGGCCTGAATAACCTCTTTCACCCGACTTTCATTCCCAATGTTGCCAGGGTTGATCCGCAAGCATGCTGCGCCTGCCTCGGCGGCCTCGATCCCACGGCGATAGTGAAAGTGGATATCCGCCACGATAGGTACTGGACTTTCGCGCACGATCTCTTTCAGCGCCTTGGACGAGGCCTCATCCGGGACCGAAACGCGCACGATATCCGCACCCGCCTCTGCGGCGGCCTGCACCTGAGCCACAGTCGCCGCCACATCCGTCGTCAGCGTGTTGGTCATCGTCTGCACCGCAATCGGAGCGTCACCTCCGACGGGGACGTTTCCAACCATGATCTGACGAGATTTGCGGCGGTAGATATTGCGCCATGGGCGCACGTGATTAAGGGACATGTGGACGGGTCCAAGACTGTCTGAGTTGATCTTTAAATAGTCAGCCTAACTGGCCACTGCAATGGTCAGATCATTCTGTCGGTGCGGCAGAGCTTTGCGCCTGAAGTTCCGCCACCAGTTGCTTGAGGGCGACGTTTTGCTCGGCCTCAAGATCAGCTACCGTATAGCGTTCGGAAACCGCATCCTTGGACAGAACGACACCTTTGGCGACAGTTCCTGGTGCTCCGACCGGGCCGAAATGGTCACCATTCATCGAGAAATAGACAGATCCGGCGGCACCTGCACGTAGGTTAGGCGGTTCTTCTGTCAGCGGTACCTCGAATGTACTGCCCTGTTCGACGGTTCCAAGCGTACCCTCGAAGATGATACTTCCATCCGCAGCGGTGACCCGCATCCACGCCGGATCAACGGCGACGATTTTCAGGGTCGTATCAATCTGTTCAACCACCTGCGGCAATGCCGGGCGAAGAACCGTATGGACTTCGGCAACCTCAACCTTGGGCGGCTCAGGCGGCTGGAAGGTGCCAACGGTACGCGGGTCCAGTGTAGAAATTGGTGCATCACGGGCAACGAGCACCGGCAAATCCAGGGCCTGTGGGCGATACAGCCTATCCAGAGCCTCAGTCGAGGGGGTGTCGATCAGCGCGACTTGATCTTCGGTGGTGCCACGCGCCGCCTCAAGCGGGTCCAAATCAGACAAGACAACCGGAGCCTGTTCAACCGGGCTTACCTGCACTTGCTGAATCCGGTTCAGGACGGACCATCCGCCATACCCAATACCGCCGATCACAGCCAACAGAACTAGAGACGACCCGATGGCACGCGGCTCGATCTGGCTGACCAACGATTCCCGTCCGGGAATATAGGGAGTGTTTGGCGAGATAAACGGATCGCGCCCCATCGGACCGCGAGCCGGCAAGCTGCCCGAGGTCTTTCGAACCACTGACGCCTCGGCCGACATGCCATGCGCGACCTCAAACCCGCTTTCCTTACAAAACGCAAAGAAAGTTTCGTCGGGGTTCATCCCCAGATAGCGGGCGTAAGAGCGCACATACCCAGCGATAAATCCGGGCGTATCGAAGGCGTCCGGGTCGGCATCTTCTATGGCTGCAATGTAGTTGGCTTTGATCCGCAGTTCGCGCTGCACATCCAGTAGGGATTTGCCCATTGTTGCGCGTTCACCACGCATCATGTCACCCAGCCGCACCTCATAGTCGTCAAAGCCCTTGGGCCTGACGTCAGTGTCGCCTTCGGATCCGCGCTGTGATCTGCGCCCAATCATCCCTGCTGCCCCATTCTGCCTGTGCGTGTTTCACGCCGTGGTCGAATCATTAAAAGAATGATTCGCGCCGTAGTTTTGTTAGCGTAATTTTAGCACGCGGCATACGAATTGCACACTTTAGCGTTAGGTTAACCGGCAAGTTCGGCGCGATTTAGCGCACAATGTGACCAAAGTTCGTCCATCGCCTGGATCAAACGGTTCATTTCGTCAGGTCCATGAACCGGGGACGGTGTGAAACGCAGGCGTTCTGTTCCACGCGGAACAGTGGGGAAATTGATGGGCTGAACGTAGATTCCATGGTCATCCAGCAGCATATCGCTGAGTTTCTTCGTGTGCACGGGGTTGCCGACAATCACGGGCACAATGTGGCTGCCGTGATCAATCAGTGGCAGGCCCATCCCCTTGAGTCGAAGCTTGAGGATCTTTGCTTGCGTCTGATGCTGCTCTCGCAATTCGGACGCAGTTTTGAGGTAGGCAACCGAAGCTGCGGCACCCGCAGCAACGGCAGGTGGCAGGGACGTCGTAAAGATGAAGCCCGGAGCATAAGACCGCACAGCGTCGCACATTTTAGTGCTGGCCGCGATATAGCCCCCCATGACGCCATAGGCTTTGGCCAATGTGCCGTTGATGATGTCAATCCGATGGGCAAGACGATCACGCTCGGTCACGCCACCGCCGCGCGGTCCGTACATGCCAACGGCGTGGACCTCATCAATATAGGTCAGCGCACCGAATTCATCGGCCAGATCACATATCTCTTCAATCGGGCCAAAATCGCCGTCCATCGAATACACCGACTCAAAAGCGATCAGTTTGGGCGTTGCGGGATCATCCGCTTCAAGCAGTTCGCGCAGATGGGCGACGTCATTGTGGCGGAAGATGCGCTTGGACCCGCCATTGCGGCGCACCCCTTCGATCATCGAAGCATGGTTCAATGCGTCAGAATAAATGATCAGACCAGGAAACAGTTTCGGCAAAGTGCTGAGTGTCGCGTCATTTGCGATATAGGCGCTGGTGAACAGCAACGCAGCTTCTTTGCCGTGCAGATCGGCCAGCTCGGCCTCAAGCCGTTTGTGGTAAACCGTGGTGCCCGAAATGTTGCGGGTTCCACCTGATCCGGCGCCTGCGGCATCCACGGCCTCGTGCATCGCCTCCAGCACCACAGGGTGTTGCCCCATGCCAAGATAGTCGTTGCCGCACCAGACAGTGATATCTTGCTGCGATCCATCGAGGCGCGTGCGCACCGCATGCGGGAAATGACCATTGCGACGTTCGATATCAATGAAGGTCCGGTACCGTCCTTCGTCATGCAGCCTTGCGATCGCTGAATCAAGCTGAGCAGTATAATCCACCGGTTTCTCCTTAGTTGCCCGACCGATATTACGGCGACCGAACGTCTTCTTCTGCGCAGGATACGAATCTGCACCAGAGCATTTCCCACTGCCTGCTTGATACCGCAAGCACAGTGAAAGCTTATTTGATTTGCATCAAATATCCGCTCTGACCCTGACCGACAAGTAAAGTTACGCCCCCTGGACGCGAGGAAACGACGCAGGCACAGCACATTATCTCATCCGGGTTTCCGATATTATACCAGATTCCTGTCCTTGCGGGCTAGACGGCAAAAGTGGCGCTGATAGGGTTCCGGAAAATCCAAATCAAGCAGGAGCCCTCTTATGTCGCTGGACGCTGTTCTGAACCGCATCGACGCCGATTTGCCAACCTCAATCGACCGCCTGATGGAACTGCTCCGCATTCCGTCAATTTCCACCGATCCGGCCTTTGACCAACAGGTCAACCAGGCAGCTGACTGGCTGGTATCTGACCTGAAAAACATAGGAATTCAGGCTGAAAAACGTGAAACCACCGGACATCCTATGGTGGTCGGGCATATAGGTGAGGACAACAGCGCGCCCCATGTTCTGTTCTATGGCCATTATGACGTGCAACCCGTTGACCCGCTGAACCAGTGGAACCGGGATCCGTTCGATCCGGCCATTGAAGAAACCGAAAATGGGCCAGTTATCCGGGGTCGGGGCTCTTCGGACGATAAGGGACAGTTGATGACCTTCGTCGAAGCGTGCCGCGCATGGAAGGCCGTCCATGGCACCCTGCCCTGCCGCATCACCTTCTTCTTCGAAGGCGAAGAAGAATCCGGTTCGCCGTCGCTGGTCCCGTTCCTGCGTGAAAACGTGGCCGAGTTGAAAGCGGATCTGGCATTGGTATGCGACACTTCGATGGTGTCGCGTGGGGTGCCATCAATCGCGTCTCAGCTGCGCGGGATGCTCAAGGACGAATTCACCATCATCGGTCCGCGGATCGACCTGCACTCGGGCCATTACGGCGGACCGGGGCTAAACCCGCTGCGAGAGCTCTCCAAGATCGTCGCCTCGTTCTATGACGACGAAACCGGTCGCGTTGCTGTCGAAGGCTTTTATGACGGGGTTCATGAGGTCCCGGCCGAACAGTTGCGCCAATGGGAAAACTGCGGGTTCGATGAGGCGGATTATCTGAACTCGGTGGGGTATTCTCAGCCACATGGCGAAAAAGGGTATTCGACATTGCAACAACAATGGGCGCGCCCGACGCTTGAGGTAAACGGGCTTTGGGGCGGTTATAACGGCGCCGGTTCGAAGACGGTCATTCCCTCACAGGCGCATTGCAAGATCACCTGCCGTCTGGTGGGTGACATGAACCCTGACGCCTTGCGTGACCAGATTCGCATGCATGTAGAAGACCGCCTGTCACCCGACGCGAAAGTACAGTGGGACAACGATCTCGAAGGCTCGCCCGCATCCGTCATGAATATCAACCGCCCCGAATTCGAAGCCGCCCGCGGCGCATTGTCCGATGAATGGGGGCGCGAAGCCGTCTTTACCGGAATGGGCGGGTCAATCCCTGTCGTTGGCTACTTCGACACGGAACTTGGCATGGATTCCATGCTTGTGGGCTTTGCCAATGATGATGACGCAATTCACTCACCGAATGAGAAATATGATGTCAAAAGCTTTCACAAAGGCATCCGGTCCTGGGCGCGCATTCTCGAAGCGCTGACCCAGTAACATTTGGCGAGGCTCTGCCTCGCGCTCCGAGGTATTTAGAGCCAGATGAAGATTGGATCCCCTGCTTCATCTGGCCGAAAATACCTCGGGGGAGTCGCCCGAAGGGCGGCGGGGGCAGAGCCCCCTGCCCTGAATTACATATGGATCACGCGCCCGTAAGCGTCCAAAACGCTTTCATGCATCATCTCGGACAAAGTCGGATGCGGGAACACTGTGTTCATCAGATCCTCTTCGGTGGTTTCAAGCTGGCGCCCGACCACATACCCCTGAATTAACTCAGTGACTTCCGCGCCAATCATGTGGGCGCCCAACAGCTCTCCGGTTTTGGCGTCGAAGACTGTTTTGACCAGCCCTTCGGGCTCTCCAAGCGCGATTGCCTTGCCGTTGCCGATGAAGGGAAAACGGCCGACCTTGATGTCATAGCCAAGCTCTTTCGCCTTTGCCTCGGAATAGCCGACCGACGCAACCTGCGGATGGCAATAGGTGCAGCCCGCGATGCTTTCGGGTTTGACCGGATGGGCATGTTTCCCGGCGATCAGATCGGCCACCATGACACCCTCATGGCTTGCTTTATGCGCCAGCCATGGCGCTCCGGCAATGTCACCGATGGCGTATAGGCCATCGACACCGGTGCGACAGAATTCGTCAGTCACAACATGGGTCCGGTCGATTTTGACACCCAAAGCCTCAAGCCCCAGATTTTCGAGATTGCCGACGATGCCCACGGCAGAAATCACAGTGTCAAAGTCGTGCTTTTCAACCTTTCCTTTCACCTCGATATGCGCGGTGACTTTACCCTTAGCGCGGTCCAACTGCTTGACCATCGCCTTTTCCATGATCTTCATGCCCTGTTTGATAAAGGCTTTCTTGGCGAAGGCGCTGATCTCGGCATCCTCGACGGGCAGAACCCGGTCCATGACTTCAACCACCGTCGTATCTGCACCGAGCGTATTGTAGAAGCTAGCGAACTCGATCCCGATTGCACCCGACCCGATGACCAGCAATTTCTTTGGCATCCGCGGCGGCTGCAGGGCGTGTTTGTAAGTCCAAACCAGATCACCATCCGCTTCCAGCCCGGGAAGCTCGCGGGCGCGCGCGCCGGTTGCCAGAACGATGTTCTTGGCTGTCAACTCTTCGCTGCCCTTGTCGGTCTTGACGGAGACCTTGCCCTTGGCCGGGATCGTCGCCTCGCCCATGACAACCGTCACTTTGTTCTTTTTCAGCAGGTGACCGATACCGCCCGAAAGTTGCCCGGCGACACCGCGCGATCGCTTGACCACAGCATCCAGATCATATCCGATCTTCTCGGCCTTCAGCCCAAAATCCTTTGCGCGCTCCATCAGGTGAAACACTTCTGAAGACCGCAGCAGCGCCTTTGTTGGGATGCAGCCCCAGTTAAGACATATCCCCCCGAGATGTTCGCGCTCGACCACGGCGGTTTTCAAACCAAGCTGTGCTGCGCGAATGGCTGCGACATACCCGCCAGGACCAGCGCCGATTACGATCAGATCAAAAGATTGTGCTGCCATGTTTCCCTCTCGGAGCAGGTCATTTCCAAATTAGTTTACCATTAAACTAATATCAGCCACCCTTCAACACTTAGTCCCCGCGACAAAAGCTACGCAGGGTAAACCCATACGGATTGCAGAGGTTCGAGCCTATACCGCACCCGTTCAAAACGCTAGAAGATAGCTAAGTATCCCAGTTGCTCCATTCTAAATCCATTTACGCGAAAGGCATAACATGGCTAAAACGCTGAAAGATCTGGTCCTCGCCCTAATCAACGCCACGCTTATCCTGGTGGCCTTGTGTTTGTTTTTGGGCTGGAAGCTGACCACAACAGCGCAGTCCCTGATGTCTGATTTTTCACAGAAGGTTCAGATCGTCGCCCCTTTGCGCAAAGAGGTTCAAGGCGTGCGCAGTGAATTGGCAGCACTTCGCACTGAACTCGCAACTATACAAGTCAATGGCGCGCTTGCCGACACCGCCACCGCCCAACGGGTCTCGCAAACGCTCGACCGTCTGAGCCAAATCGAAGATACGCTGCAGGCGGCGCAGTCTCGTATCGTTGCGGTTGCCGAAACGCCTGACGCCTTCATCGGCACCGCAATAGAAAAAACGGCCGACACTGTGGCCGACCGTATTATCACAATCAAAGGTTGTTCGGTCGAAGGCTAACCTGCGGCCTGAAGCTCTCGGACGGTGGACCCGTACCCGCCCATGTTTACATAGGCGGCCTCATGTTCGGTCATGGGGCGCGACAATGCTTCGTTACGATAGGGGAAACGGCCGAACTTTCGGATCACCTCCCTATGCGCCCTTGCATGCAGCAGGTTGGTTGACTTGGATTCGTCGATATTCTGGCACATCAGGCGTACACAACGCTCTTGGTCACACAGATTTTCCGAGTGCATCAGTGGAAGATAAAAGAACTGCCGCGCGGGTTCGTCAATCTTCAGATCCCAGCCCTTGTCGATGGCGCATTTCGCTGCCGACAAGGCCGCCTTATCAGTGGCGAACGCCTTACCACTGCCGCGGAACATATTTCTAGGAAACTGGTCCATCAGAATTATATAGGCCAGTGCCCCGCTGGGGTATGTCAGCCAGAGAGAGAACTTTCCCTCATTAGCAATTTCCCATGTGGAAAGAAATTTTTCGCGGATCTCTGCGTCTAGCGCTTCATCCTCAATATACCAACCATCTGGACCCACTTGATCCAGCCAAAAACTCAATACTTCTTCAGGCCCTACCATTGCCTTGCTCCGTCGTTTTGCCCTCCCCAGGGACGTAACGTCATTTAAGGCTGATTTACAGATTTGTGACAGTAAAAATTTGCAACACTTGCGACATAATTTCGTGTCCTAGGCTACATCTTGCGTTTCCTGATCGGCTTCGGCGGCTTCGATAGCCACCTCTTGCGCCAATTCGAAAGCCACCGGCGAGGCCGTTGGGTAAAGCGGAGACATGGTGCCCGTCTCATCCACAGGAATCGCCGCACGCTGTGTCATGCGATACATCGCATAGACAGCAGTGGCTGCAAGCAGTGCAAAGATGATCAGGAAAAAGCCCGACGGTCCGAACACGTCATCGCCCATCAACCAACCGGTAATCAGCGGGCCAGCAATGGCGCCCAGTCCATTGATGAAGACCAGACCGCCAGAGGCCGCCGCCATATCCTCATGCTCCAGAAAGTCATTCGTATGCGCAATCAGCAGCGAATACAGCGGGTTAGACATGCCGCCAATCACAAAGGCCGAGGCCAGAAGGAACGGAAATGAAGTCGACCCGAACATCATCGCAGTGGCCGCCCCGCAAGCACCAATGATGCCCGCCAGCATGATCAGGAACCGGCGATCCATCCGGTCCGAGAACCAACCCAGCGGATATTGCAGCAGTATTGCCCCGACATAGAAAGCCGCCACGAAGGTCGAAATCTCAACCAGTGTCAGCCCAGCGCGCGCGCCATAGACCGCCGACATACCAAACTGGGCCGAGAACACTCCGCCCAGCAGGAACATGCCCACGCAGCCCAACGGCGACTTCCCCATCAGTTCACGCAATGTCATGGGCTTGGTCGTGTCAAATGCCGGTGTCGGTGAAATCGACAGCAGAATCGGAGCAAAGGAAACCGAAACCAGAATGGATGCGATCACAAAGGTTTCGTAACCAGCAGGATCGCCAACCAGCATAAGCCCCTGAGCGGTGATGATCCCAGTCATCTGTACGATCATATAAAGCGAAAGCGCCTGGCCCCGGTTCTCGTTATTGGCCGCGTTGTTCAGCCAGCTTTCGGCGGTGACATACACTCCCGAGAAACAAAACCCGATCACGACACGCCCCAAAGCCCACGCGACTGGCTCGGTCAACATCGGATACATGATCATCACGGCCGAAATAAAAGAAGCGAGCGCAGCAAAGACCCGCACATGCCCCACCCGCCGGATCATCTCCGGTGCAAGGCGAGAACCTCCGAGGAAACCTACGAAATAAGCTGACATCACAACAGACATCTGAAGGGTCGAAAACCCTTCGATCTCGCCTCGGACGCCCAGGATTGTGCCCTGTAGGCCATTGCCAATCATAAGCAGGCCCATGCCAAGAAGAAGTGACCACGCGCTGGTAATGACCTGAAGCATAGAGGCCTCCGAGATTGCTAACCTGAACTAGAGATTCGTTTTTATATCAAAAACGGCTTTGAACCAGCTTGTCTACGACATCGAAACGCAACGATCCCGACAACACGCCGCTCAAGGGATCAAAAGCGACCCATCCCCATATGAAAAGAACCGATAGTTCTGCGCAATCGCGTGCTCATAAACCTCTTGCATCCGATCCTGCCCCATCAAAGCTGAAACCAACATCAGCAGCGTGGATTTCGGCAGATGGAAATTGGTGATCAGCGCATCCGTGACGTAAAACTGAAAGCCCGGATAGATGAAGATGTCGGTATCGCCCTCCCAGGGTACGATCTGCCCACTGCGGGCGGCGCTTTCGATCAATCGCAGCGCGGTTGTGCCCACCGGAATGACACGGCCACCTATGGCTTTGGTTTCACGAATTTCACTGACGGCTTCCGCACTGACCCTGCCCCATTCTGCATGCATCTTATGGGTCGTCACATCCTCGACCTTGACTGGCAGAAACGTTCCGGCACCGACATGAAGCGTAACGTAGGAAACAGAAACGCCGCGCGCGGTAAGCGCCTGCATCAGCGCTTCGTCAAAATGCAGCGACGCGGTGGGCGCGGCCACGGCCCCGGAGTTGCGCGCCCAGATCGTCTGGTAATCCGTCTTGTCCTGCGCATCGGCAGGGCGCTTCGCGGCAATATAGGGCGGCAGCGGCATGGCGCCGGCCTGTTCCAGCGCAGCATCAAAATCCTGCCCCGTAAGGTTAAACCGCAGAAAGGCCTGTCCGTCCGCCACCCTATCCAACTCAGCGCTCAGTTGATCCGAAAACCGGATAACCTCACCTGTCTTGACCTTCTTGAGCGGTTTGATCAACGCGGCCCAGGTGCCGTCTGCCTGCGGATCAAGCAACGTCGCTTCGATCGACGCAGACACCGGCCCTTGCGCACTGTCGCGATGACGCCGCCCGCTGAGGCGTGCCGGGATGACCCGCGTATCATTCAACACCAGCCGGTCACCGGGTCGCAGCCAGTCTGGCAGGTCAAAGACGTGCGCATCCGAGATTGCATCGCCCTCGGCCACAAGCAAACGCGCCGAAGACCGCGGGTTGGCAGGCCGGGTGGCAATCAAATTCTCGGGCAGGTGGAAATCGAAATCGCTGAGTTTCATGGGCGCGCCTTACAGGGTCGTATCAGATTCGGCTATATCCCTGTTCAGTTGTCTTTTGGCGGCGATCCAAATGTGCGCTTGGGCTCATCCGGCTTGGCTTTCTGTGCATTTGGCCCATCCTGAACCTTCGGCGCGGGCTCCCTTAGAAGGTTGCGCAAGAACAATGGCGCAAGCCCTGACAGAGGGTTGACCGAGACAGAGGGTGATTTCAAAGGGCCGGTCAGAGTATAATTGAACGCGATCACACCTTCACCTTTTTTGGTGAAGACACTTCCAATCGCATTCACCAGATAGATTGGGGAAATCGCGCCACGCAAGTTCAGCATTTCGCTAACCGTGTCGATTGTCCCGTCGAAGGACAATCCCATCGAAGGACCGACGGCGCTGCCGCTGAGAACCTTGATTTCGGTCGGAGTAATCCGCATTCGGCTTTCGATGCTCGAGAAAAAGATGCCTTGCCCAGCCATTTCATCCACAAGCCCAACAAGGCTGATTGCGTTCAGCAAGGCAGCCATGGCCGGGGCGTCATGAATTCGGGTGTTCACGATCTTCATGATGACATCGAAGTTCCCGGCCCCGCCGACCGGTTCCAGTTGCAGGTCCAGTTTGCCACCGCGCGCCTGGGTTATCATTTTGGCCGATCTCAGAACGTCGCCTGCATCACCAGAGATTAGATTGACTGCACTGCGCCCTCCGCGCGGGGTCACCTGCCCGCGCACAGCAGCACCGCCGTTTACATTCGCCGTGAACGCGCCGCTGACACCGCCAGTTGTCGCAAATTTTCCCTTGAACCCGGTCAGGGCGATCGTCTCTGTAATCTGGAGGCGATCCAACACTACATCCAGCTCGGGCCCCTGCCCGGAACCACCGCCACCACCTTCGGAGGATCCAAAGGTCGCGCCCCCCAGATTCATCACGCCCCCTAAAACCCTGATGTCGGGCAAGGCTGACCCCCGTGAAATCAGCTCCGCCGGAACCGCAAGCCAGTTCCCCAATTCGAATGAGCTGAACTCTACACGATCGAAAGCACCATTTTTGAAATTAATGGAGGCCAGGCTTCTCAACCCCGCCGCATCCAGCCGAAGTGTATCCACGCGCATCTGATCGCCCAGCGTTGCCTCGACATCGATCGACCCCTTGGTACCAGCGCCTTTGCGCCAACCGAGCTCGGGGATAGACAGCACTACGCCTTCCAGATCCGATGTCGCCGTCAGTTTCGGGGGGCGGCCAGCACCGATGCCCAAGGTTATTTCGGCAACGCCTTTTCCAGTCAGCATACCCTTTGGTAACCCGGCACGCAGCTCGGTCACCAACCGGGGCGAAATCTCGATCTGCCCTTTCAGTTCACTGGGTTTCGGTTCTCGACCCCCAATAGGCTGGCGCCAGGTTGCCTGCAGGGGCACGTCGCCGAAATATCCGTCGCCGCCGACTTCGACAGCGGATTGGTCACCTGAAATAGTCAACTGAGGCGCGCTGACGACAAAACCTTTGACCAAGCGATCACTGTGCACATCACCAATCTTACCAGTAAAGTGAAACTGGGTTTCATCGAACTTCAGCCCCTTCTTCATCGGCAGAGATAAGGTGCCTGACAGTTCCACATCGCCAGAGGCCACATCCACGGGCAAATTTGCCTTTGTCATCAGCTGCAGAGGGGGACGATCCATCAAAGACAAGGCGGCCGTTGCCGAGCCCTTGGCCTTGACGCGCACAATCGCCGGCGAAAGCTTTTTGATCGACGTATCCGGAATAATGAAGGATGTTCCTGACCCGTCTATCGGGCCGCCCTGATCGGCAATGACAACCGCTTTCTCGGCTGTCACCGTAAACCGTTGGTTGATCAGGCTGGCCTGCCCCTGAGCGTCATGGACCGGCGGTAAAGTTTTGGCAAAGCGGACTTTGGCGTCGTCGAACCCGAAGTCCAAGTAAATGTCCGGCTTGGTGTCCGGCTTCAACCGCAATGCAAAATCGACATCCGAGAGCCGGCCTTCATATAAATTGTCGGACACCCATTTACGCGGCTTTTCGGCAAGTAATTGGGGCCAGTATCTCAGCAACTGGCCTGACTCCAACTCGTCCAGATGGGCCTCGAGGTACCCCGACCAACCTTCGGCTTCACCATTCAGATTACCCCTAGCACGCAGCGTTAGGTTTTCGTCTTCAACCGTCATCTGTCCGAGGCGCAACTCGAACGGGGCCAGCTTCATCTTCAGATCAAGGTCGGCACGCGCCAACTTGAGGGGTTCCGGAAACAGCCCAGCCGGGTTGATGTCGATGCTGCTGAGACGGAGTTGAGAGGTCAGGCTTTCCAGCAGTCCATTCTCGATACCTCTCAAAAAGGCCCTTCCCTCGGCCTGAACGGACCCCCAGGCGGAGACTACAGAAACCTCGTCGAAATCCAGCTCCTGCCGACTTGGGTCATAGCTGAAATAAGCCCTGGCGGATTCAAACGGAATCGGTTTTGTCTCTTGGTTGGCTTGCACCGCGCCTGCCGCAAGGTTCAGGGTCGCAAATAACGGCCCCAGCGCCGCGTTGCCATCAACACTGCCGCGCACCGCGCCCGAGATCGGAGCGTCAAGGACCTGCAACCATGACAAGGCTAGGCTTTGACTTGCAATATCCTCGGCAGGCAGGTCGGTTATCGCAAAGCCAAAGCTTGCCTGGGGCGTTCCAAGTACGCTGGTATAGTTTACCTCAATCGAACTGGCATAATCGCGCCCTGTCAGAACAGAGAACCCGGTGGACATGCGCATTTCGTCACCGGTACGGATGATCGAAATATGTCCGCCGTCGAAAACCCAGGCGCGCGACAGGCGCAAATCCTGATAGTCCAGCGTCAACGACTCAAGCTCGACCGACCGCAGCCCCGACAGCAGTGGTGACAAAAAGACATCGTCAGATTCCTCGATCAACTCGATCAATGTCCGCGCCCGCTGAACCGGTGCACTGCCAGAACCGACTGTCAACGAAAGCGCCCCGTCCAATCCGCGGGTCAATGCGATTTGGGCATCGCGCAGGGTAATCGTGCGCGGGCGGATTTTCCCCCGTAGCAGCCACCGCATCGACAACCGGGTGCGCATATCCGCCACTTGCGCGATCTGTTGTCCCGCCGCGTCGCTTATGGTCACATCCGTCAGTCGCAAACGTGGCAACCAGTTTTCGTTGACGATAAAGCTGGCGTCGCCAAAGCGGATCTTGATCCCTCCAAGGCTTTCATCCAGCCGTTTTTCGGCCTGCGCCCGCATCCAGTCGGGCGCGTGCAGTTGTTTGCCAATCAGAAAGAACCAGCCGCCAAAGGCCAGCAGGCAAAGCAACAGGAAGGTTCCGACGATCCCCCAAGCAGCGATGCGGCGGCGTGACCGACGGCGGCGGGGTTTCCCGTCCGGGCCTTCTTGTGTATCTTCTTGCCGCGCCAAATTCCGACCCACGCCCTATTACCTGCTTGCACCGCACCATGATGTCAGGCAGCACTTAAAAACCTTTAGCGGAGTTTCCAATGCCCGACGTTACAGACATCGCCCCCGGTTTCACTTTGCCCCGCGACGGCGGTGGTGAGGTTACGCTGTCAGACCTGCAAGGCAGCGCCGTCGTTTTGTTTTTCTATCCCCGTGATGATACGCCGGGCTGCACCAAGGAATCCATCGGTTTCTCGGAACAACTTCAAGCCTTTGCTGATGCCGGCGCCCTGGTTTTCGGCATCTCGCGCGACACGGTGGCTAAGCATGACAAATTCGTCGCCAAACACGGTCTTACGACGCCACTTTTGTCCGACGAAGGCTCGGCCGTTTGCGAGGATTACGGTGTGTGGGTCGAGAAGAACATGTACGGGCGCAAGTCGATGGGGATCGAGCGTTCAACCTTTCTGATTGACGCCGACGGTAAGATCGCTCGCATCTGGCGAAAGGTCAAAGTGCCCGGCCATGTGGAAGAGGTACTGGAAGCCGCGCGCGCGCTGTAACCCTCTTCACCGCGGTCGTCATCCGGATTATTACCCGAACAAATCTTGAAAGCGGAGATATCCCGGTGTCGAAAACACTGACCCAAATGGCGACCGAAGTTCTGACCACAGCAGACGGGCGCGAAAAGACCGCCCTGTCCAAGCGCCATGCCGCAGCTTGGTTTGCGGCGCGATCAGGGGACGCTCCTGCGATTGAAGTGGGCACCGCAACACCGCCGTTGAATCCCGCCCGACCGGACAAACCAGATTTGCTGTCCCCCCGGGATGTCCCAAGGCGCCGCCCCGGCTCCGAGGCTGGGCGCATCGCCCTGCTACACGCGGTCGCCCATATCGAACTGAACGCGGTTGATCTGCATTGGGATTTAATCGCCCGATTTGGCCATGTCCCTATGCCTATCGGTTTCTACGACGACTGGGTCAAATGCGCCGAAGAGGAATCGCGCCACTTCGAAATGGTCTGTGATTGCCTGGAACAGATGGGCAGTCATTACGGCGCCCTGCCCGCCCATGCGGGTATGTGGCGCGCTGCCGAAGATACAGCAGAAGATTTGATGGGCCGTTTGGCCGTAGTGCCGATGGTGCTTGAGGCGCGGGGTCTGGATGTGACCCCCGGCATGATTGACATCTTCCGCAAGGCCAAGGCTGAACAGGCCATTGCCGCGCTCGAGGTGATCTACGCCGAAGAAGTCGGGCATGTTGCTTACGGGTCCAAGTGGTTCCATTTCCTTTGCGGACGCGAGAACGCTGACCCAAAGGGTATCTTTCACGATCTGGTCCGGCGCTATTTTCATGGCGTTCTTAAACCGCCCTTCAACGAAGAAAAGCGGGCCGAAGCCGGGTTACCGCCGGATTTCTATTGGCCGCTGACCGAAGGCCTGCCGCCGCCCGGCTCTGCCCGCTAGGTCGGCATGCACGGTCATAGCGGTCTTTGAATCATCCTCCAGTTGATGTAATCGGCAATTTCTCGCCGAGAATTGGCGGGATTAACCCTGTTTGTTGTGTGAACTAGTTAACAATCTTGCCCAAATCGGACGTCCCCTCTATTCAGTTGCCCCAAGGGACGGAGACCACTCACAACCGATCCCGAATTTGGGGATCGAGAGGTAAGGCGCGTGCGAGCACGTCTGGCAATCAAACTACATTCGCTGCTTGAGCAGCACTTCCCGGAACGCCGGGTCTTTCTGAAATCTGACAATGACACACGGTTCATCCGGCTCAGCTCAGAGACACAGATCTTTGCAGTTGCTGGTGTTGCCCTGTTTGTTGGCTGGACTGCGGTCACTACCGCAATCCTGTTGATGGACAGCATCGGATCAGGCAACTTCCGAGAACAGGCCAAGCGCGATCAGGCGACATATCAGGAGCGGCTGAATATTCTGTCAGCAGAGCGTGACGTGCGCGCTCATGAGGCTCTGATGGCTCAGGACCGGTTCAACGCCGCGCTTGAACAGATCTCTGCGATGCAATCCGAGCTGCTGGCGTCCGAAAACAGCCGCCGTGAGTTGGAAACGGGGATCGAGGTAATCCAGTCCACCCTGCGCACCACCATGAAACAACGGGAATCTGCCCGTCAGGAGCTTGCGGCGCTGCAACAATCAGATTCCGATGATGGGCTCACGTTGGCAAACACTGCCAGCCCCGAACAGATGGAATTTATGACCGTTGCTCTGACCCGCACCGCGCAGGAGCGTGATCAGATCGCAGCCGACGCCCGGAACGCACTGGATCAGCGGGACGATCTCGAGCTTGAGATCCGGCTGATGCAGGAACGCAGCGACGAGATTTTCCGTCAGCTAGAAGAAGCAATGATCATCTCGGTTGAACCGCTCGACAAGATGTTCCGACAGGCAGGTATGCCAACTGACCGTATCATTGAAGAAGTACGGCGTGGCTATAGCGGCATGGGTGGCCCCCTCACCCCAATTTCCTTCAGCACGCGCGGTGAGGACCTGACCCCCGACGAGATCCGCGCGAACACTCTGTTGCAACAGATGGACCAGCTGAACCTCTATCGTATCGCAGCAGAAAAGGCCCCGTTTGCCAGCCCGGTGAAAGCGGCTGTCCGCTTTACCAGTGGCTTCGGCACGCGCCGTGACCCAAAAACGGGCGGTCGCCGCATGCATAACGGTTCCGATTTCGCCGGTGCACTTGGAACTGATATCTTTGCGACCGCCGACGGCGTAGTCACCCATGCGGGCTGGCAATCGGGTTTCGGGCGTCTGGTCAAAATCCGGCACGCCTTCGGAATTGAGACACTTTACGCTCATAACACCAAGTTACGGGTTAAGGTTGGCCAAAGGGTCTCGCGCGGGGATCATATTGCTGATATGGGTAACACCGGACGGTCGACCGGAACGCACCTGCACTATGAGGTCCGCGTAAACGGAAAACCTGTTAACCCAATGACTTACATCAAGGCTGCAAGAAATGTTTTCTAAGAGCAAAATCAACGAGCCCGGAACCAATGCCCCAGAGGCCGCCAAGCCTGCCGCTCCGGCCACTCCGGCAACCCCTGCACCGACGGAAACCAAGGCCAGCACCGCGCCCAAACCCAAGCCACCTGCATCGGTCCTGTCTTCGGATCTGCACATCACCGGCAACCTGAAAACCTCGGGTGACATTCAGGTCGAAGGTACGGTGGAAGGTGACATTCGTGCGCATCTGCTGACCATCGGTGAAACGGCGACCATCAAGGGCGAAGTCACTGCAGATGACGTTGTCATCAACGGCCGTATCGTTGGCCGCGTGCGTGGCCTGAAAGTGCGCCTGACCTCGACCGCACGGGTCGAAGGCGACATCATTCACAAGACAATCGCCATCGAAAGCGGCGCGCATTTCGAAGGCTCCGTTCAGCGTCAGGACGATCCTCTGAACCCTGGCCGCAGCGGAAAACCGGGCGCTAACCCGGCTGCAGACGTCAAACAGTAATTCTGACAGACTGACAGGAAACAAACGCCGCGGGACAGCCTGCGGCGTTTTCTTTTGCAATTCTGACCGAAGTGCTTTCACTGATCAGGTTGGTTCCAGGTCGCATTGGCCTCGATCACTTCTGCGACCATCAGCGCCTTTTCGGACAAATCTGGTGGCGTGCCATCATCAAAGGCAAGCTGCTGCATTCTTCGATACATGACTTCAGACGTGTAAAAATCAAATGCAGCCGTGCCGTCCGGGCTTTCCCAGAAGGCCGTGATCCAAACCGAGGGCGCATACCCGTAACACCAGTCCTGCCAGAACCGTTCTGCCAAAGTCGCCGTTTTAACTGCGGTTACTTGCGCCAAAAGGCTATCCATTGGCCACCCCCCGAGGCGAAACATGCAAAGCGTATCGTCCAGACATTCTTCTGAGCCCCCTTCGATCGCCTTCAGAAGAAAGCGTTTCTGAAAATTGTCCAGGACACGCCACTCCTCCGACGACCAGTTCCGGGCCTGTCCCGTCGGATACCGGCTCAGGCTGACCTCGATCCCGACAGAGCTTACCTCTTCGCCACAGGCCAAGACCTCTAGCACACGCGGCAAAAGATAGGCCCAGGTATTCTTGGCAATACCTTCCGGATCACTCGCTGCAAAATACCAGTCCTGAAGATAGTGCAACGGCAGTTCCTGAATGGGCGGGTGAAAGAAATCAGCCTCGATATCCGGTTCCATGCAGCACCCTTCGCAGACCTCGATACTGCTTGGCTTTGGACGTTTAAAACCGCGATAAGCATCCTGAATAAGCGGGAAGAACGGATCATCCGGCAATAACTTGGCCTTAACCGGCTTATTCGTCTTTGACGTCATCGTAGGCTGAACCCATATTTCCATGCCACACCCATAGGTCTATCTGCCCCCTTTTGACGTGGCAAGCGCGCCCAAATACCCCTTCATTCTCCGCCGAATTTCTATGTGTGATGAGTAGCTTCGATATTTCTGCGTTTTGGATTACACTACAGCCCATTGGTTTTCGGAGGACTTTTCATGTCAACAAAACTCATGGCAGAATTTTTCGGTACATTCTGGTTGGTGCTTGGCGGTTGCGGCAGCGCTGTTTTAGCGGCTGGCGTCGCGGATGTCGGTATCGGCTGGTTGGGCGTATCTTTAGCCTTTGGCCTAACAGTGCTGACTATGGCATTTGCCGTTGGCCACATTTCAGGCGGGCATTTCAATCCGGCAGTCAGTCTGGGTTTAATGATCGGCGGACGGTTCCCGGCTAAGGATCTGCTGCCCTATTGGATTGCTCAGGTCATCGGAGCCATTGCAGCAGCGGCTGTACTGTATCTGATCGTCAGCGGCGCACCAGATTTCGCCGGGGTCGGAGGCTTTGCGTCCAATGGCTATGGCGAGGCTTCACCCATGGGCTATTCGATGATGTCCGCCTTGGTGATCGAGATCGTGCTGACGGCATTTTTCATCCTGATCATTCTGGGCGCGACCTCAAGCGGTGCTCCGGCAGGGTTCGCGCCGATTGCCATCGGTCTGGCGCTGACGCTGATCCACCTGATCTCGATCCCGGTGACCAACACATCTGTCAACCCGGCACGGTCAACCGGTGTTGCCCTGTTTGCCGATGGGCCGGCGCTGGCTCAGCTATGGTTGTTCTGGGCTGCCCCGCTGATTGGTGGCGCGATTGGTGCGCTGATCTGGAAGGCCATGTCTGACGACTGATCCAAGCGCACGCTTACAAAAAGACCCCGGCACCTGACCAGGCACCGGGGTCCTTTTATCTATTCGGTCACGGTGACCTTTTTCATCGCATCCGGCTGGCCGATTACGGCTCCGTTCGGGCCTTCGCCCCGCTTGATCGCATCAACAACGTCCATTCCGTCAGTGACCTGACCGACAACCGTATACTGACCGTTCAGGAACGGCCCAGGTTCAAACATTATGAAGAATTGCGAGTTGGCACTGTCGGGATCCTGCGCCCGCGCCATGCCAATAACACCACGATCAAAGTTATAGTCCGAGAACTCAGCTGGCAGATCCGGCCGATCCGAACCGCCAGTACCGGCACGACGCATATCGCCACCGACCCGACCGTGTTCAACGTCACCGGTCTGAGCCATAAAGCCGTCGATCACGCGGTGAAACACCACGCCATCATACTGACCAGCAGCGGCAAGGGCGCTAATTTGTTCAACATGCTTGGGGGCAATATCGTCAAACAGATCAACGGTTACGGTGCCATTGGCCCCTTCACCCTCAATCTCGATCTCAAGGCCCGTGGCCAGTGCAGGACCGGCCAGCAGGACAAATGCGGCGGCCAGCTTATACATCGGCAGCCACCTTGACGCTGATCATACGATCCGGGCTTGCGGGCGGCTCGCCCCGAACGATGGCGTCCACATGCTCCATCCCGTCGATAACACGGCCATAGACCGTGTATTGGCCGTTCAGGAAATGGTTGTCGCTAAAGTTGATGAAAAACTGCGAATTGGCCGAATCCGGATTCTGCGACCGAGCCGCGCCTAACGTGCCGCGATCATGCGGCAGTTTCGAAAACTCTGCCGGAACATTCGGCAGCGATGACCCGCCTGTGCCTGCACTGCGCAGGTTGAATCCGTCTTCCATATCGCCGTGCTGCACGTCACCGGTTTGCGCCATGAAACCGTCGATCACACGGTGAAATGCCACGTTGTCATATTCACCGCTGCGCGCCAGTTCCTTCATCCGAGCGCTATGCTGCGGGGCCACATCTGGCAGCAGCTCGATGACGACATTGCCGCCCTTCAGCTCGATGATGATTGTGTTTTCGGGATCCTTGATCTCGGCCATGTGGCCCTCCTGTCGTTTATCTTGCGCAAATACCTATGCGCCACGCACGCGAAAGCCAAGTGACGCATTGACCTGAGGGCAAAATGCAGGAAAAGAACCGCCTAGATCGGTTGCCAAACACGAGGATCGCGCGATGGGCTGGAAAACACTGGACGATATGGACCTGAACGGTAAGCGCGTGCTGGTGCGCGTGGATATCAATGTGCCCGTGGTGGATGGGGTCGTGACCGACGCTACCCGGATTCAGCGCATCGTACCCACAGTACGCGATATTCTCGCTGCAGGTGGCAAGCCTATCCTTTTGGCCCATTTCGGACGCCCGGGCGGAGAGCGGCGCGAAAGCCTGTCGCTGAAACAACTTATCCCCACATTGGAAAGCGCCTTTGGTGCGCAGGTTCTGTTCGCAGCCGATTGCGTCGGAACCGAGGCCGAGCTTGTCGCAGACACCCTGCAAGCCGGGCAAGTATTGCTGTTGGAAAACACCCGTTTTCATGCTGCTGAAACCAAGAATGATCCTGATCTGGCCGCAGGCATGGCCAAACTGGGCGAGGTCTACTGCAACGACGCCTTTTCCGCTGCGCACCGCGCCCACAGCTCAACCGAAGCCATCGCTCGCCTGCTGCCTGCCTGCGCTGGTCGGCTGATGCAGGCCGAGCTGCAAGCACTTGAAAGCGCCCTTGGCGCGCCCGAGCGTCCGGTAACAGCAGTGGTCGGTGGGGCAAAAGTGTCAACCAAGCTGGAGCTGCTGGGCAACCTGATCGACAAGGTGGATCACCTGATCATCGGCGGTGGCATGGCCAACACCTTCCTAGTGGCACAAGGTATCAGTGTCGGCAAATCGCTGGCGGAAACCGCGATGAAAGACACTGCCGCAGAGATTCTTGCCAAGGCGGAAAACTCTGGTTGCCAGATCGTTCTGCCGTGTGACGTGGTTGTTGCAAAAACCTTCCAGGCCAATGCGCCGCATCAGGTTTTGCCCGCAGACCAATGCCCCGAAGACGGCATGATCCTGGATGCAGGCCCCGAGAGTGTCGCCGCTATCACTGAAGTCATCAGCCAAAGCCGAACCCTGATCTGGAACGGCCCTTTGGGCGCCTTTGAACTGGAACCGTTCGATGCAGCAACGAATGCGGCCGCACTGAAAGCTGCCGCGCTCAGCCGTTCGGGCCAGTTGGTCTCGGTCGCGGGCGGTGGTGATACCGTAGCCGCCCTGAACGCGTCCGGCGCGGCGCGGGATTTCACCTATATCTCGACAGCAGGCGGCGCATTCCTGGAATGGATGGAAGGAAAAACCCTTCCCGGCGTCGCCGCGCTGGAACAATAAATTCAGCTGCACGGGTAATTTTGCGAATCGGGGGATTCACAAGCCGAATCACCTGTGACATAGTGCAGTCAGATGCCAAGCATAATGGCACGACATTGAGGCAGACTTCATACGGCGGTAAACAGAGTGTCCCGTTCCCATCGGCCCGGTTTGGGCTCAGTTGCTTTTTTCTCGGTGGCTTTCATGCTGGGTGTGTATTTCACCTTTGCTGCCGTCCAGGGAGACTATGGCCTGTTTCGACGGGTCGAGATTGCAGCGGAACGGGATGCTCTGTCGCGCGACCTTGCAGCGTTGAGCACCGAAATCGCCGAAATGGAAAATCTGACCCGCAGGCTTTCAGACACCTATCTTGACCTCGATTTACTGGATCAGCAGGCGCGCTCGATCCTTGGTATGATCCGCTCGGATGAGATTGTCATCCGCTGAGCGGGACCAAAATTCTTCGTCGGAAATCCCTGCTGTGGTAACGCATACGTCCCTACCTGAACGGTTTTCCGCGTGTCAAACCACAGCGCAATATTTCCACTCGCCAGAAAGCCTCAAATGTTCTATTAGATAGTTTAACGCTAAACTATCTTGCCGAGAGGGGGAGATCGCCACAATGGCTGCGCGAAAAACCACAAAGAAACCAAACGTTTCTGCGGAAGAACTCAAGACCTATTACCGTGAAATGTTGCTGATCCGCCGATTCGAAGAAAAGGCTGGCCAGCTATACGGCATGGGTCTGATCGGTGGTTTCTGCCACCTGTATATCGGTCAAGAGGCAGTTGTTGTGGGACTGGAAGCAGCCGCCGAAGAAGGTGACAAGCGGATCACCTCTTATCGCGATCATGGGCATATGCTGGCCTGCGGCATGGATCCGGGCGGCGTAATGGCAGAACTGACCGGGCGCGAGGGCGGATTGTCCAAGGGCAAAGGCGGTTCGATGCATATGTTCTCGAAAGAGAAGCATTTCTATGGCGGTCACGGCATCGTCGGAGCGCAGGTTCCTCTGGGTGCCGGTCTGGCCTTTGCCGACAAGTATCAGGAAAACGGCCGCGTCACCTTCACCTATTTCGGGGACGGCGCCGCAAACCAGGGGCAGGTCTATGAGACCTTCAACATGGCCGCGATCTGGGAACTGCCGGTGATCTTTGTGATCGAGAACAACCAATACGCCATGGGGACGTCCCAGGCACGTTCGACTTCGACCAAAGACATCTACCATCGGGGCGAGGCGTTCGGCATCCCTGGCGAGATCGTCAACGGAATGGATGTGCTAGCGGTCAAAGAGGCCAGCGAAAAGGCTGTCGCCCATTGCCGCGCGGGCAAAGGTCCGTACATTCTGGAAATCAAAACCTATCGCTATCGCGGACACTCGATGTCCGACCCGGCCAAGTACCGCACCCGCGAAGAGGTTCAGAGGGTGCGCGAACAAAGCGACCCGATCGAACATGTCCGCGAGCTGCTGCTTTCCGGCAAACACGCGACCGAGGATGACCTGAAGGCGATCGACAAAGAGATCAAGGAGATCGTCAATCAAGCCGCTGAATTCTCGAAAGAAAGCCCCGAGCCGTCGCTGGACGAGCTTTGGACAGATATCTACGCCTGAGAGGACGATTAAGACATGGCAACCGAAATTCTCATGCCCGCCCTTTCCCCCACGATGGAAG
The DNA here is from genome assembly GCF_059611145.1 of Ruegeria sp. CDSB022. Taxonomy (NCBI): domain Bacteria; kingdom Pseudomonadati; phylum Pseudomonadota; class Alphaproteobacteria; order Rhodobacterales; family Roseobacteraceae; genus Ruegeria; species Ruegeria sp. CDSB022. The sequence goes on along the minus strand of NZ_JBXWOZ010000001.1, from coordinate 249,806 downwards.
AGGGCACCCTGGCCAAATGGCTGGTCAAGGAAGGCGACACCGTATCAAGCGGCGATATCATGGCCGAAATCGAAACAGATAAGGCCACGATGGAGTTTGAAGCCGTTGATGAAGGGATCATGGGCAAGATCCTGATCGCTGAAGGCACCGAAGGGGTCAAAGTAAATACCCCTATCGCCATCCTCGTCGAAGAAGGCGAAGACGCCTCCGCCCTGCCTGCGGCTGCACCCACAGCCGCAGCGACGACCGAAGCCGCCCCTGCTGCGGTTGAGGCCCCTGCTCCTGTCTCTGCCCCAGCCGCACCTAAGGTAGATCTGTCCCCAGATTGGCCAGCTGATGCCGAGATGAAATCTGAAACCGTGCGTGAAGCCCTGCGCGACGCCATGGCCGAAGAAATGCGCAATGACGGTGACGTCTACCTGATGGGTGAAGAAGTCGCCGAATATCAGGGCGCTTATAAAATCTCGCAAGGTTTGCTGGATGAGTTTGGCGCCAAGCGCGTAATCGACACCCCGATCACCGAACATGGTTTTGCCGGGATCGCAGTTGGTTCGGCCTTTGGCGGGTTGAAACCGATTGTCGAGTTCATGACCTTCAACTTCGCCATGCAGGCGATTGACCAGATCATCAACTCGGCCGCGAAGACGCTCTATATGTCCGGCGGTCAGATGGGCTGTCCCATCGTGTTCCGGGGTCCGAACGGTGCCGCCGCCCGCGTGGCAGCCCAGCACAGTCAGGACTATGCGGCCTGGTATATGCAGATCCCCGGCCTCAAGGTCGTCATGCCCTATTCAGCGGCCGACGCCAAAGGCTTGCTGAAATCCGCGATCCGTGACCCGAACCCGGTGATCTTCCTGGAAAACGAAATCCTCTATGGCCGCTCATTCGAAGTACCGCAGGTGGATGACCTGAGCATTCCGTTGGGCAAGGCCCGCATCTGGCGCGAGGGCACAGACGTGACCATCGTCAGCTTTGGCATCGGCATGCAGTTCGCACTGGAAGCCGCCGACAAACTGGCCGAGGACGGTATCAGTGCCGAAGTGATCGACCTGCGCACCATCCGCCCGATGGACACAGGCGCAATCATCAATTCGGTGATGAAAACCAACCGTCTTGTGACCGTCGAAGAAGGCTGGCCGCAAGGCTCGGTCGGCAGCTACATTTCATCGGTGGTGATGCAGGAAGCGTTTGATTACCTCGACGCGCCTGTCATCAACTGCACCGGCAAGGATGTTCCGATGCCCTACGCAGCGAACCTCGAAAAACTGGCGCTGGTGACCACCGACGAGGTGATCGCAGCCGTCAAACAAGTGACCTACCGGTAAGGGAGCAACAGACAGATGCCCACCGAAATTCTGATGCCCGCCCTGTCGCCGACCATGGAGGAAGGCACGCTTGCCAAATGGCTGGTCAAAGAGGGCGACACAGTCTCCTCCGGAGATCTGCTCGCCGAAATCGAAACCGACAAGGCCACGATGGAGTTCGAGGCCGTTGACGAAGGCACAATCGGCAAAATCCTGATCCCTGAAGGAACCGAAGGGGTCAAGGTCAACACCGCCATCGCGGTTTTGCTGGAAGAAGGCGAAAGCGCTGATGATATCAGTGCAACGCCTGCAGCGGCTCCGGCGGCGGCGCCAGCCGCCACGGGCAACGAGGCCTCCGCTCCAGCGGCGTCCGAAGCGCCCGTCCCCGCCCCGGCAGCGCCGGTCAAGGCAGATGGCGGTCGTATCTTCGCCTCGCCCCTGGCTCGTCGCATCGCTGCGCAAAAAGGTCTCGACCTAGCGCAAATCAGTGGATCCGGCCCACATGGGCGTATCGTCAAGGCGGATGTCGAAAGCGCAACCGCAGCCCCTGCTGTGGCGGCTGCCCCTGTACAGGCCGCATTAGCACCAGCCTCCACAGCCGCGCCAACCGGCCCCTCGACGGATATGGTCATGCGGATGTACGAATCCCGCGATTACGAAGAGGTTAAGCTGGACGGGATGCGCAAAACCATCGCCGCGCGCTTGACCGAGGCCAAACAAACAATCCCGCATTTCTATCTACGCCGGGATATCAAGCTGGATGCACTGCTGAAATTCCGCGGTCAGTTGAATAAGCAACTTGAGGCCCGCGGCCTCAAACTCAGCGTCAATGACTTCATCATCAAGGCCTTGGCCAATGCGCTGCAACAGGTGCCCGAATGCAACGCCGTCTGGGCGGGAGATCGGGTTCTGCAGCTGAAACCCTCGGACGTGGCCGTTGCCGTCGCGATCGAAGGTGGCCTGTTCACGCCGGTCCTGCAAGACGCCGACACCAAGTCGCTGTCAGCGCTTTCAACCGAGATGAAGGACCTGGCTGCCCGTGCCCGCGAACGCAAGCTGGCCCCGCATGAGTATCAGGGCGGCACATTTGCGGTCTCGAACTTGGGCATGTTCGGCATCGACAATTTCGACGCTATCGTGAACCCACCGCATGCGGGCATTCTGGCCGTCGGCACTGGCGCAAAGAAACCAGTTGTTGGTGACGATGGCGAACTGACGGTTGCAACAGTCATGTCGGTTACGATGTCGGTCGATCACCGGGTCATCGACGGTGCCCTCGGTGCGCAGCTGCTGCAGGCGATCGTCGACAATCTGGAAAACCCGATGGTCATGCTAGCCTGATATCTGGCTAAAAAAGGCCGCCCTCTACTGGGCGGCCTTTTTCTTTAAGAACCTTCAGATCTAGTGATCTTTGCCCAGCATATGATCCATCGAGATCGAGGGCTGGTCACATCCAGCTTCACCGACGATCTTGGCCGGAATACCGGCAACAGTTTTGCATGGTGGCACCTCTTGCAGCACCACCGAACCGGCGGCAATCCGGCTACAATGGCCCACTTTGATATTGCCCAAGACTTTGGCGCCGGCGCCGATCAAAACGCCATCACCAATCTTGGGGTGACGTTGCTCCTCTTCTTTTCCAGTCCCGCCCAGCGTGACCGAATGCAACATCGAAACATTGTCGCCAACGATGGCCGTTTCACCGATCACGATGGAATGAGCATGGTCGATCATGATCCCCTTGCCGATTTTGGCAGCCGGGTGAATGTCGATACCGAAGATTTCAGAGGACCGCATCTGGAAGAAATAGGCCAGATCATATCGCCCCTTGAGCCATAGCCAATGGGCGACGCGGTAGGCCTGCATCGCTTGATAACCCTTGAAATACAGAATCGGTTGCAGAAGACGGTGGCAGGCCGGGTCCCTCTCGTAGACCGCCATCAGGTCTGCGCGGGCGGCCTCAATCAAATGGGGATCGTCAGCATAAGCTTCGTCCACGATCTCGCGCAGAACCATCATCGACATTTCGTTCGAACATAGTTTTGCGGAAACGCGATAGGACAATGCTCTGGTCAGGCTGCGATGATGCAGAATACAGGCGTGCACCAATCCACCCATCAGTGGTTCATTCTCGACCGCGGCCTGAGCCTCGGTCGTGATGCGATCCCAAACGGGATCTACAGGTGTGACATGACTGCGCTTTTCCAACATGGCTTTTGATCCTTTGCTGCGCCTAGAATGCCATTTAGTGGCTAAAACGCCAAACGCAAACCCGTGATCGGCAAAGCAACGAAAATGAATGAGGCTGACCTGAAGCAGATCAACGAGAAAATCCGTGCCAGGCTGGACGAATTGGCGCGCCAGTCGCAGGCCGGGAAAGATGCGCAATCTGTTGTTGAACTGGATCAACAATCTATCGGTCGTCTGAGCCGGATGGATGCGCTACAGAACCAGGCCATGGCCAAGGCGCACCAAGTCAATCGGGACCTTGAATACCGACGCCTTTTGGCCGCGTTGAAGCGGATTGAAAGTCAAGAATACGGATTCTGCGAAGATTGCGGCGAGCCGATTCCAAATGGCCGACTTGAATTGGACCTCGCCGCAACCAGATGTGTCAGCTGTGCTTCTGGTTGATGCGGAACCGGATCAAATGACGCAGCACCGTCTCAAAACACCGGCAATACTGCAGATCATCGAATGCGGGTTCGGCGGCAAGGCGCCGGTTTCGCGCCGCAGCCATTAACGAACCGTTGCCGAACAACGGGTGTAGCCGCCCTGTTTTACTTACATGGCCTTCAGCCGTTTCAGCTTCGGCAATCATACGTCGGCATAAGCGTTCACGCTGATCGGGCGGCGCGTTCAACAAAACACGCGCCGCCGCGCTGACATCTCCGTGCAATACGGGCCGCACCGCGCCTATCCGACCTGCAGCCTGACAGGCAATCCAGGTCCGTAAGCCGCAGATATCTGCGAAACCGACACCTCATAAGACCCAGTTGCAGCGTCACCGGCCTTCATGGACGACGTGTAATTCCAATCCGGCTGGGCAACGACCTGTTCCCGGATCAGGCTACCATTCTGCCGGACCTGAATAAGGTAGGCTTCGGTTTCTTCATTCAACGGCACATCCAGCCCGGACCAGTCATCGCCATCCAGACGTGTCCGCCGCACCCATGAGAACACGTCCCTCGAGCTGGATTGCTGCACGCGAAGATGAGAGGGGGCGTAGGGCCGCAAACCATTGCCTTCAAAGGCCTCGACCAGATGCTCGTAAGAGGGATCTTCATACCCTCTGGTTGCAGGGCCAATGCGATAATGTTTGGTCAGGCCACGTTCCGACCGCAACAACCCTGTCTGGAAGACACGTTCGTCCAACAACACGAACATTGATCCTTCGGGCCAGAGATCGGGCATAATCGCATCTGTCCCCAGCTGACCGCGCAACCGCCCGGACACGGAGTAGGCACCTGTCGATTGCAAAGCCGCATCCGCGAATTGGAACACCTCCCAGTTGTCCGGCGTTCCGTCGCCAATCGCCGCAAGATTTGCCCCGCTTAACAAGGCAGACCGTGGACGAGATTCCAACAGGCCATCTACCAGATTGACCTGCAAGGCATCGCCCTCGTCCCAAAGTCCGGCACTGGCCCTTCGCATCGGGCTTTCGGTGAAACCTATGACGGTCTGCCCTGTAATCACCTGTTGCAGCACATAATCTTCGTCTCCGGGTGCGGCGTACACCGCAACGCTTCCTGGCCAGGGATCTGCTGCAACCGCAAGATATGGCGCATGCGGCACCTCGGAACCGGTGATCAGAGGCAGGTCCAAGAATACCGGCAGCACCGGCACCGGAGCGACAAATGGCTTCGTCGTAACTTCATCAGCGGGGGCATCTGGCGGTGTGTAAACGCCGGGCTCGATCCTGACAGCCTCGGCCAGTTGCATTTCGGCCTGTTCAAGCCTGTCAATGCGATAGCGCGCGTCCTGCCCACCACTGACCAGCCGCACAACATCCCCTGCCCCGACATTCAAAAGCGAAGGCGGTAATGCAAACCTAGCCGTTTCACGCGAGACACGCGCCTCACTCAGCCAGCGTTCCACCGTTTGACGCCCCTCGGCCCGCGTCATGGACAACGGCATCTCATTTACCGATACCGAATGGGTTTCATCATCAGGCAACACAGCCTCTTCCGAGGCTATTTCATGGTCAGCATCAGACTGAACAAAGCGCAGCCTGACACGGCCAGACATTTCCGCCTCAGCCTCGCGACGATATTCCACGTGTCCGTCAATGTCCGAAGTGATGGCCAACTGCTCTTCATTCAGGGTCAGGGCACGTGCGCCATCCCGCATCTGAAAGATCAGCTTTCCTTCGCGTTCAAGCGCATCGAAACCATACCGCAGCATGAGCGGTTGCAATGCCGAACGGGCATCCGAAACCTGTTCAACCGCATAGCCCTGAACGGTACCGTAAAGACCCGAGACATCAATCTCGGTAACGCCGGCTGCATGGCAAAGTTCGGTCACAACAGAGGCCAGCGTTCGTGAGCCGGAACGCCCATTAAGCCAATGGCCGCGGGCATAGTTTGCCCCATCGCTCCATTGGCTGCGCAGGTTTGGAAAGGTCGGATAGGGCCGCGCATCCCACGCCCAGACATAGGCATTGGACACGTCCACCATCGGGCCACCATAGCTGGATGAAACTGGATTGATATCTGCGTCCGACCAATAGCCAAGGACCGCCCTGAGGTATTGCGCCTGCAGAAAGTCGTCCCGAAACCCGTTTGAATATTTCGGCAACCCGGATTCTGAAGATTTAGGATCCAGAAACTTGTTGGGCTGATTGGTGCCTTTGTCTACTGCCGCACAACCGAGCTCAGTGAACCAGATTGGCTTGGACTCTGGCAACCAAAGAGTCGGGTTATCGCTGCGCACACCATTGATTCGCTCGTGATGCGGTTGTGACCACCAGTTGCGAACGTCCTTATAACGCCAGATCCACGGCTCGTTATGGGTGCCGTCTTCGATCGGTGTGCGGATTTGTGCCGCCTCTTCTTCGGGCGAGGCATAATACCAGTCATAGCCTTCGCCACCTTCGATGTTCCCACGCAGATAGGAAAGATCGTAGATGGATTTTGCGCCGGCATCCGCATCCACGTGATCTTCACCGTCCCGCCAGTCGGACAGAGGCATGTAGTTGTCGATACCGACGAAATCTATGTTGTCATCCGCCCAAAGCGGATCGAGGTGGAAGTAGCGATCCCCACTGCCATCATTTGGCTGGTAGCCGAAATACTCGCTCCAGTCCGCCGCATAACCGATCTTTGTGTCTGGCCCCAGAATACTACGCACTTGCCCTGCCAAAACGCGCAGCTGCTCAACGGCCGGAAATCCGTTTAGGCCACGAATCTGGGTAAGACCACGCATTTCCGAACTGATACAGAAGGAGTCCACCCCACCTGCCGCCTTACACAAGGCAGCGTAGTGAAGAATAAATCGGCACAACCCCCATTCCTGCGGGCCAGAGTAGGAAACCGTGCCGTTTCCGATAACAAAATCATCCGCTCGCGCCTGACCAAAGAAATCGGACACCTGAACATCGGCCTCAGCCATCTGGTCCGGAGACCCGTCCCGCCCAGGCGCAACGCTCAGGGTGATGCGACCGCGCCAGGGAAGGTGGGGCTGATCGCTGGCGTCTGACCACGGATCGGGCAATCCGTTTCCACCGATCTGATCCATCAGGATAAACGGGTAGAACATGACCCGCTTCCCCTCTTGCTTAAGGTGTTGGATCGCTTGAATGACCGACGCGTCCGCTGGTGTCGCGCCATAGACGGGCTCGTTATTTTCCTGACGAACGATCTGGGCGGTTGCCCTTGTCAGCCCCGCGACACCCCAGGGCATATTTTTGCCTTCGATACCATTTTGCAGAACCTTTGGTTGTATCTTGCATTGACCGCATCGCAGATCACTTCCGAACCAGGACACAACCAAAGAGGCGGCTTCACAGCCCGGAAGTTCACTTTTCAAGGCTTGTGTGGACGTCACGAGATCAGGCAAACCAGAGGTTGAATTCACATTGGCCGCCCAACTGCGGCCGCGGCCTTTTGTGTAATTCACCTGCTGGGACGCCAGTGCATATTCACCGGTCCCAGGCATTAGCGCCACGCCTCGTACAATACGTGACAAGGAATTTTCGGTATCAGGCAAACCAGGCTGCTCTTGCCGCACGACCTCGAACGAGAACTGCGGGACGCGGTTTCCAAAAGCGCCCAGCTTCAAATCTTCGATCACAATATAGGCGGTGCCACGATAGGCCGGGACATTTCCAGTACCTTCGATTGCTTCGATCAACGGATCGGGCAGCTGATCGTCGGTGCCAGGATAGACGCGCATATTCAAACTGCTGCGCTCAATCTCTTCGCCATCCGCCCAGACACGCGGCACGTCAGATATTTGCCCCGCGCCCAACGCGACCGCTAATGAAACTGAATAGCTGTAGCTGTTGGTGGTCGTTGTAACCTCGGGCTGCTTGGGGGATCCCTTGCCACCCCCAACCGATTGCGTGGTAGAACTGGTGCTGCGGGCTTCCAGAAAATCCGAAGCCCAGATAACCTGCCCCCCGACACGCATCCGACCAAAGATGTTGGCGACAGCGGCGCCCTCGCCCGTCTGAGTAAAGCGAAAACGGTCCAATCGGCCCGTTTCTACAACTTCGCTGCCGCTGCCCATGACCGACTGGCTCATCAAACGCTGGTCGATGACACGCCCAAGAGTGGCACCAATGGCACGGCCGATAACTGCCGTGGACAGGCCCGCAACCGTCCCGCCAATGGCCCCGCCAACTGCGGCACCCGCCGCAGACAGTAATATCGTCGCCATCTAGATATCCTCCGTGGGGAACTCAAAACAAGAAACAACCCGCCGTCGCCACGGGTCGCTCAGGGCGCTTTCAACAACGCCATGTCCGGAATAAGCGTGAATGAACCGAGGGATGTCTCGACAGGTGCTGACAATCCCCAAATGCTTGGCAACGCCACTTTCCCGCATACGAAACAGCAACACGTCTCCGACAGAAAACCATGCCGGGTCTTTCTCGATAAGATGGCGGCGTGCTGCGGCCCACATACGCTCTTCGCCCTGTGGTTCAGACCAATCCATGCTATAGATCGGGACGGCCTCAGGTTCGTGCCCAAGCACCGCCCGCCATACGCCGCGCAGCAGGCCCAGACAGTCTGTTCCGACCCCTTTGACAGAAGCTTGATGAACATAGGGGGTACCAAGCCAGCTTCGGGCCTCATCAACAATGCTTTGCTTTATCGGTATCATCGTCTGCTGCCTCCGCGGTTCGCCCCGTTGTTCTTGGGAACGGCCATCACCCAATCTTCGGTAGGCAGGTCAGGAAAACCTTGGAAATTATTGATATTATTGAACTTCACACGACAGGTCGCCATGCGCTTGTCACAACCCGCGGTCAGCCTTACCTTGTCGCCCTCGGCCAATCCTCCGCTGATTGCAGACCACAGAACGACCGATCGACCTGTGTCGGTCTTTTGGTCCTTCTTGACCGCCCCCCACAGCCCAGCCGCACGGCCTGTCAGCACATCAAGCCGCCCACGTTCAAACCATGCCTCAAGGTGAGTTTCCGCCCCTCGCAGCTGCAAAATACTGCCCCCCGTCAAACCGACGATTTCGGCTTCGTCAGAATATCCCGGGGCATCGGTGTTGAACCCGCACGCCTTGTCGCCCAGCACGGCTGTGCAGGGCTTTTGGTAAATCCGGCCCAAAGGTCGGTTCAACTTATCTGTCAGGCCCCGCAGTTCGGCATGAAAAGCCCCACCTGCCCGTCGCAATTCACCAATTGATCCGCGGAACTGCAACATTCGCTGCGATGGATCGACCCAGTTCACAAGCCATGCCCGCACCTCGGCCCCGTCGAAGCGACCGGATTCGATATCCTCTTCGGTTACTGCGACATCCGATAACGCACCCATTGCTTCCGAGTTATCAATGGACAGCCCCGTTGCCTGCTCGATCGCGGCCGCCGTCAGACCCGAACTTGCATTGAAGTCCAGGCCTTCAAAGCTCAGCTTCAGGTCATGGTCGGTAAAGCCAAGCTGAACACCGTCTGTGCGCGTAATCGCCCAACACCGACAGGTCGTTGTCAGACCGCTCTGCAGATGGGCCTGCAGGGCCTGTTTGTCACCAGCCATCAGACACGCACCTCGACCACTGGCACGTTCGGAACGTCCCCTGCCTGAAAACTCGCGACACTTGTCTGGATCTTGTCGGTGTCAAACCTCACTGGCACATCGAATTCAAAGCCGGCGGTGATATCAACCCGTTCAGGCGGAGGCGAATAGAACGTGACCAACCCCGAGTTCAGATCCACCTCGAAGTCGACACCTTCACGCATCTCATCCTGCTCGACGCCCACGCGGACGGTTCCCAATACGGGTTTGACGACCGGCCTTACATAAGTGAATCCACCCGAGGAATAGGTTTTTACCAGCTGGAATTCTGTCGCTACACCATCACCTTGCGCAATGATCTGGTCGCCTTGGGCAACTTCGCCCGTAGCCGCACCAGATTTGAAATCGGACCAGTCTTTCCAGCGAAATCCAAACATCTGCCCCTGCCTCGCCTCGAAGAAGGAGATCAACGTTTCGATGTCATCCAGGGACCGCATCCCCAAACCGGCATCATAGCGCCGCCGCGAATGCGCCCAAGGGGTATTGCGCTCTTCGAACCCGTTTGCCAGCGTCACAATATCCGTGCGCCTCTCGGGCCCACCAACCGAACCAAAACTCAGGCTGGCCGGAAATCTCACTTCGTGGAAATTCATGGTCTGCTCCCTGATCTACCTATTGCGATTGCCACGGCCCAGCGCGCGGCTCATCTGGGCCGCGATCTGGCTTTGGCTTCGACGAAAACCCTGCACGTCCGGGGTGGTGATGTTCATCACCACGTTCACCGCAGAGCCGCCGCCAGACATGCGCACACCTAATTTCCCATCGGTACCGCGGGCCAGCGGCATGATGGCCTCGGGGCCAGCCTCGCCCATCAGCCCGGTGCCCCCACGCATTGGAAACGTGGTTGGACCGCTGATCACTCCACCGTTGGCAAAGGGCATCACCCGTCCTTGGCTGAAGCTGCCGCCGTCAGCAAAAGGAAGAATGCCCTTCACAAAACCTCCGATCCCATTGGCTAGAAGGCCGCCGAAATGATCCGTGACCGGTTTGATCGCAGCAGAATAAGCGGTGCGGATCATCGAGTTCTTCAACACGTCCAGCGCATCGGACAGGTTCATTCCGTCCATCACGACTCCATCGAACGCCCGTCGCAGGCCACCGGACATGCCACGCTCCAGCGTCGCCACATCCTTGCCCGTTTCCTCAAAGGCTGCTTTGATGCGCTTCATCTGCCCATCAAATGCCGCGGCCATCGACGCCGCATCACCCAACGAGTCGCCAAGCGCCTCGCCCCGCTCCTGCAGGTCTTCCAACCCGTTACGATCCGTCATCACGCTCTCCTTTTGTCTTGTCCGGATAGGCCGCCAGCAACGCGTCCAGACCCATTCTGTTCATCGAAGGCATGCCCGCGCCATGCCCCAGCATCAGCCGCAACTCGGCCGGGGTAAGGCTCCAGAATTGATCCGGTGTCAGGCGTAGGCTGAGGTATCCGACCCGCATCAATGCGGGCCAGTCGAACCCGCTCATGCCTGCCCCGGCACCATGAAGGCCCTTGCCAACAACTCGGCCGCAGCACACGCGCCGTGCATTGGCCCGCCCTCAATCTCGGCACTCAGCAGATCGGCGCGGGTGACATTGGCCCCGCCCCCCCGCAGCCCGGCGACGATAAGCGCCAGAACATCACCGCTGGAATAGGCGCCGCCTTCGAACCGTTGCACCAGTTCAACCAGTGTCCCTGTGCCCAACTCCCGTTCCAGTTCCGCCAAAGCGCCCAACGTCAGCTTCAGAACCCGTTGCTCTCCATCGATGGTCAGTGCCACCTCTCCCGTCCACGGATTGGCCATCGTTACAGCGCCGTAAAGGTCAGAGCACCGGCGCTTGCCATGCTCATTTCATAGGTCGCTTCACCATTGTGAGAGCCCGCATATTCGATGCCGGTCACCTGGAACGCACCTTCAACAATCCCGAAATCCGGGATGATGATCTGAAAACCAGGTGTCTCACCGTCAAAGAACAGCTGTCGCGCGCGCTCATCCGTTCCCGCGTCCTTGAATACGCCCGAGCCCGAGATCGAGGCCGACTTGACCCCCGCGCCCGACAATAGCTCGCGCCAGCCACCCTGGCTTTCCAGGCTGGTGACATCGACACTTTCCGCATTGAAACTGACCCGCGTGGCACGCAGCCCCGCAATGGTCTCGAACAGGCCTGAGCCGTTCATATCCACTTTGACCAACAGGTCTTTTCCGTTCTGGGCAGCCATTTACTCTCTCCGTTGATTACTTAATCGTCTTCCACGCGGGCGCGGAATCTCAGGTCGATCTGGCGGATCGCGCCGCCCGTTCCGGTCCGACGGGCCGAGGCACGTTCGAACCACAGCCCGACCAATCGGCCTCGATCCAGGGTCAGCCCTGCACTGTCCAAGGCGTCACAAATCGCCCCCGCCAGCGTTTTTGCTGCACCGAACCCGGCAGCTTCGGACACGACGGACACCGTGAAACGATGGATGGCACCGGTCCCCGATCGGTCCGAGGCATCGCGCACCTCTTCCGGGCCCAGCGTCACATAGGTTTGCGGAACTGAACCCGCTGGAACGGCGTCATAGATCGCTCCACCTGAAAGAGTGCTGATCTGTGTGTCTTCCGACAATTTCTGGTAGATTGCCGCCTGGAACGCGGCTGAAACGCCATAGCTCATACCGCCACCTCCTCATCCGCAAAGCAGATCAGGTACTGGCCGCGCGGGTCTCGCTCGGCGACGGCGCGGATAACGAAACGGCGTGTGCCTTCCGCAAACCGCTGATCCGGCGAGGGGCGCATGCTCGATCCTTCTGGCTTGCCACGAACCACAATCCGGTAGCCGACACGCGAAACCGGCAACCCTGCAACATTTCTCTCTGACCCGCTGCGCGCAGTGACTTCGGCCCAAACCGAGCCCAAGGCGACCCATGTTTCCAGATACCCACCGGCGCCATCAGCGGTGCGCACAGAGGATTCAAGCAACAGTTTTCTATTCAGCCGGGGTGCCTTCATTGGGCCACCCCTGCACCAAAACGAACCACACGATAGCGTTGGATCAGGCTGGTCACGCCAAAGGGCATACAGCCGGCACCCAACGTGGTCTCATCCCGGTATTCATAGTAATGCGCGGCCAACAACAGAACCGCCTGCCCAAGATCTGCCGGCAAGTTTGACCATTCCCCGGCAATACCGGCGATAAACGCGATCTTCACGGATCCGCCGGTCGAAATAGCGGGCAAGACAGCCCCGGCAGGGCGTATCCGCGGGCGCTGGCTATCGCGATCCAATCTGTATCTGTCAGACGAAACGGCGATTTCAGTACCCGCTGCATCCGTCAAACTGACCGTATTGATGGTCGAGACCGGCGCCACAGGCAGCACTTCGCCCGCAGGGTCACGCCAACTGTTAAGGCTCCAGGAAAACTCACGCGTGATAAGTACCTTCCCGGTACGCGCCTCAATCGCAGCAATCGCCGCCCTTAAGAAGCCCTTGAGCACTTCATCCTGCACGCTGGCACCAGTAAAGCCTGTTCCCAGCCTCAAATGCGCCTTGAACTGATCCACCGGCAGCGCCGCATCCGCGATGGCGGTTTCTTCGATCAACATCATCCATTCACTCCGCAATCTCGGACCCCTCCGGGGCCGTAACTTCAGGAATTGACGGGCACGCGCCGCCCCACGTTGCTCGGACGGAGGGGAGCAGCTAGACAACGCAGGGGTCTCACCCCGACCCGCGCCCGCCGCCCCGAGGGGCGAAGGCCCCCCGGGATTCAGCCCGCTTTAGGCGGTGCCGAATTTCACGAGTTTGATCGCAGCAAAGTCGCTGACATCACCGCCGACGCGCTTGGTCGCATAGAACAGAACATGCGGTTTGGCGCTGAAGGGATCGCGCAATACGCGCAGGTCCGGGCGCTCGGCGATGGTATAGCCCGCCTGGAAGTCACCGAAGGCAATCGAGAAACTGTCGGTTCCCGCATCCGGCATATCTTCGGCGATCAGCACCGGATAGCCCATCAGACGTGCCGGCTCACCCGCCGCCAGACCGTCCGACCACAAGAAGCGGCCATCGCTGTCTTTCAGCTTGCGGATCAGACCAGCAGTTTTCGAGTTCATCACGAAGGTTCCGTTGACCCGGTACTGCGCACCCAGCGCATAAACCACGTCCACAATGGCATCCGCCTCGACACCGCCATCGATGCCGGTGGGGACATAACCAATGTTACCCCAATCCCAAACATCGTTGTCGACCTTGGCGTGGTTCAGAATACCCTTGGGTTTGTCCGCACCGTCGCCGTTGATAAAGGCCGAGGCCTCGGCGCGTGCAAACTTGTCCGCGATACGGCCGGCCAGCCAACCCTCGACATCGAACGCGCTGTCATCCAGCAGTCGCTGCGAGGCTTTGGGCAGTGCGCTCAACTCGTGCAGCGGGATCGAGATTCGGTCAATCGACGGGGTGCTGGTTTCGCTCGCCGCAGCATTTTCATCTGCCCAGCCCGCACCGACATCCGTGTGGTCGATCAAAACATCGAACGAGTTCGCCTCGACATTTACGATCGAAGCAATCGAGCGGATAGAGGCCGTAGATTTCAGCACCGATTTGATGATCTCGGCGGTTTGCGGGTCAATCAGGTACCCACCGTCACTGTTCACAGCGCTCGAGAGGGATTTCACCTCCATCTCAAGACCACGCAGGCCGTCATCCTCACCCGAACGCACATAGGCATCAAAGGCCTTCTGATGCGGTGCGCCGTCCTCGATTGAGGCTGCAAGATGCGGGCGTGCCGCGATGGTTGATTTACGATCCAGCATGGTCAATCGCTCTTCTGTCTGTTGCAATTTTGTCTTAACTTCAGCCTTGAGGCCCTTGAATTCGTTCACGAAGCCAGTCATCGCCTGCTTCACCTCCTGAACCAGGGGCACACCCTCTCCGGTCAAGGCCGGGGTTTCGGTCTTGCTCATCAGCACTTCCTTTTTGGGGGTGAGGTTTCGGCGCGCTAGGTTCGCGCCAGCTCCTGCCGGGCGTGATCAAACACCTCGGCAATACTGCGCCAGGTGTTCTCGGCCTCGGGGTCCACCCCCTTTGCCGCCACCCGCGCACTGGGCAGCATCGGGAACGTCACCAGCGACACCTCCCACAGCTCCAGTTCGGTCAGGACCCGCTGGCCCTTGTCATTCTTCACGGAGCGCTTGGTACGATAGCCAATCGACAGGCCATCCATTGCGCCCGCCCGGATCAACTCGGCCGCCTCGCGGCCCTTTTGCGTGCTTTTCAGCAGACGGCCCTTGACCCACAGGCCCCGGTCGTCCTCGCGCACCTCGTCCCAAACCCCGATGGGTTGCGCCGGATCGTGCTGCCACAGCATCTTGACCCTTTGGCCCGCTGTAGCCAGCCCCTCAAGGGAACCGCGATACGCACCTTTCTGCACCACGTCACTGCCCTGATCCACCTGTCCAAACAGGCTGGCATAACCTTCGATCACCGCGTCCTCGGTCACCGAAAGGCCGTCTCCGAACCGTGCGAACTTATGCTCCAAATCCATAATCTTCTCCATGTAACCTGCTGAATTCATGGTGTTACTGAAAGGAATGACTGAAACGCCTGCGCCAGGATCACCGCTGCCACGCCATACACCGTCAGCCACAATCGCCTCTCCAGCCGCTCCATCATCTCTTCGATCTGATCCAGCCGCCTGCACAGATGTTCATGCTGGATCTCGGCCACCCGCTCATGCGCGGCCAGCCGCAAGCCTGGCGCGCAATCGAATGGCGGATATCCTTCAGCCATCCGCACGCTCCGGCAGCCCCAGCAAGGCGCGCTTTTCGGCATCGCTCAGGAATTCGGCCCCATTGACCCGCGCCCATTGCGCGTCCCGTTCCGCCGACAGCGCAGGCACCTGATCCAGATCGGGCTTCAGCACCAATTCCTCACCGGAAAAACCCGCCAGCCACTCCGACACCGCCGCCGCCACCCGCGTCACCAGAGGCAGCACTGTCAGGCGATAGAACGCCCGGTTGGCCTCCTGATAGTTCGAATAGGTCGCGTCGCCTTGTATCCCCAGCAGCATCGGCGGGACCCCAAAGGCCAGCGCGATCTCGCGGGCGGCGGCTTCCTTGGTCTTCTGAAACTCCATGTCCGAGGGCGAAAAGCCCATCGGCTTCCAATCCAACCCCCCTTCCAGAACCATCGGACGACCAGCATTCCGCGCCCCGCGATAGTTCTGCTCAATCTCATCGGACAGACGCTGGAACTGGTCCTCGGCCATAACTCCATGGCCATCACCGCCCTTCCAGACCAGCGCCCCCGAAGGCCGCGCCGCATTGTCCAGCAGCGATTTTGACCAACGCGACGCGCTGTTATGCACATCAATCGCCATCGCCGCCGCCTGCATCGGCGAGAACCCGTAATGATCATCTTGCGGGTGGAACGACTTGATATGACAGATGTTTTCCGCCGAAAACCGGTGCTTCTTGCCGCCAACCGCGTAATCATACGCCTTGGGCCACCCATCCGCCCCGGGCACCACTCTCATCCGATCGGAGCGCAGCACATGTAGCTCAACCGGCAGCCCTTCCTCGGCCTGCACAGCCTCGACATATGCATTGCCCGACAGCAGCAACTGCCCGAACAAGGCCTCCATCAACTCCGCCCGTCCCTGCGCCGCATTCGGGCGACGCATCAGGGACAGGATCGGATGCGTCTCATACCGCTGCGCCTGATCCTGCAGCACCAGCGGCAACGCCGCCGCCGCCTCGGCAATCAGCTTGACCGAGCGAAACCCCACCGGATTCCCCGAAAACCCCGTCCGCGTCAGCGATACAGCGTCCCGAGGGCTCCACGCCACGCGCCCACCGGTTTGCCATGCAACCACGGGTCCGGCTGCACTTGCCTTTGCTTCGGGCGCTTCCTCTGCCGCTCCACGACGCAAGAAATCGAATACCATGTCCAGATGCTCCTTTCTGTCGCCGCTGTGTCCGGCTTGTTGAAAGGAGTTATGACGCAGAGAAGTTTATGCCTCGGGAATAGAACGTACGGGGGTAGGGCAACGGGTTGGAATTCTTACTAATTCACAACGCAGAAGCGAATAGAGTGGGTAGAAAAATCAATTTGGCGTTTACGGTCTCGCAAGAAAAACATGCCCCTGAATTTTGCCGGACACCGGCCCTTTACCAAACAGCTTTTCGATGTCGGCGGCGGCGGCGTCTGTAATTTCAGTCAATGAGCCCGCAGCACGTTCTTCCAACTCATTTCTAAGCGGTGTCCCCTGGCAGTAAGCCACTGCCGGAGCTTGCGGATTGCTCGCTCGGCTTTGCTCGGAAATGGTCAGTGTTTCGATATCCGTAAAACCAGCTTCCTTAAGATCATCGACAATTGAATCAATATTGCCGTGCCCATGGGGTGTTCTTGCTAAAAACACTGGGGGATCTTCCGGGAAAAACCGAGATGCCGTCTTCGTCACGCAATGCGCAAACTCGTTCTCTTCGATACTGTCCCAAACATTGAAGATAAAACACCCGCCATCCTTCAAAACACGAAGGGCTTCCTTGTAACCAGCTACTTTGTCAGGAAAAAACATCACCCCAAACTGGCAACAGACAACGTCAAATGTATTTGTCTCAAAGGGCAACGCCAACGCATCCGCCTGCTTCCATTCTATTCGATTGGCTTTCGGTTGCTGCGTTGACGCTCTGTCCAACATCGGTTGATTTAAATCAGTAACCACATAACGAATTTCGTCGCTCAGCAGCGGGGCCAACGCACGTGTTACTACTCCGCTACCCGCGGCGGTCTCCAAAACAGCTTTGGGTTTGGTATCAGCGACTCTCTTTGCCAAGTCTGCGGCATAAGATTCGAAAATCAATGGAACCAGAAATTCATCATAAATGTCTGGAATTGAGCCGGTGAAGTTTTTGTCACTTGTAGACACTACGAAATCCCTCCCCGACCCTGTGGTCGCAAAGGGTGTATTCCTAGCATAAATCGCTGGCTACGTCACTTCGGACCGCGATCAGTCCTTCAACCGCCGCTCTCCGCCTTTTTTTATCCTCACAAACTCCGCACCCTAGGCCGCCGATACGCCCCCGCAGGCCCTACAACCAACTCATGCAGCGCCCAGACCAGCGCGTCGACCCGGTCGGGCGAGCCCTGCCCTTGATACCCCCGCGCGGTCATCTGACACATCTGCTCCTCCAGCGCGTCCAGCCCGGCCACATGCGCCACCCGCCCCTGCTCGTACAGGGCCGACACAGGCTCCGCCCGCGCGAACTTGCCGCGTGACGCCCGCACCGCGCGGTACGGGACCAGAGGGTCCACCTGCCGCACGACCTCTTCCACCAGCTGGCCACCCTGATTGACCTCAGCCACCAGCCGTTCGGCCCCAAATTCATCCATCGCATCAATCGCCGCCTGCGCCCAGCCCGCCGGGCCGACGCCCTGCACCGTCCGGTCGGCCAGCACATAGGCGCGCCACTCCTCGGGCGGCCCTTGCAAACACGCTCCAACGACGACGATCCCGCAAGCATCCGCAGCCGCCCCCGCCGTCACCGCCGGGTCCAACGCCACCACGATGCGGTCCAACTCTGGCACTTGGCTAACCCGCGCCGCCTCCAGCATCGAACCTGTCCACAGCGCCCCCTCGACATCCGACAATAGCACCCCATCCAGCTCCTGCCGCCCCAGCCGTGTACCGGCATAGCGCGCGCGCACCTCGGCTAGAAACGACCCCGCCAAATTGGCCCGGTTCGCCTCGGTCGGCGCATGGGTCTGCACCGTGGACGGCGACGCCAGCAGATCCTTCAAAACTTTCACATTGCGCGGCGTGGTTGTCACACAGACCCGGGGCTGATCCCCCAACCGCAAAGCAAACTGCAGCATATCCCATGTCTCCCCAGCCTTTTTCCACTTGGCCAGCTCGTCAACCCAGGCCGCATCGAATTGTGGCCCGCGCAACCCCTCAGGATCATGGGCCGAGAAAGCCTGCGCCTCGGCCCCATTTGGCCAGACTAGTTTTCGCTCTGACGCCTTCCAAATAGGTCGACGATCCGGTGGTGAGCATTGCAATATCCCACTAACGCCAAAGATCATCACGTCGCGCACCTGATCAAACGTCTCGCCAAGCAGAGCCACCCGGCGCGCCTTACCCGTGTCCAACGGCAAAGACCCCTCGACCATAGACCGCACCCATTCAGCCCCGGCCCGGGTCTTACCGGCTCCGCGCCCGCCCATGATCACCCAGGACCGCCAGTCACCTTCTGGCGGCAATTGATGCGGCAGCGCCCAGAACTCAAACAGGAAAGGGAGGGCGCACAGCCCCCCCTCCCCGATCTCACTCAGAAATCTGTCCTGCACCGCAACAGGCGCGGAGGCGAGCCAGCCTGCACCCGATCTCAGATCGTGCCCGATCAAGGTCGAGCGCATAGCCCCCTTGAGCAACTCCGGCTTGTCTGTGATGTTGTTCGACAAAGCTTGTCTCCACTTTTTGGCAACTTCGGATCAGCCCCTCAAGCTGTCCCAGTTGCTTACCTGCACCAGCAATATCTGCATCCTCCCCGGCACTGATCTGCCTGCGCAGTTCTTCCGCTGCTTTGCGCAGACCGCGAATGGATGTCTCAAGTGACTGCAACAAGTCAGCCGTTTGGGAAATCCGCTCTTCCGGGGTAATCAATGTCATGTTTGCGTATTGACCTCATGCGTGAGTTTTCTCCGCACGAGAGAAACGAAAAACGGCCGCCGGATGTTACCCCGAGGCCGTTGCTCACTTCTTCTAGCATGACACAGTTCGTACCAAATTAAGTTCGAAAAGTCAATGAATTGCGCAACACCCACGCAACAGGGAACGTTCGGTGCAGGTTAACAATTTCTTCCCCGCGCGCGTCTTTAGCTGCTGCCAGTCAAATCCTGTGCCAGCATCAGCGCATTCATATCCGGATCATAAAACGTGGCCGTGCTGACCATTCCTTCGATCGTTTCCGTCGCACCGTCGAATGCCACCCCTGCATCCTCTAACGCACTGCGCGCGGTGGAGATATCGGCGACCTCAAACACTGGAACACAATTTCCCGGTGAGGGCTCGGCCTGCTCTCCTAAACCCAATGTGACGCCATCCACATTGGTGCGCATCTCACTCCAACCCGCCTCGTCTATGTGATGGGAAAGTTCAAACCCCAATTTGTCGCTGAACCATTCGGCGCTTGCATGGCGGTCCCGAACCGAAATCGCAAGGGTGATCGTGTTTTTCAAAGAAACAAGGGGCATCAATCTTTCCTTTTGAGCTAAATTATATTAACTATACTTTATGGACATTAATTTGCTTGTCAAGCTGACCTCCCGAGCTTGGTCGCTGAATATTCTGGCACTCATGCATTCCGGCACTCCTGGCAGGCAGGCCGCTCTGCTTGCTGCCACCAGCGCAGGAAGAACTGCCTTCGCGGCAAGTCTGGACCATCTCATACGCCTTGACCTGATCGAAAGGAATCCGGGCCACGGGCACCCATTGCGCCCTGAATTCCGATTAACCCTGCCGGGGATCGAAGCCGCCAGTATGGCCAGCGCAATCGTAAACGCCGTTCCGGATGACACCAAGTTCAAGCTCGTCCGTAAATCCTGGACCGTCCCGATCCTGGCACTCACCGGCACTCCGCACCGCTTTTCCGCCATCAAATCGGATTTGGTATCGATCACGGATCGGGCGCTGTCGTCGTCCCTTCAACAGCTAGAGGCGCTCGACTGGATCCGACGGGACATTGAAACTGCCGCGCGGATGCCCTTCCCTACATATCGAGCTGTAAGAACAGGTTTTGCGATCAACCAAGCGGTCAATCTCACTGCTTAAAGGTTGCAGACAGCCCACAACGATCCTTTTCGCCGGATGTGATCTATAACGCACAGCTTGACATTCCGCCCCGCAACCTGCATGAGCGCCTTAACAAAGCGCTGACGCGTGAGCATTGGCAGGTCCGACCTGCTCCACAGCGCTCGATTCACCCCATAGTTCCCCTTCACGCAGGGTTCTGAATGCGACGGCCGGATGCCGCAGGAAACGCCTGTGCATCCAGAGTCTTAGCGTAACCCTGTTGGCATCGCATATTGCGCTGCTGATTTATGTCGCCCGTGGTGATCCAGTCGCCAGGGGCAAAAAAGGAATGATATTTGTTCGACTTTGATATGCTGGGTCTTGCCCCGGCCCTGAATGACGCATTGAAACGCGCCAATTTTTCACAACCCACTCCGATTCAGAACCAGGCAATCCCCATGGCATTGCAGGGGCACGATATTCTGGGCCTTGCCCAGACCGGCACCGGCAAGACGCTGGCTTTTGGCCTACCTCTGATCGACCACCTGCTGGCTCAGACCGGCAAGCCTGCGCCGAAAACCGCCAAGGCTCTGATCCTTGCCCCGACCCGTGAACTGGTCAACCAAATCGCAGATAGCCTGCGCAATTTGACCACGAATACGAAGCTGCGTGTGGCGACAGTTGTTGGCGGTCAGTCCATCAGTAGGCAGATTTCGTTTCTGGCACGCGGCACAGACATTCTGGTTGCCACCCCTGGTCGTTTGATCGACCTGATGGAACGCAGAGCAGTCGACCTCGGCTCGGTACGTCATCTGGTACTAGACGAAGCCGATCAGATGCTGGACATGGGCTTTATTCATGCTCTGCGCCGGATTGCACCGCAGTTGGGCACGCCCCGCCAAACGATGCTGTTCTCTGCCACTATGCCCAAGCAGATGGAAGAACTCAGCCAGGCCTACCTGACAAACCCGCAACGCATTCAAGTGTCCCCTCCGGGTAAAGCCGCCGACAAGATCACCCAATCGGTTCATTTCCTGAGCCGCGCGGAAAAACCGAGCAAACTGCGGGAGATTTTATCTGCGGACAAAGAAGCTCTGACGCTGGTGTTTTCGCGTACAAAACATGGCGCCGAGAAGCTGATGAAGGGTCTCGTGGCCGACGGCTTCAACGCCGCCTCGATCCATGGCAACAAAAGTCAGGGACAGCGTGACCGGGCGATCAAAGCTTTCCGCGCAGGCGAAATAAATGTCTTGGTGGCAACAGACGTGGCCGCTCGCGGCATCGACATCCCGGGCGTTGCCTATGTCATCAACTACGACCTACCCGAAGTGCCGGATAACTACGTCCACCGCATTGGCCGAACCGCCCGTGCCGGTCGCGAAGGCGAGGCGATCGCTTTCTGTGCACCGGATGAACTGGATCAACTGAAGCAGATTCAGAAACTGATGAAAATTGAGGTTCCGGTCGCCAGCGGCACAATGCCCGAGTTCGCCGAACCCGCAAAATCGCGGAAAGGCGGAGGGTTCCGTCGCCGTGGTCCAAAACCGCAAGCAGCTAACAAGTCGGGCAATCCCGGAGGCCCAAAACGTCGGCGACCGCGTCGATCCTCCGCCGCCTAAATCTAAAAGGCGCCGCTATTAGCGGCGCCTTTTTTAATTTCCGGTGCTTTGGCGCTCGGCCTCAATCTCACGCCATTTGGCGACGTTTCGATTATGCTCATCCAGTGTCTCGGCAAAAGCATGTCCGCCGGTGCCATCTGCAACAAAGAAAACAAAATCAGTCGCTTCGGGCGAAACTGCGGCTTCAAGACTTGCAAGACCAGGATTTGCGATAGGTGTTGGCGGGAGCCCATCAATCACATAAGTGTTCCAAGGCGTTGCACGGCGCAGTTCGCTGCGGCGCAGGCCTCGGCCCAACGTGCCCTGCCCCTTGGTGACACCATAGATTACAGTCGGGTCCGTCTGCAGCTTCATGCCTCGCTCAAGCCGGTTTACAAATACGCTAGCGACCTGTCCACGCTCATGCGGAACACCAGTTTCCTTTTCGATGATTGACGCCAAAATCAGCATCTCTTCGGGGGTATTGATTGGCAAATCATCCTGCCGCCCTTCCCAGGCGGCGTTAATGCGCAGTTGCTGCTTATCCTGCATCGACTGCAGGATTGCCGCCCGATCGGCACCTCGCACAATGTCATAGCTGTCCGGTGCCAGCGCCCCTTCGGCCGGTATTTCAGGGATTTCCCCCGTCAACGCGTCGATCTGCTTAAGACCCTCGACCACTTGCCAGGATGTAACACCTTCAGCAATCGAGACCCGGTACCGTGTGTCTGAGTCTTCGCGCTTTTGGGTATAAGCCGCGGGTATTTCTTCTTCCGCTACATCGAACGATGCGATTTCATCGAAGTCCAATGTTGCGGGGTTCAATTCGCGTACACGGGTTTGTATGCGGGTTACACCGATCCGGTACTCAATCTCGGATCCGCAGGTACTGGCCCCGCTCCGCGTAATCTCATCAATGATCTGCTCCATCGAAGCACCCTCGCGGACCAGAAAGCTGCCTGCCTTCAGCTGAGGTGCCTTGTCGGTATAATCCGCCGCCATACGGAATATAGTAGCGCTGCTGATCGCGCCCTGATCCTCCAGCTGTCGGCTGACCTGCGTCATGTTCGAGCCACGTTCGACCTGCAAACACATCGCAGTTTCCAGAGGGCCCGCATTCTTGTATCGCGCCTGCCCCCATAAAATCAGTCCACCGGCAAGAAACAGGCCGACCACCAGGATGGTCAGCATGTTGGAGGCCATCGCGCGCCACATTTAGCTGACCTTTCCGAAGATCACACTTGCATTGGTGCCGCCAAATCCAAACGAGTTTGACAACGCCACATCAATCTTGCGCTCACGCTTGGCATTCGGAGCCAGATCAATCGGTGTCTCGACCGCTGGGTTGTCCAAATTGATCGTCGGTGGCGCAACCTGATCGCGGATTGCGAGGATCGAGAAAATGGCTTCGATCGCGCCTGCAGCGCCCAACAGATGGCCCGTGGCCGATTTGGTCGAACTCATGGTTACATTCGCCGAATGCTCGCCCAGGAGACGCTCGACCGCACCCAATTCAATGGTATCGGCCATGGTCGATGTGCCATGCGCGTTAATATAGTCTAGGTCCTTCGGCTCCAGCCCCGCGCTGCGTAGCGCTGCGTTCATAGAACGCTCTGCGCCATCGCCGTCCTCACTGGGTGCGGTGATATGATAGGCATCACCGGACATGCCATAGCCCAGAACTTCGGCATAGATTTTCGCGCCACGCGCTTTTGCGTGCTCGTACTCTTCCAGAACAACGATGCCCGAACCTTCACCCATGACAAAACCGTCTCGGTCGACGTCATAGGGGCGGCTGGCTGCTTTGGGGTTATCCGCGTATTTGGTCGACAGCGCCTTGCAAGCGTTGAATCCAGCGATACCGATTTCGCAAATGCACCCTTCGCCACCACCGGCAACCATTACGTCAGCGTCACCGGCACGGATAATGCGGCTTGCGTCACCAATAGCGTGAGCACCGGTCGAACATGCAGTCACAACCGAATGGTTCGGGCCTTTGAATCCATGGCGGATCGACACCTGACCCGAGGCCAGGTTAATCAGCGCGCCTGGAATAAAGAAAGGCGACACCCGTCGAGGGCCCTTGTCACGGATCAGGTTAGCCGTTGCTGCAATGGAGCCCAGCCCACCGATACCTGAACCGATAAGAACACCAGTGCGCAAACGCGCCTCTTCATCCTCGGGCAGCCAGTCGGAATCCTTGCAGGCCATTTCAGCAGCTGCAATCGAGTACAGAATGAAGTCTTCGATCTTGCGCTGCTCTTTCGGCGGCATCCAGTCGTCAGGATTGAACGTCCCGTCGGTGCCGTCGCCTCGCGGAACTTCGCAGGCATACGTTGTGGTGACCCCACTTGCCTCAGCATCAAATTGCGTGATCGGGCCTGCACCGGATTCCCCATCCAGCAACCGCGACCATGTTTCCTCGACCCCGCTGGCCAATGGAGTGACCAACCCAAGACCGGTTACAACGACTCTGCGCATAAAATGCCTCTTGCCTGCTTCCTGTTTGAGAAACGCTCATACCCCGGGCCGGGGTGCGGGGGCAAGAGCAAGGCGCAATCATCATACAAGCAGATTGAGCGGAACATCTACAGTATACACTCTTGCAATGCGGCTCCTGGCCAGATGAAAGCCCGCCCTTTCACTGGACATGAAAGGGCGGAACCTGTTGTTTTGGAAGAAATCTTACTGAAACGCCGCAACCGGTTCGTGCGCTGTGCTGGCAACATTCAGCGCATCTGAAAGCTCGAGCGTCTTTCTGAACAGCGCGCGGCCAACCAAGGCGCCCGAAATATTCGGGATATAAGCCAACCGCGAGATATCATCTGTCGTGCGGACCACACCGCTTGCGATGATCGGTGTGCGAGATGTCTCTGCCAGCCCCGAGATCAGGCCCAGCTGTGCCTCAACGTCTTCCATGTCGCTATCGATATCAGTGACCAGAATTGCCGCAAACGGCGTTTCTGAAAACGCTTCGATAAAGGCCTCTGGTGTAAACGCACTTTGACTACGCCAACCGTCGGTCATCACTGAGCCTTGCCATACGTCCACGGCCAGAACGATTTGGTCCGGGTAGAGTTTGGCCAGTTCTTTCACCAGATTTGGATCCCACGCAGCCATAGTGCCGATAACAATCCGGCCTGCGCCCTTGTCGATCCAATGCTCGACTTGCTCGCGCGATCTCATACCACCTGCCAACTGCACAGGGATTTCGGCAGAACGGATGATCTCTTCAACCAACTCCGAATTGGTATCGCGCCCTTCAATCGCGTCAAAATCGGTCAAGTGCATCCACTCGGCTCCAGCATCGGCCCAACTGCGCGCCGTTTCTGCGGGATTCACGTGCCAAATCATGGCCTCATCCAGACGACCCTTGTCCAGTGTGACACAGCGGCCGTTCTGCAGTTCCATCGTAGGGTAAATCCTCATGAGCTTGCTCCTCCGCTCAATCGCAACGTCAATAAAGGATACCATACCCTCAACCCTATCGGCGAGAATTTCCAGTTTCGGCAAACCAAAGGCAATTTGCGGCACGATCAAAGAGAAAGGTTAAGCCAGTTTGGGCGGCCCGTTTCTTTTCAGCAGGTTCACCTGACTTCCCATATAGTCGCGCTCGGCCATGAGCTCATAACCAAGCTTTGCCGCCAGATTCTGCGACGCGTGGTTTTCAGCATCAATCAGGGAAACCAGTGGTCCAGGCATTATTCTGTCAAACCAGTCATGTGCGGCCTGAGCCGCTTCAAGACCAAATCCCTGCCCCTGGGCTTCTGGTGCCAATAGCCATCCGGCCTCGGGAAAGCTGTCGAAGTCGTCGCCTAACCCTCGGTTACGATAGAAAAAGCCAGCTTGACCTATCATCTGACGATTCGACTGTCGAAAGACGGCCCATTGGCCAAAACCGGCCATCTGCCAGTGGCCGGCATTCCTCAGAAAGGATTCCCACGCTTCGCCCCGCGATAACGGTTCCCGGCCAAGATGGCGCACAACACAAGGGTTCCGCCAAATCTCAGCGTAACGACTAAAGTCGTCGGGACGCATAGCGCAAAGCATCAGACGTGCCGTATTTATCATCGGGGTGGATCGTAGCATGCCCTGCCCGCTCAGAATTTCCTGCCTCGCGTAAATGGTTGCGGGTCAATAGCTATCTGGCAAGCGCGAATTCCGGCTGGGCAAAAAAAACGGCGCCTCCGTTGCCCGGAAGCGCCGTTTTAGCGGATAAAGAAGGTCTTAAGACGCTTCAGAGATGAATTTGACGGCGTCGCCAAAAGTTTGGATGGTTTCGGCTGCGTCATCAGGAATCTCGATGCCGAACTCTTCTTCGAAGGCCATAACCAGTTCAACAGTGTCCAGGCTGTCTGCACCCAGATCGTCGATGAAGGACGCGTTTTCGGTCACTTTATCTTCTTCAACACCCAAGTGCTCAACAACGATCTTTTTAACGCGATCTGCGACGTCGCTCATGTCTATTCCTCATTTCATTTCAGGGCATAGTGCCCGGTTCTGCCCTTGCCCGCTCAGGCTGGCCTTGATGTGCCCGTTCTGGGCGGTTTAGGTCCCCGATTACCGGGTAAGTAGAAGGTTGACCGTCCGGCCAGCCCCTGCATATGTGCGCCGCCTATAACACAGACAACGCCCGAGGCAAACGCTTTCGCGCCCACCTCGATCCGCGCTCACAACATGGCCATACCGCCGTTCACATGCAAGGTGGTTCCGGTAACATATCCGGCTTCGGCACTTGCAAGATACAGCACAGCCGCAGCAATTTCCGAGGGGTCACCCATACGACCGGCAGGAACCTGCGTCAAAATCCCAGATTTCTGATCCTCGGTCAGTTTGTCGGTCATCGCAGTCGTAATGAAACCGGGTGCCACCGCATTGGCGGTGATTCCACGGCTGGCAACCTCATAGGCCAACGATTTGGTCATGCCCACCATGCCTGCTTTGGATGCAGCATAGTTGGCCTGACCCGGGTTCCCAGTCGCACCCACCACCGATGAGATATTAATGATCCGGCCCCAGCGCGCTTTCATCATGCCCCTCAAAACGCCTTTGCACAGCCGAGCAGTAGATGTCAGGTTGACGTCAATCACGCTCTGCCATTCCTCATCGGACATGCGCATGAACAGATTGTCTCGCGTGATCCCGGCATTATTCACCAGGATATCAACCGATCCCATTGCCTCAGCAGCCTGCTTCGGAAGGGCTGTCACCGCCTCGGCATCACTCAGGTTGCAGGGCAGAACATGGGCGCATTCACCCAATTCTTCGGCCAGAGCCTGTAGCGGCTCAACTCGCGTTCCAGACAAAGCCACAGTTGCACCGGCCGCATGCAAACTTCGCGCAATTTCGCCACCGATCCCGCCCGATGCACCGGTGATCAGTGCATTCTTACCTGTCAAATCAAACATTCGGTCTTCCTCTTGATGCTCGGTGTCTTACGATTCGGCCTGAGTCACATTCTGCACGTCATCAGGCGTACCGACAGCTTTACCAACGATCGCACGGTCAATTTTGCGAATCATACCGGACAGAGCTTTGCCCGCCCCGATTTCCCAAGTTTCACTCACGCCTTGCGCAACCATGTACAGTACGCTTTCGCGCCAGCGAACCGAACCTGTGACCTGCTCGATCAGCAACCCACGGATCAGATCGGGATCTGTGACAGCCTCGGCCCGCACATTGGCAACCAATGGCACGGCAGGAGCTTTGATTTCGACATTTGCCAGGGCTTCGGCCATGACATCAGCTGCAGGTTGCATCAATGCACAGTGGAAAGGTGCGCTGACGGGCAACATGACCGCGCGCTTGGCGCCTTTTTCTTTGGCGATTTCGGCGGCGCGTTCCACAGCAGCCTTTGCGCCTGATACCACGACTTGTGTGGGATCATTGTCATTGGCAGCCTGACAAACTTGACCCTGGGCAGCTTGGTCTGCAACAGCGCGCACAGCATCAAGATCCAATCCAAGAATAGCGGCCATTGCGCCCTCTCCAACGGGAACCGCACTCTGCATCGCTTGCCCGCGGGTGCGCAAAAGGCGCGCCGTATCAGCGACCGACAATGCCCCTGCCGCAGCGAGCGCGGAGTATTCCCCCAGCGAATGCCCAGCGACAAAACCAGCATCCGCAATCGAAATCCCATTGGCCTCCAGGGCTCGCATCGCAGCCATCGAGGTCGCCATTAGCGCTGGCTGCGCGTTCTGGGTTAGGGTCAGGTCCGCAATATCACCTTCCCAGATCAGATCGCTCAGCTTTTCCCCGAGCGCCTCGTCCACCTCGTCGAATACAGCCTGTGCAGCCGGATAGGCCTCGGCCAGAGCCTTACCCATACCGATAGTCTGGGCACCTTGCCCCGGGAAAACAAATGCGCGTGTCATTGCAACCTCTTGGATGACGTTAGGTTGCCGCGGGGTGTAAACCGACAGACCGCGCGGCACAAGCTTTGCCTGATCTCTGCACTTTGGCACCGGCTCTGTGCATCCCTTGCTATTGTGTCCTAGGCTTGTAGCGGTAGGTTGTTGCATACGATCCACCTTCCGGAGCCTCAGATGCCTTCGTCAAACACCTTCTCAAGCTATGGAAGCGTAACCAAAACTTTTCACTGGCTGACCGCGTTACTTATCTTCACCGCATTCCCTCTGGGGTGGGTCGCCAACGGATTGGCCCATGCGATTTACGATCCTGCAATAGCCACAACCGAAGATGACATTGCACGCGCCGCCAGCCTTTTTTCTCTCCATAAAACCGTCGGGATCACTGTTTTCTTCGTCGCGCTCGCGCGTATCTTGTGGGCGATAACGCAGACCAAACCCGGCCTATTGAACGCCGAGAACAAGCCCGAGGCCTTTGCAGCTGAAACCGTGCATTGGCTGCTTTACGCATCTTTGGTTCTGGCCCCACTGACCGGTTGGACCCATCACGCTGCCGCCGAAGGTTTCGCTCCGATTTTGTGGCCCTTCGGACAGGACCTACCCCTTATACCAAAATCCGAGTTTCTGGCAGAGCTGACCGGAAGCCTGCATTGGCTGTTCGTCTGGACACTGGCCGGGTCAGTCGCGCTGCACGTCGCCGGAGCGCTAAAACACCACATTATCGACAAAGACAGCACGCTGCGTCGAATGATGCCGGGCGCCTCGGATGCACCGGAACCGCCAGAGCAAAGCCATTCAATGACGCCCGCATTGGCCTCTTTGGCCATTTGGGGTGCCGTTCTGGTCGGAGGATGGTCAATCGGCGCGTTTGACCACCAATCTACAGCTAGCACAGAGGTCGCAGAACTGACCCAGGTACAGTCCGACTGGAACGTCCAGGAAGGCAATCTAAGCATTACCATCACCCAGCTGGGCAGCCCGGTAACCGGCAGCTTTTCCGATTGGACCGCTGCAATCGCTTTCGAAGATCCGCCCACGCCGGGCTTAGCCGGATCAGCAGATGTCACAATCGCGATAACGTCGCTCAAGCTCGGGACAGTCACAGATCAGGCAATGGGTGCTGATTTCTTCGACAGTGCGCAATTTCCAACCGCTCAATTCAAAGCTGATCTCTTCAAAACTGAGGACGGGTACGAAGCGCGCGGCGCGTTGACCATTCGCGACAAGAGTGTGGACGTAGTGTTGCCATTTACTCTCGACCTTCAGGATGACAGCGCAGCTATTTCAGGACAGCTTGAACTGAACCGGCTGGATTTCGACATCGGCACTTCGCAGTCGACCGAGGATTCGCTGGGTTTTGCTGTTACAGTATCAGTTGATCTTTCAGCAAAACGTGGCAACTAAGAAAATGGGCCGCCGAAGGGTTACTCCGGCGGCCTCGTTTCAACTCGTTGTAATGGTATTAGTCGGCCTTCTGGGCTTCGACTGAAATCTGAAGTTCAACTTCGTCGCTCACGAATGGCGCAAATTGACCAAGGTCGAACTCACTACGTACCAAGGTGGTGGTTGCGTCGAAACCGGCCCAGGGCTTTCCTGCCATAGGATGTTCACCCACCTGGTTCAGCTTGGCATCCAGAACAACCGATTTGGTCACGCCGTTCATAGTCAGATCGCCAGTGATGTTGGCAGTGTTTTCGCCCGTGACTTCGATACCAGTAGAAGTAAAGGTCACCATTTCTCCTTCGGTCACACCAAAGAAATCTTCGGACATAAAGTGGTCTTCACGTGGCTTCCAACCGGTAATCATCTCGACCACTGGCATGGAAACTGTAACACTGGATGCAGCCGGGTTTTCCTGATCGAACATGATCTCGCCTTCAAACCCCGAGAACATGCCATGGGTGGTCGAGAAGCCAAGGTGGTTATAGCTGAAAAGAACCTGGCTGTGGCTGGAGTCCAGAACGTATTTTTCGGCGCCGGCAAATGCCGTTGTGGCCGAAACCGCGAGCGCTGCTGCAAGAAGGGTGGATTTCATGATAATCTCCGCAATTTTGTAGATGCAAACCTCTTGGGTTGCTCGACAACGAAAATGTGCTGCCCTAGGGCAGCACACAAGTAATATTATTTCACAATATCTGTTCTTAATTGAACAGAATAAAACTCAGGCGAAAATTGTTACACTTCCGCTAAGTTGACCTTTGAGCGCTCGGCTGACATCCGCCGATTCAAGCGGCAGTTTCATCAACAAGCTGCCGTCCACATCGAACAACTCGATCTGGTCTTCAATGAAACGGGCACCACCCAGGCTGTCATAGCTCCGGCGCAAAACTGTCTGCGGGCGGCCATTTTCATTCTTTTGCAATACCCGGACCTCGCGGCGGATCGGGTCAAAATACGCATCAGGACGCGCGTCCAGAACTTCGATGGTCAGAAGGCTGACACCTACCAGAAGGAACATCAGCGAGGCCGCCAATTTGATCGGCCAGACTTCAGCGGCCATTGCCGTGCTGGGCATCAACCACATGGAAAAGGCAGAAACTATCAGTAGCGCACCAGCCACACGGGCCAGAACCATCCGAGCTTTCCAATTTGGTGCAAAGCTAATGAGCACCGGCACTGACTTTTCAAAACTTACGCCTGTGGCGGATTTCTCGAAGGTATTTGTGTTAATCGCGGTCATTTTCAGTACCCTGTTTCTCAGGTTGCCGTTCCAACTTTTGTCAGTCCGGTTAATTTCCGGTATACAAAACAACTTTGAGCCGAAAAGCGTCAGGAATTGGGCAGCGCAGAGGAAATAGCGCGACTTCACAAAGGCATCTGTGGCAGGCCTTGCCCCCAGCGTACAAACGTGTATATCGGGCCATCCTTCGCAAACGACATGAATCGCGCAGCCTCTCGTGGCAGGGTCGCGAAGGACGAA
This sequence comes from Ruegeria sp. CDSB022, assembly GCF_059611145.1. Classification (NCBI taxonomy): domain Bacteria; kingdom Pseudomonadati; phylum Pseudomonadota; class Alphaproteobacteria; order Rhodobacterales; family Roseobacteraceae; genus Ruegeria; species Ruegeria sp. CDSB022. The sequence continues at coordinate 218,621 of NZ_JBXWOZ010000001.1, read as the reverse complement.
ACGGCCCCGCCTATGAAATGCGCCTTGATAGAAACAGGAGTGCACATGCCACTATATGAGCATGTAATGATCGCGCGTCAGGATTTGTCCAACGCGCAGGCAGAAAGCCTCGTCGAACATTTCGGCACCGTTCTGGCTGACAATGGCGGCAACGTCATCGACAGCGAGTACTGGGGCGTCAAGACGATGGCCTACAAGATCAACAAGAACCGCAAGGGTCACTATTCCTTCCTCAAGACCGACGCTCCTGCTGGCGCCGTTCAGGAAATGGAACGCCTGATGCGCCTGCATGACGACGTTATGCGCGTTCTGACCATCAAGGTCGACGAGCACAACGAGGGCCCTTCGGTCCAGATGCAGAAGCGCGACGAGCGCGAAGGCCGCCGCGAGCGCCGTTGATTAACGCCTGAAGAAAGGACACTAAACCATGGCCGCAAAACCATTTTTCCGCCGCCGCAAGGTCTGCCCGTTCTCGGGTGAGAACGCGCCGAAGATCGACTATAAAGACACTCGTCTGCTGCAGCGTTACATCTCTGAGCGTGGCAAGATTGTACCTTCGCGCATCACCGCCGTTTCGGCGAAAAAGCAGCGTGAACTGGCCCGTGCTATCAAGCGCGCCCGCTTCCTCGCCCTGCTGCCCTACGCCGTTAAGTAAGGAGATACTGACATGCAAGTTATCCTGCTGGAACGCGTTGCGAAACTGGGTCAGATGGGCGACGTCGTTGACGTCAAGTCCGGTTATGCCCGCAACTTCCTGTTGCCTCAGGGCAAAGCGCTGAGCGCATCGGACGCCAACATCGCGTCGTTCGAAGCCCAGAAAGCGCAGCTTGAAGCCCGCAACCTGGAATCCAAGAAAGAATCTGAAGCGCTGGCTGAAAAGCTGGACGGACAGCAATTCATCGTGATTCGCTCGGCCTCGGATGCCGGCGCACTGTACGGATCGGTCACCCCGCGTGACGCCGCAGACGCCGCTACCGAAGCAGGTTTCACTGTCGACAAGAAGCAGATTGCCTTGATTGCACCGATCAAGGATCTGGGTCTGCACACAGTCGCAGTTAAACTGCACCCCGAGGTTGAAGTGAAAATCGAAATGAACGTTGCTCGTTCGCAAGAAGAAGCCGAACTACAGGCATCTGGCAAATCGATTCAGGAACTGGCCGCCGAAGAAGAAGCCGCCGCAGAATTCGAAATCGCCGAGCTGTTCGACGATATCGGTTCCGCCGCTTCCGACGACGACGATCTGGTTGCTCAGGATGCTTCGGCCGAAGAAGACGAAGCCAAAGCCTGATCCTCGGGTTTCGAATTGAACAAGAAAGGCCGCACGATCTGTGCGGCCTTTTTTATGCCTCCGCCCGGCGAAATCCAGCTTGGGCCCCGGCCTTTGCTTGCGGTCATCAATAGGTTTCCTATCATCGCATAATAACTATTCGGAGACGATCAATGACATTTCTTCTGCGCCGCAGTGTATTGGCATTATTGATAATTGCACCCTTTGCGGCGTGCGGAGGGCCCGATACCCCAACCCAGAACACGTTTGATCCTCCGCTCTATCCCAACGAAACACCGGAACTGCGGGCCTCCATAAACAAATGGGCCGACCACTACGAAGTGCCGCGCGAACTGGTGCACAAGCTAGCAATTCGCGAAAGCACCCACCGACCTTGGGCTGTGAATCGGCCCTATTATGGCTTGCTGCAAATCCTGCCGGCCACAGCTCGTTCAATGGGATATACTGGAAGCGCCAAAGGCCTTTTGGATGCAGACACAAATCTCGAATTTGCCGGGAAATATCTGCGGGGCGCTTGGCTATTGTCCGACGGCGACCAGCAACGCGCCATATTCCTTTACGCAAAAGGGTTCTATCCCGAAGCCAAGGCACGTGGGATGCTGGTCGAAACAGGGCTACGTCCGGAATAACCGGATTTACCCCGAAACGAATCATCTGAGACATGCTGTTTCGGACCATTCTGTTGCCATTACATCGCAATATGACTACACAAGGCGAACAATTTGCTTGCACAATGCCCTGTGGTTGACGCAACGTATACCCCTAAGGACAAGTCTGGCATGTCTTGGGGGAGAGATATGCCGCCACAAGGGTTGGACAGGTGAAACTTATAGATTTGGCCGCGGTCGACCACACAGAGAAGTCGGCCGCTGACGTTATAAACGCCGTCTGCGAAGAGCTTGGCTTCGACTATGCGTCTTATGCCACCTTTAACCCTGTGAAAGGTGATGTGCAGGGCTATGCAAACTATCCTGATGAGTGGAAAATCCACTATGGCAGCCAGGGCTTTCATCACTTCGATCCGACGCTTTATCAATCTGTCCTAAGCATTGCACCCGTTGATTGGGGACGCTTTGATCAGGACGAGAAGTTCAACGCGGTGTTCCGTGACGCCCATGATTTTGGCATTAGTTCCAGAGGGTTAACAGTTCCTGTTCGTGGACCTTATGGTGAATGCGGACTGTTAAACGTTACCCGGGACTGTTCGGATTCCGAATGGGATAAGCTAAAGAAACATGTCATGGGTGATCTGCAACTTGCTGCCGTTCAAGCCCACGATACTGTTATGCAATCCGGCTTGCTGGCCAAAGCTCTTTACCTGCCCACGCTGTCCACACGCGAACAGGAAATCCTCCAATGGGTAGCTGATGGAAAGTCGCAACAAGATATCGGTGATATTTTGTCTATTTCACACCGTACCGTCGAAGTTCATATGCGGTCCGGGCGTGAAAAGTTGGGCGCACTGACCACCTCACAGGCTATTGGTCGTGCGATCGGCCTGGGCCTAATTGCCCCTGGTTAATCAAAAAAAAAGCACTTCTACGGGAAATCCCTAATAGTCTGCGCTTATTTCTTGGTTAACCTAATCCCTACGGTAACCAGACTGTAGGGGGATGGAAATGATCATCGTTATTGATGGTATTAATCAACATAAGTTCAAAGATGTCTTGGATGACATGTTCAAACTGCGCGCTCGTGTTTTCGGCGATCGCCTTGGTTGGGAGGTCAATATTGAGGATGGGCGCGAGCGCGACCACTTCGATGATCTGCATCCAGCACATGTAGTCAGCATCGACGACGAGGGGGACGTTGTCGGGTGCATGAGACTACTGCAAACCAAAGGACCGCATATGCTGTCCGATGTTTTCCATTCGATCTTGGATGGAGAACCTCCAATTCGGAGCGCGCAAGTCTGGGAAGCCACCCGGTTCTGTGTCGATACTAAAAAACTGGGCCGAGGGCGCGGTGAAAATTCTGTATCCTATGTGACCAGCGAAGTTATGATTGGCTCTTTCGAATATGCCAAAGCGGCTGGCGTTCTTGACTCGATCGCGGTGATTGATCCAGTTATGAACCGCGTTCTGCAAAGGTCCGGTAACGCGCCTTATGACTACCTCGGCAGTGCTAAGCCCATGGGTAAAGTCGTAGCCATGGCCGCTTTGATGGACTGCTCAGATGAGAGAATTTCCGGAATTCGGGAATATGCGAACATCGCTCACGATGTATTCCTGACTGACGAGCAGGCAATAGATCAGTATGCCAGAAACAAAACACCGGCAGATACAGGTGTGGCGAATTACGACCACCAACCACTAAGCCAGATGGAAAAATACTTTGTCGAACAGATGAATTCGGCAACCACAAAAGCCGAAACCGAAGCTGTATTGAACCTGATCGAAGCAGTTTCGGATCGGTTCACCCCAGAGCAGAAAACTGCTCTGCTAAGGACCCCCCGTGCTTTTGCTCATGAGGCCTGACCCCCTCACCTCATAGCATAAAGCCACCCACACGGAGCCGTCTTTTTCAGACGGCTCCGTTTTTTGTGCCCATAAGAATTCTATGGGCAGAAGAGGATTACTCCTCTTCCAATGCCTCTACGGCTTTCTGCAGGTCGTCTTTGCTGACTTCTTTATCCGCAACCTGGGCCAGCTCGACGATATAGTCGATGACTTTGTCTTCGAAGATCGGCGCGCGCAGTTGCTGCTGCATCTGAGCGTTCTGCTGCACGAACTCAAAGAACTGGCGTTCCTGACCAGGGTATTGGCGCGCCTGGTTCATGATCGCTTGGGTCATCTCGGCATCGGTGACTTCAACTTCGGCCTTCTGGCCCAGCTCGGCCAGCAACAGGCCAAGACGCACGCGGCGTTCGGCCAACTTGTTGTGCTCGTCAGTCGGCTCGATCTCATCGTGGTCGTGGCCTTCCACTTCCGGGTTTTCTTCGTGCCACAGCTGGTGTGCGATCTGCTTGGCCTCGGCATCTACCAGCGACGGTGGCAGATCAAACGAAACCTTCACGTCCAATGCGTCCAGCAGAGCACGCTTCATCACTGCCCGCGAAGCACCGCTATATTCCGCTTCCAGACGTTCTGAAATCTGGCCTTTCAGCGCTTCCAAGTCTTCTGCACCAAATTTGGTGGCCAGCTCATCGTTGATCTCGGCGGCGACGGGTTCTTTCACATCCTTGACGGTGCAAGTAAACACAGCGTCTTTGCCGGCCAGATGCTCGGCACCGTACTCTTCGGGGAAGGTGACGTTTACGTCTTTTTCTTCCTCGGCCTTTACGCCAACCAGCTGCTCTTCGAAACCGGGGATGAAGCTGTTGGAACCCAGAACCAACGGATAGTCTTCAGCGGATCCGCCCTCGAACTCTTCGCCATCAACCTTGCCGACAAAATCGAACACAATCTGGTCGCCGTCCTTGGCTTTCGAGCCTTTGCGGCGGGATTTGAAATCCTGCGCGGTTTCAGCCAGGTTGCCCAGCGCTTCTTCAACGGCCGCGTCATCGGCTTTGACAACCAGCTTTTCCAATTCAACCGATTTCAAGTCGACCTCAGGGATGGCAGGCAGGGCCTCATAAGACATCTCGACATGTACGTCGTCGCCTTCTTTCCAATCCTCATTGGTCATCTTCACCTGAGGCTGAAGTGCCGGACGCTCACCGCTGTCTTCGAAATGCTGGTTCATTGCACCGTCGATGCTTTCTTGCATCGCCTCGCCAAGCAGACGCTGACCAAACTGCTTTTTCAACAGTGCCATCGGTACCTTGCCTTTGCGGAAGCCCTTCATCTCGACTTCAGGCTGTGCTTCGACCAGTTTCTCGTTAACTTTGTCGTCCAGCTCAGCTGCGGATACGACAATGTTATAGCCGCGTTTCAGACCTTCGTTCAGCGTCTCGGTAACCTGCATTATGGTAGTCCCCATAGGATTCGGGGCGCGCAAAACGGCGCGCCGGGCAAATTTGAGGCCTTCTATTTGCCCAGCCGCCCGCGTGCAAGGGGCAAAGCCCGGATCAGCCTTGTTTTGCCGCCGATTTGACCAAAAAAACGCCCCGGACCTGGCCGGAGCGTTCTTGAGGAATTGTTCGCGGGATCAGAACTTCCAGCGCGCACCCAGCACCCAAGCCTCGTTGTCATCGAAACTCGTGGTGTCATCAAAATCATGGTTACGGTATTTCAAGTAGGCATCGGTATTAATACCGTCGATGCGCTGTACCACAGCGATACCCCAGGCCTTAGTACTCGAGCCGTCGATCGAGAAATCAGATCCGTCGAAATAGTCGATGCCGATACCAGTCTTACCCCATGACACCCAATCGTCTTCATACGCAAGCTTCGCATACCAATAATTCGGGTCACTGGCACCGCTGGAAGTGTCATCTCTTGTACCCAAAGCTGCGGTTACGCTGAAACCACTGGGCAGCAGAACCGAGGCGGACCCGATTGTGTCTTTTCTCTCCCCGGATCTGCTATCGTAATCGCGCACGGCGTAGGCGAGGGATGCAGCAATCTCCACCCCGTTGGATAAGGTATTTCCATAGGACACCGACACATCGTAGTAATCATCGTCATCGCTGCTGGACAGGATGTTTTGACCATAGGCTATGGCTGCTGAAAACCCATTGAAATCCGGCGTGTCATAGCGAATGCGCCCGCGCCGTGATCCATCGAAGTTATCAGAGGTGTCACCAACGGTAATGCCGCTGAGCATACCATCAGCCTCACGGTAGAAAAATGCGCCATTCTCATCGTTGGTAAAGGAATAGAGCGCGGTACCAACATAGGACAGATCGGATTCTGCCGCCCCGTCCGAGGCCATGCTGCCCTGCCCGGCAGAGAACTTACCAAAGCCCCCCTTCAGCGCAAAATCGACGTGCCGAATATCTTCACGGTTCCAACCATCGGCATTTGTCCCATCCTGGTTGGCGCTCCCCGTGCTCGGCAGGCCCAGACCGGATTCGAACCGGAAGGTAAACTCATTGCTACCGTAGGGTTGCATCAAAAACAGCCCTACACGGCTGTTGGACAGATCATTGTCCAGCAAACGGGTTTCCGTCTCATCCCCGTCGTCAACCGAGACAATTACGGGGTTAAACTGGCCATACAGCTCAACATAACCGCCGCTGTTGTTGTTATATCTAAGCTCTGCCGCTGCTGGGATGGCCGATGCAGCGGTCAGACAAGTCGCAATCGTGCTTATCGATACTTTCTGGGTCATAGTCATTCACCATAATGGATCCATTTACGGGCACTGCTCGCTTGTGCGCGATTTCTCTATGATCCCCTGTCTCGGGCCCATTCAGCTCGCGCATCTTGTGCGAATACAACCGCAGCTGAAGGGTGTTAATTTGATCTACTTCAAAACGATAGAATATATGTCATCCAAGTCACCCAGACCGCTTGCCGCAATACTGACGCCTGACCTGAATTTCATCATACGCTCATTTTGGGACATCGAATACTGCAGCGGCGGATTTTCGCCGAGGCGATTAAGAACCCACTTCCCGCAAAACCCGTGGCAACTGTTCGGGCAAATCTTCAGCGATCAACCCCGGCCCGAAAGATCGCGCACATTCCACATGCAGCCATGCCGCAGTTTCCGCCGCCTGCAAAGGCGAGAACCGCCGCGCCAGCAACCCGGTGATAAACCCCGCCAACACGTCGCCGGCCCCGGCTGTCGCCAACCAGGGCGCCGCACGTTCATAGACGGCCGAATTCACTGAGCATCGCCCGTTCGAATCCGCAATCACGGTATCGGGCCCCTTGAACAGAACCACGCACCCTGCCCGCCTGGCAGCCTCTCGGGTGGCGTCCACTTTGGAATAGGCCGGACCCTTGATGGGAACCGCTTTCAGTTTTTCCGCAATGTCCGGGAACAACCGTGCAAACTCGCCGCCATGCGGAGTGAGAACACAGTTTTCATGCAGCATCCCAAACAGGGCTGCAGGATCATCCGCAAAAGCCGTCAGTGCGTCAGCATCCAGAACCGTCGCCCGCTCCGCAGCCAACGCAACCGGCACCAGATCGCGCGCACGGTCCAGCCCCAATCCGGGGCCGAGACACAAAGCGTTCAGCCGCTCATCCTCTAGGATTTTCGACAGACCATCCGCGCTCTCGACCCGCTGCAACATGACCGCCGTCACTTGCGCCGAAACCTCCATCTGAGCCGCAGGAGGCACGCCCAGATTCACCAGCCCCGCCCCAATCCGCAGCGCCCCCCGCGCTGCCAGCCGCGCAGCACCGGTTTTGCCGGGGCCTCCGGTCATGATCAAGGCGTGGCCGTGCGAGTATTTGTGCTCAAACGAAGCCTTGCTGAGATTCTGTGGCAATCCACTTTCATCTACCAATCGAGACAGCACTCTCCCCAAACGTCGCTCGCTATGCAGATCAGCCAAAGACATGCGCGAGATCGAACCGAGATCGCTTGGTGAAGACAGCCCAATGTCAACTATGACGGTCTTTCCACAGAACTGGGCCCCTACGTCCAGAAGATGTCCACGCTTTTTGCTATGAAACGTCACTGTTAGGTGGGCGCCAACAATTACACCTTCGTCCCCCAGAATCCTACCGCTATCAGCGCAAAGACCAGACGGAATGTCGACCGAAACGACGCGCGGCCACCACGGATCGGCATCCGCCTCTGAACCTATCTGAAGCTTGGCAAGAGCAGGTTTCAATCCACCAATCGGACGTATTAGCCCTGTTCCAAACAAAGCATCCAATATCAAATCAGGGCCTTGCGAACTTGACGGTCGGGCTGCGTGTTTCTCCAACTTGGAAACTTCACGTTTGGTCGGTGTCGGCAGGGTAAGCTTAGAAACTTCACCCAGCTCCAGCCACCGCTCATAATTCACCCGCGCATCCGGCGGCAGCTTCTCTAGGTCGCCATACAGAAACACCGCGACTTCCCACCCTTGCTCCCGCAAAAGCCTGGCCACGACGAACCCGTCCCCACCGTTGTTTCCTGGCCCACACAAGACAACTGCCCGCAACGGATCCTCTTCATCTGGCCGCGGATACGTCAGGGAACGCGAGGGGCTGGCCCCTCGCTTGTCCAACTCTGGCCACTCCTCGAAAATCGCCTCGACAACACCCTGCCCAGCCCGTTCCATCAGCTCAAGACCGGTCACCTCACCGGACTCAATGGCCGCTTGTTCGATCGCCCGCATCTGTGCTGCAGTCAGTAAGTCTGTCATGCTGAACCCTCGTGCGATTCAATTTTGACTATTTTTTGTGCAAACTGTTCAAAATTTCACCGGCCATCCAATTTCCATGCAACCCGGCATCGCCATTTTCTCATTCACATTGCCGCCCGATCTTAGACGTGGTCAGTGCCATCCTGACAAGAGTTAAAGGGAGCCCGGTATGAAGAAGATCGAAGCGATCATCAAGCCGTTCAAACTGGACGAAGTGAAAGAGGCGCTGCAGGACGTCGGAGTCCAGGGCCTCAGCGTGATCGAGGTCAAGGGGTTTGGCCGTCAGAAAGGTCACACTGAACTTTACCGCGGCGCGGAATATGTGGTCGACTTTCTGCCCAAGGTGAAGGTCGAGGTTGTGCTGGACGACGATCTGGTCGATGCCGCCATCGAAGCCATCGTTTCCGCCGCCAAAACCGACAAGATCGGCGATGGCAAGATCTTTGTCTCACCCGTCGAACAAGCAATTCGCATCCGTACCGGCGAAACCGGTTCGGACGCACTGTAACAAGACCAAATCTTCAATTCAGAGGAATCAAGAGAATGAGCAAGGACGCAGTTCTTCAGCTAATCAAGGACGAAGGCGCCGAATATGTCGACGTCCGCTTCACTGACCCGCGCGGCAAACTGCAGCACGTCACCCTGGTAGCCGATCAGGTAGATGAAGACTTCCTTGAAGAAGGCTTCATGTTCGATGGCTCTTCCATCGCTGGCTGGAAGTCCATCGAAGCCTCGGACATGAAACTGATGGTCGATACCAACAGCGCCTATGTCGATCCGTTTTACGCAGAGAAAACCATCTGCGTGCATTGCTCAGTTGTTGAGCCCGACACCGGCGAAGCTTATGAGCGTGACCCGCGCGGCACCGCCCAGAAAGCCGAAGCCTACTTGAAAGCAACCGGTATCGGCGACGTGGCCTATATGGGTCCTGAAGCCGAGTTCTTCCTGTTCGACGACGTTCGTTTTTCCAACAGCATCAACAAAGTATCTTACGAAGTTGATGCAACTGATGCATCCTGGAACACCGACACCGAATACGAGATGGGCAACATGGGCCACCGCCCGGGGGTTAAGGGCGGTTACTTCCCGGTCAACCCGATCGACGAAGCCCAGGATCTGCGTTCGGAAATGCTGTCGACCATGAAGCGTCTGGGCATGAAGGTCGACAAGCATCACCACGAGGTTGCGTCATGCCAGCACGAGCTGGGCCTGATCTTTGACAGCCTGACCAAACAGGCAGATGAGCTGCAGAAGTTCAAATACATCATCCATAACGTGGCGCATGCCTACGGCAAATCGGCGACCTTCATGCCGAAGCCAATCGCAGGCGACAACGGTACCGGCATGCATGTGAACATGTCGATCTGGAAGGACGGCAAGCCTCTGTTTGCTGGCGACAAGTATGCTGATCTGTCGGACGAGGCACTGTTCTTCATCGGCGGTATCCTGAAGCACGCCAAGACACTGAATGCCTTCACCAACCCGGCGACCAACAGCTACAAGCGTCTGATCCCCGGATTTGAAGCCCCCGTCCTGCGTGCTTACTCGGCTCGTAACCGTTCGGGTTGTGTCCGTATTCCATGGACCGAAAGCCCGAAAGCCAAGCGCGTCGAAGCCCGCTTCCCTGATCCGGCCGCAAACCCCTACCTGGCGTTTGCCGCGCTGCTGATGGCTGGTCTGGACGGCATCAAGAACAAGATCGATCCAGGCGAAGCCATGGACAAGAACCTCTACGATCTGCCTGCCGAAGAACTGGCCGACATCCCGACCGTTTGCGGCTCGCTGCGTGAGGCTCTGGAAGCTCTGGCATCGGATCACGACTTCCTGCTGCAGGGCGACGTGTTCACCAAAGACCAGATCGACGGCTACATCGCGCTGAAGATGGACGAAGTCGAAACCTACGAACACACGCCGCACCCGGTTGAGTACGGCATGTATTACAGCTGCTGATCCAGAATTTTCGTCGAAAATTCTAAAGGGGCGTCCACCGGGCGCCCCTTGTTTCGTTTGGCACGATCTTTCACAGTTGCCGTTACCCCGGTTAGGAGAGATCGCATGTCAGCCGAAACCGCATTCGCCCCATTTTCGGATTTCATCACGTCGACAGAGGAGCTGGAACGCATCACTGGCGCGCCCCTTCCCCAGATCATCGCCAAGGAACAGACCGCGCTGGACGGCATATGCCGTGACTTTATCGCCAAGTCGACCTTCTGCTTGATCGCCTCTGCCAACCCCGGCGGCTATCTGGATATCTCTCCTCGGGGGGATCCCGAAGGGTTTGTCCGGGTGGTCTCGGATAATCTGATCGCCATTCCCGACCGACCCGGAAACAAGCGGACCGATACGTTTCACAATATTCTCCTGGACCCGCGCGTCAGCGTGATCTTCTTTGTGCCCGGCAAGATGGAGACTCTGCGCATCCGGGGAACCGCACGCATATGTACTGACCCCGATCTGCTGAACAGTCTGGCGGTGAAGGATCACGCCCCTAAGCTGGCCCTTCTGATTCATGTCGAGACCGCTTTCGCACATTGCCCCAAATGCGTCATACGCTCGGATCTGTGGAACCCTGAAAACTGGCCGGATTCGTCTGATCTCCCCAATATGAATGCTATGATGGTCAAGCATGCTAAAATCGACAAAACGCCGGATGAGTGGTTCGAAAGCTTGAAGGGCACCGGGGAACTCGACTTGTATTAACCCCTTTTCGGGCGCGGCTTACCTGCCTAGGCTGCTTATGTCATTTCATTGGATCGGATTACACGATGTTTCGGTTTGCTCTTATTCTGGCATTTTCTCTCCCAGGTTTTGCGGCGGCGGCCCCCTGCGGCAACACCGGGAACGGATTTGAGGCTTGGAAACAGGATTTCGCCAAACAGGCCCGGCGCGCTGGTGTGAAAAAGAAAGGTCTGCAAGCGCTGAGCCAAAGCCAATACGCCACCAGAACCATTGCCGCGGACCGAAACCAAAAGAGCTTTAGGTATTCGCTGGATAAATTCATGCAGATCCGCGGCGCGGATACCATCGTTGCACAAGGCCGCAAACGCAAAGCCAGAAACCCCCAGTTCTATGCGACGCTTGAGCGTCAGTATGGGGTACCAGCAGGCATCCTGATCGCTATCCACGGAATGGAAACAGGATTTGGGAATTTCATGGGCGACAGTCAGGTTGTGTCAGCAATAACTACTTTGGCTTACGATTGTCGCCGATCCGAGTTCTTTGTCCCTCACGCCATTGGAGCACTGAAACTGGTTGATCAAGGCAGCATTACGACCAACACCGTTGGTGCCAAACACGGTGAACTGGGACATACACAGTTTCTGCCGGGCAATGCCTTGGAATACGGTGTTGATGCCACCGGTGACGGTCAGGTCGATTTCTACAACATGACCGATGCGCTGGCCTCGACCGCTAATTTCCTGCGTAAAAAGGGCTGGAAGCCCGGACGCGGATATCAACCGGGCCAACCGAATTTTGCGGTCATTCAACAGTGGAATGCCGCGACGGTGTACCAAGAATCCATCGCAATCATGGCTGCTCGAATCGACGGATGATTGTGTCGGTCTGTCATGTAGAGCGACCGCAATTCAGACACATTGTCGCCACAGACGCTAAATAGCCCTTAAAATGCCTAGGTTTCCAATGCGTAATCAATCTTGCCGATTTCTCATTTTTTTCCATTTCCGCCCAATTCTTTCCCTTATCTGTTGATAATTTGAGTCATCTGACGGAATGCACAAAGGAATGCGCAGTGACTCCGAAGCACAGCTATCACGGCGGCCTGCAGTTCACAGGCAAGACCAATGGCGCGATCGAGCGGTTTGGTGCCATTGTGGCGGCGACCCTGGAAGATTACGGCCATCTTGTTGAGCGCAAAACGATCCTGAACACGACCGAGGCGAGCATCGTCTCAAGTCAGTACCTCGTGCGCCTTACGCTGGATACCCAACTGGCTGAAACAGAAGACCGGTTTGAACGGCGGGACCGTGCGGCCGGTCTGAGAACCCTCTCGAAACCCCGGGTGACCCTGCCCGAAAACCGGTTGACGGTCACAATTACCCCTGTATCCGCCTTGCTGGACGACAGCGAGATCTCGGAGCTTATGCTTGTTGTGATCCTGTATCGCATGGTTGATATCTGTGCGACTCAGCGCGTGGAATGGCTGTCTCCGAATACAGTCCTGACCATGGAACAATTCATGAGTGCTTTTGACACTCTGGCGCCCGTTAAACAGCGGGACAGAAAACAAATTTTCGAATCCGTTTCCGGGCCGTTTGCAGGTCTTGAATTAACGGAGACAGAAGATCTGGATGAGCCAAGAAACAAAACGCAGACCTCACATGCGCGGCCAATCCAGCTGTCAGACGAGCAGTTGCTTAGCATTGCTTTTCGGACAGAACCGATCGAGCAGAAACCGGATGATCGGACCGACACTCCCCCCCTCGACCACGAGAAACCCAATGATATCCTGCGACTTACCAGTTGGGGACTTACGGGTGCCGTGGCCAGCGTGTCGGTCCCGATCGCGGCCTCGATGGCTGCCGTCAACCTGATCCGAGGTGAAGATTTCCGCCTGAATACTCAGGTACTTGCCTATTCGGTTGCAATATCAGCGCTCAGCACCAGCGGTGCCTTTGCCGGTGTGGCAACTGCTTTAGGCATGTAGACTAATTCCAATAAGACCCTCCTAGGAAGCCCCGCCGTCAGGTGGGGTTTTCTTTTTGGCGAAGGCTTCCGCCTCAAGAACATAGGTGTGGATCGAAAAAACCACAGCCCGCGTTTTCGGCAGCCGCAACAATGTTTGCCTCTCGCTGCGCAAATAGCACGCGGCTCCGGGTGAACTGACCTCGCGCGGTTCTGTAGCGCTTCGAGGCTGATGCAGATCGGCATCCTCATACCACAGCGCATTAAACCGCCAGAGCGGCTTATCGGGCTGAATTCCATCAAACAACCGCTGGACACGGCGCGCGATGCTTTCGTCGTAGCTGTTGACCGGTACATGGATGTCGATCAGGGGACGCATGAATTTTTCTGACAGTCGCCAACTGGCTGGAAAACACAAAACCGCGCCAGTCAAAACATGTTCGTCCCCTTGCTTTTGCAAGATACAGATATCCTCCTGCACCAGTCTGCAAAGGGTTTCCATTGGGGCCTGCCGATCAATCTGGACCTTCTGCCCATCGGCTCTCGTGACGAGGTCTGAGCATCCGGGGTACGCATATTGCAACACCAGGTCCAAGACTTCTTGTGCGGCTGGTTCGGCTTCGAGCGCCAGCGCAAGAACATCAGCGTGACGCTCTTTCAGCAACGCTTCCCGATATTCCATCTGGGCCGCGAACGCTTCGTCCTGATGCAACCAAGTTTCCATACTGGCGGGCTGAATACCCGGCAGCGGGCGGGGTTTCAAAGGATCATAGGGAGTAGAGGTCTGCAAAATGGTCGTCATGAACCCGACCTAACATCGGCACTTCGACTTGTCGGTCAAAAAGCGACGGATGGCGGTCGCAAATTATCAAGACGCTGAAAGAATGCTTCTTCACGCTCGATAGACAGGCAGGGAGGGCTACTATGAACCGTCACCATAGAGATATCCGCAAGATCGACCCCACCAAAGGCACAGCGCTTGGGGACGGCACGCCCAATGATTTGGACCGGATCGAGATCGGCCCCACACAGCTGGCCTTCGCCGAATGGGAAGCCGCCGGGCTGTCCTTGCCGAACCTTGAGAGGATGCGTGAGTTTAGGTGGAAACGTCTGACCAAGGCCATCGTAGATCGTGGCTATGGTGGCTTGTTGATGTTTGATCCTCTGAACATTCGATACGCCACAGACAGCACCAACATGCAGCTCTGGAACACGCATAACCCCTTCCGCGCGGTGCTGTTATGTGCCGACGGGTATATGGTGATCTGGGATTATAAAAACTCACCTTTTCTAAGCAAATTCAACCCGTTAGTTAAGGAACAACGTTCGGGCGCCGACCTGTTCTATTTCGATCGCGGCGACAAGGTCGATGTTGCGGCGGATGTGCTCTCGAACGAAGTGCGGGCGCTGATTGATGCGCATGGCGGCGGCAACAAGCGGCTGGCCGTGGACAAGATCATGCTGCACGGTTTGCGCGCCCTTGAGGCCCAGGGGTTCGAGATCATGGAAGGCGAGGAAGTCACTGAAAAGTCCCGCGCCGTGAAAGGCCCGGACGAAATTCTGGCGATGCGTTGTGCCAATCACGCCTGCGAGACCGCGGTGGCCGAGATGGAGGCATTTGCCCGCGCCAATGTCGGAGACGGAAGAACCTCGGAAGACGACATTTGGGCCATTCTGCATGCCGAAAACATCCGGCGAGGGGGTGAGTGGATCGAAACCCGCCTGCTGGCGTCAGGCCCGCGCACCAACCCTTGGTTTCAGGAATGTGGTCCCCGGATCACGCAAAAGAATGAAATCATCGCCTTCGATACCGATCTGATCGGGTCTTACGGCATCTGCATCGATATCTCGCGCACCTGGTGGATCGGGGACGAAAAACCCCGCCCGGATATGGTCTATGCCATGCAGCACGCGCATGAGCATATCATGACCAATATGGAGATGCTGAGACCCGGTGTTACGATCCCCGAACTGACCGCCAACAGTCACAGGCTGGATGACAAGTTTCAGGATCAGAAATACGGTTGCCTGATGCACGGCGTTGGCCTGTGTGACGAGTGGCCTCTGGTCGCCTATCCGGACAAGGCCGTTGCAGGTGCCTACGATTACCAACTGGAACCGGGCATGGTTCTGTGCGTCGAAGCCGCGGTTGGCGAGATAGGTGCAGATTTCTCAATCAAACTCGAAGATCAGGTTCTGATCACTGAGGATGGGTATGAAAACCTTTCCACCTATCCCTTTGACCCACAGCTTATGGGGCTGGCCTGACCCCTCAGTTCGGCCAGTTTGACCGTTTGACGTTCCCATGCCAGTCCTCGATTTCCGCGCTGGCAAAAGATGTCGGCTGTGTCCAGTTCTGACCCGCGGCAAAACTGACGACCGCAGTTACGGCGATAGCGATCAGTAAATCTACTCGAAGATTTGTGCCATGTGGCTGAGAAGTGAGATGTACCATTGTTGCCTCCGTGGCTGGTTATGTTCGACAGGCTCAAGATGAAGGTGGCGTTCGCTTTATTAAAGTGAATGTTTGATTGGGAACGCATCACAAAAGTTGATTCAACCTATCGCGCCAGAACTCCGCCGGCACCTGACCCAGTCTCACCTTCCCGTGACGCTTCTTACATTGGGGTTGAGACCCCTCGCTGGCGGCCACAATATTGAGGCACCTCATGACGTAAGGAACTGCCATGCCCACCGAACGCATCACCTTTGCCGGTCACGACGGCCACCAACTGGCTGCACGCCTCGACCTGCCGGACGGGCCTGTCCTTGCTACGGCATTGTTTGCCCATTGCTTTACCTGTTCAAAAGATATCCCGGCCGCGCGCAGGATCGCAGCCCGTCTGGCAGCGATGGGTATCGCGGTATTGCGGTTTGATTTCACAGGCTTGGGTCATTCAGACGGCGAATTTGCAAACACCACTTTCACCTCGAATGTTGAGGATCTGATCGCCGCCTCACGGTATCTGGCTGGACGGAACATGTCCCCGTCTCTGCTGATCGGGCATTCTCTCGGAGGGGCAGCGGTTCTGCGCGCCCGAGCTGGTATTTCGAGTGTTAAGGCCGTTGTTACGCTGGGCGCGCCTGCCGATCCAGGGCATGTCTCGCACCATTTCGACGCCGCACTGTCGGAAATCCAACAAAAGGGATCGGCCGAGGTCACTTTGGGTGGTCGCCCGTTCCGTATTGGCAAAGCGTTCGTCGAAGATATCGCCCAATCCGCGCTAACCCCTGCGATTGCGGATCTGAAGGCCGCGCTGCTGATACTTCATGCGCCACGCGACGAAACGGTTAGTATTGACAATGCAAGCGCGATCTTTCTGGCAGCCAAACATCCCAAAAGCTTTGTGACGCTGGACGACGCTGATCACCTGATTACACGCGCGGCGGATGCGGAATATGCGGCAGATGTAATAGCGGCTTGGGTTACGCGCTATGTGGTGCTGCGCCCGCCTGCCCCACCACCGGGTGCGCCCGAAGGCGTGGTGCGGGTGACTGAGGCCGATCCCAACGGATTCCAGCAAGACATTCAGTCCGGCCCCAAGCATCATGCTGTAGCAGACGAACCGGCCTCATATGGAGGCACCGACCGCGGTATGTCGCCCTATGGCTTTGTGTCATCGGGTCTGGGAGCCTGTACTTCGATGACAATCCGGATGTATGCGCGGCGCAAGGGCTGGCCACTAACAGGCATCACTGTCGATGTTTGCCATAACAAGGTCCACGCACAGGATGCGGGTCTGATCACTGACAACAAGGTCGATCTGTTCCGCCGCAAAATCCGGCTCGAGGGCCCCTTGGATCAGGATCAGCGCGCACGTCTGCTTGAAATCGCCGACAAGTGCCCTGTTCACAGGACACTTGAAGGAACAGCGAAAATCACGACGGAATTGCTGTCCTGATCCGCATCAGCGCCGCCGCGGTGACGGGCGGTGAATAGGCGGCCGGGCAACTGGTGGCCGGGCAACCGGTGGACGTGCGGGGGGCTTGGCGACAGGGGGGCGTGGGCGCGCCGGGGGCTTGGTGACCGGAGGTTTGGGTTTGACCGGAGGCTTACCCTGCGGTGGACGATTTACATCAATGTCCACATCAACGTCGTGATAGTAGTCGTTCCAAAGCATCGAGTCATAGAACGGATCATATCCGTATCCCACACCAACCGTCACGCCGTCGCAGGCAGACAAGGTGATACTGGTCAAACCGAATACCAGCGCGGCGATCGACCGTTTCATCAGCTTTCGAGTCATCCAAACCTCCTCACTGAAGCGACCGGAATGACGCGAATACGGCATTCAGGTCGTCCACATAGCCAGGATCGGCGCCGTCTCTTAATACGGCCACTGCGACAGCCACGCGATCACGCGGCAAGTCAATCACTGTGGCCGTGAAATTTATCCCCCGCCGATCACGGGTGCCGGTACCGCGGATAACCCGCGCTGGCAGACCTCCGATCCGGGTTGCGACTGTTTCCGAAACGATCGGATCTTTGACCAGAAACTTGTCGATATCCTGAAGGTATCGCAGGCCACCGTCGATGGATGACACACCAGATGGCGAGACAAATCCAATCCATACGTTGTCATCCGTTACCGGTTTGATCCCCATGACTCGGGCAACCGCGCGGGGATCGTTCAGCTCGGTGTCATCGACCTCACGCGGGCCGCCAGTACGAACCGACCAAAAATCTGGTACCGCAAAGCTGAACAAGGCGCGCCCTTCATCAGTATAGGTGATCGGTGTTTCGGCTTTTGCACTCCCTGCCCCGGCGCAAACAACCGCGCAGGAAAGGGTTACAGCCCTCAATAGATTAGGCATATCTGAATAACCTGTTGTTTCTATTGCTACAGCTTGAACTGTGTCAGCCGGTTTTGTCCAGCCTCTTGTTGGCGCAACAAAAAACCGCGCCGGGATCGCTCCGGGCGCGGTTCATGTCAACCAGGTTGACTGTGGTTTAGGTGCGGGCGTCGCCCACCAGCTTCCACAGGCCGGGGATCAGCAGCGCGGCCAGCGCGAGCTTGATCGCATCACCCACCAGGAATGGTGTCAGGCCCCATGCCAGGATCGGCTGGTCCCAGCCATAGAGCTGGCCCAGCCACAGCAGGCCGGGGACGTAGATCAGAACGTTGGCCAGTACCAGCGCCAGCGCCATTTTCACGACCGAACGGTCCCAGCCGCGCGCGGCCAGTGTACCCAGCATCAGGGTAGCCAGCACATATCCGACCAGATAGCCGCCAGTGCCACCCATCATGTAAGTCAGGCCGAATTTTTCAGCCGAAGAGCCCGCGAACACGTCAAAGCCCAGCGCGCCGATCAGCAGATAGCCCATCATGGTTACCAGACCCAGCCGTGCGCCATAGGCGGTGCCGATGGTCAGAACCGCAAATGTACCCATGGTGATTGGAACCGGCCACATCGGCACTTTGATCTTGGCGGCGACCGCCAAGGCAACGATGCCCAAAGCAACCAAAACCACCTGTTTGACGCGCAGCGCCGTCCCTTCACGTGGGCCAAATGCATTGGCCAATACGTTCGCATTCATGTTGTTTCTCCCTAAACGGACCGAGATTCTGCAACAGGAATGCCCTGTCAGCGCCGCATCTGCAAGATGATTACGCTACCGCAGCATGTATTCCGTATTCATTTCGTATGATTTCCGGGGGCCGGACACGGTCCAACGGACCCTCCAACAGGGCCAGCCCGAGAAATCATAGACTGCGTCATAGCTGTCCGGCGGGCAATTATGGTGATCCGCAGCCTGCGCCTGGCCCAGCTTGAGAGCGTGGAAATAACGCCCGTCATCAAAATGCACCGCAACGCTTTCGCCCTTGTCTTGCCACAGGTATCGGCGCGTTCCCATCATTTCGGGCTGGCCCGGAATGCGCAGAGTTACCGTCTCGTCATAGATCAGACCGTCTTTGGACCTGGTGAATCGCGCAGAGCCATCGGCTAAAACCACCTGCCCGGCCCGCGCATCCCGAATGGTGCGTGACAGGCTCCAGTCCCCTTCGAAGTCGGTCAGTTCGTTTGGAAAGTTCATTCGGGATAATACCCGTCTGTGATCTCGCCTGCGCC
Source organism: Ruegeria sp. CDSB022 (assembly GCF_059611145.1). Lineage (NCBI taxonomy): Bacteria > Pseudomonadati > Pseudomonadota > Alphaproteobacteria > Rhodobacterales > Roseobacteraceae > Ruegeria > Ruegeria sp. CDSB022. Next base: position 199,425 of record NZ_JBXWOZ010000001.1, on the reverse strand, counting down.
GTCAATAAATCGAATGATGACACCGCTTTGCAGAACATCATAACACGCCCAGATATCCGAAGGCGGCCAAACCGAGCAATACTGATCGCCCTGCACGGCCCACTTTCCGGTGCTGGGACGACCCGAAAAATAATGGGTCACCCCGCTTTGGTCGAATGTTTGCCAGATGCCGTCGCCATAAGTTAGTTTTTTGCCCGACAAGGCTTCGGCAATTTCATCACCCGTTAGCGGCCAGAACTCTGTCGCTGCCGCAACACCAGGCCAAAGGGATAAAATCAGGGCAAACCGTCTCATCACCGCACTCGCGCCTTGTTCCGTAGGGCGGCTGGGTTTAAACCGCGCCGCAACGACCTCTGCCAAATCATAAAAAGGTGCCGCTGCCAATGATTCCACGTTATTCCCGCCCCGACATGGTCGCCATCTGGTCGCCCGAGACGAAGTTCCGCATCTGGTACGAGATCGAGGCCCATGCCTGTGACGCCATGGCCGATCTGGGCGTGATCCCGCGTGAAAACGCCGAGGCCGTGTGGAAGGCAAAGGATGTGGAATTCGATGTGGCCCGCATTGATGAGATTGAGGCCGTCACCAAACACGATGTCATCGCTTTTCTGACCCATTTGGCCGAGCATGTCGGCAGTGATGAGGCGCGTTTCGTGCATCAGGGCATGACCAGCTCGGACGTGCTGGATACCTGTTTCAACGTTCAGCTGACCCGCGCTGCCGACATCCTGATCGCCGACCTCGAAGGTTTGCTGGCCGCTCTGAAACGCCGCGCGATCGAACATAAGGACACTGTCCGCATCGGCCGCAGCCACGGCATCCACGCCGAGCCCACCACAATGGGCCTGACATTCGCGCGCTTCTATGCCGAGATGGATCGCAACCTATCCCGCATGCGCGACGCACGGGCCGAGATTGCAACAGGTGCGATCAGCGGCGCGGTCGGCACCTTTGCCAATATCGACCCTCAGGTCGAAGAGCATGTCTGCGACAAGCTGGGACTGGTGCCCGAACCGATCAGCACGCAGGTCATCCCCCGCGACCGCCATGCCGCGTTCTTTGCCACGTTGGGCGTGATCGCCAGCAGCATCGAAAACGTTGCCATTGAAATCCGTCACATGCAGCGGACCGAGGTTCTTGAGGGGGCCGAGTTCTTCTCGATGGGGCAGAAAGGGTCGTCGGCGATGCCGCACAAGAAGAACCCTGTACTGACCGAGAACCTGACCGGGCTGGCGCGCATGGTGCGCGCGGCGGTGATCCCGGCGATGGAGAATGTGGCGCTCTGGCACGAACGCGACATCTCACACTCCTCGGTGGAACGCATGATTGGGCCGGACGCCACGATCACACTGGATTTTGCTCTGGCTCGACTGACGGGCGTGATCGACAAAATGCTGATCTTCCCCGAGAACATGATGGAGAACATGAACAAGTTCCCCGGTCTAGTGATGAGCCAGCGGGTTCTGCTGGCGCTGACGCAGGCAGGGGTCAGCCGGGAAGAGGCTTATGCTATGGTTCAACGCAACGCGTTGAAGGTCTGGGAACACCGCACAGACTTCAAAGAAGAACTTCTGGCAGATACTGACGTGACCGCCGCGTTGAGCAAGGAGGAGATCGAAGAGAAATTCGATCTCGGCTATCACACCAAACATGTCGATACGATCTTTGCCCGGGTGTTTGGCGAGTAAAATTTCGTAAAGACTCTGCAATACTGACCCGCACAAAATTTTTGTGCGGGTTTTTCTTTGCTTGATCACGGCAGGATCATTCCCGCTTTCTAACTTGTGAATAAATTCGCGCGATCAGTTGTTAGCTTTTGTATAGAACGCGCTATGCTTATTCTGAGCAGCCCTACGAACGGAGACCAATTATGCGCCTCATCCTAGCTTCGGTTATTGCAATTCAGGCCCTTACATTTGCCCCCATGGTTCATGCCGCAGGTGGCGGCGGGGGATCGACGCCGCCAAAAACAACAAACACCACCAAGAAATGTCTGTTCGGACGGGTCTATGATGAGGCCGCGGGCAAATGCGTAAAGCCCAGCAACACCAATTTCACTCAGGATCAGCTGTACCACGCCGTGCGTGAACTGGCCTATGACGGGCAGTTCAAAAACGCCCAAGGCGTGCTGCGCGTGATGGACCAGAATGACGATCGCGTCTTGACCTATTGGGGATTTACCTATCGGAAGATGGGCAAGCTGGAACTGGCCAACCTGTTCTATGAAGGTGCAATTAACGCAAATCCCGACAATATCCTGGCACGTTCCTATATGGCGCAAGGCTTTGTCGCCGAGGGCAAAACTGATCTGGCGATTGCGCAGTGGCGTGAAATCAAAGCACGTGGCGGCGAAGGAACCTGGGCAGAGGTTTCCCTGCGCGAGGCGATCCGCACCGGACTGACCTACAACTACTAAGCTTCAGCCTTTCTTTACCCGACTCTCTGTAATCTGCCTGTGGAACAGGAACTTTGGCACCGCAGGCAGATGCAGAACACAAACACATTGGTACAGGTGGCCCCGGGGGCTTCTGCCCAGCTGGCCAAAGAAAACGATGACGACCTTCGCTTGGTGGCCCGCAGCCTCAGCAGCCGACAAAAGGCGGCGGTGGTTGTACGTCTCTTGCTGAATGATGGGGCGGACATTCCGCTGGAAGAGCTCCCCGACGATTTACAGGAAAAGCTAACCCACCAACTGGGCAAAATGGGCCTTGTCGACCGGGTTACCTTGGACGCTGTTGCCGGTGAATTTGCAGATGCGCTGGACAGTGTTGGCCTGTCCTTTCCACATGGTCTGGCGGGCGCTTTGGATGTGGTGAACGGCAAAATCGCCCCGGCAACTGCGGCGCGTTTGCGTAAAGTGGCCGGCATACGCCAGATCGGCGATCCTTGGCAGCGATTGCGAGAGATCCCTACAGAAGATCTGGCCGAAATGGCGCAGGCCGAAAGCACTGAGATTGCGGCCGTGATGCTATCGAAACTTGAAACCGCCAAAGCTGCGCAACTGCTAGGGCACCTTCCCGGCCCAGTTGCTCGGCGTATTACCTATGCGGTTTCGAAAACAGCAAATGTCAGCCCAGAGGCCGTCGAGCGGATCGGATGGTCGCTGGCGGCTCAGATGGATCAGCGCCCTGCCACAGCGTTTGCCGACGGACCGGGTGCCCGCGTTGGCGCGATACTGAATCAGTCCGCTGCTTCGACCCGGGACGGCCTGCTGAGCGCATTAGAAGAAGAGGACGCCGATTTTGCCACCATAGTTCGCCAATCCATTTTCACCTTCGCCCATATCCCGTCCCGCATTCTGCCCCGTGATGTACCGGCCATTCTACGCGGTGTGGAACAACCCGTCCTGGTTACAGCGCTCGCCGGTGCAGAAACGGAAGGAGACAGGGCATCGGTTGACTACCTGTTGTCCAACATGTCGTCGCGTATGGCCGAAAACCTGCGCGAAGAAATGGATGAGGTCGGAAAAATCAAACAACCCGATGCAGAGGAGGCGATGACCCAGATCATTGGCGCCATCCGGACACTTGTCGATGAGGGAACCATCACGCTCCGGGATGATGACGGCGACGAATAAAGAGAGAAAGCGCGCCAAAATTTCTGGCCGAGCAGAAAGCTTGTGGTTACCGCGATCGGCTTGTATGTCTGACCCGGCAATTCACAACAGACGCCGAGACCTTCTGATGCCCGTTGAAAAGTCTGAACTAAGCAGGTCCGAGCTTGGCAAATACTATGTATCCGGCATGTTCCTGAAAGGCGTTATCAAAGCGTTACGGTTGCTGCCCTATGAGACACGCATTGCCACAATGGGCGCCATAGCGAGAAACCTTGCACCGTTGGTCGGGTTCTCGAAAAGAGTACGCAGCAATCTGAAACTCACCTGCCCGGACCTGACTGAATCCGAAGTGAAACGCATCTGCAAGGCCGTTCCTGACAACGCCGGGCGCGCGATCATGGAGCACTTCTCGCCCGAGGATTTCACAGAACGCCAACGCTTTGCCAAAGTCACGGGTACAGGCCTTGCTGCCTTTGATTCCGCCTTGGCAGAGGGGCGACCTGTGATGATGATCACTGCGCATTTCGGCCATTACCTGGCCGCGCGTATTGCCCTTCAAGAACGCAGCGGTCAGCCTATTGGCTGTCTCTACCGTCGAATGGCGAACCCCTACTTCAACGACATGTATGTCGATGCGTTCTACAAAACCGGCGCCCCGATGTTCGAACAAGGCCGTCGCGGGATGGTCGAAATGGTGCGGACACTCAAAAAAGGCGGGATCATCGCTATTGTGTCAGACCTGCACGCACATGGCGGGGAAGAGCTGACTTTTTTCGGCAAACCGGCCGTGACGTCGGTTTTGAATGCTGAACTGGCAATGAAATACAAAGCCGACCTGATTCCGTGCTATGCGGTGCGTCAGCCCAATGGGGTTGATTTCGAAATCATCCTGCACGAACCGGTCCCACATACGGATCCAAAGACGATGACCCAGTTCACCAATGATGACCTCGAGGCGGTTGTCCGACAGCATATGGGTCAGTGGTTCTGGATTCATCGTCGCTGGAAAACCTGGAACGGGCTAGGCGTCCAAGCCAAAGACATGCCCTGATCAGCGAACGCGTGCTGCCGCAATAATCGGCCCATGGCCAACCCCTTGCACCAACACAACGGCCGGTAAACCTGACGTCAAAGATACCTTATAGGTCTTAGGCGCTGTCCCGTCCCATTGCCCGGCTACTGTCCAGGCCTCGACCACATTGGCATAATCCAGTTCTTGTCCGGCCAACTCTCCGCGCCGGATCGAAGCATGGCGCATTGGCGTGTATTGCACCACCCGGATGTCATAGACCTGATCCGGTGGCAAGCTGATCGAGGAAACGTCAACAGTTACGTTATCTCCTGTACGCGAGGCCGAAACCGACGCCTGCGGAGCGGCCTTGGAATGGTCGCCGATCAGGTAATCCAGCTTTGCCGTATCTGCCCCTACAATATCCTGCTGACCATTCACTACCATCTGAGGCGTATAGATCACCGTACGCCCGGAATTTCCGGCATAGCTGCGCTGACGCTCAGTATGGGTGGGGTCGGCATATTCATCCTCCCATCCGATATAGTCCCAATAATCCACATGCAGCGCCAACCCGATGACGTCATCCCGATTGGCCAGATCCTGCATGATCCGGTCAGCCGGGGGGCAGGACGAACATCCCTGCGAGGTGAACAGCTCCACCACTACGGGTCCGCTTTCTGCAATGGCCGAAGTAGCCAGAAACAGGGACGCCAACGCGGTTGCGGTTGCAGATTTGAACATGTTTGCTCTCGGGTTTCATGGGGTGCATTACTGGTTTAGACGGAACGCTGATCAAGCACCAATCAAGGTTTCTTGAGACCGGTGACACAAGGTTTTCGCAAAAATGTGTGCAATGGTATACAAAAATTGCCGCACCTGGTCTGTTGGACCTTGAACCGCGCGCTTGGGTGATGCAGATAGCCCTCAGCGAATCCCATATTCCACGTCATTTGAGAGGGAGGCCACAGATGCCCATCAAAGTCGGACAGGATACCGCCAAGACACGCCGCAGCCTGAGCGTGAATGGCAAGTCCATCTCGTATTACTCGATCCCCGCCGCGCAAGAGGCCGGCCTGGGTGATTTCTCGAAACTGCCCGCCGCCCTGAAGGTGGTGTTGGAAAACATGTTGCGGTTCGAAGATGACGGATTTTCCGTCTCGGTCGACGACATCAAGGCGTTTGCCGAATGGGGCGCCAAAGGTGGCAAGAACCCCCGCGAGATCGCCTATCGCCCTGCCCGCGTGTTGATGCAGGATTTCACCGGCGTTCCGGCGGTGGTCGATCTGGCCGCCATGCGCGATGGTATCAAGGCTCTGGGCGGTGACGCGCAGAAGATCAACCCGTTGAACCCCGTTGATCTGGTCATCGACCACTCGGTCATGATTGACGAATTCGGCAACCCGCGCGCGTTCCAGATGAATGTTGACCGCGAATACGAACGCAACATGGAGCGGTATCAGTTCCTGAAATGGGGTCAGGGTGCCTTCAACAACTTCCGCGTTGTGCCCCCCGGAACCGGGATCTGTCACCAGGTAAACCTGGAATATCTGGCGCAGACAGTCTGGACCGACACGGATCAGGATGGCAACGAGGTTGCCTATCCCGACACGCTGGTCGGCACCGACAGCCACACCACCATGGTCAACGGCATGGCCGTTCTGGGCTGGGGCGTCGGCGGGATCGAGGCCGAAGCCGCTATGCTGGGTCAGCCGATCTCGATGCTGATCCCCGAAGTCGTGGGCTTTGAGCTGACCGGTGATCTGGTCGAAGGCACCACCGGAACCGATCTGGTTCTGAAGGTCGTCGAAATGCTGCGCGCAAAGGGTGTTGTGGGCAAATTCGTCGAATTTTTCGGCGAAGGTCTGGACCGTCTGCCGCTGGCCGACCGGGCAACCATCGCCAACATGGCCCCGGAATATGGCGCGACATGTGGTTTCTTCCCGATTGACGGTGAAACGCTGCGCTATCTGCGTAACACCGGCCGTGACGAAGATCGCATCGCGCTGGTCGAAGCCTATGCCAAGGAAAACGGCTTCTGGCGCGACGCAGATTACGCACCGATCTACACCGACACCCTGTCGCTGGACATGCGCACCATCGTTCCCGCGATCTCGGGCCCAAAGCGCCCCCAGGATTATGTTGCTCTGACCGGTGCCAAGGCGGCGTTCACCAGGGAAATGGCCGAGACGTTCAAGCGACCCATGGGTAAGGAAGTCGCCGTCAAAGGCGAAGACTATACCCTGGAATCGGGCAAGGTTGTGATCGCCTCGATCACCTCCTGCACCAACACCTCGAACCCGTATGTCATGATCGGCGCTGGTCTTGTGGCCCGCAAAGCCGCAGCCTTGGGTCTGAACCGTCAGCCTTGGGTCAAAACTTCGCTCGCACCGGGATCGCAGGTTGTTTCTGCTTATCTTGAGGCCGCTGGCCTGCAGGAAGATCTGGACAAGATCGGCTTCAACCTTGTCGGCTACGGCTGCACCACCTGTATCGGCAACTCGGGTCCAATCCAGAAAGAGCTCTCTGAGGCGATTGCCGAGGGCGATTTGGTAGCCACGTCGGTCTTGTCGGGTAACCGCAACTTCGAAGGCCGTATCAGTCCGGATGTTCGCGCCAACTACCTGGCCTCACCGCCACTGGTCGTGGTCTATGCGCTGGCCGGTACGATGGATATCGACCTGACCTCAGAACCGATCGGTCAGGACAAGGACGGCAATGATGTCTTCATGAAAGACATCTGGCCAACCCAGCAAGAAGTGGCGGAATTGGTCGAACAGACGGTCACCCGTGAGGCGTTCCTGTCGAAATATGCAGACGTCTTCAAAGGCGACGAGAAATGGCAAGCGGTCGATACCACCGATGCCGAAACCTATGACTGGCCACCGACCTCGACCTATATCCAGAACCCGCCCTACTTCCAGGGCATGGGGCACGAGCCCGGCACCATTTCGAACATCGAAGGCGCCAAGGTTCTGGCCATTCTGGGCGATATGGTCACCACCGACCACATCTCACCCGCTGGTTCCTTTGCGACAACCACACCCGCTGGCAAGTACCTGACCGACCGTCAGGTGCAACCGCGCGAGTTCAACTCTTACGGGTCGCGCCGTGGCAACCACGAGGTCATGATGCGCGGCACCTTTGCCAATATCCGCATTAAGAACGAGATGCTGGACGCGGTTGAAGGCGGCTATACCAAAGGCCCCGATGGCGAGCAGACCTCGATCTATGACGCGTCGATGGCCTATCAGGAACAGGGCACGCCGCTGGTTGTATTCGGTGGCGAGCAATACGGCGCCGGATCGTCGCGCGACTGGGCGGCCAAAGGCACGGCTCTGCTGGGTGTCAAAGCGGTGATCGCCGAAAGCTTTGAGCGTATCCACCGCTCGAACCTGGTTGGCATGGGCGTTGTACCGTTCGAATTCACCGGTGGCGACTCGCGCAAGACGCTGGGCTTGAAGGGTGATGAAACCGTCTCGATCCACGGTCTGGATACGATCCAGCCGCTGCAAGAGGTGCCCTGCACCATCACCTACGGTGACGGTTCTGAGAAAACCATAACCCTTAAGTGCCGCATCGATACCGCGCCCGAAATCGAATATATCGAAAACGGTGGCGTGCTGCATTACGTGCTGCGGAACCTGGCCAAGGCCGACTAAGATCTCTGAGCAATCTAAAAAGGGCGCCCGGTCGGGCGCCCTTTTTACGTTCCATTTGCGCCAGGATACTGTGCCTGGCTTTTTCACCGACCTCCCACTTGGTTCTGCCCAACCAGAGGGGCGACGGTGACAGCACCAAGATGGATGATTGTGACCAGATCATTCAGAAGACTGGTGTTTCTTCCCTCACCCTGCCGCGTTAATCGGCCTTAGCCTTTTCCAAAGCGGGCCGAATAGTTCCTTCGATGACGCGCTGGGTAATCGGCCCAGCAAAGCGCAGGATAATGGTTCCGTCGCCGTCGACCACATAGGTTTCCGGTACGCCGTAAACGCCCCAGTCCAGCGCCATGCGTCCCTGTTCATCCCGGCCGATACCCGTATAGGGATCACCAAGTTCGTTCAGGAATGCCTCGGCATTTTCCAGCTTGTCCTTATAATTGATACCGTAGACAGGAATGCCTTCATCCGACAGGGCCTGCAGGTTTGGGTGTTCTACCCGGCAAGGCGCGCACCAACTGGCCCAGTAATTCACCAGCTTGATCTGTCCATCGCGCAACGTTGCGTCGTCAAATTGTGGCTTGCCTGCAAAATCTGTTAATACAACCGGTGGCGCGGTTTGGCCCTCACGGGCCGAGGGCAAAGCGTTTGGGTCATCGCGGAACATGCCAATACCGGCAAGGACCGCAAAGGCGCCAAAGATCAGCGGGGGCGCAATCATCAGGGGCGAGATCTTAGCCATTGCGCTTTATCCTTTGTTCAACTTTTTCCAGCTCAGCCTGCGCCCTGCGGCCCCTCATCACGCTGACCAGAACCAGCGCCAGCAAAAGCCCGATGGAAACCACATAGGACCAGAGCACCGTATCGGCATATTTTCCAAGATCAGGGATCATCCATTTGCCCTTTCCCGCGCCAGCAGAGTCTTGGTCCGACGCGTGCGAATTTCAGTACCCGTGCGGTAAAGTACCAAGGCGATGAACAACAACACGAACCCGACAATGCAGAGCAGCAGAGGATAGAAATAGATATTGCTGACCTTCTCTTCGGTATCCGCTCCAGTCACGGCACCAGCCCGCAGGACAGAAGCGCCCTGATGCAGCCCCTGATTCCAGAAATTCACCGCATAACGGCTGAGGATAGCAAAGACCGACCCCACCAGACACAGGATCGAGGTCAGATCGGCAGCCGTATCAGGGTCTTCGATCGCCTCCCACAAGGCGACATAGCCCAAATAGAAGAGGAACAGGATCAGGAATGAGGTCAGACGTGGATCCCAGGCCCACCAGGTGCCCCACATAGGCTGCCCCCAAATCGCCCCGGTTGCCAACGCAATCAATGTCATCACGATGCCCACAGGTGCGGCCGCGCGCGCAGCCAGCGCACTGACATGATGACGGCGAACCAGCCAAACCAGAGAGGTCGCCAGCATCATAAGCCAGCAGTTAATCGCCATCAGTGCGGCGGGCACATGCAGGTAAATGATCTTGACGGTCGATCCCTGCTTGTAATCATCGGGTGTGAAGAAAAATCCCCACACCAGACCAATGACGATGCAAACCAAAGCCGCGCCCCAGAAGAACGGCATCACCCGTTCACTGGTGGCAAGAAACTTGCGCGGATTGGCATATTCCCAGAGGGTATTGGCTTTGGCTGCGATAGACATGGGCCTTATCTAGTCCGAGTCGGGTTCATTCTCAATTGACATCCGTCAAAGTTACACTGTGTCACCGTAGGTTAATGCGCAACACGGCGGCGCTGGCAAAAGGTAACAGGGCAATCGTCGCCGCAGTGATCCCAGCCAGCATCAACAAGGGTGTCTGCGTTTCCATTCCGGTTGCGCCGCGGCGCGCGACCTCGGCCCCGAAGATCAATGTCGGTACATAAAGAGGCAGCACAAGAAGCGACAGCAGCAATCCGCCGCGTTTCAAGCCGACCGTAAGAGCGGCACCAAAGGTTCCGATGACGCTCATCGCGGGCGTGCCAATCAAAAGTGAGACGACAAGCCAGAAAAAGCCGGGCAAAGGCAAATTAAGCAGAACGCCCAGGAAGGGCGCGGCCAGAACCAGTGGCAAGCCCGTAGTCAGCCAATGCGCCAAAGACTTGATCGTTACGACCGCTTCTAACGGCAGGGGCGCCGTCGCCAATAGGTCGAGCGAGCCGTCCTCCCAATCCAGCGCAAGCAGCCGGTCAAGTGACAGAAGGCAGGCCAAAAGTGCCCCCAGCCATAGCACGCCAGGTGCAATCGTGGACAACAACGCGGATTGCGGGCCAACTGAAAAAGGCACCAGCACGGTGACGATAAGAAAAAACGCCAGGCCAAGGCCAAACCCTCCGCCCGCACGGAAGGCCAGATTCAAATCACGTAAAAGCAGGGCGATCACAGGAAACCTCCGTCGAGATCATCGACAGGTTTCGGTTTAGCCTTGTAGGGCCCCACATCCAGGACCTCTCCGTCCAGACCAAGGTCGATATGGGTGGCAATCAAGGCAGACCCACCCTGCCCCAGATGCGCGCGCACCGCGTCTGCAAACATCTGCACTGCATTCTTATCCAGCGACACAGTGGGCTCATCCAACATCCAGATGGGTCGTTCGGTGACCAACATCCGCGCCAACCCCAATCGACGTTTCTGGCCTGCCGACAGATTGCCGGCATGGCGATCCGACAGCTCAGTCAAAGCAAACGCGTCCAAGGCCGGTTGAATGCTGTGACTGCCGAAGACCTGCGCCCAGAACGACAGGTTTTCCACCACGGTCAGAGTCGGCTTGAGTCCGTCGGAATGTGAGGCATAGGCGATCCGGTCCTCAGCCCCGTCGATCTGCCCCTCAAGCGGAGGCTGCAGGCCTGCCAGCGTTCGCAGCAGCGTTGTTTTACCGATCCCGTTCGGCCCGCGTAGGATAAGCGCCTTTCCGGGCTCCAGCGAAAAGCTGAGATTTTCCAGCACAGGAACGCCCCCTCGGGCGATCGACAGGTCGGTCACGGTCAATGTCATGAATCCCGCTTATCCTATTGCCGTCAGAGGCAAAAGGCGGGATTTGCCGCAGCATACCGACAGCAACGTATTTGGGTGGCATCTAAGCGCAAGGACAGAGGAAAAGAATCCGATCAGACCGGTAGCAGCGCCAGCGCAATACGGCGCCCTTCGGATAACAGGATATTGTATGTGCGGCACGCGGACGGAGAGTTCATGATCTCAACCCCGATCCCCGAATCTTCCAAGGCGGCGCGCAGATCAGAAGGAATATGGGCCAGCTCAGCGCCGGTTCCAATAAACAGCACATCGACCTGACCCGCCAATTTCAACAGACCATCCCTGTCGTCGTACCCGCCCCATTTCGCTGATCCTGACGGGCCGGTCAGTACCGACCCGTCATAGACCTGACCACCGATGCGGAAAAACCCAGGACCATATCCGTCAACAGGGGCCGCATTGTCATAAGAGATTTCATTCATACGCATAGGAGGCATCTAGCCCCAAAGCGGTAAGCCCGACAAGGCTGCAAGCGCTATCGCCAGATACGCAGCGGCACGATACAGCTTTTCCCGCTCGGGCCGGAACATCCAACCACCCAGCCAATTACCAGCCAGGTTGGGGACCGCCAGAACCAGACCCAATATCACAGCAGGCAGCGTGATACGGTCCATGCCAGTCAGGTACCCGAGCAGCAGAAAATCAAAGGCGAACAGGTATAACAGGATCGTCGCACGGATCACGGCCACGGGCAGAGGTCGAGACATATAGAACAAGATAACGGCCGGTCCGGGCAGGCCCGCGACACCGCCCAAAAACCCACCAGCGCCTCCTATTCCCAAAACCATTTTGCGACTGACATGACCGTGATAGCGCAGACCGAACACCAGAATAGCCAGCATAAGAAACGCCAACAGGCTAACGGTATAGCGAAATACATGTGGATCGACCGTGGTCAGCAACCACAGCCCCAATGGCAGAGCGAGTGCGCACCCTCCCACCAGACGGACCAGATCACCCCTGTCGACCTCGCGCCAGGCCCGGCGAAGGTTGGGCAGCGGGCCCAGTATATCCATGATTGTCAGGCAGGTCAGCGCCTTGAAAGGATCAAGGAATGGGGTTGCGATTGGCAGGAATATCAGGGCGGTCCCAAATCCGGAAAAGCCGCGCACTACACCGCCAAGAAAGGCAGCAAAAACTATGATGGCCAGCCCTGTGGGGGACTGGCCAAAATACTCAGGCATCGATGTTGGCAAACTGGTTGCCAGAAGTGTTTGATGGCTTGGACCAGTCGCGCTTGACGCCCAGCCACAACAGGATGGTTGAGGCCACAAAGACGGACGAATAGGTACCTACGATCACACCCCAAATCATAGCAAAGACAAACCCGCGGATCACATCCCCGCCCAGAACATAGAGCGAAATCAACGCCAGCAAGGTGGTGACAGAGGTCATGACTGTCCGGCTGAGCGTTTCGTTGATCGAAATGTTCAGAACCTCCTTTAGGTCCTTTTTCTTGTATTTCCGCAAGTTCTCGCGCACCCGGTCGAACACGACCACCGTATCATTCAACGAATAGCCCACGATGGTCAGCAGCGCAGCGATGATCGCCAGATCAAAGCGGATCTGCAGTTCGGAAAAGATGCCGATAGTCAGGATGACGTCATGCACCAGCGCAGCGACAGCCCCCAGCGCAAACTGCCATTCAAACCGCAGCCAGATGTAGACAAGCACCGCCCCAATGGCGAGCACCACCGCGATTACGGCGGTCTGGATAAGCTCTCCCGAGACTTTGGGTCCTACAGATTCGACGCTTTCGAAGGGCAGCTTCAACCCGGGGTCCGCTGCGGCAAGAGCTTCGCCAATTTGTTCAATCGTGGCCGCATTGACAGCCTCAGCATCATCCTGCGCCTGAATGCGGATCATCGCGACGTGTTGATCTGGCCCGAAGCTCGGATCGAAAATCTCGGTGATCGTCACGTCGCCAAGTCCAAGCGGCGCAATAGCGTCACGATATGTGCCGACATCGATTTCCTGCGCGCTTTGGGTCCGAATGGTGGTCCCTCCACGGAAATCAATGCCGAAATTCAGGCCCTGCAGCATGAATGACGTAAACGCGACAATCATCATCAAGGCCGAGATACCCAGCCAGATCTTCCAGCGACTGAAGAAATCGAACGAGGTATTCTGGGGTACGAGTTTCAGTCTCATGTCAAACCTCGATCGTTTTCGGACGGCGGCGTTCGAACCAAATCACGATCATCAGGCGCGTCACGAAGATCGCGGTGAAGACCGAGGTCAGAATACCCAGACCCAAAGTGATTGCGAACCCGCGCACTGGCCCGCTGCCCATGGCAAACAGGATTACAGCGGTAATGAAGGTGGTCACGTTGGCGTCCAGAATGGCCGACAGCGCTTTTTCATAACCCAGCTCAATCGCGCGGGCAGGACCTTTGGCAGATTTCAGTTCCTCTCGGATACGCTCGAAGATCAGTACGTTGGCATCCACCGCCATACCTACCGTCAGAACGATCCCCGCGATCCCAGGCAGGGTCAACGTCGCCCCAATCAGGGAAAGCAGACCAAACAACAGGCCAACGTTGATGATCAGCGCAATATTGGCGAAGAAACCAAACAGGCCATAGCTGAGCGCCATGAATGTCAGCACCGCGACAAAGGCCACGATGGTAGCCACCTTACCCGCGTCGATACTGTCCTGGCCCAGCTCGGGGCCGATGGTTCTTTCTTCCAGAAACTCCAGCCCGGCGGGCAGTGCCCCTGCGCGCAACAGGACAGCCAGATTTGTACTTTCCTCGACGGTGAAATTACCGGTGATGATACCAGACCCGCCGGGGATATGACTTTGGATCACCGGGGCTGAGATCACTTCGTCATCCAGAACGATGGCGAAGGGTGCCCCGATGTTTTCCAGCGTGTAATCACCAAATTTACGCGCGCCAGAGGTGTTAAAGCGGAAACTCACCGCCGGGCGGCCATTCTGGTCAAACGCGGGCTGCGCATCGACCAGTTCCTCGCCCGTTACAACCGGCGCGGCATCCAACGTGTAATAGACGCCATTTTCGTCAATCGACGGCACCACCTCTTCGCCAACGCCCGCTATCGCATCGGGGTCGGTTCCGCGCCCAACGACGGGGTTAAAGGTCAGTTGCGCGGTCGTGCCGATGATCTCTTTCAACTCTCCTGCGCTGCCGATACCTGGCACCTGGATTAGAATACGGTCGGTGCCTTGCCTTTGGATGGTCGGCTCGCGGGTGCCCACCTCGTCAATCCGGCGGCGAATGATTTCCAGCGATTGACGCACGGTGCGGTCGTCTGAGGCCAGCTTCTCGGCCTCAGAAAGTTGTACAATGATCGTATCACCTTCGGCGCGGGCCTCGATATCCGTGGCCCCTACACCGCTGAGGGTCTGCACCTGACGGGCCAGACCTCGGACAACCTCCAGCGCGCGGGACATGCCCTCGGGCTGACTGATGCGAAGGCGAATCTCATCAGGCGCCGAGTCCTGGCGACGGATGGTGCCCACAGTGGCACGTTCATCCCGCAGCGCATCCCGGATTTCCGGCCACATCGCATCCATGCGGGATTCGTAGACGTCACCCACCCGAACTTCGGCCAAAAGATGCGCGCCTCCACGCAGATCCAGCCCTAGATTGACCAGCGAAGACGGCAGCCAGTTCGGCCATTGCGCCGCCTCGGCCTGCATTTCAGGAGTGTCGACGCCAAGCTCAATCGCCGCCTTGGCGTCATTGGATTGTTCAACGCGCGTATAAAACGCATTCGGCAGGGCCATCAGCAAGCCAGTCACGCAGACCAGCCAGATCAGAACCCGCTTCCAGGTATCAATTTGCAGCATTACCCTGCCTTTTCAAGGGATTATATCGCGAAGTTACTTCGCCGGCTCAGTCTTGTTCAGAACCTGCGAAATGGTCGATTTAACCACGCGGACTTTGACTCCCTCGGCGATTTCGACTTCGATCTCGTTGTCGCCTTCTTTGACCTTGGCCACTTTACCAATCAGCCCACCCTGGGTAACGACCTGATCGCCCCGGCGCACGGCCTCGACCATGGCTTGATGTTCCTTCATTTTCTTCTGCTGTGGACGGATCAGCAGGAAATACATGATCGCAAAAATCAGGATCAGCGGGAGAAACTGGGCGATTGCGCCACCTTCCATGGGATATTCCTTTTGGTTTGGTACTGCGAAAATGCTCCGCAAATTTTGCGAGAACCTATTCTCTGAACCACCTGTTTGCAAGGAATGGCAGCACAGGTTTTTACAATGATTGTCTCATAATGATCAAAGAAATACACCGGGGTCGCAGATCGGTCCTTTGATCCGGGCTCGGCTGGGATATAGTTGGCCGGCAGGAGGACCGATGATTCAATTAATCCAAACGCTTGGCACGCTTTCGCGCATCTGGTTCACGCTTGTCTGGATTATGTTCAGCACAGCGATGGCGCTAGCACAGGATGCGCCAATCGAAACGCCTGAAACCTCTGAACAATCAGAGAATTTCAAAGCGCCGGTCATCATCGACGGCGAAAGCCTGTTTTTCCTGCGCGGATCCAGCGCCCTGCCCGCGCCCGAACGGGCCGAGACCGTTCAGAACAACATTATCCAAGTGGCCCTGTCCTCGGAAAATCCCGAAGTTACTGTCACTTATGAGGATACGGAACTGGGCACGCGTATTCTGGTTGATGGCGTGCCGGTATCGACGGTCACCGTCGCCGATGCCGAAATGGACCAGATGGAGCTGGACGTCATCACCTATCTCCATGGCTCGGCCATCCATGATGCGATTGTCGCTTACCGCGCAAACCGAACCGAACAGGCGCGTGTATCCGGCGCGCTTGAGGCTTTGGGCTGGACGCTGGGGTTTGCCGTATTCATCGCCATTATTCTGTGGCTGCACCGGCGCATCAGACGTCGTACCCTGAAATTCGTATCGCGCCATCTGAAGGACGTGGAAACGGCAACAGCCAAAAGCGTTCAAGCCGAAGCCATTGCAGCCCTCGTCAGTTACGGTCTGAACTTCATATTGCTGGTCGTCTTCTTTCTGGGCTTTTACTACTACCTGTCTTTTGTTCTGCTTTCCTTTGCCGAAACCCGGTATTTCGCTCAGCTGTTGCTGACCTATCTGACCGAACCGGTTCTGCTGATCTTCAAAGGAGTGGTCAGCTATATCCCCAACCTTATCATGCTGGCGCTGATCGCCTGGTTGGCGATGTATATCATCAAAGGGATGCGCGTGTTCTTTGACGCGGTCGAGGCCGGCACATTCGAACTGGGCGATTTTGAAAGCCATTGGGTAAACCCGACATTCAACATTGCCCGCGTTTTGGTCATCCTGATCGCATTGGTGTTTGCAGTACCCTATATCCCAGGCTCGGATTCCGCAGCGTTTCAGGGGCTGACTATTCTGGTGGGTGCGATGCTATCGCTTGGCGCGAATTCGGTGGTCTCCAACATGCTGGCTGGGCTGTTTGTGATCTACCGCCGCTCAACCTCGATCGGCGATCGCATCCAGATTGGCGACCACATCGGCGACGTTGTACGGATCAAGCTGATGGAGACCCACCTGAAGTCTATCAAGAACGAGTTGATCTCGATCCCAAATGCGCAGTTGATGAATTCGGATGTGATCAATTTTTCAAAGAAAACAGATGGTAGCGGGCTGTTGCTGCATACGACTGTTGGTATCGGCTATGAGGAGCCCACGGAGAAGGTCGAAGCGATGCTGATCGAAGCCGCGCGCCGAACAAAGGCAATCAAGGCAAAGCCAGAACCATTCGTTTTGTGGACCGCTCTGGCCGACTATGCGATCAATTATCAGATCAACGGCTATACTACGCGGGGCAGCATCATCCCGAAAATTCGGTCAGACCTGCATCGCAATATTGTGGCTGTGTTCAATGAGAACAATGTGCAGATTATGACCCCGTCTTACATCGCCGATCCACCCGAGCCGAAAATCCCCACTGAAGGCTGGGATGGCCATCTGGCACATGAAGCACACGAGGGAACGGATAAGTCGTAACCGGTGCTACACCCTGCCTTTCATATGGTGCATAAGCAGGTTCAGTGATTCACGCATTTAAGGACCTGAACCATGCACGACATCCGCGCCATACGCGAAAACCCAGCCGCTTTCGACGCCGCCCTAGCGCGCCGTGGGGACGCGCCGGTGTCGTCGGACCTGTTGCGCCTGGACGAAAGCCGCCGTGCCAAGATTCTGGCCGCCGAAACCGCTCAGGCCGAGCAGAACAAAGCCTCCAAAGAGGTGGGCGCGGCCAAGGGGCGTGGCGATGAGGCCGAGTTCGGGCGTCTGCGCGCACTGGTCGCCGAGAAAAAGGCCGAGATCGCCCAGATGCAGACCGAGGCCAAGGATCTGGACGCCCTTCTGACCGATCAACTGATCCGCATCGCCAACCTGCCCGCCGAAGATGTTCCCGAAGGTGCGGATGAAAACGACAATGTCGAAGTCAACCGCTGGGGCACTCCGCCCACGCTGGATTTTGCGCCCAAAGAGCATTTTGAGATCGAAGCCGTCCAGACCGGTATGGATTTTGAGACAGCCGCGAAACTGTCCGGCTCGCGTTTTGTGCTGCTGTCCGGTGGCGTAGCCCGCATTCACCGCGCATTGGCGCAGTTCATGCTGGACACACATATCAACGAAAACGAACTAACCGAGGTCAACGGCCCGGTTCTGGTTCTGTCCGAAATGATGCAGGGCACCGGGCAACTGCCGAAGTTTGGCGAGGACAGCTATCAGACCCGTGAAGGCTGGTGGCTGATCCCAACCTCCGAAGTGTCGCTGACCAATATCGTCAATGAAACGCTGATCGAAGAAAGCTATCTGCCTCGCCGCTATACCGCGCATTCCCTGTGCTTCCGGTCCGAGGCTGGCAGCGCTGGCAGAGACACCCGTGGGATGCTGCGCCAGCACCAGTTCGAAAAGGTCGAGATGGTCTCGGTCACCCATCCGGACAAATCGGATAAGGAACAAAAGCGCATGTTACGCTGCGCCGAAGGTATTCTGGAAAAATTGGGCATACCCTATCGCACCGTGATCCTGTGTACGGGCGACATGGGCTTTGGCGCGCGCCGTACCTATGACATCGAGGCATGGTTGCCCGGACAGGATACCTATCGCGAGATCAGCTCGGTCTCGACTTGTGGTGATTTTCAGGCCCGCCGCATGAACGCGCGGTTCCGCCCCGAAGCGGGTGGCAAACCGGAATACGTCCATACACTGAACGGCTCCGGCCTGGCTGTCGGTCGTTGCTTGATCGCCGTGCTGGAAAATGGTCAGAACGCCGATGGTACTGTGACCTTGCCCAAGGTTCTGGCCCCCTATCTTGGCGGTAAACTGACCTTGCAGCGGGACGGCACGCTGGCATAAGAAAACCGGCGCTAACCAACTGCGCCGGTCCTGAGAAAATCAAAAGGTGGAGGAGGTCTACTTCTTCGCCTTTTTCTTATCTTTTTTCTTACTCTTCTTCTTGCCCACTTTCTCTTTGGCGTCCTGTTTTTGATCTTTTTTCTTGTCGTCCTTTTTGGACTTTTTATCCTTTTTGGCTTTGGCTTTCACCTTGTCCTTTGCCTTTGAGAATGCGGCCTCCATTTCCAGCAGCTTTTTAGCAGCTTTCTCAGCCTTGGCTTTTGCCTTGGCCTTTTTTCGCGCTTTGGCTTCAGCAGCGGCTTTCTCTTCAGCAGCCTTCTGGGCGGTTTCCTCAGCCCGCTTCCGGGAGGCAGCAGTAACGCCCTTCCGAGCAGCTGGGCGCTTGGTTGCTGCGCGCGCAGTCGTGGTTTTGGCTGAAACGGCTGCTTTCGCCGCCGCAATAAGAACCGGTGCCCGTGCCACACCAATGCGGGGAACTTTGACGAGCTCTGCGGGTTTCGCGCTCGCAAGGTCTTCTGCGGTCTTGAAGCCATTGGCAATCAACGCTTGCCCAAGCGCCTCGCCTACACCCTTTACATCGGTCACTGCGGTCATCAGAGTTCCTTTCCTTCTCACATCGGGCCGGAATACCGGCTAGCTGCTACGGGCCAGCCCCCGGGATTGATCCTTAGGAGGGAAAGGTACAAGCCGTTTGGTGTCCTCATCCCAAAGTTTCAGATTCAAAGCCGCTACCGCCTCGGGGAATTTGATCCGGCGCGGCGAATACTCGGACGGGAGGTTATAGTGGCATTCCCGCAGCCGGTAAGAGGGGATGCGCGCGTTGAAGTGGTGTATATCGTGCAATGTGATGCAGGCCACCGCATTATCAAACCACCAGCCGAAATCCAGCGCCGACGACCCCTGCAGCGCAGCCAATTTCGGATCCAGATCTGGGCGACGGTCCCAGTATGTGTCTTCGAAATTATGCTGAAGATAGACTAGGAAAACTCCCAGCATCCCGCCAAGGAAGGAAAAGGCCACCCAAACCAATATACCGGTCGCACCGGCGATCAGATACAGCAGGCCCAGGAAAATCAGGATCGACAGGTTGTGCAGCAGCACGCCTTTGACGCCGAACCGCACCGTATTCTTGGGCCAGCGGTAGCGAATGAAATAAGTAAACAGTGCTCCGACCGGTACTAGGACAAACGGGTTGCGGTATAGGCGATAATACAGCCGCGACCACCAGTTCGCCGCATTCCATTCCCTCACGGTCATGGTATGAATTTCGCCGGTCTCACGATGTTCCAGATTGCCGATGCCGGAGTGATGCAGGTTGTGATTTTGCTTCATCACTTCGAATGGAGCGAAAGTGAACGGGGACAGCCCATGCCCTGCCCATTCATTCTGTGCACGCGTTTCAAATAGCGAATGATGGCCGCAATCGTGCTGCAGCACGTAAAGGCGAACAGCGGAAAACGCGAAAACCACCCCGGCAGGCATCATGACATACCAGCGGTCCACATAGATGATGGCTAATGCCAACGATGAGAAATAAACCGCGAAAGTCCCAAAGTAGCTGATCGCGGCCAATCCATTGTCCTGAACCGCGTATTGACGTGTGTATTCTCTCAAATCCATTCCGTCGGCTCCCCACAATGGCCCGTTGCAATGTGATTCTAAAAACGAGTGCGGTCTTCCCGCAAACAAGCGACACGCTTGGAAACAAAAGCGCGCCAGCGAATGCTAGCGCGCCATCAAAGGGCTGTCACGCCCCGAGATGAAAAATGCAACAGATTGGCGCAGTTACGCGCGTCCCTTCAAATGTTTGGCCAAGGCACCTGCGTTTTTCTTACGCCGTCCCTTGTAAGGGTTCTTGTCTCCCTGTCCGCGCAAGGTCAGTCGGATGGGGGTCCCGGGCATATCGAAACTCTCACGCAGGCCGTTGACCAGATAACGGTTATAGCTTTCAGGCATCTTGTCGGGGTGCGAACACATAACCACGAATCCAGGGGGGCGGGTTTTGGCCTGTGTCATATACCGCAGCTTGATCCGGCGACCCTGCGGCGCTGGCGGCGGGTGCTGTTCCAGCATTGCGATCAACCAACGGTTCAAAGCAGCAGTCGGCACACGCCGGTTCCAGATATCATGGGCGCGTAGGATAGCAGCACGCAGGCGCTCAAGCCCCCGCCCTGTTTTGGCGGAAACCGTGACCAGTGGAGCGCCGCGCAACTGCGGCAGAAGACGTTCGAACGATTCTTTCAGATCGCGCAGTTTTTCCTGCTTGTCCTCTTCGATATCCCATTTGTTAATGGCGACAACGACGGCTCGGCCCTCGCGTTCGGCCAGATCCGCGATGCGCAGATCCTGCTGTTCAAACGGAATCGCCGCATCCAGCAACACCACCACAACCTCGGCAAATTTTACTGCACGCAAACCATCCGATACAGAAAGCTTCTCAAGTTTTTCCTGTACCTTGGCTTTTTTGCGCATCCCCGCCGTATCGAAGATCCGCATCGGCGTGCTTTCACCCTCGGGGTCGGCCCAGTCGATCCGCAGGCTGATTGCATCGCGTGTGATCCCGGCCTCGGGTCCGGTCAACAAGCGATCTTCGCCAACGATCTTGTTGATCAGGGTGGATTTTCCGGCATTCGGGCGACCAACAACGGCAACTTGCAACGGCTTGGCGTCGGTGATCAACGGGGTTACGGCTTCGCCGTCTTCATCAAGCTCGATATCAGTTACGGGCGCTTCTTCGATCGCTTTTTCCGCAGCAGCATCCGCCAGAGGCATCAGATGTGCGTAAAGATCGGTCATCCCCTCGCCATGTTCACCCGACAGGCGGACCGGCTCGCCCAGACCCAGATTATAAGCTTCGAGCACACCGGCATCAGCCGCCGAACCTTCAGCTTTGTTGGCAGCAAGGATCACGTGTTTCGATCGTTTGCGCAGAATCTCGGCAAACATCTCATCTGTGGGCGTCAACCCCACACGCGCGTCGATCATGAACAGGCACACATCAGCCATGTCCACGGCGCGCTCGGTCAGGCGTCGCATCCGGCCTTCAAGGCTGTCGTCTGTCGCATCCTCAAGACCCGCCGTATCAATAACGGTAAAGCGCAGATCGCCCAGACGCGCTTCGCCTTCGCGCAAATCGCGCGTAACACCTGGCTGGTCGTCGACCAATGCCAGTCGTTTGCCGACGAGGCGGTTGAACAAAGTGGATTTGCCCACATTGGGGCGCCCCACGATAGCGAGGGTCAGGGACATGTTACTCAACTTTCAAGACTCAGACGCGCCCTTTAGCGCATCTTGTCGTCAACGGAAAGCGTGCAGTTCACCTTTGGTCGAAACGACGTACAAGGTTTGCCCGGCAACAACTGGCGCCGTAGTGGCACCGCCGGGAACCTCGACGCGGTGAACCAGCGTGCCGTCGAGCGGGTTATAGAACCTTAGATAACCATCGTTCGATGCAACAACGATACGCCCACCAGCCATGATCGGCCCGTAATGCGCATAGATTGCGCCACGCCGACCGGGCTTGTCCTTGACGAATCCAGGCAAGTCCTGCGCCCACACAATCGAGCCATCCGAGGCATCCAGACGCACCAACTGACTGCGATCACTAATCAGGAAGATGCTGTTTCCAGCCGGCCAAACCGTATCAACGGCGCCTTCATCCGCGGTCCACCTCCGCTCACCCGAAGTGGAATCGAATGCCACGGTGCGGCCTGAATGGTTGCCGATATAGATGGTATCGCCGACCACCATCGGGCCGCCTGTTACGTCAACGATCTGCGCTGCGGCGCGCCCTCGACGCCCACCAGCAACCGACGCGTTCCAGCGGCGAATACCACCTCTACGGAACGTTGCAGCTATATCGCCCGAGCCAAATGCAAACACCGAGAAATCCGAGGCAATCACCGGCGCAGGCGCGCCCAATACATTGCCAACGCTTGGGGTGCCCTGAACCTGCCAGAGGATGCGCCCATCTTTTGTATCAATCGTCCATCCGATTTCATCTCCGGCGACAAGATACAGCAGGCCATCATTGATCAGAGGTGAGCCGCTGCCCGTAGCATTCAGGCGCTTTTGCCAACGAATGGCACCGGATTTGCCATCCAGAGCGGTCAGGCGACCAAAACCAGAAGACACATAAAGAACGCCATTAGCATAGGCCAATCCACCGCCGGTTGCATCTGAATCTCCGTCGGTGCCAGGGATTAGATCTGTACTCCAGGCAACCTGCCCCTGCGGTGAGACCGCTGAAACGGTCGCTCCGGAATCCAGCGTGTAGACCAAACCACCTGCAACGACCGGCTCGGCCGTGATGCGCTGCTTGCGCGAATCTCCATCACCGATCGACGTTGACCACAGTTTCTGTGGAGTATTACGCAAAGAGGCATTTGTCGTCCGATACGCAGCGGTTCCCGGGCTTTGTGACCAGTTGGCATTGGCCGTCTGGGCAGGAAGGCTGATCGGCTTGGCTCCCTGGGTCTCAACCGTTTCATTGTCGGATGTTGGTCGGATGTCCTCACGAGCTCCGGGCAGGATGACCTCGGGCTCCTGACAAGCCGCCAGCAATGTCAGGGAAACAACCGCGACCGGCAACCCAATACGGGGGAAGAGACTAATCACCATGATACTCCGAACTTGCCTGTCATTTATTTTCTACCGGTTCAGCTTTGCCGTGCGACCAGCGGTTCCGGTTCACCACCCAGCGCAACAATCAACTGTGTTGCGCGTTGCTGCAGATCTACGCCGATTTCAGCGTCCTGCCGCATTGCCTGCAAACGGGAAATGGCGGCATCGACTTGACCTTCGGACACTTCGATCAGTGCCAGTTGCTCCTCTGCCAGCAACCGCAATGGGGCTCCCGGCACGGCCAGCGCTTCGAATTGCTGACGCCGGTCTGCTACCGGCATTGTCTCGCTTTGCAGCAGCAAAGCCTTGAAGGTCGCGATGGCCCGGTAAATTTCAGGCAGATCACCCTGAACCGCAATGGCGTTCAGACTCTCAACAGCGCCCTGCCCGGACTCGATTTCGGTCTGCGAGGCAGAAAGCAGCATCTTAACAATCGCATCTCCACCGGGTGTTGGTGCAGGTACCAAGGCAAGATCATCGGCACGATCGGCGGACTCATTCTGTGCCATAGCGGCCAGAATCGCATCTCCCAGATCCTGTGCCTGACTGGTTGCGCGCGCCTTGCGCAGTTCGTTGAACGCGGCACCACCAACGATCAGAACAACCGCCACTACGCCAACCCAACCCCAACGGCGCAAAAGCAAGAACAGACGGTCGCGGCGCACCTCTTCGGTCACCTCATCAATGAAACTGTCGACGTCGCTCATCCCTGCTCCCCGGGCTTGTGTTCTGTGATATTGGGCAATGTCATACCCCGCTGCCATTGCCAAGCCAAGGGTCCGATTTCATACAATTCCCCCACCTGCGGATACCCTTGCAGAAAAAAGTGAACCGAACTATTCAGTTTAGTGTGGAAAAGATGAGGCCCCGCCCCCATTTCTAAGCATGCGCGCCGAGGGACAGTCGGCAAAGAATTCTGGGAGAGACCCTGTATGCGTTTGATTTCATTCGTAAACGCCTTTTTGGTGATTGTTGCCTTATTCTATTTGGTATTCGAAAGGGATGCATTATTAGCATTCGCCGGCCGCGAAGATTCAAACCCGGGCACTACGTCCGAGGCAGAATCTTCTGAAATTCCCGCAGAGGATCGGCACGTAATCCGTGTAGTTGCACAGCGCTCTGTCGCCCGCGAAGTAGACAGTGCAGTGACTCTGCGTGGACAAACCAGAGCAAACCGCGAGGTCGAAGTTCTGGCCGAAACGACGTCAACTGTCGTATCAGAACCCAAGCGCAAGGGCAGTTTTGTCGAAGCCGGTGATTTGTTATGTGAGCTGGATCCAGGCACCCGTCCGGCAAGCCTGGCCGAAGCAACAGCCGCCAAGCTTGAAGCCAAAAGCCGGGTGCCCGAAGCCGAAGCGCGTCTGCTGGAGGCACATGCGCGCGTAGCCGAAGCCGAAATCAACTTGAAAGCCGCACGAAAGCTATCAGAGACCGGTTTTGGGTCGGAAACCCGCAGGATTTCCAGCGAGGCAGAAATGAGTACAGCCCAGGCTGGTATCAAAAGCGCCGAAGCCGGGCTGGAAGCAACACGCGCCGGTATTGAAGCGGCATCAGCCGAAGTCGAGGCCGCCGAACGTGAAATCGAACGCCAGACGATCGAAGCTCCATTCAAGGGTCTGTTAGAAAGTGACACAGCTGAGCTTGGAAGCCTTATGCAACCAGGGTCGCTGTGTGCGACTGTGATCCAGTTGGACCCAATCAAGTTGGTCGGGTTTGTTCCCGAGGCAGATGTGAACCGGATCATCGTAGGGTCCGAGGCTTCGGCCCAGCTGATCTCGGGGCTTCAGGTCTCTGGGCGGGT
This sequence comes from Ruegeria sp. CDSB022, assembly GCF_059611145.1. NCBI lineage: Bacteria > Pseudomonadati > Pseudomonadota > Alphaproteobacteria > Rhodobacterales > Roseobacteraceae > Ruegeria > Ruegeria sp. CDSB022. The sequence goes on along the minus strand of NZ_JBXWOZ010000001.1, from coordinate 174,382 downwards.
CACCTTCCTTAGCCGGTCGGCCGATGAGACCACCCGGACCTTTGAGGTCGAGATTACCGTTCCTAACCCCGACCTGACAATTCGGGACGGTCAGACTGCGGACATCCGAATCTCGGCTGAAGGGACCAAGGCACATCTGCTGCCTCAGTCCGCACTGACGCTGAATAACGATGGCAAAGTTGGTGTACGGACCGTTGGAAATGGGAACATTGTGGATTTCCTGCCGGTCACTTTGTTGCGCGACACCTCCGAAGGTGTCTGGGTTGACGGGTTGCCGGAAACGGCGGACATCATCATTGTCGGGCAAGAATTCGTGACTCGCGGCGTGATGGTTGAGCCAACTTATCGGGATGCAGTGCAATGACCGGAATAGTAAGCTGGGCCGCTGGCCGAGCCCGAATGGTTCTGGCATTTATCGCGATTTCCTTGATCGTAGGTGGATACGCCTATGTTGGCCTGCCGAAAGAAGGTGAGCCGGATATCGAAATCCCTGCGCTTTTCGTCTCGGTTCAGTTCCCCGGCATTTCCGCTGAAGACTCTGAAAACCTGCTGGTCAAGCCGATGGAAACCGAGCTGGCTGATCTGGACGGTCTCAAAGAAATGACGTCGACGGCTGCCGAAGGCTATGCCGGTGTCGCGCTGGAATTCGATTTTGGATGGGACAAGACGGCGATCATGGCCGATGTCCGCGACGCCATGAACAGCGCCCAGGCCGATTTTCCTGAAGGGGCTGAGCAATATACCCTGACCGAGATCAACTTTTCTGAATTCCCGATTGTGATTGTCAATCTGACCGGGGCTGTTCCTGAAAGAACAATGGCCCGTGTCGCCAAAGATTTGCAGGATGATCTGGAAGCATTGGATTCCGTGCTTGAGGCAGGGATAGCCGGCAATCGAGACGAATTGCTAGAAGTGATCATCGACCCGCTCCGGCTGGAAGCGTATAACGTTACCGCCGCCGAGCTGATCAATGTTGTTCAGAACAACAACCAGCTGATCGCCGCTGGTGAGGTAGAAACCGATCAAGGCACCTTCTCGGTCAAGATCCCTTCGTCTTTCAAGACCGCCCAGGACGTGTATGACCTACCCGTCAAGGTCAATGGCGACCGCGTCGTGACCATGGGCGAGCTGGCGCAAATCAACTATACTTTCGAAGATCGCGAAGGCACCGCCCGCTTCAACGGCGAGGCCACCGTGGCACTGCAGGTCGTCAAACGCAAAGGCTATAACCTGATCGACACGGTCGACGAGGTCAAAGCCTCTATCGCAGCGGCCCAATCCAAATGGCCAGCCGAGATGCAGGCGGCGATCAAACTGGGCACCTCGAACGACCAGAGCCGGATCGTAGGGTCGATGGTCAGCCAGCTTGAGGGTTCGGTTCTTACCGCTATTGCGCTGGTTATGATTGTCATTCTGGCCTCGCTTGGGACCCGTGCCGCCCTGCTGGTGGGTTTTGCGATTCCAACCTCATTCCTGCTGTGCTTTGCATTCCTTGCAGTGATGGGGGTCAGCATTTCGAACATCGTCATGTTCGGTTTGATTCTTGCCGTCGGAATGCTGGTCGACGGGGCCATCGTGGTGGTTGAATATGCCGACAAGCGGATCAACGAGGGCGTGGGTCCCATGCATGCCTATGTCGAAGCCGCACAACGGATGTTCTGGCCGATCGTATCCTCGACAGCTACGACATTATGCGCCTTCTTGCCTATGCTCTTTTGGCCCGGCGTTCCGGGCGAATTCATGGGGATGCTGCCAGTTACGCTGATATTCGTTTTGTCGGCGTCGTTGATCGTTGCATTGATCTACCTGCCCGTGATGGGCGGCGTTTCCGGCCGCCTCAGCCGCGTGTTTGACCGGTCGTCGAACTGGCTGAGGGCGCGAACAGCCTGGTGGGTTCGGGCAGCGATGGTTCCCCCGTCGTTATACCTGATCTTCCTGGGGGCGATGCAGACATTGAACCCGGACTACCTGGTCGATTCAGGTAGTTCGGTTCTTGGAATGATCCTGTTCATGCTAGGTGCGTTTGCCGGGTCGGTCACCCTGAGCGCGGCAAAAATCGAACGCGCCCCGGTTGAGCATGTGCAGACCAGCCGCGAACACACACGCTTTGGGCATGTGGTGAAATTCCTTGTGGGCAACCCGATCATGCCGATTGTATCAATTGTGGTGATTGGCCTTGCTGTAGCTTCAGTCATGACCGCATTTGGGAAAAACAACCGCGGTGTTGAATTCTTCGTTGAAAGCGAACCAGAGCAGGCCACGGCCTATGTCCGTGCGCGCGGCAATATCTCTTTGGCCGAAAAGGACCAGATGGTACTCGCCGCAGAAGAGATTATCAGTGCGCACCCGGCTGTTATCAACGTCTTTGCATTCGCTGGTGAAGGTGGTTTGGACACCGGTGGACCTGGTGGCCAATCCCCGGCGGATACCGTTGGTCAGGTTCAGTTCGAAATCATCCCTTGGGAAGACAGACCGAACGTCTCGGAACCGATTTTCGGAGGATTGTTAGACCGGCACACAGTGGCGCCAGACTATGACGGCGACTATGTTCTGGAAGAGTTGAACAGGGAGCTTGCGCAGCTACCGGGGATCATCGTTGAGACCTTGCCGCTTGAGCAAGGGCCAGGCTCTTCCAAACCTGTCCATCTGCGGATCAAGGCCGATGGCTGGCAAGAGCTGACATCAGCCACCCTGGCCGCGCGTGAGGTATTCGACGCCACCCCGGGCCTTATCAAGATCGAGGACACGCTGCCCTTGCCCGGCATCGACTGGCAGATTGACGTTGATGTCGCCAAAGCAGGCCGATTTGGCGCAGACGTAGCCACCGTCGGTGCGATGGTACAGCTTGTTACGCGTGGCCTTTTGCTGGGCGAAATGCGCCCGGACAACGTGGATGATGAAATCGAAATCCGTGTTCGCCTGCCTGATCAGGATCGTGTCTTGTCAACGCTTGACACGCTCAAGGTCCGCACGGTCGATGGTTTGGTGCCACTGTCCAACTTTGTCTCGCGCAAACCAGTCGCCAAACTGGCCGAAATCAACCGTGTCGATCAGGAACGTTATTTTGACGTGAAGGCGGATGTTGAGCCCGGCCTGAGCAATGTTGTGGTCACAGGACCGGATGGCGCCGATCAAAGATTGGCAGTGGTGCGTGAACTCGCAGAGGATGAAATCCCAACAGCTACCGCATTGGCATTTCCCGATGGGACTCAGTTCGAACTGATCATGCTGACCGAGGCAGAAAGCACCGATGATTTGCGCACGCTGATCGAATCCGGTGACGCGCGCACCAGTCTGATTAACCCGAACGAACGGATTGTTGTGTTGACTGAATGGCTGGAAACCGATCCTTTTGGCAGTTCCGTCAGCTGGACATGGACAGGTGATCAGGAGGATCAGGCCGAATCCGGGGCGTTTCTTGTGAATGCCTTTATGGGCGCGTTGGGGCTGATGTTCGTTATTCTGCTCGCGCAGTTCAACTCGTTCTACAATTCGATCCTAGTTCTGCTGGCCGTGGTACTGTCCACAACAGGTGTTCTGATCGGTATGATGGTGATGCAACAGCCCTTCTCGATCATCATGACAGGAACGGGTATTGTGGCTCTGGCAGGGATCGTGGTGAACAACAACATTGTTCTGATCGACACCTATCAGGAATATAGCCAGTACATGCCAAGGATCGAGGCGATCATACGCACCGCCGAGGCACGCATTCGTCCGGTTCTGTTGACCACACTCACCACGATGGCTGGCCTTACCCCGATGATGTTCGGGCTGTCGCTGGACTTTATCAACGGCGGGTATTCGATCAACAGCCCCACAGCGCTGTGGTGGAAACAGCTGGCAACCGCAGTTGTCTTTGGCCTTGGTATCGCGACGGTACTGACGCTGATCGTGACGCCTTCGCTTTTGGCTATGCGGGTCTGGGTGACAACCTATGCCATCTGGTTGGGTAAGATTTTGGCTCGTGCTACAGCGGGAAAATCCAGCCAGGTGGCGCTGGATATGGCCATCGGTAAAGCCGCGATGAATGCTCAGGCAACCGAAATGGTCTGGGATGATGAGCTGCGTACCGACGATCCGAGCGCTGACAGTTCTGGGAAAGAACCGACCGGTTCACCGCTGAAAGCAGCCGAATAAAGAGCAACAGGGTTGGGCAATCCAGCCCTGTTTTACTCGCGCGTCCAGGTTTGATGCGCACAAATGTGATGTTCACACCCTTTGACCATCAGAGTGTCACCCTTCAGCGTCATTTGCGGAACTGCATCAACATCCACTAACGGCACCCAGAATTCACCCCCGCCATATTTACCACCGCCTTGGCTGCTGACATCCCAGAACAGTTTCTTTCCGATATTCGGCGTCTGTACTGCTTTTCCGCTGGCGTCATATGCAGATAAAATCTGACCACAGAACTTGTCACCGCAGGCTGTAATTTTGATGTCAGAGACGAGGTTCTTCCGGTCCGGCTCGGTCTTCCAAATTCCGATGATGGGGTCTCCAAGCGCATAGACCGGTGTAAGTGTGGCAACTGCCGCTATGGCTGGCACAATGAACTTGCGGAAATATTTATGCATAACAATACCTCAGATGCGTGATCTGTAGTGTAACATAGTTTGGGCCGCCTATCAGGCCGCCTGCATATCCGATTGCTGGCGATTCCAAAGCTGGGCATAACGCCCCTCACGTTTCAGCAATTCATCATGCGTGCCTTGCTCCAGGATTTTGCCACGCTCTAGCACTACAATACTGTCTGCCTCGGCGATTGTGCTCAGGCGATGGGCAATCGTCAGAACCGTACGCCCCTCGCCCGCATGGGCCAAAGCATCCTTGATGTCTTGTTCGGTATCTGTGTCCAGCGCCGATGTCGCCTCGTCCAGCAAAAGGATCGGCGGGTTTTTCAGCAGCGTTCTGGCAATACCGACCCGCTGCTTTTCCCCACCCGACAGCTTTAGCCCGCGCTCACCGACTGTGGTGTCATAGCCTTCGGGCAACGTAACTATGAAATCGTGGATCTGGGCAGCCCGGGCGGCGGCTTCGACATCTTCCTGCGTGGCCCCGTCGCGTCCATAGGCAATGTTATAGCGAATGGTATCGTTAAACAGCACGGTATCCTGCGGCACCACTCCGATTGCCGCGTGCAGGCTGGTCTGCGTGACGTCGCGCACATCCTGCCCATCAATTTTCAGCGCGCCCCCGGTGACATCGTAGAACCGGAACAGCAACCGACCGATGGTGGATTTACCCGACCCCGTCGCACCCACAATCGCTACGGTTTGGCCCGCAGGAATGGTTAAGGAAACACCTTTGAGAATTTCCCGCTCAGCATCATATCCGAATTGTACATCATGCAAGGTAACCTCACCCCCTGTTACATCCAGATCCGGTGCATTAGTCTTGTCGACCACTTCGGCGGGTTGTTCCAACAGGTCAAACATCTGGCCCATATCGACCAGAGATTGGCGGATTTCCCGATACACCGTACCCAAAAAATTCAGCGGTACGGTAATCTGGATCATATAGGCGTTGACCATAACGAAATCGCCCACGGTCAGCGTCCCGGCCTGCACCCCAATGGCTGCCAAGACCATCACACCGATCAATCCGCAGGTGATCAGAAAGGACTGCCCGAAATTTAGAAACGCCAGAGAATACGCCGTCTTGAGAGCCGCCCCCGCATAGGCTTTCATTGACACATCATACCGTTCAGCTTCACGCGTTTCGGCATTGAAATACTTGACGGTTTCAAAATTCAGCAGGCTGTCGATGGCGCGCTGGTTCGCCTCGGTATCCTGATCATTCATCTCGCGGCGCAGTTTCACGCGCCACTCGGTCACCGCAAATGTGAACCAGATATACAGCGCGATCGTTGCCGCGACGACCACCAGATACCAGACATCAAACAGCCACATCAGAATGATCGCAACAAGCAGCAGTTCAAGGATCAAAGGCCCGATGGAAAACAGCAGGAAACGCAAGAGGAACTCGACCCCTTTTACGCCGCGCTCGATAATACGGCTCAGACCGCCCGTGCGCCGCGTCACGTGATAGCGCATCGACAACTGGTGGATATGCTGGAAAGTTTCCAATGCCAGTGCGCGCAATGCCCGCTGCCCGACAGGAGCAAAGGCCGCATCCCGCAACTGCTGCAAACCAACAGTCATCATGCGCGCGACACCATATGCCACCGTCAACCCAACAGCACCCAGCGCTACGGGGGGAACGCCCTCGCCCGCCAGGCTATCAACCGCGCCTTTGTACAAAATCGGGGTGTAGACCGCGATCAACTTGGCCAGAACCAACATGCCCATAGCAATCAGAACGCGGCGCTTAACCCAGGGCTCATCCTCGGGCCAGAGATAAGGAGCAACTTTCCGGATTGTACGCCAGCCAGAGCTGCGCGCGTCCAATTTTGGGATATTGTCGGAATTCATCGGGGCTACTCGTCTCTTCACGTACCGGAACTGCGGTCAGAGAGTGCCCCTGACCCCGGAAGGTCAGAGGTACAGGATTATTCCGGAATGGTGAATACCTGCCCCGGATAGATCAGATCCGGGTCGCGGATCGCGCCTCGGTTGGCCTCGAACAGTTTGACATACAAGACACCATCGCCAAATCGTTCCCGAGAGATAGCCCAAAGAGTATCACCCTTTTGTACTGTAACCGAACGGATGGCCGGTGTTTCCTGAGAGGGTGCAGGCCCATCGTCCACTTCGGCCACGCTCAGAACTTCTAGAGGCTCACGCTTGAACGGGGTTTCCAGACGGCTTTTAACCGTGCCGTCCGAGGCTACCTCATCCACACGCAACGTATACACACCGGGATCAATGCCTTCGATCTCGCTGCGCCATTTTCCATCATCCGTGGGCTGCATATCGGCGACCAGTTGGTTGTCCAGGTACACGCGTACCGCGGAACCATCAGCCACGCGGCCGGTCAACTCGACCTCACCCGTGTCTGAATACCCGATCGTATCCAACGCGACCTGATCAGGTTCGGTGCTCTGAGGCGTCGCAGGTTGGACAAGCTCGACCCCGTCTTCCCCCGATCGCAGGATCGCAACCTGTTGTCCTTGCGTGGAATCTGCCGTTTCTTCAGAAGATGTGTCGTCGGTTTGAGCGACCTGCCCCGCCTCGGTTTCATCGCCGACTGCGGATTCGTCGGCTGGGGTGGTTTCTGCAGTATCGACCGATGCGACCTCTGGTTCAGGTTCGGGCAATGCCGCAATCAGATAGTCATCAGAGCGTACAGGTTGATCGACCCCATCGGTTTCCAGCGTCAGACCGCGTGCGGCGGTGGAAAACGGAATGGACACGAATTCTGCAAACTGGCCACTGTCATCGACGGTAAAGCTGTGCAGTGTTTCGCCATCCAGCAACACTCGCACCTCAACGCCGGGCTCTGCGTTACCGGACAGAACCGCATTCCCATCAGGCTCGACGAAGATCTGGTCAAGGGCCGGAGGTGCAGCTTCGGCAACATCCGCTACCGGTTCAGCAGTTTCGTCCGCCCCTTCTGTCGACGCCTCGGCTTCTATCGTATCCGTATCCGTATCGTCGGTCTGCGGGGCATCCCCTGTGTCGGAGGCAACAGAGGTGTTCTCTGACGCATCCTCCGCCACATCTGTTTGCGGCGCTGGGTCCAGAGGTGTGCGATCAAACGCGCCGGAAAAATACGCGCCGCCTGCGCCTAACAGAACCAGCAAACCGGCGATCACCCCCCAGGTGAAAGATCCGGAGCCTTCGCTACCCGAATTGGAATCCATACTCTTCCTTTCACTCCGCAGCGCAAATGCCTTATCTGCAACGCAATCTGCCTGACGGTTGAGCCAATCTATCAATACCGCTATCACGGGTCAAAACCCCAGATACAACCCCGGAGAACCCTCCCGATGTCTCAGAAATCCGTCTGTGTGTATTGCGGGTCACGCAATGGCGCCCAAACCAGCTATTCCGACGCCGCCCGGTCCTTTGGCCAGCTTCTGGCGCAGGAGGACTGGCGACTGGTCTATGGTGCTGGCGATGTGGGCCTAATGGGCGAAGTTGCGCGCGCGGCACAATCCGCCGGAGGCGACACATTCGGCGTAATTCCCGTTCACCTGTTAAAGCGCGAGGTCGGCAAGACCGACCTGACCCGTTTCGTGATTACCGAAACGATGCACGAGCGGAAAAAGGTCATGATCATGAACGCCGATGCCGTGGTCGTACTGCCGGGTGGTCCGGGTTCACTGGACGAATTGTTCGAAGCCCTGACATGGCGACAGTTGGGCCTGCACGACAAACCCATTCTGGTCATGAATGTTGATGGATATTGGGATGCCCTGCATGATCTTGTGCAGCAGGTCATCGGCCAGGGATTTGCGGACACATCTCTGGCCGATTTCATAACGTGGGTCGACAGCCCGGAAACGGCGATGTCGACCCTGAGGGCGATGCTGGTCCCGCATAAGGGCTAGTCGGGCAGTATGGTCCGTCCGCAGATCGCCGGATACTCAACTGGCCGGTTTTAGACGGCTGATCAGAACCTGTTCCACTTTGTTCAGCGGGTGGTTGGTCAGGGTCTTATCAACCTCGGCAACTACTTTCCTTAAGACTTCGCTGTGCAGGCGGCGTCGCAGAAGGCCCAAAACATGGGGGCTGGCGACCAAAACCAGGCGTTTATATGCCCCCTTCAAACCTTTGCGATTCAACAGATTAGCCACATCCTGCACGAACAAAGACTTGGCCTGAGATTTCCACTTGGGTTCTTCGACCGCTGATTTCTGATTTGGGCCATTGTCCGAGCGCCGCCCCGCCCGATCAGAGGGCCTAGCGTTTGGGACATCGCTTTCTTCGACCGAGACAACCACCAGATTGGGGTCTTCGGCATCCGTGATATTCTCCATGAACAGCGCCTTTTCCCCGTCGGCGATGACAATCCATGTTCCCTGCGTTAATGCGACCATTGTGATCTCCTGATTTGGTTTTTCTGAGACCATCCCTCATCTTTCAGGCACGGCTAACCATTTGCGCAGCTTTGTTTTTCGCCGCGCCGCCTGTGTTTTTTGCAAGTGATTTGCGGCTCTCTCCTCCGCTCCCTTTAAGGTAGGCACTGCGCGCCATCTTACAATCCGGCCGGGCACCGAAACTGCCGCTATAGGCGGGTTTTCACCGGTCAGGAGAACAGTTCGATGACCGTAATTTCGGGCGTTACACCAAAACGCACGGGCAGGATCGAACATCCGATACCCCCGGACACGACCAGATCACGATTGCCTTCGCGCACGTGACCATAGGCATAGCGATTGCCGAATTTCGAGGGCACCACCGGCGACCAGCCAAACAGCCGTACCTGCCCTCCATGAGTATGACCTGACAGGGTCAGGGCCACGCGATCAGGAACTTTGGGGAAGATATCCGGTTCATGCGCCATCATCACCACCGGGGCATCATCCGTGATCTGCCTAAGCGTCGCAGGCAGGTCATCCAGCCCTTGGTATCGACCATTGCCCGTATAAATCGCCAACTGATCTTCGAGGCCTGCAAGCCAAATCCCGGCACCATCCAGTTTGAAGGCCTCGTTTGAAAGCACCCGGATACCATTCCGTCTCAGCGCATCGCCGTACAGATTCGGCCCGCCCCTGCGCTTTTGGGCTGACCGGTCATCCCACCAATCGTGATTTCCCAGAACCGCATAGACACCATGCTTTGCCTGCAACCCGGACAACACCGGCGCCAGATCGGCAATTTTAACCGGTTGTAAATTTATCCTGTGCCCGGCGGCATAGTCACCCAACAGCAGGATAAGGTCAGGTGACAGAGCGTTTGTGCGCCGAACGATCTGCTGGACTCTTTTCAACCCCACATAGGGCTCACCAACATGCAGATCAGCCAGCACCGCGATCCGCAGCGGCGGTGCGGTCCAGTCCGCGCGCCGGATCCGCCACTTACGAACACGCAGGCGCAGCGCGGGTTCGATGAAGAAACCATACGTGGCAGCAAAAAGGCCTGCCAGCATCACTGCCAGCAGGCCCTTTATGAACCCTCTACGGGTCACTGGATCACATCCGCGAAGCGACGTTTTCCCAGTTCACCAGATTGTCGAGGAAGTTCGACAGGTACACCGGACGCTTGTTGCGGAAGTCTATGTAATATGAATGCTCCCACACGTCGCAGCCCAACAGAGCAGTCTGGCCAAAGCACAGCGGGTTCACGCCGTTTTCGGTCTTGGTCACGGCCAGCGAACCGTCCGCATTCTTGACCAGCCACGCCCAGCCCGAACCGAACTGACCGGCACCAGCCGCGCTGAACTGCGACTTGAACTCGTCAACCGAGCCAAAGCATTCGACCAGCGCCTTTTCCAGCTCGCCAGGCATGGCGTTGTCGCCGGGGCCCATCATCTCCCAGAACTGGTTGTGGTTCCAAAGCTGACTGATGTTGTTGAAGATGCCGTTTTGCGCGACGGCATTTGCGTCGTAGGTGCCGGTGATGATCTCTTCCAGCGACTTGCCGTCCCACTCGGTACCAGCGATCAGCTTGTTGCCGTTGTCGACATAGGCCTTGTGGTGCAGGTCGTGGTGAAATTCCAATGTTTCGGCGGACATGCCCTTGGCTGCCAGCGCGTCGTGTGCATAAGGAAGATCAGGAAGTTCAAAAGCCATCTCGGCCCCCTGTTTAAAATGTAAGTTGCGGTTCCCAAGGTTAAATGCTTTGGCAAGTGCCGCAGGTCAAGGGCAGAGATCATAAAACCCGGAGGTCCGCGATGCTAACTCAGGCGCGCAAGATGTTTTACCGCGCCCGCGGATACTATGCGGGCAGCCTGAATGGCGAGCCTTTCCGGCTGGATCCCTACCACTCGAAGTTCTGGCGCAAGGCCTCGGCCGGCGCGTGGGAGCCCGAGACTTTTGCCGTGCTGGATAGATATCTAACGCCGGACAGCGACTATCTGGACATCGGGGCATGGATCGGCCCAACGGTGCTGTACGGTGCCCGCAAAGCCCGCCACGTCTGGTGTTTCGAACCAGACCCCACCGCGTTTCGGCATCTGGCGTGGAATCTGGACCTGAACGACATTCGCAATGTTTCGGCATTTGGCGTCGCATTGTCGGATCAATTCGGCGTGGCCCGTATGGCATCCGTTCGCGGTGAACCCGGGGATTCCACCAGTTCACTGTTGCATGACGGGGTGCATGGGACAGATGCATTGACCATCGAGTGGGATCAGTTCGAGGCCGTAAATGACCTGTCCCGTGTCTCCTTGGTCAAGATGGATATCGAAGGGGCGGAATTTGCGGTTCTGCCGAGCCTTTTGCCCTTTCTGAAAAAGCATCGCCCGGCCCTGTATATTTCGCTCCACTCGCCCCTTCTGGCCGAGGAAGACCGGCTTATACGGACATCTCAACTCTTAGAAAGCCTTGCCTTCTACACTGAAATTCAAGACGAAAACGGGCACCCACTAAAGGTCGAAGAATTGCTGCAACCTCAAGAGTTGAAGCGGTATCGCGCCGTTGTGTTGCGTGAATAGAATGTGCAGAATTTTTTTCGTGCATTAGTTGCATATGCGCTTGAAACTCTCGCATTGTTTGGTGTCTTCCCTTCTGGATAGACCGATTAAACGAGGAACCATGAAATATCTTTTCTTAGCATCCATTTTTACCGTTTTTGCACAGGCAGCGGCGGCGGAAACAATTACTTACGATTGTGCCGTTCGCGACCGCGACGGAACCGGGTGGGTCGCGCCCCGCTATATCTTTGTTATTGATAAGGACGGCGTTAGTGCGCAAACAGCCAGCGGGCACAACGAAATGCAGTCCGCTAAGCTGAAAATTGATAGAAAGAAGCGTTACAAGCTGGATTGGCGCGTTGAGTTGACAGAGTTTGGCGGCCAAAAAGTCCGGGTAAATTACACGGCCCGCATTGACCCTTCTGACAACACCGTGAAACTGAGAGGCAACTGGGTGAATGCCAACTTTGTCAACAAGCCTTCAGGGCAAGGCAAATGCAAAGTGATCGATGGTTAAGCTTCGGTTAAACCGCAAAAGCCCCGGAAAATCCGGGGCTTTTTTTCCTAGCTTCGGAACCTAATAAACCCCGACCTCACTGCCCGGCTGCGCTGCGACCTTCAACAGTTTGAACACGTAGTCTGCGGTTGACCGGAAGCAGACGACGCGGAGAGTTTCGGCGTCATCCAGCCAGAACGCACCGGCAACCTGCGCCAAGCGCGAGCGGCGGATTTGGCCGGGTTGGAAGGCGTCAGCCGACAGATCTACCGGGGCCAGTTTGCCCAGAACTTCGCGAGCGTTCGAGCCCGAGATGCTGAACACCGCGCGGGCATCCGAGACGTTGACCGCCAGGGCATGCACACCGCTTAGCGCGTTGGTCATCGCGGCCAGTTTGGCCTCGACCTCGGCATATGGGACAAGCACAAGCAATTCGTCGGTGGACATCCAGCAAACACCGCTGTCTCCGTCGACAAATGCCTCGCGCTGGCCGGGTACTTTCTGGCCGGTGGCGTCTTTGACGGCCTTCACCAGAACCTTGTCGGACAGGTCGCCGCGCAGGGTGATCATGCCCTGCAGGCCGCATTCTTCAACCTTGGCGATGCCCTCATAGCTGGCGTGGTTCAGTGCGCTGATGGGTTCAGACATTCTGCTTCTCCCCGTCCTTGTCGAAGAAGATCGGATCCACGATCTTTGCTTTGTAGGATTTGCCATCGGTGCCCGGGAACTCGACAATCTCGCCCATGCGGTCAGGACCATGCTTGATCAAGCCCATGGCGATGCCTTTGCCCAGATTGGCCGAATAATAGGTTGAGGTCACACGACCGATCATGTTGCGCTGACCGTTGGCGTTGACGCCCTCTCCCACTGCGTAAGCCCCATCCGGGATGACAGAACCATCCACAGTCTCAAGACCCACCAGTTTCCAACGCTCGGGATCGGCCATATGGCTGCGCAAATGGGCACGTTTGCCGAGGTAATCCTCTTTCTTTTTCGAAAGCGCCCAATGCAGCCCCAGATCCTGCGGGATCACGGTTCCATCGGTTTCGTCGCCGATCATGATAAAGCCCTTCTCGGCCCGCAGTATGTGCAGACATTCAGTGCCATAGGGCATCACGCCGAATTCCTTGCCTGCATCCATCAGCGCATTCCAGAAGGCCTGCCCTTGTGATGCAGGGACGGCGATCTCGTACGACAGCTCACCCGAGAACGAGATGCGATAAGCCCGGCAATCAAAGTCGCCGATCTTGCCATCGCGCCACTCCATGAAGGGCAGCGCCTCTTTCGACACATCCATGCCGCCGAGCTTTTCAAGCACCTTGCGGGCGTTGGGGCCAACAACGGCGACCTGCGCATATTGCTCGGTCACGTTGGCAACATAGACTTTCCAGTCCCACCATTCGGTTTGCAGCCATTCTTCCATGTGACCGTGGATACGTTCGGCCCCGCCGGTGGTGGTGTGGCACAACCATCTGTCTTCGTCGATCCTGGCAACAACACCGTCGTCGATCAGAAAGCCATTCTCGGAACACATCAGGCCATAGCGGCATTTGCCGACCTTCAGAGTAGACATCATGTTGGTGTACATCATGTCCAGGAACTTGCCTGCGTCCGGCCCTTTGACGATCAGCTTGCCCAAGGTCGAGGCATCCAGCAGGCCGAGGTTCTCGCGGGTATTTTTCACCTCACGGTTCACGGCGTCATGCACGGATTCACCCGGACGAACATAGGCATAAGTCCGGCGCCAGTGGCCGACCGGCTCCCAATCGGCGCCGTTCTTGTCGTGCCAGTTGTGCATCGGGGTTTGACGGATTGGCTGGAACACCTCACCACGTGCCTCACCGCCGATAGATGCCATTGAAATTGGGGTGTAAGGCGGGCGGAACGTTGTTGTTCCAACCTTCGGGATTTCGGAGTCCAACGCATCAGCTAGGATCGCCAATCCGTTGATGTTACTCAGTTTACCCTGATCGGTTGCCATGCCCAGAGTGGTGTAACGCTTGGTATGTTCAACGCTCTCATACCCCTCACGCGCGGCAAGTTGCACGTCCGAAACTTTGACGTCGTTTTGGAAGTCCAGCCAGGACTTCATCCGCAGTTGAATATCCGCGTTCGCAGGCATCAACCAGACCGCAGCCATAGGTGCCTCGGACGTAGCTTCCCCGACAGGCGCTTTGGTGCGTTTGGTTTTGAATCCAGCCGCTTTGGCTGCGGCCTTACCGGCTGCATCGGCATCGGCCAGCACATCGCCCAGCGCCATCGGGCCATTCGATGCCCCGGCGGCTACGACGAACCCTTCGCCATCGGCCCCAAGCGGGGGTCGCGCAGGATCCGGCCGGAAATGCGCATTGGCATCGTCCCAGATCAGCTTGCCGCCGCAGTGCGACCACATATGCACGACCGGAGACCAACCGCCCGACATCGCAACAGCGTCGCATTCGACCTCTTCACGGGCGCCACCGATGCCGTCCTGATTGCAGATGGCAACTTTCTTGACGCGTTTGCCGCCTTTGACTTTGGCAATGGCCTTGCCCACATCGACGCGGATACCCAGTTGGCGCGCCTCTTCAGCCAGAGGGCCGGAGGTAGCCCTTGCGTCAACCACACGCAAGATATCGACACCGGCCTGTTTCAAGGTGATCGCAGTCCGGTAGGCGTCGTCATTATTGGTGGCCACAATCACCTTTTCACCGGGTGTCACACCCCAGTTCACGACATAATCCCGCATGGCCGAGGCCAGCATGACACCCGGCACATCATTACCCGCAAAAGACAACGGACGCTCAATCGCACCGGTAGCAGTCACGACCTGTTTCGCCCGAATACGCCAGAGACGATGGCGCGGGCCCTGTGCACCAGGCTTGTGGTCTGTCAGGCGTTCATAGCCCAGCACATAGCCATGGTCATAGACCCCTGCACCCATGCAGCGGTTGCGCAAGATGACGTTGCCCATTGTTTCAAGTTCGGAAACAATTTGTTCCACAAACTTATCCACAGGCTCATCATTGATTGTGCCGCCATCAACTGGGGCACGGCCACCCCAATGCGCGGTCTGCTCAATCAACATGACCTTTGCACCGGACTGAGCGGCCACTTTGGCAGCCTGCAAACCGGCCACGCCGCCACCGATCACCAACACATCGACGAAGTTGTAGAAATGCTCATAGGTATCCGCATCACGGCTGTCCTTGTCGGGGGCTTTGCCCAGACCGGCAGATTGGCGGATGAACGGCTCGTAGACATGTTTCCAGAACGGCTTGGGATGAATGAACATCTTGTAATAGAAGCCAGCCGGCAAGAACCGCGACAGGTGCGTATTGATCGCACCGATATCAAATTCCAGGTTCGGCCAGTGGTTCTGAGAGATCGAGGTCAGACCGTTGAACAGCTCGGTCGTGGTGGCGCGCTGGTTCGGCTCGAACCGATTGCCCTGCCCCAGACCGACCAGAGCGTTGGGTTCTTCCGCACCACTGGCGACAACACCACGTGGGCGGTGATACTTGAACGACCGGCCCATCATCATCTGATCATTAGCCAGCAAGGCCGAGGCAAGCGTGTCGCCTTCGTAGCCCTGCATCGAAGTGCCGTTGAAGGAGAATGTGACCTGTTTCGACCGATCAATCAGCCGGCCTTGATTTGCGAGACGGGTGCTCATGATGCGGACCTTTCGCAGGCGGAATTACGGGTGGTGGCGCGGATCATTTGTATTCTCTCCACGTCCAGCCAGGGCGCTTGGCGGTAATCGCCTCGCGAATTTCTTTGGGCGGCTCAAACACCTGGGCAGAGTAGGTGCCGAAAACTTCGAGCGTTTGCGTGCAGCGCGCCGTGTGGAACCACTTGCCGCATCCATTCGCATGGCGCCAGCGTTCGAAATGAACGCCTTTAGGGTTTTCACGCATGAACAGGTAATCGTGGAAATCACCATCTGATGAGCCCGGACCGAAACGCTTCAGATGCGCCTCGCCACCGGCGGCCAGTTCGGTTTCTTCGGCATCGACACCGCAATAGGGGCAATTCAGGATCAGCATATGTTCATCCTCTCGGCAGCAGGCGAGACCATGCTGCATGCGAAATCTAAGTAACGGGTGCGCGAGATTTTTCGCCGAAAAATCTCCATCAGTGCGCCACCCCGGCCGCGACGCTTTCGTCGATGAAGCGGCCTTCTTTGAAACGATCCAACGAGAAC
This sequence comes from Ruegeria sp. CDSB022, assembly GCF_059611145.1. Taxonomy (NCBI): domain Bacteria; kingdom Pseudomonadati; phylum Pseudomonadota; class Alphaproteobacteria; order Rhodobacterales; family Roseobacteraceae; genus Ruegeria; species Ruegeria sp. CDSB022. Next base: position 158,219 of record NZ_JBXWOZ010000001.1, on the reverse strand, counting down.
GCCTCGGTCAGCGGTGAATGACCCGTGGCCATCAGCTGTGCCATGCCCCAGCCGGACCCCGGAATGGCCTTGAAGCCACCGGTGCCCCAGCCACCGTTGATGAAACAGTTCCCCAGGGGTGTTTTTGACAGGATGGGCGATCGGTCGCCGGTCATATCCACGATCCCGCCCCATTGCCGCAGCATTTTCAGACGTGAGATCATCGGGAAGGTCTCGACCAACGCGCGCACAGTTTCTTCGATATGGTGGAAGCTGCCGCGTTGGGTGTAGTTGTTGAACCCGTCGGTGCCGCCACCGATCACCATCTCTCCCTTGTCGGATTGCGACATGTAGCCATGCACCGTGTTGGCCATCACGACCACGTCCATGCAGGGTTTGATCGGCTCAGACACCAGCGCCTGCAGAGCAATCGCCTCAAGCGGCAGACGGAAGCCCGCCATTTCGGCCAGTTGACCGGAATGGCCCGCAACCACGATGCCCAGCTTGTCACAGTCGATCGCACCTTTGGTGGTGTCGACACCGACAACACGACCATCCTGTGACCGAACCCCGGTCACTTCGCATTGCTGGATGATATCCATGCCCATGGCGGAACAAGCGCGCGCATAGCCCCAAGCCACCGCATCGTGACGGGCGGTGCCACCGCGTTCCTGCCACAGCGCACCCAGAACCGGATAGCGCGGGCCTTCGAGATTGATGATTGGCACCAGTTCCTTGACCCGTTCAGGTGTGATCCATTCAGTCTTTACACCCTGCAGCGCATTCGCATGAGCCGTGCGCTGATAGCCGCGGATTTCATGCTGGGTCTGCGCCAGCATCATCACGCCGCGCGGGCTGAACATGACGTTATAATTCAGGTCCTGGCTCAGATCCTCATAAAGGCTGCGCGCCTTTTCATAGATCGCGGCAGACGGATCCTGCAGATAGTTCGAGCGGATGATGGTTGTGTTCCGACCGGTATTACCACCGCCCAACCAGCCTTTTTCGATCACAGCGACATTCTGGATGCCATAGTTCTTACCCAGGTAATAGGCGGTTGCCAGACCATGGCCACCCGCCCCCACAATGATGGCGTCATAGCGTTTCTTGGGCTCGGGCGAACGCCAGGCGCGTTCCCATCCGGTATGATAGCGCAGCGCTTCGCGCGCCACAGCAAAGGCTGAATAGTGTTTCATAAGCGAATCCATCCGGTTCGGTGATTGGCGCAGGTATGCCGCGTAACCGCCTTTGGCCCCTGCCGTGCAACGCCATAATATCGCACTATTGCGACATCGCCCTTATTATTGCGACATGAAGCCCCCTCGCGGCCATTTGTCCCTTTTTTCCGCCCCGCCACAGGTCTAAGTCAGGACAGCCATCTTGGAGTTATCATGACCTTCTGGGCCCTCATCATAGCCACCGCCGTCCTGATAGCGGTTTTTCTTGGGATTTCGATACTGCGTAGGCGAGATACGCGCGAACCATCCACTGCGTATGACTTGCAGGTCTATCGTGAACAGTTGGCCAGCGTAGATCGAGACCTGGCCCGTGGTGTCATCGCTGACGCGGATGCCGAGCGAGTTCGCACGGAAATTTCACGCCGCATTCTTGCGGCTGATGCGCAGATGCAATCTTTGTCTGAACCGCAAGGGCCGTCCAAATGGATCTCGGTTGCGGCATCCGTATTTGTCGCGGCCATCCTGGTTGGCGGAGGATCCTGGATGTATCTGAAGCTTGGTGCAGCCGGGCTCCCCGATCAGCCCCTGTCATTGCGGCTAGAAATGGCCGATGCCCTGCGCACAGAGCGCCCCAGTCAGGCCGAGGCAGAAGCCGCCACGCCACCCGCACCACTGCCACAGCTTGACGAAAGCTATGCCTCTCTTCTCGGGCAACTTCGCGAAACCGTTTCCGGTCGTCCTGATGACCTACAAGGACATATCCTTCTTGCCCAGCACGAGGCGAACGCAGGTAACTTCCATGCCGCCTACAAAGCGCAGCAACGTGTGATCGAACTGTCTGGGAACACGGCACCCGCAGATGCCTATTCGCATCTTGCCGAGATGATGATCCTTGCTACCAACGGATATATCTCGCCCGAAGCTGAAGACGCATTGAAACAGTCATTGCAGCGTGATCCACGCCACGGTCCGGCCTTGTATTACCTGGGACAGATGATGGTACAGGTCGGACGACCTGATATCGGTTACAGGATCTGGGTGGATGCACTTGCAAGCGCGCCGACAAATGCCCCCTGGGCAACGGCCATTCGCGCACAGATGGACGATCTGGCCTTTCGTGCGGGTGTGTTCAATGCCGCCCCTATGCCAGCAGGGAACCCAGGCCCCGGTGAGGATGACATCGAGGCCGCTGCATCTCTGACCGCACAAGAGCGCCAAGAGATGATCCTTGGCATGGTCGAGCAACTGTCAGACAGGCTTGCAACCGAAGGCGGCTCCCCCGAAGAATGGGCCCGGCTGATCGGTGCCCTTGGGGTGGTTGGCGACATCGACCGGGCCACCGCGATCTACGCCGAAGCCCAATCCGTATTCTCGGACAATGACAACGCACTGGATATCCTTGGTGCGGCAGCAGCTCAGGCTGGGGTGACCCGATGATCCATGACATTTTTGAGGAATTTGCAGGCTCGCTTGCGCCTATGAGCGCGTTGATCGGTCTTGATCTGGGAGAAAAGACTATCGGGGTTGCAGTCTCGGACCGGATGCGCGGTGTTGCTAGCCCGCTGGAGACCGTAAGGCGCAAGAAATTCACTCTGGATTCTGCCCGTCTGCTGGAAATCATAGCCGACCGTGAGATCGGGGGCATACTACTGGGTCTGCCGAAAAACATGGATGGCAGCGAAGGGCCACGCTGCCAGTCCACCCGTGCATTTGCCCGAAACCTGTCCCGTTTGACCGAAGTTCCGATCGGGTTCTGGGACGAACGGCTCAGCACGGTTGCGGCAGAAAAGGCACTGCTTGAGGCGGATACGACACGAAAGCGTCGCGGACAGGTTATCGACCACGTCGCGGCAGGCTATATTCTGCAAGGCGCGCTGGACAGAATGCGCTTTCTTTAAGGATCGGAAAACGCTGATGTCGAACATGGTTTGGAAAAGGAACGAGGTCGAAAGCCCGTGCATCCAGATCTGCGTTGTGCACCCTACCGAGCGTATTTGTACCGGTTGCTACCGCACGATCGACGAAATCTCTCGCTGGTCAAAAATGGACAGCTCTGAGCGCGCCGATATCATGGCAGACCTACAGTCTCGCAAACCGCTGCTTGCCAAACGGCGCGGCGGCCGGGCGGGGCGGCTCAACAAGGCCTGAGATTTCCACAAAAGGATGTGATTGCTGAATCTGCACCGCTGCGGGCTGGTCTGAACTACGAGGGGGTCAAGTTCGTTGACAGCTGGTGAGTGAGTGGCAACCCACAGCGGCGCGTTTCAACAATCGATCTTCTGCAGTGGTTCGGCAGAGGAGTTCGATCTGTGTACGTCTTTTTTGACCAATCGATCAAGAAAAATCCTCGCTGATATTTCTGTGCCCTGACGTAAATGTCACAGCAGGCTCAAGCCGCTGCGTTTCTACCCAGACGCAAGCCATGTTTTGGCGTTCTGAATTTCCTCGGCGGGAAAGAACTGAGTGCGTGTGCCAAGGATGTGGCTGGCCACCCGTTGGGCCAGATGTTGCCAGGCTTTGTCGCCAACAACCGCAGCCCGATCCAGGTTACCAATATGCCCCCGGGCCAGCCGAAAATGCGAGTCAAGCGCCGTAAGGCCTTGCCATCCGTCAAACTTGGACAGATCAATCAGCAGGCGAAACCCCTGTTTCTCCTGCAAAATGTAGTTCAGATCGGTTTCGGCCTTTTTGAATTCGTCAGGGTCGAGTTTTCCCATCAGGCTGACCTGCACGCAGGGGCCGCCCAGATCCATAACGTGAATAGAGCCCAGAGATTCGCGCAACCATCGGCGCGCTTCTTCAATATTCGCGTGATCGAATACCTGCACAGGGCAAGGGAAAAGCGGAGCCGCAAGCCGGATACTGGTCTGAACCCAACCCTGATCCGCCACCACTCCAATTCGGTCAAAGCCGCGCCAGTGGCTGAGGCCCAATTTTGTATCCGACCAAACCGCATTCAGATCGTACCCTTTGAACTCTGGCTGCACGATCGCCAACAACCGCACCGTGTCGTGTTCGGCCAGTGCGGCCTCAATCGCCGGGATCAATGTTGTGGAATAGTCCGTACCTGTCACTTCGCCGGAAAGCTCGATTTCAATCAATGCTCCGTCAGAGTTTTTGTGGACAGCAATCATCAAAAAATCCTCCAAATCTGTATAATGACAGAACGTTAGGAGGATTTGATCCATTCGGCCACACCGCCAGCGCATTCAGGCCGAAAATAGGCGATCATCCGGCCATCCGACCCAGCCTCAGCCCCGCTACCCCATGGCGCTACCCCGTGCAGGCAGTGGCGGTGCAGCAGATAGGCCTCGCCCGGACGTGCGGGCAATACGATGCGACGGCAAGTATCAAAGACCTCACGACGGGCAGCCTGATAAACATCTGTTATGTCCACCTGATCCAGAGTGTCCGGGCGCTTGTCTTCAAGTGCATCCGCAAATGCAGCCTGCATGATCTTGTGGCTACCTTCCCAAAGAACCATCGGGGACGCATTCTCGCTGGCATCAGTCAATGGAATGCCCAGAATCCACGCATGCGGTTCCTCGACCCTGCGGCGCCTGTCCGGGCCGGACGGGCGTAAACCATCCACATGGGCCGCATCCCGCTTTGCTCGATACTGGGCAGCAGACTCGCCCTCTCCGCGTCGGGGCAACGGGTAGCCGGGGTAAATGACCGAGACCTGGGCTTTGTGCAATGGCAACGACCCATAACGCGACACTATGAAATCCATGACGGCCCCGGTCAGAACCGGGGACCCCTGGACCCTGCCCTCGGTGTCGTTGTTCAGCGCGTCGACCCCAATGAACCAGGTCCCTTCACAGTCCAGCCAATGCGCGAATTCCGGATCCGTCGCAGCAGCGCGTGCTGCGGGCAGCGCATAAGATACCCAGTCCAGAATAGCCCGGTCGTGGGGAAATTTCACCCAACCCTTTTCCTCAAAAGAACTCAAAAACCCAACGCCTTGCGCAACATATTCAGGGCGACCAGAGTCAGGAAGACCGCGAATATCCGCTTGAGCGGCTTTGGATCCATCGCATGGGCCAACTTTACGCCCCAAGGCGCAGTGATCATGGTCATGGCGACCACAATCCCAAAGGCAATCAGATTGACGGCGCCGATGGTAAAGGGCGGGCGGTGTTCAGGGGCAATTTCGAGAAACAGGAACCCCATGACCGAGGGCACAGCGATGATCACGCCAAACCCGGCCGCCGTAGCCACAGCCCGGTGAATTGGCGTGTTGAACAAGCTCATTAACGGCACGCCAAAGCTGCCGCCGCCGATACCCATCAGAACGGATAGGAAGCCGACCGAGGGCGACAGGAGAGCGCGTTTCAGGCCCTTGGGCATGGCGTCTCCAAGCCGCCATTCGGATTTACCCAGACCAAGATAGGCACCAATCACCATACCCAATACACCGAACAGGGCTTGCAATGCCTCGGTCCGAAGAGCGGATGCCACCATCACGCCCAACACCGCACCGATGGCGATGCCCGGACCCCAACTGCGCAGGATATCCCAATCAACGGCACCCTTTTTGTTATGTGCCAGAACCGACCGCAGTGAGGTTACGATAATCGTTGCCAGTGAGGTGGCGAGGCACAGCTGCATCAACTGCGGGCCGCCATACCCAAGGGTCTGAAACGCATAGAAAAAAGCAGGGACCAACACGATACCTCCACCGACACCCAACAGACCCGCCAAAACGCCTGCCAGCGCTCCGATCACCAGCAGAAGAACCAGCATCTGAGCAAGCAACATTACTTCGGGCATCATTCCCCCCAACCGACCTTTTGCCGTATTGCCACCATTCAGGCCTCGGTCAGAGGCGCGACATGATCCAGTGCCTGCAACATAACCTCGGGGCCCGCCCCGTCATGCACCGCACCTTCAGACAGGGTCCGTCGCCAAGCCCGCGCACCCGGCCGTCCTGCGAACAGGCCAAGCATATGTCGCGTAATCTGGTGCAAGCGCCCTCCGCCAGCAAGATGGCATTCGATATAAGGCACCATTTTCCGGACAACAGCAAACGGGTCGGCGGCCTGACCGACCCCAAAAATCACAGGATCCGCTGTGGACAGAACATCTGACGGCTGATGATACGCAGCCCGCCCGATCATCACACCATCCAGCCCTGCATCCAGATGCCCGCGCGCCTGTTCCAGATCAGCAATGCCACCATTTATAGAGATGTGCATATCCGGGAATTCCGCCTTCATCCGATGCACGAGATCATAATCCAAAGGCGGTATATCCCGGTTTTCCTTGGGGCTGAGCCCTTGCAGCCAGGCTTTGCGCGCGTGAATTGTGACCCGAGAGCATCCCGCTTGCCTGATCTGGCTCAGAAACTCAGGCAAAATGTCTTCGGGCTGTTGGTCGTCGACTCCAATGCGGCATTTGACCGTGACATCTACGTCCACGGCTTCGCGCATTGCGGCAACACAATCCGCAACGCGGTCAGGGGATTTCATCAGCACCGCACCAAAAGTGCCAGATTGCACTCGATCAGACGGGCAGCCACAATTCAGATTGATCTCATCATAACCAGCATCCGCCCCCAACCGGGCCGCTTGTGCCAATTCCTGAGGGTTCGACCCGCCCAGTTGCAGGGCCACGGGATGCTCCTGCGGGTTGTAGTCCAGCAAATGCAGCGCACCACCCCGAACTAACGCAGGCGCTGTTACCATTTCAGTGTACAGCAGCGCCTCGGTGCTCAGCAACCGATGCAGATAGCGACAATGCCTGTCCGTCCAATCCATCATAGGGGCGACGCTCAGGCGTGCGGCTTGTCTTACCTTGTCATTCAATGCTGAGTCCTCGTCGCACCCGGTATCCAATCAGACGGATCGAAACCGCAAATTCCTGCCCATCGAATCGGGCAGCCCGGGGTTTAGCATATTCGAAAGGGGCCGTCCTTGTGTCTGCCAACCGCGTTACCGATTGTCGACACCGTACCGGCAAATCATCATTTCGACGCTGCGCTGAATGGTATCAGACATTTCGTCCTGACTAAGTACGGTCCCGCAAAAAACCATGGGCCAGAATGCCCTGCTCTTGATCAATCCGATGAACTCACGACCCGCGATGTCGGGGTTATCGATGCGTAGCTGACCATCCTCTGCCGCATCTTTAAGCATGGCCGAGAAGATGGCAGTTTTGTCCAATTTGTCCTGCGCGGCGACCGCAAGGTCGGGATTGTGCAAGGTTTCGCTGATCACCATACGCGACATCGCCATCACCTCGGGTGACATGAGAATGCGCCCCTCGGCCCAAGCCAAATCTGTCAGTTGCGCGCGGATATCTCTGCCCTTTTCATATCTGATATCCTGAACCTTAGAGAAGCGGTTCGACAGCTCAACCACGATCGAGCGGAACAGGTTTTCCTTACTTTCGAAATACTTGTACAATGTACGTTTGGACACCTCGGCCCGGGCCGAGATCCGATCCATACTGGCCGCCGAAAATCCCTTTTCCTGGAATTCGGCCACGGCAGCCTCGATGATCTGGGCATGCTTTGATGCTTTCGGTGCGCTGAGATCATTCATGCTTCAAAGCTATAGACCCTTTGACATGAGCCGGTCAAACGTCAGGTAAACTCTCGGGTTTACACTCCTCCCTCGCCTAAATAGAGTAAACCCATGAGTTTACTAATTCAGGTAGCCAGCCCAACAGGAGACCCCCCAATGGCTTTAACATTGAAACTGAACGGCCAGACCCACACGGTCGAGGCCGAGCCCGGCACACCCCTGCTGTGGGTGATCCGGGACGAACTGAAGATGACAGGAACCAAATTCGGCTGCGGTGTCGCATCCTGCGGGGCCTGCACAGTGCATCTGGACGGAGAGCCGGTGCGCTCGTGCCAGACGTATATCGAGGATGTTGAAGATGCCGAAATCACCACGATTGAAGCCGTGGGCGACAATGATATCGGCGCTGCTGTTCAGCAGGCCTGGGTCGAACTGGACGTGGTTCAATGCGGCTATTGCCAGTCGGGTCAGGTGATGTCGGCGGTCGGGTTGCTGTCCGAGAATCCAAAGCCCAGCGTTGAAGAAATCGATGACTACATGTCTGGCAACGCTTGTCGCTGTGCCACCTATCAACGCATCCGCGCCGGTATCCAACGCGCATCCGAAATTCTGGAGGCTTGATCCATGACCATCAATACCTCTCGCCGTGGTTTTCTGAAAGGCGCTGCTGCGACCGGTGCCGTCTTGCTGGTTGGTTCCCGCCCCGATGGCGTTCTGGCTGCGGCCTCATCTGAGACGACGCAACTCAACCCGTTTGTGAAAATTGACGCCGACGGCACCGTGACCGCCATCGTCAAGCATTTCGAAAAGGGTCAGGGCCCTGCGACCGGCCTGCCGACGCTGATCGCCGAGGAGATCGGTGTATCCATGGAGCAGATCGAATACGAATTCGCGCCCTCTAACCCCCAAGTCTATAACAATCTGCTGTTTGGCCCCTTCCAAGGCACCGGCGGGTCAACCGCGATGGCGAATTCCTGGCTGCAATACCGTCAGGCTGGCGCTGCTGCCCGTGAGATGCTGATCAACGCCGCCGCCCAAAGATGGGGCGTCGATGCATCAGGCATCGCCATTGAGGAAGGCATCATCAAAGCAGACGAGAAATCTGCACCGATTGCCGATTTCGTGGCAGCCGCTTCGCAGATGGAAGCGCCGACCGAGCCACGCCTGAAAGACCCCTCGGAATTCCGCCTGATCGGAAACGAGGCCGTGCGTCGCACGGATTCGGCCATCAAGGGCAACGGACAAGCGATGTACGCCATGGATGTCCACCTGCCCAACCAGATGGTTGCGATGATCAAACGTCCGGAGTCGCGCGGTGGTGTTGTCATCAGCTTTGACGACAGCGCCTCGAAAGAGATCAAAGGCTATATCAGCGCCGCTGCATTGCCCAATCAGGCGGGCGTTGCGGTCTATGCCGAAGATACCTGGGCCGCGATTCAGGCGCGTGACGCGCTTGAGGTCGAATGGGACATGTCCGGCGCTGAAACCCGCCACTCGGATCAGATCAAGGCCGAGATCATGGACGCGCTGAATGCCGAGCCCGCCTATAACGTGAACAAGGCAGATGTTGCCACGGTTTCGGCGGCGATCGACGCGGCGGATACGGTCGTAGAAAAAACTTTTTACTACCCGCTTCTCGCCCATGCTCCGATGGAGCCACTGAACTGCACAATCGAACAGACAGCAGAGGGTGACATCGTTCTGCATGATGGTGCTCAGATGCCAACCGGCCCGCACATGGCGTATCAGCAAATCTTTCAGCTGCCACCCGAGAAAATCCACATCAGAACGATGCTGGCCGGCGGGTCTTTCGGGCGTCGCGCAACACCGGATGCGGACTATCAGGTTGAGGCCGCGTTGGCCTTTGTTGTCACTGACCGCTCGCGCCCGGTCAAACTGGTCTGGACGCGGGAAGACGACATTCGCAGCGGGTATTACCGCCCGGCCTTCGGCCACAAAGTTCGTGTCGGGTTGAATGCGGAGGGGAATATCGTCGGATGGCAGCATCAGGTCGCTGGGCAATCGATCATGAAGGGCACCCCGTTCGAAGCGGTTGCAGTGCATGACGGCGTCGACCACAGCTCGATCGAAGGCATCGCAGACAGCCCCTATGATATTCCGGGGATGGCGCTTGGACTGACCGACACACCCAAGGCCACATCGGTCCTATGGTGGCGGTCGGTAGGACATACCCACACTGCCTATACGATGGAAACAATGATGGATTTGGCCGCCACCGCCGCGGGCCGTGACCCGGTTGAGTTCCGTCTCGCACATCTGGCGGATGCGGGTAATGCAGACCAACAGCGCAAGGCCTCAGTTCTGAAACTTGCGGCCGAGAAAGCAGATTGGGGCAACGTCCCTGCCGGTCGAGCGCAAGGTATTGCGGTGCACAAATCCTTTGGTTCTTATGTGGCTGAGGTGGTCGAAATCTCGGGCGATCCGGATGACGGTATCAAGATCGAAAAGGTTACCTGTGCTGTCGATTGCGGTATCGCGGTGAACCCCGACGTGGTGCGTGCCCAGATGGAAGGTGGGATTGGCTATGGCATCGGGCATGTGATGCGCGATCAGATCACACTGACCGGCGGTTCCGTGGATCAATACAACTTCCCGGATTACGAGCCCCTTCGGATCGGCGATATAGCTACAATCGACGTCCACATCCTGCCCTCGGCCGAGGCCCCCACAGGCGTGGGCGAACCCGGCACGCCGCCCTCGGCCCCCGCGCTCGCGAACGCAATCAAGGCAATGTCGGGGACCTTGATTGCCGATCTGCCGATGGCCGAGAACGGCATAAGCTTTGCATAAGGTCCCGACCCCGCGCCGAAAAAACGGCGCGGGGATAATTTGATCAAATTTCGTGACAAGGCGCTTTGTGTCGATTAAACCTCGGGGTACCAGAGTGATGGAGACGCCGATGGACCTGAACGCCCTACACAGTTTTCGCGTAGCGGCCTGCGACCTTAACGGTCAGCTGCGCGGCAAACGCGTGCCTCCTTCTTATGCTGACAAGCTGAGTAAAGGTGTGGTGCGGATGCCGTTTTCGGCATTGAATGTTGATCTGTGGGGCGCGGATATCGAGGATAGCCCGCTTGTGTTTGAATCAGGCGACGCGGACGGCATATTACTGCCAACCGAGCGTGGCCCCGTCCCAGTTCCCTGGCTTGAAACCGAAACAGCGCTGGTGTTGATGTCCCTGTATGACGATCAGGGCAAGCCCTTTGCCGGCGACCCTCGCCATGCTCTGACCTCGGTGCTGCAACGCTATGCCGAGCGTGGCTGGTCTGTTGTTGCGGCGACCGAGCTGGAATTCACGCTATTGGACTCATCAGGTGCACGGCCGGTGCCTCCGATCAATCCTTTGACGGGGCGACGGCTGGTCGACGAGGCAGTCCTGTCAATGGCGGAAATGGATGCGTTCGACGCCTTTTTCACAGACCTCTATGACGGATGCGAGGCAATGAGCATCCCGGCTCAAACCGCCATTTCCGAAAGCGGGATCGGCCAGTTTGAAATCAACCTGAACCATCAGGACGCCATGCGCTGCGCAGATGATACGTTGCTTTTCAAGGTGTTGACTCGTGGCCTTGCGCGCAAACATGGGTTTACCGCAACTTTCATGGCCAAACCCTATGCCCAGGATGCGGGCAATGGGATGCATGTCCATTTTTCGGTCGTCGACCAGGATGGGCAAAATATCTTTGACAATGGCGGGCCTGAAGGCACTGATCTTTTGCGCTCGGCCATAGCCGGATGTCTGTCCGCAATGCCTGGTTCAACTCTGATTTTTGCACCGCACGGGAACTCCTACACCCGGCTTGTCCCCGGCGCCCATGCCCCAACTGAGGCATGCTGGGCTTATGAAAATCGCACTGCCGCGCTGCGCGTTCCCGGCGGCGCGCCCTCTGCCCGCAGGATCGAACATCGTGTTGCTGGTGGTGACATCAATCCCTACCTCATGCTGAGCGCCGTACTCGGTGCGGCGCTGAACGGCATCGAGGACGGAACTGAACCGCCAGCTCCGATCACGGGCAACGCCTATGAGATCGACGGCCTGCCGCAACTCGCTGGCGACTGGGCTTCAGCCATCACCGCCCTTGAAACCGATCCGCAAGTTGCGCGCATCTTTCCCGCCCCGCTGATCAGCAATCTTGCCATGACAAAGCGACAAGAGATCCTGCGCTTTGACGAACGCCCACCCGAGGAGCATTGGCTAAGTTATCTCGAGGCGGTTTGAGCCCCCTTGCCCGCTTCGTTCTGCTCAGCTAGAATAAATTTGATCAAATTTGGTGACCCATGAAAATCGGTATCCTTGTAACCGGCCACCCTCCTGACGAATTGCACGATCAGTTCGGTGAATATGACGGCATGTTTCGCGCGCTGCTGGATGGCAACGGCTTTGAGTTTGTGACCTATGCGGTTGTCGACGATCACTTTCCGCAAAGTTTTGACGCTGCTGATGGATGGATCATCACCGGCTCGCGCTATGGCGCCTATGAGGACCATGCCTGGATTCGCAAGCTCGAAGCGCTGATCCGCGACATCCATCAAAGCGGCAAACCCCTGATCGGCATATGCTTTGGTCATCAAGTCATTGCGCAAGCCCTTGGCGGGAAAGTTGAAAAGTTCGAACAGGGCTGGGCCGTGGGGCGGACGGACTACGATTTGGACGGACAGACCGTCACTTTGAATGCCTGGCATCAGGACCAGGTGGTAGAGCTGCCCGCCGGTGCACAAGTAACCGGTTCGAACGCCTTTTGCCAGAATGCCATGCTGGCCTATGGCGACACGATCTGGACCGTTCAGGCCCACCCGGAGTATGGCGACAGCTTCATCGAAGGGCTGATGTACACACGCGGCAAAGGTGTCGTTCCAGACAATCTGATGCAGGCCGCCGCCGACCGCCTGCCCACCCGCGACGACAGTCCGAAGATCGGACAGTTCATGGCAGAGTTTTTGAAGAAAGAGAGGGCCTGATGGCCGATTGGACAGAACAACTGCCACAGGCAGCCCGTACCTATTTTGAAGGTCACCGATTGGATGAGGTCGAGTGCATCATCTCTGACCTGCCCGGCATCGCGCGCGGGAAAGCGGTTCCGGCCACCAAATTTGCACGCCAGTCCTACTTCCATCTACCCGATAGTATCTTTTACCAGACTATCACCGGGGACTGGGGCGAAGCCGCCGGAGAGGACGGCTTCATTGAACGGGACATGATCCTTAAGCCTGACTTTTCGACTGCTTCCGCTGCTCCTTGGACGGGTGACTGGACACTGCAGGTGATCCACGACGCCTATGACCGGGACGGAGAGCCGATCCCGTTCAGCCCACGCAACGTGTTGAAGCGCGTCGTAAAAATGTATCACGACAAAGGCTGGAAACCGATTGTCGCGCCAGAGATGGAGTTCTTTCTGGTCGCCCCCAATGTCGACCCCGCGCAGGGGATCAAACCGATGATGGGCCGTTCGGGTCGTCCGGCGGCCGCGCGGCAGGCCTATTCGATGACAGCGGTGGATGAATTCGGCCCGGTGATCGACGACATCTATGACTTTGCCGAACATCAGGGATTCGAGATTGACGGCATCACCCAGGAAGGCGGCGCCGGACAGCTTGAAATCAACCTGCGCCATGGTGATCCGGTCAAGTTGGCAGATGAAGTGTTCTATTTCAAACGCCTGATCCGCGAAGCCGCGTTGCGACACAACTGCTTTGCGACCTTCATGGCGAAACCGATTGCGGATGAGCCCGGATCGGCCATGCACATCCACCACTCGATCACCGAGATCGAAACCGGACAGAATATCTTTTCCGGACCTCAGGGCGGCGAAACGGATGCATTCTATAACTTCATTGCAGGGCTGCAAAACCACTTGCCTGCAGGCCTGGCAGTCATGGCACCTTATGTGAACTCGTACCGCCGCTATGTGAAAGACCATGCCGCGCCGATCAATCTGGAATGGGCTCGTGACAACCGCACGACCGGCATCCGTGTTCCCCTGTCCGGCCCCGAGGCGCGGCGCGTTGAAAATCGTATCGCAGGCATGGACTGCAACCCTTATCTGGGCATCGCCTTGTCGCTCGCCTGCGGCTATCTCGGCCTGACCCAGCAGGAACGTCCGCGCCGTCAGTTTTATGGCGACGCCTACGAAGGTGACGGTGATATCCCGCAGGTCATGGGCAATGCGCTGGACCTGTTTGATCAGGCCACCGCCCTGCACGAGGTGCTGGGTCCGGAATTTGCCCGCGTCTATGGCATTGTCAAACGTGCCGAGTATGAAGAATTTCTACAGGTCATCTCTCCGTGGGAGCGTGAGCACCTGCTCATGAACGTTTAAGCCGCGATGAATCTCCTCTATTCCAACGACCGCAAGGCCGAGTATCCGGCCAGCTGGTATGCCGCGACGGCCAACACGCTCGACCGTTTTCCCGCGCTTGCTGGGGATACCAAAGCGGATGTCTGTGTGGTCGGTGGCGGCTATACTGGCCTGTCCGCCGCGCTGCATCTGGCCGAGGCCGGGTTCGACGTCGTGCTGCTTGAGGCGCATCGCGTTGGTTTCGGAGCGTCAGGCCGCAATGGCGGGCAGCTGGGCAGCGCCCAGCGGATGGATCAGGAAGACCTTGAACGCCTGGTCGGCGATGACGATGCCGCCAAGCTGTGGGATCTGGCTGAAGATGCCAAGGATCTGGTCAAATCGCTGATCGAAAAGCACAAAATCGACTGTGATCTGAAACCGGGCGTGGCGGTTCTGGGCCTCAGCACCGGGGATCAGCAAGACCTCCACGATCACGCCGCGCATCTGTCGGCGCGATATGGGTATGACCATATGGAGCTGCTGGACGAAGGCGCCGCGCATGGTCTCTGCCCGTCGCCCACCTATCGCGGCGGTTATCTGGACATGGGCGCGGCGCACCTGCATCCGTTGAACTTTGCTCTGGGTCTGGCGCAGGCCGCAGCCAAGGCTGGCGTGCGCATCTTTGAGGGTACCGAGGTCACCGGGATCGACGAAGTCGATCTGGCCATCGTGCAAACCCCACAGGGAAAGGTGACGGCCAACCACGTCATATTGGCCTGCAACGGGTATCTCGGCGATCTGAACGGCAAAGTGGCGTCGCGCGTCATGCCGATCAACAATTTCATCGCCGCGACCGAGCCTTTGGGCACCGATGCCGCCCGCGTCCTGACCCGGGATGTCGCCGTCGCCGATACCAAGTTTGTGGTAAATTACTTCCGCCTCAGCGCCGACAACCGCCTGCTATTTGGCGGCGGAGAAAGCTATGGCTACCGCTTCCCGACAGATATCGCCTCCAAGGTGCGCAAACCGATGACCGAGATTTTCCCGCATCTGCGCGATGTGAAAATCGACTATGCCTGGGGCGGTACTCTGGGCATCACTATGCGGCGGATGCCCTATCTGACGCGGGTTGCGCCCAATATCCTGTCGGCCTCGGGCTATTCCGGCCATGGGGTCGGCACGGCCACCCATGCCGGGCAGTTGATGGCGATGGCCATTCAGGGCCGGGCCGAGGGGTTCGACACCATGTCCCGCGTGCCCGCCTTGCCCTTTCCGGGCGGCGCAGCCCTACGCAGCCCGTTGCTAGTGCTGGCGATGACATGGTTTTCCCTGCGGGACCGGCTGGGATTCTGATTTCGAGATTGTCAGAGAAACTCACTTAAACTCTCTCAGGATACGAAAGCCCGTCAATTTTGACCGCCAATCAATGCCCGCCCCACCGCGACTTGCAGCGCGCGAAAAATCCATAGCAAATGGATAAGAACCGCCTTTTACAACCCGCCTGTGACAATCGACTGATCTCGCCATCTCTAAGTGCTGGCTGGAAGTCGACCAACCCGGGTGCGTCGCTGTCCAGCAGGACATCGTTCTTTCCCCGACATTCCCCGACATATGCCGAAGACCCCAAGCATTGGAGGCATCAAGTTCATCAACGCGAACTGGGTAACCGCGCCACACTAAATCCGGCCGCTTTTCACCAATCATCTCTTCTGTCGGTTTGGCATGGAAATTGGCCTGATCCGTCGTAACTTCCTCTCCTTGCGCAAAAGGAGTCTGCGTTCCGGCACGGGCGGCATATTCCCATTCGGCTTCCGTTGGTAAGCGGTAGGCATCTATCCCGAGTTTTTTGTTCAGCCAATCCGTGTAAGCCAAAGCATCCAAATAAGACACATCATTCACTGGATGATTGCCCGTAAGATCTATGCGCTCAAAACTATCGCCGATTACAAAATCTTCCGGCACATATTTGCTACATCCCCCATCTTCAACGCAGGCCATCCACTCATCACGGGTAACCTCGTTACGTCCCATGGCAAAGGACAGATCTATTCTGACGCTATGAACCGGACCTTCACGATGCGCGATATACGGCTCTTCCGCTGTCGCGGGTCGGCGCCCTTTTTCATCCCAATGAAAGTTTCGTTTCGACTCCCCCGGTGGTCCACCCATCATGAACTCACCCATAGGCAAGGCAATCATCTCAGGGCAAACATCGCATTCCTGAAACATCTGAAGCGGCGCAACTTCAGTGCCATCCGACAGAAGATAATCTGCGTGAACCGCCGAAGCGAAAGTTGAAAGCGCGCCCCAAAGGGCCAAACGAATGATAGTCAATGCAGTGATCCAACCCATCATACGAGAACAACGTCAAAGAAGATCCATTGCCACCGTACTTCCCCCAAAGTTGCAAGTTCAAAAGAATTTCCCGCTACGCGGGGTAAGCCAACCTGTGTCTCTCTGACTACGACAGAATAGTGAAATTTCGCCACCCTGAAGATTAAGGGCTTGGATTGACACTTCATTAGCTTTATCTTTCCCAAAGATAGAATTCAGGAATGCCAAATATGACGCTGCCTCCTAACGTCCATGACGCCGAACCCATCCCCGCGGCCGCCCGCGACGCCATTGATGCCTTGATGCAGTCAGGCGACCTGTTCCGCTACACTGCGCCGCAGGACGCTCCGGTTGCGCTGCTCGAGTCGGAATTCGCGGAACTGCTGGGCACGAAATACGCGCTGGCTGTATCGTCCTGCTCGGCGGCACTGTTCCTATCGCTCAAGGCGCTGGGTTTGCCGCGGGACGCGCGGGTGCTGATACCGGGCTTTACCTTTGCGGCGGTGCCCTCATCGGTCATACATGCGGATTGCATCCCCGTACTGTGTGAGGTGGGTGACAATTATCGCATCGACATGGATGACTTTGCCGCCAAACTGGATAACGTGCAGGCCGTGATCATTAGCCATATGCGCGGACATACTTCGGATATGGACGCGATCATGACCCTGTGCAGCGCGCGCGACATTCCGGTGATCGAGGACGCAGCCCATTCGCTGGGGACAACTTGGCATGGTCGCAATATTGGGACGATTGGCAAGATCGGCTGTTTCTCGTTTCAGTCCTACAAGATGATCAATGCGGGCGAAGGTGGCATTCTGATAACCGACGACGCTGATCTGGTGGCGCGTGCCGTGATCATGTCCGGCGCCTACGAACATAATTGGAAGAAACACAAAGGTCCGCGTGGCGACAACTCATCGGAACTCGAAGAGGCCTTTGGCCGCTGGCAGAACCAGTTGCCGCTGTATAACCTGCGGATGAGCAACCTGAGCGCTGCAGTAATCCGTCCCCAGATGCCTGAATTGGCACGCCGTGTCCACGATGGGTTGCAAAACCACGACTATGTGGCAGAGCGCCTGAACTCATCGCCCTATATCAACGTGCCTGCCCCGCTGGTGCCAGAGCGCCGGGCGCCGGACTCGATCCAGTTCAATCTGGTTGACCTAAGCGATGATGATATCCGCGCCTTTGCCGCAGCATCCGAAGCACGCGGGGTGAAAGTTCAGGTATTCGGCCTGAGTGAAGACAACGCCCGTGCCTTTTGGAACTGGCAATTCCTGCCGGAACAGACCGAGCTGCCACAAACGCGAAACATGCTGATGAAAGCTTGCGACGTGCGCCTGCCTGTACGCCTGACAGGCGCGGAACTGGATGTGATCGCTGATATTCTGTTGGCTTCAGTAGGGGAAATTACCGCCCCGAAAATCGCATTTGGAACCTGAACAAGCTGAATTCAAACGAAAAGGCCCGCCAGCGGCGGGCCTATTTCATTGTGTGGACAAATTCAGTTCAGTTTAGACAGCTTTTGCTGCAACTCCGCCAACTGCTTCTTGATGTCGTCCAGATCCTCACTCGACTGGGGTTTGGCCTCGCTATCCGTTTCCGAACTGGACCAACTGCCGGAAATGCCGCTGGTCATCGCCTTCAGAAATGCCTTTTGCTGCGCTTGCAGTGCTTCGAAACCCGGAATCTGGGTCATCGGATTCATCGCAGACATGTTTTCCATCATTTTGCTTTGGCTTTCGCGCAGCATTTCGAACGAGCTTTGCAGGAATTGCGGCATCACTCCTCCGCCCGGCAACATATAGCTGCGCACAAGATCGTTCAGCACGTTCACCGGCAGGACATTCTCACCGCGGCTTTCATGCTCGGCAATGATTTGAAGCAGATATTGCCGTGTCAGATCATCCCCAGTCTTCAGGTCTATGATCTGAACTTCGCGACCGTCACGTATGAATGCCGCAATATCTTCGAGCGTGACATAGTCACTGGTTTCAGTGTTATACAGCCGACGGCTGGCATATCGTTTGATTAGCAACGGTTTTTCTTGTTCTGACACCGTCTACCCTCCCCAAGGAATGATGCATTGCAGCAGAGATTATGCGAGTGCAGAACAAAAAGAAAGGGCAGGTCTTTCGACCCGCCCAACGCGATTGCACCAAATGGGAGGAGTGGGTGCGCCTCGCTATCTTACCTTACTTGGCGCCAGCTGCTTTTTTCGCAGCAGTGGACACGTCGTTGGTTGCTTTTTTGACAACGGCAGTTGCGTCTTCTGCAGCGTTTTTGCCAGCAGCCATCAGCAGCTCAACGGTTTCCGACTGAACTTTTTTCGCGATTTCAGCGAAAGCAGCCAGGTTTTCAGCAGCAACTTCAGCCGACGCGCTTGCGTAGTCGGTAGCAGCTTTTGCGTAATCTGCAGGGTCAGATTTCGCTTTCGACATATCGGACAGTTTGGCCAGGGTTTCCTTGGTCCATTTGTTCGAAATCTCAGCCGATTTCTCAGCCGCTTCCAGAGCAACGCCCGACAGCTTTTCGTTCAGGGTCGCGGTGGTGTTGAACGCACCTTCCAGAGCGGTGGTGTCAACAGGGAATGCACCCATCATGTCTTTCAGGGTCGCGGTAAAGTCTTGAGTCTTTGCCATTGTCCAAATCCTTTGCTTGCCGATCCGGGCCAACCCCGGGCTTCATCAGCTTGAGGACAATATCGTTGCTGCATCGCAGCATTGCAAGTTTTTTCTTGCTGCACTGCAGCAATATTTTTCTAAACTGTTAAAAATCAATCTGTTGCCTTCACCAAAACATAGGTTCCTGGTGCTTCGGCCAGGGAAGCGTATCCCGAATCGCCCACTTGGCGCGCGGGGATCTGCTTGCCGGATCTCTTCTTCAGCCAAGCTTCCCACTGCGGCCACCAGGACCCTTTATGAAAATCGGCCTCTTTCATCCATGCATCGGCATCCGCATTCAAATCAGGGTTGGTGTAGTGGCCGTATTTCTTCTTGCTCGGCGGGTTCACGATGCCTGCTATGTGACCGGATTCCGAAACGACAAACGTCTTCGAACGTGACCCCATCTGCTGCACACCCCGATAACAATCTTTCCAGGCGGCGATATGGTCGGTTTCACAGCTGATGGCCATCAAAGGAACATCAACGTCGCGGATATGCAGTTTGTGCCCAAGCAAATCGAAACCGTCGGTCACAAATTGATTTTTCTGGCAAAGCCCCCGCAAATACTCGATTGCCATTTTGCCCGGAAGATTTGCGCCATCCCCGTTCCAGTAGAGCAAATCAAACGCCGGAGGGGTCTCGCCCATCATATAGCTTCGAATGGCAGGGCCGTAGATCAGGTCATTCGATCGCAGGAACGACATGGTACGACCTATGACCCATGCTTTTAGGATACCGTCTTTTTTCACTTGTTCTTGAATGCCATCGACAAAGTCATTCTGTAGGAACGGCGTGAATTCCCCCTGTTCACCGAAATCGGTCAAGGTTGTGAAGAAGGTCGCCGATTTGATGGATTTGTCGCCACGCTGCTTCATCAGGGACAGCGTCAAGCTCAACGTGGTGCCGGCAATGCAATATCCCACCGCATTGACCTGCTTGACCTTACAGATCGACTTGACGGTCTCGATGGCGGTCAGAAATCCCTCTTCGACATAGTCGCCCATACCGACCTCGGCATGAGAAGCATCCGCATTAACCCAACTTACAACAAACAGGGTATAGCCTTGCTCGGTCACCCATTTGATGAGGCTGTTCTGCGCCTTAAGGTCCAGAATATAGTATTTGTTGATCCAGGGCGGAAACAGAACGATCGGGGTCTCGTGTACGGTCTCGGTCGTGGGTTTGTACTGGATCAACTCCATAAGCCTGTTGCGATAGACCACGTCGCCCGGAGTTGTCGCGATATTCTCGCCAAGCTTGAACGCGGATTCATCCGCCAGTCTGACAACCATTTCACCATTATTGGCTTCTAGGTCCGCAACTAGATTCTCTAGCCCTTTGATCAGCGATTGCCCTTCCGTCTCGACCGCCTTTTCCAGCGCGTCGGGATTGGAGGCCAGGAAATTCGTCGGAGACATCAAGTCAATGATCTGTTGCGAAAAGAAATGCAGCCTCTGCTTGTCCTTGCCGTCCAGATCGTCGACCGAAGCAACCGCCTGCGCGATTGCATCGGCATTTGTCTGATACTGCTGGCGAATAAACCGGAAATAGGGGTTGGTGTCCCAAAGAGGGTTTGAGAACCGTTTATCCTTGGGTCCGGGTTCGCTGTCCTCGACCCCGCCGGCGGCCAGCGCCTGCTGAGCCTCAGCAAAGTTCATAACGGATTGTCCCCAGAAGGCGACCTGATGTTCCAGAAGCTTGGCGGGATTCTGCCACGCTTCGGCGAAATACGAAGTTGCTGCTCTTGCGAAAAGATCTTGATTCGGACCGTCCAACGCGGGAGTGTGCGCCTCTTTTCCAGCCATCACTTCGATCAGTCTTTTCGACAGTTCTTCGACTTTCGTCATATTTTCTCTAATCCGTTCAAGGTGTTCCTCGGACAGCTCTGGCGCGTTATCTTCACTTGTTGTCATTTTAACAATTCCACCCTAACCTCGCTGCTATGCAGAATAACGTCGTGGGCGTCGGGGGGCAAAGCGACGAATGGTCCGAATTATCAGGCTGACACTCAGGAGGCCCATTTCATGCGCTACATGATGACCTACGATCTGATGGAAACGCTGCGCAACACCAATCAGTGGATGGGTGCTACGGCAAGTGCCATGGCTTCTTATCCGCTGTTTTCGATGGTGCCCAACCCTGCGTTCAGCATGATGGCCGCCTGGGGCGAGGTGACTGAGCGGACGTTCCAGCGCATGGTTGTAAAACCCGACTGGGGAATCCGTACATTCACTTGCGAAGACGGCAAGGATCATCTGGTCGATATTGTCCCGGTGATCGAACGCCCTTTTGGTGATTTGATACATATACGTGTCAATGGCCGCGCCGAACAGCCCCGCAAGGTGCTGTTGGTCGCCCCGATGTCTGGACATTACGCCACTTTGCTTCGGTCCACCGTAAAAAGCCTCTTGGTGAATTGCGAAGTTTATATCACAGACTGGCATAATGCGCGCGATATCCCCGTGTCCGAAGGTAAGTTTGATGTAGAGGATTATACACTTTACCTTGTCGATTTCATGAAAGAATTGGGACCGGACACCCATGTTGTAGCCGTCTGCCAACCGGCGCCGCTGACTCTGGCCGCCACAGCCTATCTGGCCGAGGTCGAACCCAAAGCCCAACCCAGCACGCTGACATTGATCGGCGGACCTGTTGACCCGGATGCCACACCTACCGACGTGACCGATTTTGGCCGCCGCGTGACAATGGGGCAGCTGGAAGAAACCATGATTCAGCGCGTCGGCTTCAAGTATAAGGGCGTCGGGCGCATGGTGTATCCCGGCCTGCTGCAGTTGGCCTCGTTCATGTCGATGAATTCGGACCGGCATTCTCAGGCGTTTTCCGAGCAGATCCAGAGGGTTATGCGGGACGAGGCTTCGGATCACGATGCCCATAACAGATTCTACGATGAATACCTCGCTGTCATGGACATGACCGCCGAGTTCTACCTTTCGACCGTCGAACGCGTCTTCAAAAACCGCGAAATCGCGCGCAACGAGTTTGTTGTTGCAGGGCACAAGGTGGATATCGGCAAAATTACAAACGTTGCAGTCAAAACAGTCGAAGGTGCGAATGACGACATCTCGGCCCCTGGCCAGTGCATTGCTGCGCTCGAGCTGTGTACAGGGCTGCCGGACTCGAAAAAAGCCAGCCATGTCGAACCTGGCGCAGGTCACTATGGCATCTTCGCCGGCCGTAGCTGGCGCGACAATATCCGCCCATTGGTGATCGAATTTATGAACGCCAACGCCCGCAAACCCTCGCGCAAAGCGGCCAACCGCAACAAAGTGGCCTAACGCCGATGGGAAAGAAAGTCGCCAAACAGACGGCTTTCGCCTGCAACTGTGGAAAACTCTTTGGCAGCATTACAGCCAGAGGCGTTCAGTACGGAACGCATGTAGTCTGCTTTTGCCGTGATTGCCGGGCCGCGCAGATATATTTCGGGCAACCGGACCCTGCGCCGGAACCGGTGGACATTTTCCAAATGGCCCCTGAAGAAATAAGGATCGACGGCGGCATCGAACACCTGGCCGCGATGCGCCTTGGCCCCAAGGGGATGCTGCGCTGGTATGCCAGCTGCTGCAATGCGCCGCTGGCGACGACATCAAATACTCCAAAATTTCCGTTTGCGGGCTTTGATGTGAAACGAGTTTCCGATCCGGACTGTTTAGGGCCGGTTACGACCCAAGGGTTCATTCCGCAGGCCGATGGAAAACACAAACACAAGCGACTGGGTTACGCTGTCGCCGGGACTGTCACGCGGGTACTAAAATCCCGGCTTTCTGGCAGCTGGAGGGACACCCCGTTCTTTGATCAGCATACGGGCCAGACGATCTCAACCCCGGTCATTCTCAGCAAAGAACAGCGTAAAGCGCTCTACGCGTAATCCAGCGCAGGCTTCACGCTGAGCCAGGTCTTCAGCGCCTCGGTGACATTTTCAGGCGATTCCAACGTAGGCAAATGTCCTGCATCCTTGATGACGTGCAGTTCTGCATTTGGGATCAGGTCCGCCATGAACGCATGCCTTCGCACCGGAACAACCGTGTCATGCGCCCCACATAGCACCAAAGTCGGGGCCGTGATCCGGCGTAGGTTGCCCTGCTGATCCGGGCGACGCTGCAGCGCGCGAATCTGACGCTCGAACACCTGCGGGCCCAAATCCAACGCCATCGAGATGACATCAGCAAGAATGGGAATACGTCGAGGCCCCGGGGCCAGCGAATCCGATCCAATCAGCCGACGCATCACTTCCTCTAACCGACCCATCTTGGCGGCGACCAACAGCTCCTCCCGCGCGGCTGCGGTCTGGGGCGATTCCGAATGCGCATCCGAAGCCATCAGACACAAGCGCGACACCCTCTCGGGTGCATATCGGACAATTTCCAAAGCGACTACGGCGCCCAGGCTTAGGCCCGCCAATGCAAAGCGTTGTGGCAACTGAACCAATAGGCCCCGCGCGATCTCTTCAATCCGTTCAGCAGTCGAAACCGAAGCGACCGTCACGGCGCGATCACGTGACAGGGCGCGCATCTGATGCTCAAATACCCGCGCATCACACATCAAACCGGGCAAAAGAACCAACGGCTCGATCAAACAACGCCTCCTTTGGAAAAGTCACTCAAATCGTCGTCATTAGTTTCAGGATGAGAGGTTTTGTATGGTTCGGCAAGTTAAAGTTCAGGGGTAGCGGATACCGCGAAAAGCGGGGAAGTCCGCATATCGTCTTTGCCGCTCAAGTTCACCCTCGCCAGGCGTGCCTCCTGGGCGCAGAAGGCAGCCCCGCGGCGCGATATAGCTGTCGATGCGCTTATGAGGCACAGGCCTCCAGACCAGATTGAAAGCACAGAGTTTTGGAAAGAACCAGATTTCGGAATATTCCAGATGGTCGTGCATCCACCACGCCAAATCCCGCCAATCCCGCCCCGCCTCATATTGATCAGCAAACCATGGGATCACGATCGATGCCCCGGCAATCCGATCATCACCCACAGCGCGATCCCAGATGTGACATTCAAGCGGGTTATCATTTCGCGCGCAATTCAGCCGGTTTTCATTGCCGAAACGGTTCAATGATGCCGAGCGATAGCCGGATCGTACGGCAATCCGGCCAAAGGTCTCCTCAAGCGGGTCCAGCAGGGTTTCGCAAAGCGCCTTTCCGGTTTCGATGGCAAGGTCGGGATCGTCTGGAAAATTCTGCTTTTCGTGAAAATTGCCTATTTCCGAATACAGAAAATCGCGCATGAAAAAATGACGGGACAAACGCACACGACCGAGGGTTTCAAGGCTCCACATACTGCCTGGTCTGCGCATTGTTTCTTCCTCACTCGATCCCCAAGGTTTTCAGCCATCTCAGGATACCAGCCACCACATCGTTGGTCTGCCCCGGAGACATCAACCGCCCGGCGATCACATGGGAATTAGGATCGTCCCCGGGCCCCATTGTTACCAGCTCAACCGACGCAGGGGCGCCCCATGCTTTGGCAATCTCGTGGGTCAGGTCGGCACGCACGACCTGATCTTCATTCGAGAACCAGAACAACGCGGGAACCTTTGCGTCTGAAAAATCCAGCGCATAGACCACATCCACCAGCACTGTCATCGGCACCACAGCCTGCCAAGGGTAGACCGCCGACCAGAATTTGTTCATTTCCGGGTTCACCCCTGCGACGCCCCGGGTTTCACCCATAATCAGGGGCAACCAAATGCGCGCCCAAGGCAATCTGGGTATCCATGCTCCGGCCGCTTTAATGCCGAAATTCGGAGAAACAAATACGATCCCTGCAACGTTTTGGCTCAGCTCTTCATTCAGTGCGGCCGCCGCTGCCAACGTGCCGCCGGTTGATGTCGAAATCACCACGACCTGATCCCCAACCGCCCGTGCGGCAGCCAGCCCTTCGGCAAGATCCTGCATCCAACCCGAGGCCGTCGCCTCACCCATTGCATCCCCCCCGCGACCATGACCCTGCAACCGCGTGTAGACCAGATTGGCGCCCAACGTTTCGGCGAGCAGATCGGGAACCGGTCGGATCTCTTCGGATGATGCAGAAAACCCGTGCAGATACAGAATCGAAACAGGTGTTCGCTGCTCTTTATAGCCCTCTTGCCAAAAAACTCGCTTTTCGACCCCCGGAATGATGTCGGCGAATGCAGATTCCACACTTTCGAAATAGACCTGCACCCCTTCACCGAATTTGCGCGCGTCAAATGTTGGGGCCAGATCAACCTTCTCACGCGGGCCAAACCAATAGATCAGGCCAAACGCAACGATCAATGTCAGAAAAACGCGACCCAATATCCGCATTATTGGGCTGCCATCACATCGAGAACGGCTTGTTCGATCAACCCCAGGCATGGGCCATCCGAAAAGCGATGATCGGCGTGCTTGATCAATGACAGGCGCATATCGGGCCCGAACGCATGTTCAATCAGGCGCACAGCTGTTCCGGTTGAAACCGCTGTGTCTTCGGTACCTTGCAAAAACCGCACGGGAAAAGGCATATGCAGAGGCTTGCGCAGGACCAAATGTTGGCGACCATCTTCAATCATCCGTTTGGTCACGATGTAAGGCTCCATATAGTCCGAAGGCAGCTCGACATGGCCAACAGTTTCCAGTGCCTGTTTCTGGTTTTCCGAGAATGAAGCCCAATACCCGTCCTCGGTAAAATCCGGCGCAGCAGCGATGGTCACCATTCCCTGAATCCGATCTGGCAGCGCTTTGGCCAACAGCAGCGCCTGCCACCCCCCCATGGACGAGCCGACAACAATCAGCGGCCCATCCGTCAATTCCGTGATCGCGGCCAGCGTATCCTCATGCCAGTCACCAATGCATCCTTCTTCGAACGTGCCCCCGCTTTCACCGTGACCTGAATAGTCGAACCGCAGAAATGAATGGCCACGCCCCTTCGCCCAGGCCTCCAAATGCACCGCCTTGGTGCCTTCCATATCGGATTTGAGCCCGCCCAGAAACACGATGGTCGGCCCGATGCCCTCGCTTTTATGATAGGCCAGCCGCCGTCCCTGCGCCGTTTCCAGAAAATTCGTCGCTGCCATGACACCCTCTTTTCTTTTTCCGATATCATGCACGCCCCACCCCCAAGTGCAATTCCCAGATCCCCCTTCATCTGGCCAAAAATACCTCGGGGAGCGCGAAGGGCTGGCCCCTCGCGCCGGCCCTTGACAGGTCCACCCCCACCTGACAAATGAAGCGAACACAACATAACCCGCAACCGGGCGTTCAGTGGGCGCCAAACCGACGAGGAGAGCCAGCCATGGCCTTGGACGCACAGTCAATCTCTCTCACTTTTCCTGACGGCAATGCACGATCCTATGACGTGGGTGTAACCCCTGCGCAGGTGGCCGCCGACATCTCGACCTCACTGGCCAAAAAGGCCATCTCAGCCACGGTGAATGGCCAGCATTGGGATCTGCAATGGCCCATTGAATCTGATGCCGAAATCGCCCTGCACACCATGAAAGATGAAGATCAGGCAAACGAACTGATCCGCCACGACCTGGCTCATATCATGGCCCGCGCCGTGCAGGAGATCTGGCCCGATACCAAAGTCACCATCGGCCCCGTCATCGAAAACGGCTGGTACTACGATTTCGACCGGGCCGAGCCATTTACGCCCGAAGACCTCGGCGCGATTGAGAAAAAGATGAAGGAAATCATCAACAAACGCGACACCGTGACCACCGAGGTCTGGGACCGTCAGCGCGCGATTGATTTCTACACCGAAAACAACGAGCCCTATAAGGTCGAACTGATCGACGCCATACCGGGCGACGAGCCATTGCGCATGTACTGGCATGGCGACTGGCAGGACCTGTGCCGTGGCCCGCATCTTCAGCATACCGGCCAGGTTCCGGGCGATGCGTTCAAGCTGATGTCCATCGCCGGCGCCTATTGGCGCGGTGACAGCGACCGTGCGATGCTGCAACGCATCTATGGCGTGGCTTTTACCGGCAAGGAAAAGCTGAAAGCGCACCTGCACATGCTGGAAGAGGCTGCCAAGCGTGACCACCGCAAGCTGGGCCGCGAAATGAACCTGTTCCACATGCAGGAAGAGGCTCCGGGCCAGATCTTCTGGCATGCGAATGGCTGGAAGATCTATACCACCCTGCAGGACTATATGCGCCGCATGCAGGAACGTGACGGCTATGTCGAAGTCAACACACCGCAGGTTGTTGACCGCAAATTGTGGGAAGCCTCGGGCCACTGGGACAAGTATCAGGAAAACATGTTCATCGTCGAAGTCGACGAGGAACATGCCCGTGAAAAGGCCGTGAACGCCCTGAAGCCGATGAATTGTCCCTGCCACGTGCAGGTGTTCAATCAGGGTCTGAAATCCTATCGCGATCTGCCTCTGCGCATGGCCGAGTTCGGGTCTTGCGCGCGGTACGAACCCTCTGGCGCGCTGCATGGTGTCATGCGGGTGCGCGGCTTTACCCAGGACGATGGGCATATTTTCTGCGCCGAAGATCAGATCGAATCTGAAACCGCAAAATTCATCGCGTTTCTGTCGAAGGTCTATGCCGATCTCGGTTTCCATGATTGGACCATCAAGCTCTCGACGCGCCCGGAAAAACGCATCGGGTCGGATGAAAGCTGGGATCTGGTCGAAAAAGCCCTGGGTGACGCCTGCAAGGCTGCAGGATACGACTATGAGCTTCTCGAAGGCGAAGGCGCCTTCTACGGACCCAAGCTTGAATTCACCCTGACCGACGCGATCGGCCGTACTTGGCAATGCGGCACCCTTCAGGTGGACCCCAACCTGCCCGAGCGGCTGGACGCCAATTTCATTGGCGCGGACGGATCGAAGCACCGCCCCTTCATGCTGCATCGTGCAACGCTGGGTTCGTTCGAACGGTTCATCGGCATCCTGATCGAAGAACACGCGGGCAAATTGCCCTTCTGGCTGGCCCCGCGTCAGGTCGTGGTCGCTTCGATCACCTCCGAGGCTGACGGTTACGTGCAGGAAGTGGTTGAGACACTCAAGGCCGCAGGTGTCCGAGCCGAGGCGGATATCCGCAACGAAAAGATCAACTATAAGGTTCGTGAACACTCGGTCGGCAAAGTTCCGGTCATTCTGGCCGTCGGTCACCGTGAAGTTGAGGACCGCACAGTCAGTGTCCGTCGTCTTGGTGAGAAACAGACACAAGTGCAGCCGCTTGAAGCTGTAACAAATGAACTGTCGCGGGCCGCTACGCCGCCCGACCTGCTGTAACAATCAGCGGCAAATTGCACAAAATCCGGCCCCCTCTGAGGGGCCGGATTGAAACATTTGCGTTTTATCTCTTCTAAAACAAACTATTAGTTTGCAAGATGTCATGACAGTCATTGACGGGCTCGTGAGACACAGGCTCGTGAATTCAACTGTGCCCTGCAACCCATTACCTTTGTCATTGTCGAACACAGACATACGCAGTCATCAAAAGGATAACCGAGATGTCGAACACCGCTAAATCCCTTGTCATCGCTAGCGCCGTAGCCGCAGCCGTTTCAGGCATGGCCACAACTGCATCCGCACAAGCCAAAGAAAAGTGCTATGGCGTTTCTCTGGCCGGTCAGAACGATTGTGCCGCCGGTCCTGGCACCACGTGCGCGGGCACCTCGACTGTTGATTATCAGGGCAATGCCTGGACGCTGGTAGATGCCGGCACCTGCGCCGATATCGACCTGCCTCAGTCAGCTGACGGCGGTGCCCGCAAGGGATCGCTCGAGCCGCTGGAGCGCGACCTGCCGGCATAAGCCTGAGTTTTTGCCAAATCTGAGGGGCGGGCAAGTATCGCCCGCCTCTTTTTTCAAGACCGCGAGGTTACCAGATGCTGGACAGCACAATCCGATCGAACAGGCTGCCTGCGGCACCAGGCGTCGGCTATAAGCCTCAGCATTTCCAGCAGATTCTGGATCACCCGCAACCGGTCGCATGGCTAGAAATCCACGCCGAGAATTACATGGGCGATGGTGGCCGCCCGCTGGCACAGCTGCGGCACTTGTCGGAACACTTCCCGATTTCCGTCCACGGCGTTGGCCTGTCCATCGGCAGTGAAGGCCCGCTGGATACCGACCACCTGGCCCGTTTGAAACACCTCGTCGGCTGGCTCAACCCCGCCAGCTTTTCCGAACATCTGGCCTGGTCGACACATGACAGTCACTTCCTGAATGATCTGTTGCCCCTGCCCTATACCGACGCAACCCTTGCACGGATTTGCGATCATATCGACCAAGTTCAGAATGTCGTTGGGCGACAGATGCTACTTGAAAACCCGTCAAGCTATCTAGCATTTGATGAAAGCACGTGGTCCGAACCCGACTTCCTGCGCGAAATTTCGGGCCGCACCGGATGCGGGCTCTTGCTGGATGTGAATAACGTTTTCGTATCGGCGACAAATCTCGACTTCTCACCGCAGAGCTATATCGACGCCTATCCGCTGGACAAGGTCGGTGAGATCCACCTTGGCGGGCATGATGAGGATGAAGACGACCACGGGCTTCCCTTGCTGATCGATAGCCACGGGCGAGAAGTGGTTGATCCGGTTTGGGCGCTTCTGAACTATGTGCTTGAACAATCGGGACCAAAACCTGTTCTTGTGGAATGGGATACAGACGTCCCTGATTGGCCTGTCTTGCGTGCCGAAGCAGATCGCGCACAAGCGGCTCTGGACCGCATCCCGGCATGAGCGTATCGCAGTCAGCTTTTCATCTGGCTTTGCTGGATCCGGTCACGTCAGTGCCCGGGGGGCTTGTGGACGCGTTGGATCAGCCGGCAGGACGGCGTTTCAGTGTTTATCGCAACAATGTTGCCGTTTCGCTGACCGAAGCCATGCATCAGGCCTTCCCGGTGATCGCCAAGTTGCTGGGTTCGCAAAACATGGACGGGTTGGCCGGGCTTTTTCTGCGCAGCCACCCACCAACCTCGCCGTTGATGATGTTCTATGGCGAAGCGTTTCCGGATTTCCTGGCCGAGATGGATCAACTGTCGCATATCGGGTACCTGCCCGATGTGGCGCGACTGGAACTGGCCCTTCGCCGATCTTACCACGCGGCGGACAGCGTGCCAGCGTCGGACGACGCGTTAGCCGTGCCACCCGAAGATCTGTTCCGGGCCCGATTGGAATTCGCACCTTCGATGCAGATCTTGCGCTCGGATTGGCCAGTCATTTCCATATGGCGGTTCAATACGGAAGACGGCGTACCGAAACCCCAAGCTGGTGCTGAAGATACCCTGATCACGCGCCGCGAATATGATCCTGTTCCTCAGGCCCTGCCGCAAGGCGGGGCGGGTTGGATCGCCGCGATGAAGGCCGGAAACACAATCGGACAGGCATTTGAAAACACTACCGAAACCACCCCGGATTTTGATCTTGGGGCCACTCTGGCGCTGCTGTTACAGGGCGGCGCTATCACTTCTGTGACTATTGAAAGGCTGGCAACATGACTGCCCTGATCTCTCTTCATAACAACGTCCTGGGACGGATCGACAGCTCGGCCAACTGGCTGACACCAACCCTGGCGCGTCTTGTCTTTGTTGCCGTGTTGCTTGTCTACTACTGGAACTCAGCCACCCTGAAAATCGACGGATCGATTTTCTCTCCGTCAGCGGGGGCGTTTGGGCAGATTTTCCCCAAAGCGGCAGAGGCCGTACTTTATGACGTAACCCAGATGACTTTTTTCCAACGCGTCGTAATCTTTCTGGGAACAGCCGCCGAATTTGTCCTGCCAGCCTTGTTGCTGATCGGCCTGCTGACCCGGGTGGCAGCCCTTGGGATGATTGGGTTTGTTTGGGTCCAGACCATTGTCGACGTGACCGGTCATGGCGTCAAACTGGGAGGCCTGTTCGACAACGCACTTACTTTGATGGATCAGCGCGTGATGTGGACTTTCCTGTTTCTGGTCATCGCGATAAACGGCGCAGGCCCAATCTCGATCGATCGCATCCTGCGCCTGAAGTAACTCAGAAATGTGCCTTGGGCTCGTCCGGTTTACCCGCGGCCAGCCCAAGGAGACCCGCCACGGCGGCAAAGGCGACCGGGAACATGGTGAACACATTGAACCCGAACGCATAATGCATCCCAGCCGCAGAAATCAGCAGCAACACGCCACCAATCAGAGCGCGGGCATGTGCCATCGCCCCGCCCGCAATAGCCAATAAAGGCGCAAGGATCGCCGCGGTTCGGATCAACTGCGCATTGTCCACCTGCTCGGCAATCCCGTCGATTTCGCCAAACCTGTCGATCAACTCGACATATCCATAGCCAACAAACCCGACCAACATGCCGATCAGACCGGCAACTACCCCTAAAATCATCGCTGCGTTACGCATTTAGAACCCTCTAGCTTGCGACCAACCACATAAGTACCCACTCAGCCAACGCCAAGGGCTGCCTGCGTTTCAGCCGTCCAGCCCAGATAAAGTGCACCGTCTTTCTCAACAAGCGGTCGCTTCATTAAGGTTGGGTGTTCCTGCAAGAGTTCCAGCGGCTCTTTTTTGCGCTGCTCTGCATCCAACCCGCGCCACGTTGTCGACCTGGTATTGAGCAAAGCCTCGCCGAAACGTTTTAGGGCCTGCGCCAGTACCGCATCCGGCACACCTTGCGCGCGAACATCGATGAAATCCGAACCCTCAAGCAATTTCAGAGCCTTACGGCAAGTATCGCAAGTCTTCAATCCATATACGCGCATTTTCGGGCTGCTCCTGTTTCGATCTTGATAATGGGCAAATTCGCCAGTGTATTCCGGTATTTCTTGATTTTTTACTTCACCGTGCAATGTTGAAAAAGACGAAACACGTAATTCGGGCCGTGTCGTGTGGACGAGACGGTGATGTGTTGCGGTTACGTCAATCGCTACCCCCACCAATTTTGTGGGACAACGTGCAAGTAGAAGGAGACACGGGAAATGCCAACTGGCACCGTGAAATGGTTCAATACCACCAAAGGCTATGGGTTTATTGCCCCTGATGAAGGCGGCAAGGACGTATTTGTTCACATCTCGGCCGTTGAAAGATCTGGTCTTACCGGACTCGCTGACAATCAGAAGGTCGCTTACGAACTGGAAGACGGACGTGACGGCCGACAAATGGCTTCAGATTTGAAGCCACTGTAAAATCCCGTTACTGCGGGTACGAAAATCAGGACAACGGCCAATTTCAGGCCGTTGGCCATCGAAAGTGATGTGCCTATTCTCGCTCCCTGCTGCTTTCGGGGCGCGTGGTTCAATTTTTCCACATGGCACGATTCAGGACGTACTGGTCGCACAGGTGACCACCATCGTCCAGTTGCCGGATTATTTAGTCCACACTTCCATCAGTTGTTCAGGATCGCACATCCCGGCTCTTGCCCGCTCAGAGGTGAACTGGAGCGCAAATTTTTGGTGCAACTTAGCCGTGGGTTCGCAAATCACCATCGACGATGGGGGGACTCGGCCTGTGCCACGCAAGGCAGGAACAGGGTCAGACATCCGGTTTTGATCAAAACTGAAAGTGTCATGAAACGATCGCAACCATTTCATGACGCCCCGTATAGACAGACCGCAAGCGCACTCAACTTTCCTTGATGATCGCCTCGAACTCACGCCATTCCCGCCCGGTCATGCCCGAGTTTTCCTGCGTGACCGTCTCTCCGGCCAACATCCGACGCAGGCTGTCGACCATCTGCGCGGAAAGATTGACCGCACCCAGGCGGTAATCTTCAAACGCCTTATAGGCGGCCGGCACCCAATCAGCGACGATCTTGCACATGGCATCGGCGTAAACACGAATTTCGTATTGGGCATGAGGATCCGCGCGCAGACGCAGGAAGTGGAACAGGTTGTGCAGGTCAACCTTCCAGTACCATTGCGTGTAGATATTCGCCGGAAGGTTCATCCGCGCCAGTTCACGCGCAAGCCCTTGCTGCCCGTCCTGACCCATCATCGCCTCGTAATTGTCATAACAACGCGCGCTGTCAGCTTTCAAAATCTCAAGGACGCGCGCGGCTTCTTCGCCCTGCAACGTATCGCCGCGACCCTGATTGTTGATCTCGGACTGCGCGGACACGTGCTCGGGTGCCGGGATATAGAATTCACGGTCCAAAATCGAATAGCGCGCCGAATATTCATTCACATTCGCTGTCCGGTGCCGAATCCACTGTCGCGCGACAAAAACCGGTAACTTGACGTGCAACTTTATCTCGCACATCTCAAACGGGGTCGAGTGCCAGTGCCGCATCAGATAGCGGATCAACCCTTCGTCATTTTGCACTGATTTGGTGCCCTTGCCATAGGACACGCGTGCGGCCTGACAAATCGCAGCGTCATCACCCATATAGTCGATCACGCGCACAAAACCGTGGTCCAGAACCTGATGCGCCGTGTACAGGTGTTCCTCCATCCCCGCAGCTACAACACGGCGTGTTGGATGCGATTGCGCCCGTTGCGCTTCGATCTCGGCCAGTTGGTCAGAGGACAGCGGCATGAAATTTCCTTTCCAGCAATGAGTCGCCTGCCACTATATATCGCCAATCAAAAGACAGGAACCGCGATATGTGCGCCCACATTTGCATTTTCAGAATTGTGTCCGTGCGGCCTCTCGACACGTGATGTACGCGCGCTAAGGTGCAGGGCATCACCGGAACAGAAAGGAACCCGCAATGGGGCTCACTTACCTCCACACCATGGTTCGCGTGAAGGACCTGGACAAATCCATGGCGTTTTACAAGTTGCTGGGCCTTAAGGAAACGCGCCGCTATGACAGCGAACAGGGGCGGTTTTCCCTGATCTTCATGGCTCCTGCTGGGCAAGAGGATCGACCAATCGAGTTGACCTATAACTGGGATGGGGATGACGATCTGCCCAACGACAGCCGCCATTTCGGCCATCTCGCCTATGGAGTCGACAATATTTATGAAACCTGCCAGCACCTGCAGGACAATGGAGTCGTGATCAACCGGCCACCGCGCGACGGCCGAATGGCGTTTGTCAGGTCACCCGACAATATCTCGGTAGAGTTGCTACAAAACGGTGATGCGCTGGAACCGGCCGAACCCTGGGCCAGCATGGAAAGCACCGGGCACTGGTGATCCGCTGGTTGATCACACTGGGCCTAGCCTTTTTAGCCAGCCCTCTGCGGGCCGAGCCCTGTCGCCTTGCGCTTGCGCTGGCAATGGACATTTCAACATCGGTAAGCGCAGAAGAGGACGCGCTGCAAAGGCAGGGCCTTGCCGCAGCGTTGGTTGCCCCCGAGGTGACCGAGGCCTTCTTTTCCTCGCCGATGCCGGTCGCGCTGGCTGTTTATGAATGGAGCGGCCGGGACGTTCAGCATATCATACTGGGCTGGACGATGATCAACACGCAGACCGATTTGCTGGTGGCAGCGACCACGATACAGCAATCGGTCCGATCAGACAGCGACTCGGCCACGGCGATGGGGTATGCGCTGGCCTTTGGGGCGACGCTGATGCAGCAGGCCCCGACATGTCTTTTTCAAACCATTGATCTGTCAGGTGACGGTTCGAACAACGATGGATATGGCCCGGATTCCGCCTATCGGCATTTTCCCTTTGAGAATACGATTGTGAATGGCCTGGTCATTAATGCCGCCGACTTCGAAGGCGAGCTGTATCTGATTCCCTTTTTTGAAAACAATGTCCTGTACGGCCCCGGCGCGTTCCTGGAAATCGCCGACGGGTTCCAGGATTTCGAACGCGCCATGCGGCGCAAACTTGAACGCGAACTAAAAGGTATGCAGATCGGCGCATTGTCGGGCCCCGGCCAGCGATGATACGTGCGCTTGCAACGATAGTCAGCATATTGGCCACCTCTGCGGCATCAGAATGCCGCCATGCTTTGGCTTTGGGCCTGGATGTGTCAGGATCAGTCGACAGCTCGGAATACCGGTTGCAGCTTGGCGGCTTGGCAGGTGCTTTGCGCCGGCCCGTGATTAAGCAACTCTTTCTTTCAAACACAGCAAACCCGGTACAAATCGCGATTTTTGAGTGGAGCGAACCCGACCACCAACGCCTGTTATTGGGCTGGACCGCAGTACAATCGGACCTCGATCTGGAGCGCATTGCCACCCTGCTCGACCATGTGAAACGCAGCGGCGCTCCGCAAGGAACCGCCGTCGGGTCCGCCATGCTGTTCGGTGCCGAACTTTTGGGCCAGAAACCCGATTGCTGGAAGCGGACATTGGATCTGTCGGGGGACGGAAAGCACAATATCGGCCTGCACCCAAGAAATGCGAAACAGACGCTCTCTGACGACGGTATCACGATCAATGGACTGGTCATCGGTGCCGACGACCCTGACATCGGTAGCACCCGCTATGTTCAGGTCGGAGAGCTGCTGGCCTATTTCAAAGCATGGGTCATCCTTGGCCCCGGCGCCTTTGTTGAGGTTGCCCTGGGCTTTGACGATTACGAAGAAGCAATGACCCGTAAACTGATCCGCGAACTTGAAGGCCTGACCCTATCGGATACGGGACAGAGGCCGACCAAGCATCAGTAGATATAGCGGATCTGGTCCGTCCAATACCGTTCTACCCGCCGCAATGCTCCGGTAATGTCTTCGATCCCTTCCTGTCCAAGCACGCCGCGCGATTGTAGACCTTCGGCATGTCTCGAAAACAGCTCGGAGACGATATCGCGGATTTCCCGGCCCTGTGGCGTCAACCGGACACGCACCGAACGGCGGTCTATTTCGCAACGCTGGTGGTGCATATACCCCATCTCGACCAATTTTTTGAGGTTGTAGCTGACATTGCTGCCTTGATAGTAGCCGCGGCTTTTCAATTCACCAGCGGTAACCTCATGATCTCCGATATTGAACAAAAGCAACGCTTGAACCGCGTTGATCTCAAGAACACCGACCCGTTCAAACTCATCTTTGATAACGTCCAACAACAAACGATGAAGCCGCTCAACTAGAGCAAGTGCCTCAAGATAGCTGGTCATGAAGCCTTTGACCCCCGGCGCGGAGACCTGCATTTCCAAACTCATACGATCCTCCGATTCATTCGCGCAGTTTCAGGCAGAATGAAGCGAAAAGCCGAAAAATCAGTTAAGCCGGATAATCTTTATTTTTGAAAGGTTTGTGCGATTTCGGAAACAAGGTCCGAGAATTGGGCAGGTGGCAGGACCTGACCGGTGACCCATTGATACAGGTCCTGATCATTCTCGTGCAACAGGGCGTCGTAAACATCCAGCCCTGTTGCATCCATGGAGTCCAGATTGCGGTCTGCATAGGCAGCCAGAATCAGATCCATCTCTTTGATGCCGCGTCGCATGGAACGCATTTTCATCCGTTTGATCCTGACATTGCGCGGTTCGACCACTATTCCGCCTCCAGCATCATGCGCACACGTTTCTCCAGTCTTGCAGCCCGCTCGGCGCTGGCGCGCATCTCGCCTCGGATTGAACGAAGCTCGGATACGATTCCGGCAAGGTCAGGTGCGTTTTCTCCAGCCTCGACAGGGGCGTCCATCCCGTCGCCCTCGCCGGTGAGAAGCCACATGATCGAAACGTTGATCATGCCTGCCATCATCGACAGTCGGTTGGCCCGGGGCTCAGACAGATCATTTTCCCAGGCGGCAATCGTAGACTTCTTGACACCCAGCCTGCGGGCCAGATGTGCCTGCGTCATCCCCGCTGCTTCACGCGCCCCTGCCAGCCGGTCTCCGAATGTCGCCGCGTCGGGTCCGTACCAGTCATTTTCGTCGTTCATCGGGGTCTCCAAATCTCTTGTTTTATATCGCTTGATCGTCGTTCGGGCGCACCCTATGACAGTCAGGCTAAACATACAAACTGAGGCCGACCATGAGTTTCCTGTCTGCGACACTGTCACGCGTAAAACCATCTCCAACAATCGCGATGACAGCCAAGGCGGCCGAATTAAAGGCAGCCGGACGAGACGTAATTGGCCTAAGCGCCGGGGAGCCAGATTTCGACACGCCCCAGAACATCAAGGATGCTGCGGTGGCGGCCATCGCCGCTGGAAAGACCAAATACACCGCGCCCGATGGCATACCAGAGTTGAAGCAGGCGGTTTGCGCCAAGATGAAACGTGATCATGGACTGGACTATTCGCCTGCTCAGATCTCGGTCGGAACCGGTGGCAAGCAGACGTTGTATAACGCGCTGATGGCCACCATGAACACGGGCGATGAGGTGGTCATACCTGCGCCCTATTGGGTCAGCTATCCCGATATGGTTCTTCTGGCCGGGGGAACGCCTGTGACAGTTGAAACGACCCTGGAGAACAGTTTCAAACTAACCGCTGAACAGCTTGAGGCAGCTATTACCCCAAAGACCAAATGGTTCATCTTCAACTCTCCGTCCAACCCAACCGGTGCAGGGTATAGCCGGGCGGAATTGAGAGCTTTGACCGATGTCCTGATCAGGCACCCGCATGTTTGGGTAATGACCGATGATATGTACGAGCATCTGGCCTATGACGGGTTTGAATTCTGCACACCGGCCGAAGTCGAGCCTAGGCTTTATGACCGCACCCTGACCTGCAATGGTGTATCCAAAGCCTATGCGATGACTGGCTGGCGGATTGGCTATGCAGCAGGACCTGCCGAATTGATTGCGGCAATGCGCAAGGTTCAGTCTCAATCGACCTCGAATCCCTGCTCGATCAGCCAATGGGCGGCGGTAGAGGCGCTGAACGGTACACAGTCCTTTCTGGCCCCGAACAATGAAACGTTCAAACGCCGCCGTGATCTGGTCATCAGCATGCTGAATCAGATCGAAGGAGTGACCTGCCCAACTCCGGAAGGTGCGTTTTATGTCTACCCTTCCATTTCCGGGTTAATCGGAAAGACCACGCCTGCAGGCACTTTGATCGACACAGACGAAGCCTTCGCAACCGAGCTTTTGGAAGAGGCTGACGTTGCAGTCGTCTTCGGCGCTGCGTTTGGGTTGTCCCCCAACTTCCGCGTCAGCTATGCTACGTCAGATGAAGCGCTGACCGAAGCCTGCACGCGCATTCAGAGGTTTTGTGCTTCGCTGACCTGATCGGAGACTTTATGACTGCCGAATTGCCTGAGTACTATTTCCGCATACGCGAAAACGGTGCCGCGGTTTTCCGGATCGACACGGAAAACCGCCAACGTCGGATTGAAATGAACCAGATCGCGGTCATCAACATCCGCAATGGAGAGGTGAAGCCGCAGGGTCAGCGCGCTCTGACTGAGGCGGATCAGGCCGAAATCGAGCGCTGGATGGCAGAACGTAAAGATCTTCTGGCGCAGCGCGATATCGACGATATTCACCGCGCGGTGGACTATCTGAACCTAACCACACAGTGGGCCCAGTCCAAAGCGACTGACCAACAGCTCGAGGACGTTACGGACCGGCTACTACTGGCGATGCATGATCTGCGCAGCGTATTGGTTCGGAAGAAAGCCGACCGGCTGAACAATGGCTAATTTGCCTTCACGCTGCCGGTTCAGCGATTATACGCACTGATCGCAACCAGAAGCGCGCCATCAACAGTACGGCGGCACAGGCAAGACCCAGCACAAGGCCCAACCAGACACCGACGCCCTCCATGCCGCGGATGAACCCAAAATAGTAGGACGCCGGAATTCCGACGACCCAATAGCTTAGCCCCGCCATGACCATTGGCACCTTGGCATCCTGCAATCCGCGCAATAGGCCCAGCGCGATCACCTGTGCACCGTCCACCAGCTGGAACAACGCAGCCATGGCCAGCAACCCGGTACCTATGGCCAGAATCTCGGGGCGTTTCGGATCCTGCGGTTCCACAAATACGGAAATCAGAGGCTCGGCGCAGGTCAGGAACAGGATGATTGTCAGGATAGACACCACAAGGGACATCCCTGTCACGGCGACGGCACCTTTTTCCAGATGCGCGCGGTCCTTGCGGCCAAGCGCATTGCCCGCCCGGATCGTGGCAGCGTTGGACAGGCCCAGATGCACCATGAATGTCGCCGAGGCGAGGTTCAGAGCGATCCCATGCGCCGCCAGCGGCACCTGACCGATCCAGCCCATCATAAAGGCCGACATCGCGAACAGAGACACTTCGGCCAGCAGGGTCAGCCCGATGGGTATGCCTAGCTTCAGAACGCTCAGCAGCATCTCCCAGTCGGGCCGCCAAAACCTTTGGAACAGGCTATGCTCGGGCAGAACTTTTACAGCATAGATGATAACCGCAATCAACGACACGGTCTGCGTCACGACCGAAGCGATAGCGGCGCCCATCACGCCCAGTTCAGGCGCACCCCAGTTGCCAAAGATCAAAGCATAGTTGGTCAGACCGTTCACCACCGCAGCAGCAACAGTGATCCACAAAACAACCTGGGTTCGCTCCAACGCCGCAAGGTAGGACTTCAAGACCATTACCACCAGAGCGGGGAACAGACCCCAGCCTGCAACCCGCAGGTATTCCGATGCAGTTTCCGCCACCTGTGGATCCTGATCTGTGGCGATCAAGATCGGGTATGACCACCACAGCAATGGCATGACCACTGTTGCATATAGCAACGACAACCAGAGCCCCATGCGGGTCGAACGGCGAATGCTGGTTTCATCGTCTTCGGCAGCGGCTGTTGCCACCATTGGCATAACGGCCAGACCGAACCCGCCCCCGAACAGGAACAGGACAAAGTAAAAGCTGCTGGCCAACGTGACCGCCGCCAGAGCTTCGACCCCGTACCAGCCAAGCATGATCGTGTCCGTCAGACCGATTGCGAACTGCGCCAGATGCCCGCCAACCAATGGCAGACCCAAGACGGCAATGGCACGGAAATGGCCTTGATATGTCATCACCTTATTCATTCCACCAGCCATAGGCCCGGCGAAAGGCCGGGACAAGACCGGAACAGAGAAATTTCAGAGTGAGACATGGATCCGGGACAGGTGCCCTGCCCCGAACCTTAGGCCTAGCAGCGGGCGTCAGGATGCAGCGCGTTGCCCAGAATATGCTCGGATCGGTGGATCACATGATGCGCCTGACCCACGATCAAAGGATCGGGCTCGCCAACAATGCCGTGATCCTTGTCCGGGTAATCAAGTGTCGACAGAAAGTGGCGCATACAGTTCAGACGAGCGCGTTTTTTGTCATTCGATTTCACGATGGTCCAGGGTGCATCAGCGGTGTCTGTATAAAAGAACATCGCCTCTTTCGCCTCGGTATAGTCATCCCATTTGCCAAGGCTTGCCTTGTCGATCGGAGATAGTTTCCATTGCTTCAACGGATCGGTCTCACGGCTTTGAAACCGCCGCTGTTGTTCGGGTTGCGTGACCGAAAACCAGTATTTGTAAAGCTGAATTCCCGACCTCACCAACATCCGTTCAAGCTCTGGCGTCTGGCGCATAAACTCTAGGTACTCGTTCGGAGAACAAAACCCCATCACCCTCTCGACCCCGGCGCGGTTGTACCAAGAGCGGTCGTAGAACACCATTTCACCAACGGTGGGAAGCTCGTGCACATAGCGCTGATAGTACCATTGGCCCTTTTCTTCCCAGGTGGGTTTGTTAAGGGCGACCACGCGCGCCTGACGGGGGTTCAGGTGTTCCATAAACCGTTTGATTGTACCGCCTTTACCAGCCGCATCGCGCCCTTCAAACAGCAATACGAACCGTTGACCGGTTTCCTGCGCCCACAGCTGAACCTTAAGCAACTCAGCCTGCAGTTTGGCCTTCTCGGCCTCATAGACCCGCCGGGGCATCTTGCGATGATAGGGATATCTTCCGCTTTCGAATGCCTTGCGGATCTTTTCCGGGCTTGGCTCGGAAACAGCACCTGCAACAGGTGTTTCGTCATTCACGCGTGGTAGATTTTGCTCGGGTTGCGCAGCTGCATCCATACATATTCTCCTTTTTTTCACTGTTCGAAAAAACGGCTAGCAGAACCGAAGCTTTCGCGCTTTGATTGGGGTCAAACCAAATTCACTTATACGGCGAAAAGGCCAAGAAACATGGAAACCCGATTTCAGATCCTGAATGGCCAGAGGTTTCATATTCGCCGTTGGGGGTCATCCGACCTGCCACCCTTGCTGATGCTGCACGGCTTTCCGGAATATGGTGGGGCATGGGCCGATCTGGCGCCACATCTGGCATCTCATTTCCATTGCATTGCCCCTGATCAACGCGGTTACGGCCAAAGCTGGGCACCAGAAGGTGTCGGCCAATATGCCACGTCCGAGCTGGTCTCGGATATGATCGCACTTGCCGAAGGTCTGGATACGCCAATCAGTGTTCTGGGCCATGACTGGGGCGCCGCGGTCGCCTATGGCCTGGCCATGTTCCGCCCAGATCTCGTCGGTCGCCTGATCATCGCAAACGGCGTTCACCCGGCGCCCTTCCAACGGGCTATGGCATCGGGCGGCGCACAATCCGCGGCCTCTCAATATATTAACGCGCTACGGGCCCCTGATGCCGCAACACACTTTGCCGCGAACAATTTTACCCGCTTGGAAAGTTTCTTTCGCCACGGGATGGGCTTGGACTGGCTGTCCGACGACCGGATGGAGGACTATCGCACTGAATGGGCCCGTCCCGGTCGCCTGAATGCCATGCTGAACTGGTATCGGGCCTCTCCGCTGGTTGTGGCGAAACCGGGCGAGCCCTGCACAGACCTGCCCCGGCTTCCGGTCCAGCGGCTGATGGTTCATTGCCCACATCTTTTGCTATGGGGCTCCGATGACAAAGCGCTGCTGCCCGAGGCGACAGACGGTCTGGAAGATTTCGCGCCCGACCTCACACGAGTCGATATTCCGGGCACGGATCACTGGTTACACCACCAGAAGCCCGAAGCAATGGCACAGGCAATCATTGAGTGGACAGACGGCTGAGGCCTATTTATGCCCCCAATCAGCAGGATCAGCCGAGTTATTGGGGGACAGCCCCAGAATATCACCCTCGGTGGAACATCCCAGCCCCAGAACGGTGCGGTTGGCATAGGCAAAATAGGCGCAGACCTGATTGATCTCGAGGATTTCACCATCGTCCCACCCTGTGTTGCGCAGGACGGCTATGTCGTCTTCCACCAGATCCGCCGGGGCCTGCGTCAGCTTGCGCGCATACAACATGGCCGCAACCTGAGCAGCCTCCAATGGAGCGCTTTCGGGTGTCCCAGCTTCGATCGCGGCACGGATTGCATTACCGCGCACTTCGTCGCCTAACAGCCTTTGCAACCCGTTGAAATGAT
Source organism: Ruegeria sp. CDSB022 (assembly GCF_059611145.1). Taxonomy (NCBI): domain Bacteria; kingdom Pseudomonadati; phylum Pseudomonadota; class Alphaproteobacteria; order Rhodobacterales; family Roseobacteraceae; genus Ruegeria; species Ruegeria sp. CDSB022. The sequence continues at coordinate 116,081 of NZ_JBXWOZ010000001.1, read as the reverse complement.
GCTCGACACAGTACCCGCAGTGGTTCAGAGAACTGACCCAGACACCCAGAGTTTCGAGAAACCACTTGGGAATCTGATTAGCCGAATGGTGCAGCACATTCTTGTACAACGCCATATGTCCTTCCATCGAATGCGGCCGCAAGGAATGCGCCATCATGATGTTGTCGACATTGTTGTCGGGGCCGGTCACCCGCTCATACAGCTTGCGCAGCTTGCCCGTAGCTTGTTCGAAAGGAATGGTTTTGATCCAGCTCATTTAGCATGCCTTGTTACTGTTGTTCAGCTTCGCGAAAAGACTAGAAGCGAAAACTGAGCGTTGCGAGGTAAAAAGCAGAGCTTTTAGTACCTCGGGGCATCGAACCAGATAGATACACAAGGTTCGGGATTATTATACAACGTTTTGGGGTGCACATAGCGCCAAACCCAACACCACGTCGCCCCGGGCCCCGCTATATTACAATTTTCATTTCGGTGTTTTATTCGCTTCAGTCACATAGACTATCAATTTTGCGAAAGAGATTTTGGAATTGCGCATACTCTGTACTGTCTTCGTGCTCTCCGGGATAGGCACCGTCGTCGCATTGACGCAACCCGGGCTCACCGATTGGGTATTGCTGGCTGGGCCCTGCTCATTGGCAAGTGTGGTATTGCTACTCAAAAACTGGCTGAAGCGCTTTCAAAAAGCAAGAAAGTGGGCAGTCGTTGACGGATCAAACGTCATGCACTGGAAGGACGATGTTCCAAGTATCGAGACCGTTCGCGAGGTCACGATCGCACTGACCAAAGCAGGGCTAACGCCCGGAGTGGTCTTTGATGCGAATGTGGGATACAAAATTTCTGATCGATACATGAGTGACAAATATCTGGCCTCCAAGCTTAGGCTACCGAGAGATCGCGTTATGGTCGCTCCAAAAGGAACACCAGCAGACCCATTAGTCTTGCAAGCCGCCAGGGATTATCAAGCCAGCATCGTTACGAATGACCGATTCCGCGATTGGGCTGATGACTACCAAGATGTTCTAAACGACAGAAAACCAATACGCGGCGGTTACAAGGACGGAATGCTTTGGTTGTCCCTTTGATACCTCACCAATTTGCGGGTAGCTTTGCCTGACGTATTCGCTTGTATGTCTGTACTTAGCTAAAGACAGACACCACAGAACGTCCAATTCCAAAGCATCGCTCCTACTCCTCGCGCTTCCAAGACCCAAACCATCTACAACACCTCGCGTCCCTCTTCCCCCGGACCACATCACCTGCCATAATGGGGAAACTCAAAAACAAGAGCAGCCCATATGCCCGACGATCTGTTGACGCCCGAAGCGACCAATACCTATGACGCCTCATCCATTGAGGTGCTCGAAGGTCTTGAACCTGTTCGCAAACGCCCCGGCATGTATATCGGCGGCACGGATGAGCGTGCGCTGCACCATATGGTCGCTGAAATCCTCGACAACTCGATGGACGAAGCGGTGGCAGGCCATGCCAACCGGATCGAGGTCGAACTGCACGCAGATTACGCCCTGACCGTGCGCGACAATGGGCGCGGCATTCCGATCGATCCGCACCCGAAATTCCCCGACAAATCCGCGCTTGAGGTCATCCTGTGCACATTGCACGCGGGTGGCAAGTTCTCGGGTAAGGCGTATCAGACCTCGGGCGGTCTGCATGGGGTTGGTGCATCTGTGGTCAATGCTTTGTCGGATTCCATGGTTGTTCAGGTGGCCCGGGACAAACAGCTGTTCGAACAACGCTTCTCGCGCGGAGTACCTCAGGGACCGGTTGAAAAGGTTGGTGCTGCCCCCAATCGGCGCGGCACCACTGTGACCTTCCATGCCGATCCCGACATCTTTGGCCACCACAAATTCAAACCCGCGCGGCTGTTCAAATCCATCCGCTCCAAGGCCTACCTTTTCTCGGGCGTCGAAATCCGATGGAAAACCGCCATCGATGACGGCGAAACCCCGACCGAGGCGACGTTCCACTTTCCCGGCGGGTTGTCGGATTACCTGAAGGAAACGATGAACGGCTCGTCCACCTATGCCGATCAGCCCTTTGCTGGCACCGTGGACTTTCGGGAAAAATTCGGTGCAGCAGGCAAGGTCGAATGGGCGATCAACTGGACGCCGTCGCGCGACGGGTTCATCCAGTCCTACTGTAACACCGTCCCCACCCCCGAAGGCGGTACCCATGTGGCGGGTTTCTGGGCTGCGGTACTCAAGGGCATCAAGGCCTACGGCGAACTGATCAACAACAAGAAGGCCGCGCAGATCACCCGCGACGACCTGATCACCGGCGGCTGTGCGCTGGTGTCCTGTTTTATCAGTGAGCCGGAATTCGTGGGCCAGACCAAAGATCGCCTCGCGACGGTCGAGGCGCAGCGACTGGTAGAGAATTCGGTCCGCGACCATTTCGATAACTGGCTGGCCGCGGACACGAAATCCGCCGGAGCTATTCTCGATTTCCTCATTCTGAGGTCCGAAGAACGTCTGCGCCGACGCGCCGAGAAAGAAACACAACGTAAGTCCGCCACTAAAAAACTTCGTCTTCCCGGCAAGTTGGTGGACTGTTCCAGTTCAACACGGGACGGCACCGAATTGTTCATCGTAGAGGGCGACTCGGCGGGCGGCTCGGCCAAGATGGGTCGCAACCGCAAAACACAGGCGCTGCTGCCCCTGCGCGGCAAAATCCTGAACGTGTTGGGCGCGGCCAGTTCCAAGCTGGGCACCAATGCCGAGATCAACGATCTGACCCAGGCGCTGGGTGTCGGGCTTGGCACCCGTTTCAACGTCGATGACCTGCGCTATGATAAGATCATCATCATGACCGACGCGGATGTCGACGGCGCGCATATCGCGGCGCTGCTAATGACGTTCTTCTTTACCCAGATGCGGCCCATGATCGACGCGGGCCACCTCTACCTCGCCTGCCCGCCGCTGTATCGCCTGACCCAAGGCGCCAAACGCGTCTATTGTCTGGACGAGGCAGAGCGCGACGCATGGATGGAAAAAGGTCTGGGCGGCAAAGGCAAGATCGACGTCTCACGCTTCAAAGGTCTAGGTGAGATGGACGCCAAGGACCTGAAAGAAACCACAATGGACCCCGCGTCCCGCAAACTGATCCGGGTCACCATCGACGAGGACGAACCCGGCGAGACCGGCGATCTGGTCGAGCGCCTGATGGGCAAAAAACCCGAACTGCGGTTCCAATACATTCAGGAAAACGCGCGGTTTGTGGAGGAGTTGGATGTTTGAGTTTGTGCTTTGAGAAGTGAACGTCGAAGATTTTGCAGCTTCAATCTAAATGACGCGAAAACTCAATAGTTCTATCCTTCATAGATTCACAATCTAGTTGTTACAAAATTGAATAAATTCAAACTCAATATCGCATCAGGTACAATATTTCTCGCCTTCGCAACTGCTGCAAGCTCAGAGCTGTCAAAACCTGCGTGTGATTACATTGAAGTCTATGAGAGCATTAAGGGCGAGGGTTCATTCCCAGACTTGGTCGCCCACATGGCACACGATGTTGAGTACTGCCATTTAGCCGATGGCTGCGACAAAGGGTTGAAGAAAAGAACAAGCCCCATACAAATCACTATAGATGACGGTGGTTCTGAGAAAACGAGAAAACTGTTCAACGCTAACGCCGCATACACAATCAACTTGGTTAACCACTTGTCCGGGCTAGAGTTCTATCTTGATGAGCATCCAGAAACTGTAACTGGCGTTATCCACGTAATCTTGGTTGGCGACTCTGATGAGTCAAATCAAACCTCTCTAGTGCCGGAGTTTTTTGGAAAATTCTTAAAATCCAAAAAGCTAACCTGCCTTGCCACGAACTTTGACTGGCCAGATGCAGAAATTGAGTATTCCGAGGTTTGGATCAAAACATCGACTTCGCCAATGAGGCTTGCGAATTGTGTGAAAGAAGAAATTTTCAACGCAAGTGGCGTGCCGGGCGATCCGATAGGCTTGGATTCACTATTTTCAGAAGATTCGCTTTCAGGTGAAACCTTTGGTCCGCCTATTTTTCAAAATTTCGATGCCCGGCCTCTAATCGCAATGCAACTGGTTTATCATAATGAAATGGTGAATGGGCAGAGCCCCGCAAGAACGAAAGAAGTTTCCCAAAACGTAATCAACGCTTCCTGTCAATAAAACACGCAAGCGTAGGATGAGTTTTTAACCATCAAATTTTCCACATCTAGGTGGGCGAAACACCCATCCTGCATTACCACAATTCCCGATTCCCGCACGATCGGGCGTCACTCCGACACCCCGTCCAACCACTCCGCAATCTGCCCGACTGGCCCCTCCCACCCGGGCTCCATGAACAGAAAATGCGCGTGGTTCTCGACCGGCAGAAACGTCGCGCGGTCTCCGTAGAACTTCGCCAACGCACGGCAGGTGTTGGGGTTCACGGCCCGGTCCTCGGTGCCAGACACGATCAGAACCGGACAGTCGACCTTGTCGATATCCACCTTCATCGCGTGGTGATCGTCGAACATCCAAAAGAACATCTCGAACATCACCCGCCCGCTTTCGGCACCCAGCTGGTCGAACACCGCGTGCTGCTGCGCCTCGGGCATCTTGTTCAATGCAAAGGGGGCCATCAGATCGAACTCAACCCGCATGGGCTGTTTCCAGAACGCCCCGCCCTCCATCAGCGCGCGCGGCACGGCGCGTTCGTCGTCGGTTTCGGGCAACGTGCCCCATGGCGCGTTCGGGTTGATCAGAACAATGGCGCTGGCCAACCCGCGCGCCGCCACCTGCTGCGCCACAACCCCCGCGATGGCATGGCCCAGCAGCACCGGCTTGCCGTCCAGCCCCTGCACGAACTCTGCAATGTCGTTGGCATAGTCGGTGACGCTGGTGTCGGTCAGCCCCGGATCGGGTTCGGCCTTGGGGTCGCCGTCATGGTACCGCAGAGCGGGCGTGTGCACGGTCCAGCCCCGGTCGCGGAAGAACCCCGCGTAATCGGCCGTACACCACGGTCCGGCAAAGGCTCCGTGGATCAGAACAATCTCTTTGGTCATGGAAACGCCCCCTCACCTGCCATCACTATGAGAGATGAGGGAGCGGATCGGCAAGAGGCTTACAGCGCCGCTTTGAACAGCGCCGTCAGGTTGTCCTCGGTCAGTTCAACCGGGTTGCCGCCGCAAGAGGGATCGATGATCGCCCCCTTGACCAGTTCGGGGATTGCCGCATCGGTCACTTTCATATCCGAGAGTTTGCGGGGGATACCCAGCGAGTCATTAAACTCCTGCACAAAGGCGCGGAACCCGTCAAAGCCTCCATCGATGCCCAGATAGGCCGCGGCCTGCTGGAACCGGTCGGCGATGGCGGGGGCGTTGAACTCTAGCACCGCGGGCATGCAGACTGCGTTGGTCGTCCCGTGATGGGTGTTGAATACCGCGCCAATCGGGTGGCTCATCGCGTGGATCGCGCCGAGGCCCTTCTGGAAGGCGGTCGCGCCCATGGCTGCCGCGCTCATCATCTGCGCCCGCGCTTCGATATCGGTGCCATCGGTATAGGCGCGCGGCAGGTAGTCCTTGACCAGCCGCATCCCCTCGAGCGCGATGCCGTGTGACATCGGGTGGTAATGCGGACTGGAGAACGCCTCGACACAATGCGCAAATGCGTCCAGACCAGTACCAGCGGTGATGAATTTCGGCATCCCCACGGTCAGTTCCGGGTCACAGATCACCACGGTTGGCAGTACCTTAGGGTGAAAGATGATCTTTTTCGCGTGGGTTTCCGAATTGGTGATGACGCTGGCGCGCCCGACCTCGGACCCGGTGCCAGCGGTGGTTGGAACCGCAATGATCGGAGCAATGGCATCGGCATCGGCGCGGGTCCACCAGTCGCCAATATCTTCGAAATCCCAGACCGGGCGCGTCTGCCCGGCCATGAAAGCGACCATCTTACCCAGATCCAGCCCCGAGCCACCGCCAAATGCGATTACCCCGTCATGGTCGCCTGCCCGATACGCCGCAACGCCGGCCTCAAGGTTCTTCTCATTGGGGTTCGGGTCCACTTCGCTAAACAGGCCACGCCCCAGACCCGCAGCCTCAAGAATATCCAGCGTCGCCGAGGTGATCGGCAGATCAGCCAACCCCTTGTCCGTGACCAGCAGAGGGCGTTTCATTCCGGCCGCAGCGCAGGCTTCGGGCAGTTCCTTGATGCGGCCAGCGCCGAATTTGATCGCGGTCGGATAGGACCAGTTTCCAGACAGGCTCATGATGTCACCTTCTTCAGATGGTAGGATTTGGGGCGGGTAAGGTTGTGATAGCCGATGACAGAAAGACCACCGCCACGCCCGGTATTCTTGCAACCGGTCCAGCACAGGCCCGGATCCAGATAATCGGCGCGGTTCATGAAGACGGTGCCAGTTTCAATCTGGTCCCCGACCTGCGCGGCCCGGTCCACGTCGCGGGTCCAGAGGCTGGCGGTCAGGCCAAACTCGCTGTCATTCATCAGCGCGATGGCTTCGTCATCCGACGACACTTTCATGATACCAACTACGGGGCCGAAACTCTCATCCCGCATCACCCGCATGTCGTGTGTGACATTGGTCAGGATTTGCGGGGTCAGATATGCCCCCCCATCATCCTCGGGGAAAGTGTCGATATGGGTAACTGCGCCATCCGCGACTGCCTCGGCAATCTGCGCGCGGACCTCATCGGCAAAGCGTACACTGGCCATCGGTCCAATCGTCGTCTCTGCATCCAGCGGATTGCCCAGCTTATAGCCCTGAACAATCTCAACCGCTTTGGCAACGAACGCATCATACAGGCTTTCGTGCACGTAAATTCGCTCAATCCCGCAGCAGCACTGGCCCGCGTTGAACATCGCACCGTCGATCAGCGTATCAACAGCTGCGTCCAGATCGGCGTCGTCCATGACATAGCCTGGATCCTTGCCGCCCAACTCGGTACCGACCCCGGTGAATGTGCCCGCCGCCGCACGTTCCATCGCCTGACCACCACCGACCGAGCCGGTGAAGTTCACGAAATCAAACGCATTTCCAGCGATCAAATCGTTAGTCACATCATGACTCAGGAACACATTCTGGAACACATCCTCAGGAACACCTGCCGAATGGAAAGTCTGCGCCATCCGCTCACCCACCAACAAGGTCTGGGTCGCGTGTTTCAACACCACGGTATTGCCCGCAATCAACGCCGGGGCCACCGTATTGATCGCAGTCATGTACGGGTAGTTCCAGGGCGCCACGACAAAGACAACCCCATGCGGAATGCGTTTGATATAGCGCCTGAAGATCTCATCCTCGCCCACCGCAATATCAGCCAGTGCACCCTGCGCGATCTCGGCCATATGGCCGGCGCGCTCTTTGAACCCGCCGAACTCTCCGCCGTAGCGCACTGGGCGCCCCATCATATGGGCCAGCTCGGGCACGATTTCGTCGTTCATCGCACCAACAGCGGCGACACCCGCCATCACAAGATCAATTCGCTCTTGTAATGGGCGTGCTGCCCAGGCTGTTTGCGCTTCCCTGGCCCGCGCGGCCACCTCAAACGCTGCTTCGCGCGATAAGGTTTCGCGCTCAGCATAAACCGATCCATCGATCGGCGAGATGCATTTCAACATCTGCCCCATCTCCACTCCATCCTCTAAAAAGCAGAATCTCCTGCTTTATCTGGCCAACACAAACCTCGGGGGCCGTCATTGATGCGCCATTGGCTCAAGCACTAATAGCGGCAGGCAGGGCCCCCAGCTTCGTCCACCCTCAGGCCCTTTCGAACCCGCGGGCAATTTCCCAATCAGTAACCACGCTTTCGAATTCCTCGATTTCCACCTCGGCGGCGCGCGCATAGTGATCAACAACTTCGTCCCCCATAGCGGCCCGCAACATGGTTGAGCCAAGCAGGGCATCCCGCGCAGCGGGCAGGTTCCCGGGGATCATGCCGGACTCGCTCTGATACGCATCGCCTTTGGTTGGTGGCTCAAGCTCCAACCCTTCCTTGATGCCCGCGATACCCGCCGCCAACATACCAGCAATCGCCAGATACGGGTTCATATCCGAGCCCGGAATACGGCATTCCACGCGAACCGATTTGGTTCCATCACCACACAGTCGGAAACCGGCGGTGCGGTTGTCGACCGACCAGATGATCCGCGTCGGCGCAAAACTTCCTTTTTGGAAACGCTTGTAGCTGTTGATGTAGGGGGCCATGAAACACGTATAATCGGCAGCGTATTTCAACAACCCGGCCATATAGCTTTTCATTACTGCCGACATGCCGAGCGGATCTTTTTCGTCGAAAAAGATTGGCCTTCCCTCAGACCACAGCGACTGATGCACATGGGATGAACTACCAACCTTGTCATGATGCCATTTCGGCAGGAACGTGGCCGCATGCCCGTGCTGCCAGGCGATTTCCTTCACCGCATTCTTGGCGATCGAGTGATACTCGGCCGTTTCCATGGCGGCGGCGTATTTGATGTTCAACTCTTCTTGACCGGTCTCGGCCTCGCCCTTCGTATTCTCGACCGGGATGCCCGCGTTCCACAAATGATTGCGGATGGGACGCATCACATGCTCTTCCTTGGTGGTCTGCAGGATATGATAATCCTCATTATAGCCCGAGATCGGCGCCAGATCGCGAAAGCCTTCCTTGCGGATCTGGTCAAAGCTCTTCTCAAACAAAAAGAACTCCAACTCGGTGGCGCACATCGCGTCGTAACCCATGGCTTTCAGGCGTTTGACCTGTTTCTTCAGGATCGACCGGGGCGCGTGCGGGATCTCTTCATGCGTGTGGTGATCCAGAACATCGCACATCACCATCACCGTGCCCTCAAGCCACGGCACCGGGCGCAAAGTGCTGAGATCAGGTTTCATGACGTAATCGCCATAGCCCCGCTCCCAGCTGGTCGAGGCATATCCGTCAGGCGTGCCCATTTCCAGATCTGTCGCCAACAGATAATTGCAGCAATGGGTCTCTTGCCAAGCGCCTGCCACAAAGTGACCGGCATGAAACCGTTTGCCCATCAGCCGCCCCTGCATGTCCACCATGCAAACAAGAACGGTGTCTACTTCACCTGCTTCAACCTTGGTTTTGAGGTCCGCCAACACAACATCATGACCCATCATGTTCATCCTTCATCACAATCGGGCCCACCGCGCCCCTGTTCCCATCGACGGCCGTTAGTCTTCGGCCGCTTCTTTCTCCATTTCCATAACCAGCCGCGTTTCCAGAACCTGTCCGCTTTTGTAGAGGATCGGATAGGCGATGGCCGCAATATGGCCGTGCAGATCGCGCATAGCGCGCAGTGCCTCCAGATGCAGATCGCTGGACTGGAAACTTTCCGTTTGACCACGCTCCAGCCGCTTTAGATGCGCCTTGCGGCTGTCGCGGGACATCCTTTTGATCTCGGCCTTGTCCAGAACAAGACGGCGGGCACAGTCGACGTCATCTACTAACAAAACGTGTCGCGCCAGCGAAAAACTTTCCTGAATGGTGGCGTGTAAATCCTTGAGTTCTTTCCACCCCTGGGCGGAAAACTCGGCCCTTTCCATGTGTTTAATCTTTGCTGAACGCGTCATTCTGTTCGACACGACATCTCCAGCGGCCTCGAGCCGAATAGCGTATTCCACCAGACCACGGGCGGCTTTGATCTGAGACTTGCTCATATTCTGCCGCGGCAACCGCGCGACAAAGCGTCGGATTTCCGTCAACTGGGCGTTTACCATTTCATCCTGCTGCGACAGGGCAGCAATGGTATCAATGTCGTCACGCTCATAGATATCCAGCACCGGGCGGAACATGCGTTCGACCTGAGTGACCATCTGCAACAATTCGTGGCGCACCGAGGACATCGCAACATCAGGGCCTGTGGCACTGGGGTCGCCTAGCGGATTAAGAGCACCCGAGAACTGATCTGCCACACCAGATTCAGGGTCGGTCTCGGGCATGAGCAAAGCCATCGGCGCTTCCATCCGGGTGACGAATCCGGTTGCCAGCAGAAACACCACTAGGTTGAAACCGATATGGGCAAAGATCAACGATTGCCCCGGTCCGCTGATCATCAATGCGGCATGGGTCCCGGTGACGTTGACAGCAAACAGCATCACAAGCGCCGCACTGCCGCGCAGCAACAAGTTGGCTATCGGTATCCGGCGGGCCGAAACGATCTGGTCGCGCGTCAACCAGATCGGAATAAAGGCCGAGCCCAAATTGGCCCCCAATACCAACGACAAACCCGCCGCGAATGGGATTGCCCCGATCTGTACCAGCGTCACGCACATCAGGATTGTCGCAACCGAGCTGTGCATGACAAAGGCAAGCACAGCCCCAACGATGAAGGCACTGAAATAGTCGCTTTCAAGATAGCCCGCGATGGCCGGCAAAAAGGCGCTTTCGCGGATCGGATCGACAGCATCGCGCAAAAATTGCAGTGATACCAAAATGAAGGCCACACCCAGAACAATCCGCCCCATCAGGCGAACATTTGCCCGATCGGATTTGAGGTAGAGCCACCCGCCCAGCGCCAGCAACACCGGCTGCAACCATCCCAAATCATAAGACAGTATCTGAATGACCAGAGCCGATCCCAGATCGGCCCCCAAAACCCCCGCCAGGGCGATGCCAAAACTGACCATTCCGGCCGCCGCAAACCCTGTCAGCAAAACCGCCACGGCGGCTGAACTTTGCAGGATCGTGGCCAGAACCATACCCGCGCCACCGGCGACAAAACTGTTTGAATGTCGGGTCAAAAGCGATTGAAATAGCGCGCCAAATCGCCGCTCAATCCCCGTACGAACCAAGCGAACGGCGAAAAGCAGCAACATGGTTGCGGCAAAAATCTCGATCAGAAAACCAGCGATGGCCATGTGTTCATACCCCGTCCGACCGGTGAGCAGCACTGTGCATCCGGTTTCGCATCTCTGTTATTGGGATTGATATGAACATAAGAGGTGTCGCCAGGTGATGTCCAATCCCGACGCGAGAGGAGTTACCCGCGTCGGGAAGTTGCTTATTATCCGTAACGATAAGGCCGTCCGGCCTTGAGCATGTCGGCGTTGTATTGCTTGAATATCTCAACAACCCTCGCCTTGATCTCAGATTCTGCCGCAATCTCATCCCAGAATGCGATTGCCGCGCCTTCGACCTGTGCCCATTCCTCATCTGGGATCGTGGTCAGCTGCATCTTGTCGCCATTGACCCGCAAGCTGGCCTCGCCGCCCCAGTACCACCACTGGCGGTAGTAATGCGACTGATCACAGCAAACACGGAACAGGGTTTGCAGATCTTCCGGCAACTCGTTCCAGCGATCCATGTTGGCAAAGAAAGACCCGGCCCAGGCGCCTGAGATGTTGTTGGTCAGGAAGTAGTTGGTCACATCCGCCCAGCCGACAGTGTAATCCTCGGTGATGCCCGACCATGCGATGCCGTCCAACTCGCCGGTCTGTACGGCGACCTCGATATCTTCCCATGGCAGTGTAACTGGTACCACACCGAACTGGCTGAGGAAGCGACCCGCTGTAGGGAAGGTGAAGACACGCTTGCCTTGCAGGTCCGCCAGGCTGTTGATTGGATCCTTGGTGGCGAAATGGCACGGGTCCCATGCGCCAGCCGAGATGTGCTTGACCCCGACTTTCGAGTATTCTTCGTCCCAGATTTCGTTCAGACCGTACTGATTGAACAGAACCGGTACATCCAGGGAATAGCGCGAGGCAAACGGGAAATAGCCGCCGAACACTGTGACATCGGTGGGCGACGCCATCGAGTCATCATCGGACTGTACCGCATCAATGGTGCCTTTCTGCATGGCACGGAACAGTTCGCCTGTCGGAACAAGCTGGTCAGCATAGAACAGCTCGATCTGCATCCGGTCACCGGCAATCTTGTTGAACATCTCGATTGCCGGGTCGATCACATGCGCAGCCAGCGCAGGACCGGCATAGGTCTGCATGCGCCACGTGATCGTGCTTTGAGCCAGCGCTGGTGCGGCCAGAGGTGCGGCTGCGACCCCTACCCCGGCGGTTTTCAGAAACTTACGTCTTGTCGTCATGTCAATTTCCTCTCTGTTGAAGTGCTTCGTGCCTCTTCGAAAGGCATTCTTGTTAATTTCCATAGACATAGCCGGGCAGCCAAAGAGCCAGTTCCGGGAAGATCATGATAATCGTAAGCGCCAGAACCATCACGGCGACGAACGGAAAGATCGAACCATAGATATCCCTCAGCGTGATTTCTGGCGGTGCCATCGCGCGCATCAGAAATAGGTTATAGCCGAAAGGCGGTGTCATATAGGCGATCTGTGTGGTGATCGTGTACAGAACCCCGTACCAAATCAAGTCAAAGCCCAGCGCACCAACCAGCGGTACATAAAGCGGTGCCACAATCACCAGCATCGCGGTGTCGTCCAGAAACGTGCCCATGACAATAAAGCTGAGCTGCATCAAGATCAGGATCATCCAGGGTGACAGGCCCAACTGGTTGGTGAACAAGTTGTCGATTGCCTTCACCGCACCAAGCCCGTCGAAAACCGCGCCAAAACCAAGTGCTGCAAGGATGATCCACATGAACATGCACGATATCGCCAGCGTATGCTTGGTACAGGTTTCAAAAATCGCCCAGGTCATTCGACGTTTGGCCACCGAAACCACCAATGCCGCCAGCGCTCCGATGGCCGAACTTTCAACCAGTGACGTCCACCCGTTCACAAAGGGCACCATCATCGCAGCGAAGATAATCAGCGGCAACGCACCCGCGCCCAGCAACCGGATTTTCTCGGCCCGCGGAACCTCGTGCGCGTCTTTCATCGCTGGACCAAGCTCGGGCTGAATGCGACAGCGGATCCATATATAAAGAATGAACATGCCAGCCATCATCAAGCCGGGCACGATCCCCGCCAGCCATAACTGCCCCACAGGTTGACGGGCGATCATCGCATACAGCACCAGAACCACCGAAGGCGGTACAAGGATACCCAAACTGGACCCGGCCTGAATGACACCGGTCACCATGGTTTTGTCGTACCCGCGTCTCAACAGTTCAGGCAAAGCAATCGTGGCTCCAATAGCCATCCCGGCCACGCTGAGGCCATTCATGGCAGAAACCAAGACCATCAAACCAATCGTCCCGATGGCAAGCCCGCCATTCACCGGCCCCATCCAGACATGGAACATGCGATACAGGTCATCCGCCAGCCTGCTTTCGCTGAGCACATAGCCCATGAAAATGAACATTGGCAGGGTCAGCAGCGGATACCACTTCATCAGCTTCATCGCGGCTGAAAATGTGATGTCCTGCCCTCCGGTTCCCCACAATGAAAGCGCCGCGATCGTCGCAACCGCACCGATCGCACCAAAAACGCGCTGACCGGTGAACAGCATCAGCATCATCAACGCGAACATGAAGATGGCGATATATTCCTGGCTCATGCCCGCTGTACCCCGATTTCCTGCCCGTTGATCCGCGCAATGTCTTTGAAAAATTCCGAGACTGCCTGCAGCAACATCAGGAAGAAGCCGAAAACCATGATGGATTTGACCGGCCAGATATACGGTCGCCACGCAGTCGACGAACGTTCAAGCCGACCGATCTCTTCACTGCCGGTCAGCAGTCCGGTGAAGTAGGAAACGGGTTCGTCGCCCCAATAACCAAGGCTATACGCCGTCGATCCCAACCCGCCATAGAAAAGCACACCCAGATAGAGGATCAGCAAAAGCACGGTAAATGCATCGAACCACGCTTTTCGTTGGGGGCTCCAGTTGTGATAAAACAGGTCCATGCGCACATTCGACCCTAGCTGGATCGAATATGGCCCACCCATGATGTAATAGGTCACCATCGCAAACTGTGCCATTTCAAGTGTCCAGAGCGACGGTAGGAAGAAGGTCTTTGATATCGAAGACCACAGCAGGATGCCCATCATGACAAACAGGCCCCACATCATGACCCGCCCGATCCGATAGTTGATCGCATCCACGATACGGACATATGCGCTCATCGCTTTGATCACGCTGACGCCCCTTCCTGAAAACCGGACAGAACACGCGCAATCCAGGGCACCAGGCAATCGGCCATCTCTGCCTGCTGCTTAGGCGTGCGGATCAAGTCATTGCGGATCTCGATCATCACGTTCAGCAAGCGGTGGGGCAGCGCCTGGGTATCCAGTGTATGAGCTACTCCATCCGCCGCAGAATAAGGCTCATTCAGCCTGATGAGAAAAGGGCTGCCGATAGCTTCGTCAGCCATCATCGCTGTGGCAAACTGGTTGTCCACACCGTGCAGAATACCCAGTTCGACCTGCCGTTTCTGCCCCAGATAGATCGGTGTGAAACTGTGGATTGTCACCATCAGCCTAAGTGAAGCGCTGTGCTGATCGATCAAATCCGACAGAGCGGCGCAAAACGGCTGATACACGTTTTCGATTCTGGCCACTCGCTGCTCGGGCGACATGTTGATGTTCGCCGGGATTTCGTAATCCTCGCTGCGGATCGGCATTGCACCCGCCGCCTCGGGCGGGCGATTGCAGTCATAGACCAGCCGAGACACCCCGCCATGGACCAAAGGTGCTGACATGCGTTTGGCCATAGCCTGCGCCACGACCAGTGCGCCTGGATCCCAGGCAATATGACTTTCGCGTGCTTCAGCGCTTAGCCCCATATCGCCCAGAAAAGCCGGGATACGATTAGACGCATGTTCGCACACCAGCACGACCACAGGCGCATTGCCCGCCAAATCCGTATGAACAACTTTGCCGAAGTCCAATCTACCGTCCTGCGATTCCAAAATGAGACATTGTGGAAAAATTTCCACAGACCGCATCATCCTGTCAATATTTTTTCTGTATAAATTTTTCCAAGCTTGATCTTGCTGAAAAATTATTCACATTATGGTCTGGTCGCATAATAGGAGGACACGCCAGTGCGGGTGACAGACAGGCTTCTGGCCCATCGAGACAAGATGACCCCGTCTGAACGGCAACTGGTCAGCGTTCTGCTGGATGATTACCCGATGGCCGGGCTGGGCAGTATCACCGAATTGGCCAGTACCGCCTCAGTCTCGACCACTACGGTTGCACGGATGCTGCAAAAGACCGGTTTTGACGGATATCCTCAATTTCAGGCCGCGCTGCGTGGTGAGGTCAAAGAAATGATCTCGGGGCCAGTAGCCAAACGTGATGTCTGGCAGAATGACCTGCCCGAAGAACATATCCTCAACCGCTATTCCCAGCGTTCTCTGGCCAACCAAAAGCGCACAATCGACGAGATCGACCCCGACGAATTCGATAGCTTCTGCAGCCTGCTGAGCGATCAGAACCGGCGTATTTTCATCACCGGTGGCCGCATTACCGGAACACTGGCGCAATACCTGTATCTGCACCTGCAAATGATCCGACCGGATGTCCGCCTGTTGCCGGTCGCCGCATCCTGGACCCATGATCTGTTGGACGTGCGTCAAGGGGATGTGCTGATCGCGCTGGATGTCCGGCGCTATGAGAACGCGAGCCTGCTGATTGGTCAGCTCTGCCACGAGCGCGGGGCCGAAATCGTGCTGTTGACCGATCAGTGGCGCTCGCCAATCCACCGGCTGGCCAAACACACATTCGCGGCGCGCATCTCGGTGCCTTCTGCCTGGGATTCGATGGCTGCGATACTGACCCTGATGGAATGCGCCATAGCCGAAGTTCAGGAACGGCTTTGGGATTCGGTCAAAGATCGCACGGTCGAACTGGAACAGGCCTTTGATCGCACCAAGCTGTTTAGGAAATTCGGCCAAAGTTCGGGCTCATAGCTTCGGATTGTTCCAAAACTACAACTGCCCGTGAGGAGTGTTGCCACTTGACCGGCGGTTGGTCACTTTGTTTCCATGACATTTATTACCGAAAACCAGCTGCCGCTGCTGATTCTGTTTTTTCTGATCGGCACAGTTGGCACAGCATTCCTGTTTCGTAAACCAGCCGGGCATCGCGCATGGAAACTGGCTGATCTGGTCTGGGTGGTTCTGGGCGGGGTCGGCGCATTGGTTGCGGTGATGGCCGGGCTTTATACAGCGGACAGTTCCCGTCTGGACCGGCAGATTGACGTTGCCTATGCCGCAACGCTTGCCTTTGACCGCGACGCCGCGCGGTTTCGTTTGCGGTTCTGCGACCCGGCCTATGACAAGGATATCGGAGCGCTATGCGAAAAAGTTGAGTTCCTTTCAGCCTCAACCGCAAGCAACGCTGACCTGCCGTTGTTTATTGCCGTAACAAACGAAGTCGCCCCTCTGAGGGGGCTACAATTCCTGTTTGGACGGCAGGCCCGGGAAGAGCGCGATGACATGCGCGCGATGACATCGAAGGTGCACTCATTCGACGTCGACCAGTTTCTGGTGTTCACAACGCTGGATGACTCGACACAGGAAGCTATCGACAATCTGCGCAGGATAGTTCCCGCAATCGCAGGCGACTATTTGATCTTGGCTCAAAGTTACGATGATCTTGTCACTCAGGTTGGCAAGCTTAAGGATGAATGGGAATATTTGCAGGAAAACGGGCATATTCTGGTGCTTCAGATCATTGCGCTGTGCCTTGTCAGTTTCGCCGCCCCGTTCCGGCTGGGCAAATCCATTGTCGAACTCAGAACGACGCTTACTGCCGGTACGCCCGCGCCAACCGCTCGGGATCAGCGCCCAGAAGATAGCGGGTCAGAGTCCACAGATTCCGACCACCACGACGCAACCACCCCGCCCGTTCATACCGGTCCGCGCTCGTAAAGGCGCGGGCGGACAACAGCGTGATGCGGCGCAACTTTTTGGCAAGCGCCACGTCTTCCATCAAGGGCTGGTCCGGGAAACCGCCTGCATCTTGATATTCAGAACGCCGGACTAGCAAGCCCTGGTCACCATAGGGCAACCCAAAGATCCGGCTACGAAAATTGGCCCATCCGGCAACCCAGGATGGCGCAAAGCCCGCGGCCACAAAGGCCAGTCTGAACGCCGCAGGTCGCCCGGAGGGCAGATGATCCCGCACAACATTGCTCCACCCGTCCTGCAAAACCGTATCCGCATGAAGTACCAACAGCCAATCGGCTTTGGCGGCTGCACAGCCACGGCGCAGCTGCCCCCCGCGCGAGGCTTCTCCGGTCACGATCCTGGCCCCGGCATTCTCGGCGAATTCATGGGTTTTGTCGGTAGAGCCTGCATCCGACACAATCAATTCGTGGATCAACCCTGCGCGCAGCCCCTCCATCAGCGCCCCAAGTGTCGCAGGCAAGGTTTCGGCCGCGTTCAGGGTTGGAATTACAATACTGATCGGTGCCGGCACGTCGGATATCCTCTGGTCTTATGAGCGACTTCTCATATATCACGAGCACCATGGAAAAGACGAGGACTCTGCCATGCCCAATCGCCGCATTCTGCGCCTAACCGGTGCCGACGTTGACAGCTTCTTGCAGGGGCTGGTGACCAATGACATTGCCGGGCTTGATCGGGGTCTGGTCTATACGGCGCTGCTGACCCCACAAGGCAAGTATCTGGCCGATTTCTTTCTGAAACGCGAGGGCGACGATATCTTGCTGGACGTCGCCGAGGTTATTGCCGACGGGTTGATCAAACGTCTGAGCATGTACAAGCTGCGCGCCGACCTGACGATCGAAGCCAGCGGCCTGAATCTGCAACGCGGCACTGGCCTGGCACCCGATGGGGCCCTGCCCGATCCGCGCCATTCAGATATGGGCTGGCGCGCATATACCGAAGATGCCGAAAGCGAGGACGGAACCGATTGGAACGCGATCCGCGTGCTCCATTGCATTCCCGAAACCGGAATCGAACTGACCGAAGACAGTTATATTCTGGAATCAGGGTTCGAGTTGCTGAACGGCGTTGATTTCAAAAAAGGGTGTTATGTCGGTCAGGAAGTGACCGCGCGCATGAAACACAAGACCGAGCTGCGTAAAGGGCTGCGCACGGTACTTGTCGCAGGCACCACGCCTGTCGGAACCGAAATAACTGCTGACGGGAAATCCGTGGGGCGCCTGTTTACCCAAGCGGATGGCCAGGGGATCGCATATCTCAGGCTCGACAGGGCCAAGAGCGATATGCAGGCGGGCGACGCGACCGTGCGCCTGACGGAATGAAATTTCTCGAATACAGCCTGGCCATGGCCCCGCCAGCCCCGGAACCATTTGATCCGCCCAGCACAGGCTGCCAAACTAGGTTTGGTTCAGTGATCCGGGTGAGTTGATGTTTCGTCTGTATAAAGCAATTTGGCGTGCCAGTTCCGCCCGGCAGATCATCCTTATCATCCTGTCTATTGCGGTTGCCGCTCTGGCAGCGGTCCCGCTGGAGTTTCAGCGCGATATCATCAACCACCTGACCTCGGACGATGTATCTGTGGACCGGATGATCCTGCTTGGTGCGGGCATGATGGTGGTTATCTTGCTGAGCCTGGGGCTGAAATGGCTGCTCGGCTATCGGGCAGGAACACTGGGCGAGGATATGATCCGCCTGATCCGGCAAAGGCTGCTGGTCCGGTCCGCCGATCTGGATGAAACCGGCGAGACCATGCGCAAGGGGACCATGACTACCGCCATTTCTGCCGAAGCAGAAGAGCTGGGTAAATTCGCAGGCGGTGCCTTTTCCGACCCCGTGGTCCAAATCGGCACTCTGATCAGCGTGATTGGCTATATCTCGTCTACACAGCCGGGGCTGGGTTTGATCGCTTTTTCAATGGTCGCGCCGCAGATCATCATCGTTCTGGTTTCACAACGCAAAGTAAACGTCTTTGTCGCCGAACGCGTTCGTATCCTGCGCCGTGCCACCGACAGTTTGACAGCAGAAAAGATTGACGCGGCCGCGCACGAGATCGAAGCGGAATTCGACAAAATCTACGAAACTCGCCGAAAGATGTTCATCTGGAAGCTCTCGGCCAAATTCCTTCTAAGCGTGATCAACGGCGCCGGGACAGTTGGCGTTCTGATGCTGGGTGGCTGGCTTGTCCTTCAGGGCAGAACCGATGTCGGCACAGTTGTTGCCGCCACCAGTGGGCTCAGCCGTATTCAAGGCCCCACGGCCTTTCTGATCGCCTATTATCGTCAGGTCAGCGCAAACCGGATCAAATTCGAACTGATGCTCGAACTATTTGGCCCGAACCCAGAAAAATACCGACGCGTCAAAGACTAAAAATAGAAAGAACCGCGCAGCGCGGGCTGTCGCGGTTCTCGGTGTCTTGAAGCAGAAGTGCAGTTACGCGCGTTCCGAATAGTCCATGGTTTCAGTATTCACCACGATCATTTCATCTTGGCCCACAAATGGTGGCACCATGACTTTTACACCATTGTCCAGAACGGCCGGTTTGAACGAGTTCGCAGCGGTCTGACCTTTGACCACAGGCTCGGTCTCGACGATCTTGCACGTCACTTTCTGTGGCAGTTTGGCGTTCAGTGCCTCACTTTCGTAAAATTCTACGACGATAGTCATGCCGTCCTGCAGAAACGGGCGGCGATCACCCAACAGATCAGCGGACAGTTCGATCTGCTCATAGGTCTCGGAATCCATGAACACCAACATGCCGTCGGATTCGTATAGAAACTGCTGGTCTTTCTGTTCCAGGCGAACACGCTCGACCTTGTCAGCTGAGCGGAAACGTTCGTTCAGTTTGGAACCATTGCGCAGATTGCGCAGTTCGACCTGTGCAAAAGCCCCGCCTTTACCGGGCTTTACATGATCAACTTTGACAGCGGCCCATAGCCCACCGTTATGCTCAAGCACATTGCCGGGGCGAATTTCGTTCCCATTTATCTTGGGCATGACTTAAATCCTTCACAAACGGTTGATGCGTCAGTCGCGCACCCTATATCTGGCGTGGCCGCACCTGACAAGACAACGACACCTTGTGCTGCAGCCGCAGCAAGCTATGCGCGTGACGCAACGCAACTATGCACATTAGGTGTATCCGAATCGCACTTAATAGGTCATAAGAACCGTCACGCCGAAAATGCAAGAGCAAGAACAACAAGGAAGACGAGATGAGAGATTTCGTTGACGGCACCGCCTTTAACAATGAGCAAGGCAACCGTGCTCGTAAACTTTTCGCAGCTGTCGTTTTGGCTGCGCTGGATGATGCTATTGCCGACGATAAAAAGTATGGCAATGGCCCAGAACAGATCGCCCGCTGGGCACGCTCGCGCGATGGGCGCGAAGTGCTGTCTTGCGCGGGTATCGACCCAAATGAACGGGTTGTCAGCGGATTGATGGATTTCGTTGGTCGCGGTGTGCGGACTTCGGTCGCTCTTTCGCGCGAAGAAAGCGAGCGCCGCAACGCCGCCCAACAGGCCGAAGCCGCCTGATCACAGGCACGAGTCTGTTTGAAAAAACGCGCCTCCTATTGATGGAGGCGTGTTTTTTTGTTGCATAGACCCCGAATATGAGTTCCGGTGCGAAACTGCTCCCTCACCCGATGACTGAAAAATGATGGCAATGCCGCATCATCCGGGGCTTTCCCTTCACGGTCAAATCAGGTCATCTGCGCGTTAGCTAACAGGAGACTCGGCATGGTTCGCGCCATCATGATTCAGGGCACAGGCAGCAATGTTGGAAAATCGGTTCTGGTGGCCGGATTGGCACGCGCCTATACGCGCCGAGGCCTGCGGGTTGCCCCGTTCAAACCGCAGAACATGTCGAATAACGCCGCAGTAACCGAAAATGGTGGCGAGATCGGGCGCGCGCAAGCCCTACAAGCGTTGGCGGCACGACGCGCCACACATACGGATATGAACCCGATCCTTTTGAAGCCTGAAACAGATACAGGCGCGCAGATCGTCATTCAGGGCAAACGCGCCGGAACGATGCAGGCTGGCGATTACCGCAAGGATAAATCCAAGCTGATGACAGCCGCGCGCCAGAGTTTTGACCGGCTCTGCACCGACGCTGATCTGGTGTTGGTTGAAGGGGCCGGAAGCCCGGCCGAGACCAACCTGCGTCAGGGTGATATTGCCAATATGGGCTTCGCCTGCGCCGCGGGTGTGCCGGTCGTACTTGTCGGCGATATTCACCGAGGCGGGGTAATTGCTCAGATCGTCGGGACTCAGGCCGTGCTGGATGCTGGCGATCTGGCAATGATCCGAGGCTTTGCCATCAATCGCTTTAAGGGCGATGTATCCCTATTCGACGAAGGTCGCGATGACATCGCCGCTCGAACAGGCTGGGCCTGTATCGGTGTTGTGCCCTGGTTCGACGATGCATGGAAACTGCCAGCCGAAGATATGATGGATATCCGGTCCCACAGTGGCGGTTCCTGTAAGGTTGCAGTACCTCAGTTGGAACGGATGGCCAATTTTGATGATCTTGATCCGCTATCGGCAGAGCCTGGCATCACGGTCGAGATCGTGCCCGCTGGCCGCGCGCTGCCCGGCGATGCGGATTTGGTCCTGCTTCCCGGAAGCAAATCAACCATTGGCGATTTGGCTTATTTTCGTGCGCAGGGCTGGGATATCGACCTTTATGCCCATGTGCGACGTGGCGGTCACGTGTTGGGATTATGCGGTGGCTACCAAATGCTAGGTAACACCATTGCTGATCCCGATGGTGTGGACGGGCGGCCAGGTACAGTCGATGGATTGGGGCTGTTGGATGTGGATACCGTTATGGTCGGCGAGAAAAAGGTGACCCTGCGGACTGCACGCGCCCTGCCGGGGCACCAACCGCTAACCGGATATGAGATCCATATGGGCCGCACCGAAGGCAACGATTGCACCCGCGCTTGGCTGGAGGTCGAGGGCCGCCCGGAGGGCGCAGCTGATCGGACTGGCCGGATACGCGGAAGCTACCTACACGGTATATTCTCATCCGATCAATTTCGGGCCGACTACCTACAGCTTTTGGGAGTCTCTTCCACCCTGCACTATGAGGACGGTGTCGAAGATACGCTTGATCGTCTGGCCGACCATCTGGAACGACATATGGATCTGGACCGCTTGCTGGAACTGGCTGAAACGCCGATTAAAGGCTGACTTTCACTCGGCTTTTTGCTCGGCCAACGCACGGTAGATTTCGCGGCGAACCATTTTTCGAACGTTCCGCGTAATGCGTTCACCCAGTACGCCCTGCAGTTCTTCACGAACAACCTGCGCAATCAAAGAGCGCAAGCCATCGTCATCAAGCCGGGACATGGCAGCATCTGCTTCTGAACCTGTTGTATCCGCGGCAGCCGATACCTCTGGGTCCCGTACAAACACTGCCTTTTCAACAGTCTCAGTCTCTGCATCTGGGGCTTCGTCTTGGGGTTGCCATTCCAACGGTTGATTTGGTGTTCCGGAATAGGCATCTACGCTGTCTCCGTCCGGCTCCCACTGATCTTCGGTCCGGGCGATCGCGGCTTCCAGCGCCTCAATTTTGGCACTTAGACTTTTGGCTATGCCCTCTTCCGCAACTGGATCAGGTGAATGTTCTGTAGCCGACTCCGCTTCATCACCCGCAACAACATCGCAGGCGCGCAGAAGCATCGGTTTCACCGATTTTTCAGCGCTGTACTCAGCATCCAGCTTTAAAGGCTGCGTCTCGACACCTGTTTGCTCGCCAACCCTGAGCGCATCAGTCAGAACAAGCCGCCCTGGCTTTCGCTCTGACTTGGAACGCACCAGATCGGGAACTTTTCGACCTTCTTCGCTGACCAGCCGCTTGACCGATGACAGTACGTCTTCGATCCCGGAGTTCACGACATTGTCTGTCATTGTTTTCTACCGCTCTAACCTCAGGTCCGAATGTAGCCAAACAATGCAGACCTCACAACAGGCAGTATTGGGTGTTTAGTCCCGACGCAGTGCTTTCAGGACCCGATCCAGATCTTTGCTCTGCTTGCTGACCTGCGCGGGGGCTTTCTTCACCAGATTATAGTAAAGGGTCGGATCGTAAATCTGAACCGCCAGACCCAGACGCTCGGCCGTGAGCAAACCTTGGGCCTGCAGCAACTGATAAGCCGCCAGAGATCGCTCGGTTCTGGAAGCAATTTCGGCAAGCTGCGCGTCCAGCAAATCCTGCTGAGCAGCCAGCACGTCCAGAGTGGTCCGCGCACCCAAAGTTGCCTCTTCGCGGATACCGTCAAACGCAACTTCCGAGGCGCGCACACGTTCCGAAGAGGCCCTCAGGCTTGCGCTTGCAGTTTGAAACCGGACATAGGCATCAGACACGCCCTGCGTAATGTTCTTTTGAACATTCAGCAGATTGGCACGCGACGCGTCCCGCGATGCCATTGCGCGGCGCACGCTTGCCGCGAGTCGACCACCCGCATAGATCGGCTGGCTGAAGTTCAGCGAGATACTCGCATCATTCACATAATCGTCGTCATCATAGCTCTCGGTGACGCCCGCATCAGCGTTCAGGCTGACATTCGGACCCAGGCCCGCGCGCTGCTGCTGAACGACCAGATCAAAAGCCCGCACTTGGTGCTGTGCGGACAGAATGGACGGGTGATTGCGTTGTGCCAGGCTGACAGCCTCGGCCTCGGAGCGGGGCAAGTTTGGCAGGCTGGGCTGACCAGCAGTACGGCCCGGCAGTTTGCCGACTGCGTTCACATATTCCGCCTGAGCAGTGCTCAGATCGCCGCGCGCATTCGCCAGATCGGCCTGCGAGCTTGCAAGCTGAGCCTGAGACAATGCGACGTCTGTGCGGGTAACTTCCCCAACTTCGAAACGATCCTGCGAGGCGCGAAGCTCTTCTGCGGACAGTTCAACGTTGTTTTGACGAATCGATACGGTCTCTTCCTGCAGCAGAACACTCAGGTAAGCGGTCGCTGCGCGGAACAGGACCTGCTGTTCGATATCGATCAGCGCCTGCCGGGTCGACAGCACCGTTTCCTGCGCTGATTGCTTGCCTAGAATCGAGGCTCCGCCATCATACAACAGCTGGCTCAGCGTCAGGCCCGAGAAGAAGTTCGAAGGATCAACACTGTTCGTAACACCACTGTTTCTGCTGCGCGTATAGTCTTGGCTAACCGCGACGGTCCAGTTGATAATAGGGCGCAAAGCCGATAGCGCGATCGCCACATCCTCGTCCGCAGCCCGCAGCAACGCCCGGTTCTGTTCCAGCAAACCACTAGTATTATATGCTCCGATGAACGCGTCGGTCAGGTTGTCGGCCCAAACCGCCCGTCCAGGCAACGTGCCCAAAGCAATACCTGCAGTCACTGCCAGAGTCCTGACCAGCTTTCCTCCTGCTGCAAAACGCATGGCGAAATCCTCTCAAATCAAAATAACGCAGCCCTCAGGCCAGTTTGCGTCTTTGTGTTGAACTAATCAAGGCAGCAGATATATCTGCCCGCCGACTATAGCGAAAATGCACTCTCGGCCGAGAAAGCCTTCAGAACTGGTGCACTTGCGTTGAATGCCTGGCGCCAGGTAACGCGATCGCCTGATTTGTGGCCTATACGGACGGTCCCAAGATCACCTTCCATGAACAGGCAGGCGATACGCCCATGATCCTTAAGCTGGTCAATCAATGCAGACGGAACCTCTTCTACACCGCCCTGGATCATGACCACGTCATAAGGCCCATGCTCGGCAGCGCCCTCATCCAGCGGCCCCACGTGAACAACCACATTATCCGCGTCAGCCTCCATCAGCAGCGTTTGCGCTTCGGCAGCTAGCGCTTCATCCGCTTCCACCGCTACGACCAACTGCGCCATACGGGCTGCAACAGCCGTCGAATATCCCAGCGCCGGAGCAATATCCAGAACAACCTCATCATTGGTAATGTTCAGCACATCCAACATCTTGGCCAGTGTTCTCGGTTCCAGAATGCAGCGTCCAGCCTCAAGTTCTATCATACCCTCGACATAGGCGGCTTCGCGTTGCGCGTCTGGCACAAAATTCTCGCGCTTGACGGACAGCATGGCATCAATGATCGGGAACTTGGTAACGTCCGAAGGCCGGACCTGCGTATCGACCATGGTGCGGCGGCGGGCTGCGAAATCTGTCATTGGATCGCTCATTCATTTCCCAAGGTTGATGGGCTTGTGCCACATCCCGGGCAAACCAGCAACGGCCCGCAAGCGGAAACTTTCGTCTGTCGTGAAGATTTTAGAGTGATCCGAATGGGTGATCCAATTTTCAGTACCTCAAATTTAGACCGAACCCACTGGACGCCCCGGATTAAAGCTGCTAAAACGCCTGTCACACCACGGCAAGTATTTGATATTACTTGAAAAGGCGAGTTGGCGGAGTGGTGACGCAGCGGATTGCAAATCCGTGTACACCGGTTCGATTCCGGTACTCGCCTCCATTTAATTTCAGGTACTTAGCCGAATTCCAGAAGCTATACGCGAATTTCAAACACGGATATTTGAAACAACAGCGCTGAGCCACCCCTGTGGCTAGTATCCTCAACGCAAGCGCGTTGGCGAAAAAATCGAGGCGACTGCCTTATCTTGAGAGGACAATCAAGAAACCAAGACACAGACTTCTTAAGCAGTTTCTCAGCATCGCTGCCGTTGAGCGAGAGACAGTCTAATGTCAGGTATGCGGACGAAGTAGTCATCAGAAGCTGTGGCTAGTATTCACGAGACCCTGGAATGCTCCCGCATGCGAGTATCAAGTTCGATATCTCAATGATGATTGGCATCTAACTAACGCCTTTACGTGATTGAGCCAAATCAATGCATCAAAGCACCAAACCGGTAGCATGAGATGGCTTGGGAGGGTGATACATGATTGCGATCGAAGATATTGAAGACATGTCTGCGCTGACGCGGGTCGAGATTGAAGCGCTAGCTGAACATGAGCATATCACAAAATACGATGCTGCTCTTATGGGCGAATACTTGATGCATACGCATCACGGGCCCCAGAAGGTGCATGAGATGATTTGCGACGATATTCGCGCCGCGTTGCACAGAGATGACTTGCAGCATGCAACAGAGCTCTTTGCGGTTCTGCGCGGTTTTCTGGCCGAAAATCCCGAAGCCGCCCGAGGCGTCCGCAGATAGGCCAGACAATGGTCAAATGCGCGTGTGCCGGCACTGTTAGCTGCCGTTCTCGGCACTCTGTTTTAGCGACCGCTAAGCGGGACTTTTCAGACTTTCGTTGTTGCAGTTTCAACGGTCGTTTCCGGCACAAACTAGACTGCCATGCTTACTAAGGCGAAGGATTGGAAAGAACTCTTGGTTTCAGATGCAAATTCAACAACCGTGGGACGTTTAGGTGGGAAGCAGACAATTGGTGTTGGCGAAAGCATGATGAGTTCATGGTTTGAAGGCCGACGCCGCCATCCTCTTAGTCTGAACTTGTATTCATCGCTCTCTGGCTTGGTTTTAGCGCGAAAAAATGCGACGGTTCTTACTACTAAATATCCTAAATGCTCGCGTCAAAGCCACGTAAACCGGGAATCTGTCAGCCATTCTATATTTGTGATTGCCAGTCGAAGACGGCAATGTATAGACGTCGTGAACAAAATGCCTGCAATTGGCAGATAAACCATAAAAAACAAGGGCATTCTCCTCGAAAACATCACCCTAGGCGATGTTTGTAAAGCCGAACTCTGGTCAATGGTAGTCAAAAATCGCATTGTTAATCCCAGAGCTTAAATCGGGAGAGTTGATAAGTGGAGACGGAAGTAGGCCCGGTTCACGCGTTCCTTGAGACGACGGTCAAGTCATTTAAGCAATCATTGGGTTATTTGGATATGGGCTCAGTGGTTTGGTCGTTGATCGGCATTGCTTTGGTCTTCTTGATACGCAAACCATTATCCGCGTTAAGTTTGGTAGGTTTCAAAGCACTTCTGGCCCGGTTTGGAGTAAATCTTTCGGACGATGTGGAGGCACAACTAAAATCCGCCGCCGAAATTCTGTTCGTTACTCTTGCGGTTTACGTAGCTATCCGCCTAGCCTTTCCCACCGATGAAACGGGGCTCTTTCTAACCAGGGTTTTGAGCTCAGTTGCCATTGTTACTGTCTTTGGCGCTTGGTACCGCCTCAGCGGCCCTTTTGCGTCGTTATTGCGCGATGACACCTCCAGTCTGGTTGCCAGCGAAACAGATTGGGTTGAAAGAGTAACTCAATTTGCAGTCATATTGTTTGGCCTGACATCGCTTCTGAAAGTCTGGCAGATTGATATCTCAGGAGCGCTCACCGGTGTTGGCGTTCTGGGCGCTGGACTGGCCATTGCAACGCAGGATTTGCTCCGCAACCTTGTCGCAGGCATGACGAATATCAGCGAGAAACGTTTTGAGACGGGCGATGCTATTCAGGTGGAGGGGCAGTTTGTTGGCACTGTAAGAAGGATTGATTTACGCTCAACACTGGTTGTGGGCTTTGATCAAATCCCGCGACATATCCCCAACTCTGATTTGTCGAACTCAATTGTTCTGAACTACTCTGCGCTGAAACACAGGCGTATCATGCTGAAAGTGCCCCTTCAGCTGTCTGCCACCCAGTCGCAGATTGAGGCAGTGCGGGATGGGATACGACATCATCACCGGACGTCTGGGGACTTTGAACTTGGGGATGATGCGCCCAAGCATATCTTTGTCAGCGATTTCGGGCCGAGCTCAATTGATATCCTGATTTACGTTTTGACACGGGGACCAAACTATCAAGAGTATCTGCAAGTCACTGAACGCTTAACGTTAGCGATTCTAAGCATAACTCGCAATGCGGGCACGACACTCGCCTATCCTACCCAAACAGTGAAAATAGACGCCAGCATGGAAAGCCAAGGGCTACAGGACAACACATTTGATCCCAATTCCTAGAGCTGGCGTCTTTGGTTGACGGCTTGCAAAACCAGTCAGTAAAACGGGCTTGAACCTAGGTTGTTTTCATTTTGTCGTATGCGGCTTTCATTTTTAGCCCCAACTGGCGGGCAGATTCACCTACTTCTTCCGCTGACTTGTCAAACTCTGATCGAGATAGAAACTTGTCCCACTCGGCCTGAAGTTCTTCCCATTCGTCTTCGGCTTCTTTCGAAGCAAGATGAAGCTGCAGTTTGAGCTCATCGCGGCGTTGTTTAAGCTCTTTCACAATCTCGGTTACGTCGATCATTCGTTTGTCCCTTCGTTAATTAAATCCATGTGCGACGTTGTCCGCAAAACCTATAGAAGTCAAACAACTGCGGCCCCTCCTTGTGGCAATGAAGGCTTGCAGCGACGTGAGTCACGTCGGGCAATCTTGCCTTCGCCGCGAAAAGCCACCTGCACCGTTTACACTACTTTATGTTCTGCCACGCACCCACGACCATGTGAGCGACGGCTGAATACAAACGACACGCACACTTTTTTGGGAATGAGGGGCCTGGGAGCCTTTTTAGTTGGTCCTTTGAAACATGGGTAGTACAGTGTAAAGTAGTGTAATTACCGGTCAAACGATACGGCAACGACTTCAGAAGACGAGGCATATCGGATGACCAACGAAAAAATTATGGGCAAAAATACATCAAACACGTCGGCTGTTCCTACATGGTTTTTGACCATCGTCTCATTTCCCATCATAGTTGGATTGCTTTGGTTTGGCCGCGATTTCCTGATCCCACTCGCTTTGGCCACATTGCTTTTTATCCTCAATATCGCGCTGATCGAACGTTTGAACTCTGCAACATTTTTCGGGCGGGATATACCTCGCTGGGCGGCCTACATTGGGGTGACGGCCGGTTTGTTCCTTTTGCTTGTGGGTTTTGGTTACGTTTTATCAAACCAAGCTGCGGCGGTCGCAGATGCCGGACCCAGATACACAGAGCGCTTGCAGTCGCTGGAAACTCAATTTGACGCTTTCGTTGGAGCAGAACGAGCCGCCGCGATCGAAAAATCCATTCTGTCTATCGACATCGAAAGTTGGCTAACAGGATTTGCGGCGTCAACTGCTGGCGCAATTGGGAATATTGGGCTGATCCTGCTCTACGTCGCATTTATGTTGGGTGACCGAGGCGCGTTCGCTGAAAAACTTCCAAGGCTTTGTGCAACGCCGGATAGTGCCAGGCAGGTCGAAAATATCCTAAGGTCGATTTCAATCGGCGTCCGACAATATATGTGGATTAATGCATCCACCAGCGCGATGAGCGGTACACTGGCTTTTATCGTTATGACGGTTTTGGGAGTCGATTTCGCGCTTCCGTTAGCTCTATTGGTTTTTTTCCTCAACTTCATTCCCAGCATTGGTTCATTCCTCGCCGTATTATTCCCGACGACGGTGGCTCTTCTTCAGTTTGAATCTATCGTACCGGCTTTGACCGTTGTTGCAGTATACGGCGGCGGTGACGCTATTATTGGAAACATCGTGCAACCAAAGCTACAGGGAAAATCCCTTAACTTGAGCACCTTCGTTGTCATGGTGGCGCTCACCTTCTGGAGCCTTATGTGGGGTGGAATTGGAGCATTTATCGCCGTGCCACTGACAGTCGTCATTATGATTGTCTGTTCGGAAATTCCGGGCTTGCAACCCTTTGCCAGATTGCTCTCAAGCGACGGTGTGTTGCCAAAGGAACAAAATGTGAAAGTCGATGATACACCGCATTCTGTCGCACGGCCGTCGAGCCGCAAAAGCGTAAGCTCTGATGCTGGTACGAGACAGCCCCATTCTGAAACAGAAGAAGAGCTTGCGTTGATGAAACAAGAGTTGCTCGAGCGGAAAGAAGCCAGACAACGCAAGTCTAAACCGTCACCCGGCGCCAATCCCAAAACAGATACGAGCTGATTTAGCCTGTCCCCAAGAAGGAAAAATTACAGACATTCCGCCGCTGAAAAGCTTTCGCGTGTCAGCCCTTCTTTTTCAATGCGGCCGTCAAGACCGGCACCAAAAGCGCTGCAGCGGAACCAAGCGGATTAGATCCCAGTCCTTTGATTGCATTAACCGTCTGGCGTGCTTCCAGTGTCATTCCTTCGAGTTCTGCTTCGAGATCGGTTATTGCCATATCCCGCACTTCGATCGCTGGCGCGATCTCGTCATCCACACTCATGCGTCCGGCCACTGATGCAAGCAACCCGGCGAGTGCAAGATTGACGACAGCAAGCGTGCCAGCAGCAACTGCTGGGGAAAGCCACTTGGTAAGGACAAAGTAGAACGTGATATTCAATAAGATAAGTCCAGCTAGTGCCGCCAATCCAGCAAGCGCCATCAAGACCGTTTGTTGTTGGACTACTGCGATACGACGGCGTGTTATCAGCCGTTCTGTGCGATAGATTGTGGTTAGATTTCTGCTAATTCTATTCATGCATTCTATCCTACTTAAACGTCCGGCCAGCAACAAACCCAAGGACGAAGATGCTCAGGAGGACCGCTATTGGATACTCCTTTTGAAGCTTTGTGAATTCATCCGTCAACTGCGTGCGCAAGGCATCAATATTTTCACCATCGATGCCGTGCTCGTCCAGAAGCTGTTTCAGATCACTGATCGCATCTGTTTCGCCCGGAGGATCATCCGCCACATCCATCGTGGGTGAATCGCTGGTCTCCGAACGTAACGTTTCGTTTTGTGCGCGCAGGCGCTCAAGCTCCGCTTCCAACTCCATTTTGGTTGCCATGACGAAGAACTCCCACGATGAATTTCAAACTTTTCTGCGTTTCTCATCGGCGCCGACCAAACTTGAAGATCAAATCGCCAGTTGCGACAACACTGGCTGTCAGCACCTAGTAACCACAATCCGAGGCACACTGCGCTACGTCAAGTATCCAAAACCGAGGCCCCGCTTGGATGCTGTGTTCTGGTGGATTGGTGGACTGCTCCAGAATCCATAATGCAGCTTGTACAGGCGACAGCGTTCGCCCGTACAAGCTGTGTTTATTCGAGCAATCAGGCCTCAATCTTGGCCGCTGCCTTGCGCAAAGAGGCTGCGAGTTTGTTTTTGCGCTCTTGCCAATCTGCCTTGATCTCAGCTTTGCGTTTTTCAAACTTGGCCTTCGTTGTATCAGAGGCTCGTTCAATCTGCTCTTCGATGGCTTCGAGCCGGGCTTCAAACTCCTGATCGAGCTCTTCCATGCGAGTGTCGATCTTTTCACCACTTTCTTTCATTTTGGACTTAATGCCGTCCATCTTTTCTTTGAAAGCAGCTTTTCTTTCGTCACTTGCGGCCTGCCATTCTTCCTCCATCGCGTCCCATTCGCGATCCAGTGCGTCCATTTCCGCTGCCATTTCGTCGTCAACTGCATCAGCTCGCAACTTTCGGAAAACAGTTCCACCAAACTCGCTCATCTTTGTGTCCATCGGCGTAGTCCAAACTTCGTCAACTGAAGCGACAACACAGGATTTTCCTGGTAGAAGTTCTGTGCTGATATTGTCCAGCATTACGGCGTCCATCCCCGAAACCCAAAGATCCCGGTATGCACCAAAGAGCCCGCCAGTCATGCCGCCAACAGCCATGCCACTCGCGGCGGCTGATGCTGCTGCCGCAGAACCGGCAAGTGCGGCGCCCGATGCAACTGCCACAGGACCAGCCAAAACCCCGACCATAGCTCCCAACATTAATCCAAATGCAGTCCCGATTGGGCCTTCATCTGCGCTCGATTTCAGTTCAACTTCTCCGTCTGCATCTTTTGTGATCACACCCGCTGCAAAGACAGCAAGCTCTCCGTTTTGATGAAGAGCACGCATTGCCTCTGCACCTTTAAAGGCGGCTTCCTCGGTGTCAAAGACAACCGCTACAAATTTGTCCAACTTAGTTCTCCATTTATTTTTCTGATTGAGGATTAGGTGTCATTTGAACTGCATATTAACGGCAAAGTAGATTTGCTGTTTCGGCAGCCCGCTACCGCTATCGCTCACCGACCACTGCGGTTCGACGAACACGTTGTAAACGGTCTTGTTCTTCTTGAAGACTTTGCCCAAGCGAATGCCCACCGGGACAGAATAGTTATCGTTTTTGAAGTTGTAGGACCAGATAGGCGCACCGCCCGTGTACCAGCCGTCACCAAGCTGGTAAAAGACGAATGGTTGAAATGCGCCGAGACTGACGCGCTCGCGACCATTTGTGTCACCCACTCCACCGCGCCATGTCAAAAGGTAGCCATATTGCACCTTTGCCGAACGAGCGTTGAAATAAACATTCGCGAGACCGAGCTGCCATTGTTCCGATCCCAGACGGTCTTCGGTTGCAGTAGGAGCAACGACCTGTGGACCTATAGCAAAGCTGACAGCGGGATCACCAGTGTTGATTTGATATGCAGCAAAAATATCGAAGTCACCGATCCCGCTTTCCGTCGATCCGCCATCACCAACAGGGAAACTATTGAAGGGGAGCGATGCTCGGACCAGCCAGTTGCTATTACCGATTTGAACTGGCTTGGCGTATCTCAAGACAAACTGGTTTGCATCGAAATCCCCCGGTCCGGTCAATTCGTTGATATAGTAATTCTGGATGTTAAAAGCAGTGATGTCGGCCAGTGGGTTGTTCGCCTGAGCTGCATCTGAAGCGGCATCTGATTGTGCTTGGGCCTGCGTGTTGAACAGGCATACAGACACTGCACAAACCAAGGACAAAATATGGAACATCTTCATGGTCAGTCTCCAAAGGGAACTAGAATCTATTGTCATCCGAGTATTCCAATCATTGTGGCATCACCTCGGGCAGTGGCACGCCGGTGGTCCCCGAAGGAGGTTTGGTGCCTAGATAAGCCGCTAGCGTTGGCGCGACATCAACCGTCTCGACGCGGCGTACAATTGTCCCCGGCGTAATGCCTGGGCCGGAAAATATCAGGGGGACGTGGGTGTCATAGGCCCAAGGTGAGCCATGTGCCGACGCAACCGTTAATCCGTCGAAATCGGCGACAAACCAGTGTGGTTCAAACACTACATAGATGTCACCGGACCTGTCAGGATGAAAGTTCGCCAAAACAGCTTCTGTGATCTTGGTGCGCGGGACTGATCCGCTGCGCAATGCAGAGCTGCCGACCGCATAGGCAATTCCGGGTAACTTCTGAAGCTCCTCGGCAATCGCCAGTTCAACGGCAGTTGGATCAAGCCCCCTTTGGCCAATCAATTCCTGATTCAGATAAAGATAGGGATTTGAAAAATTCTGGATGAGATCGCGGGAAGCTCCGAAATCCAGCTGCAAGCGTACAAACCCCGGTTCGGTGTCCACACGCTGAAAGTCAAACAACCCGGCCTCGATACCGACTGTCGCGAGATAATCCGGGTGTTCGGGTGCGCCGTGATCCGCCGACAAGACAATCAGGGTTTTGTCCAGCCCAACTGTGTTATCCACATGCGCCAACAGATCGGAAATGCTTCGGTCCAGACGGGCAAAGTTGTCCTCCGCTTCCAGACTGGAAGGACCAAAAACATGACCAACATAGTCCGTCGAGGAAAGACTGATCGACAAATAGTCCGTCACACTGTCTGTTCCGATCTGTTCGGCATCCATCAGCGTTTTTGCGAAGTCGACCGTGATCTCGTCCCCTGCCGGGCTGAGAGTTAGGAATGTAGTGAAATACTTGTTATCGTCAGGGCCCCAGTTATGGGGAAATGTGCGACCAAAACCCGGCAATTCGGTTTCCCATGCTTGATCGTCGTGATCAGCAAAAGCGTAAAGCTCACGATCCCGCAACAGGGTCCAGTCCTGATTTGCGTACAACGCCACTTTGCCTTGCGCCTCCCAGTCCGCGATCCAAGCCGGATAGTCGTCGCGATAAAACGTGCTGGTGACAAATCTGCCTTCGGCTTTCGAAAACCAATAAGCCTGCCCTGCGTGACCCGCCATTGCAATGGCACCGCGATCCTTGACCGACACGCCAAAGATTTTGGAAGCCGGACCAAAATGAATGGCAATTTCGTCAGATATCGTTGAACTGATGATATTGCGCGGAGACCGCCCGTCAGTTGTCGCAGCGCGTTGCGTCGGGTCAATCTCATTAGCTGCATCGATCCCTGCTGCCCCTACAAGTGGATACTCGATGTCTTGAACATTGTAGAACGGGGTGCCTGTTTTTCGATCGAACCACAGGTTGGCAACCATGCCGTGGATTGCCGGGTCCGTGCCAGTGGACAATGTTGTATGACCGACAATGGTTTCGGTGTTAGCATGGCGATGATGGGCATTTGAAAAAATGACCCCGTTTTGCATCAGATATCGAAACCCGCCTTCGCCAACATGTGTCCGATATCTGTCAATCAGGTCACCGCGCAACTGATCTACCGTTATCTGGAGCACCAGCCGGGGTTTTTCTGTGGCAGTTGCCGAAGTTGCGAACGAGAACACAATGCCAACGGCAATTGTGCCCCCGACAGCAAGTTTTGAAAAGATGCCGACCATGCTTTCCCCTTGAAAAAAGAGCTGCGTTTTAGAGCGGGATTTTAAAGACATTAAGTTGCCCCACGGATGCTTAAGTTGCTCTCGCCGCATTGCTCTTAAGACCGTAGGCAAATCGGACGTATCCGGCGCCCTCGCCAATCAATGAAAATCCGGCCATTAACCCAAGCAGAGCAACACTGATTTCGGGATAATTCATCATGAGATAACCTGAAACCAGAACGGACAGGATTCCGCCGAATATCACCCAGCCAGACCCAGTTTCCGGGCGTGCCGCGATACCCATTGCGATACGGATCAAGCCGCTGACGAAAACGCCAGCAATCAAAATCAGTGTTATGGCCACAAGGCCTTCGAGCGGTCGAAACAAAAGCAATGCACCGGCCATGGTAGTGAACAGCCCCAGTATCAGGTAGATCATCCGGGCATTCCATCCGTCCTTAGTGGTAAACATTTGGACCAGCATCAGGGCGCCACCTGCAACAAAAGAGATGCCTACGATCTGTTCGACAATCACGGAGACTAGGAAAGGAGCAAAGACCGCACTTACCCCACCGATTATCATCAAAATGCCCAAAGCAAGAAACCAACCCCAGCTTGTTTGTACATCTCCAGATGCGCTAATCTTTATATCACTCATTCTCTTGGTCCTTTGATTTCGGTGCGCTTAGTTTTAAACAATAAGCGGAGCCTTTTTGTTTTGGTTGGTCAGAAGGCGACTTGGACCCACCTTCCAACCGATCGCCCGGCATGTTCAGACATGCCGGGCGGTTGTGCTGTAAAGACAACTGCGGTTTGAGGTCCTAGTTTCGTGCGTAGTAAAACCGCGGCAAGCTTTTCAGGTTGTCTTTTGTCGCGTTGGGCAACAGTAGATCGCCATCAGCGTTGATCTCGAAAGCGCCGGCAGGCAACGCAATCAGCTTTTCGCCGATGTTCAGAAAGCCGGCAACATTGACGATCACGAAGGTCGTATCACCATCCGGCAAAACCAGCGCATCATGAACATAGCCCACAAAATCACCGCCAGCATTGTAAACATCGCCGCGCAAAAGCTGGACAACACTCCAGCCGGAAGCAACCACAGCGATGTCCAGATTGTTGTACTCAACAACTACTCCACCCGCCACATGGGGTGCAGACTGTGCGGATGCAGGCATAGGGGCTCCAAATGCGAATGCGCACAAGATCGCCGCGGTTGTCAGAAGCTCTTTCATTTCACTTTTTCCGTTCTCGATTTTTGAACTTTGATTTTCCGGCGGCAAGATGCTCCGGCCGCCGGCCTCTCCAATCAACTTGGTCAGCTTCAGGACAGGGCTGCGCGAAGCTCGTTTTCATCGCTGACAGACAAGGACGTCTCGATGACCTCGCCCTTCATGCCTTCCAATTCGCTCAGCAGTTTCGTCGGCCGGTTCGACCAACCGATCACGGCCAATGCCGACGAGTCAGGCTTCATCTTTGCACCAACACGGGCCGCTAGCGCGTCTTCTTCGTCTGCCTGATCCAGCATTCCTGCCAGCGTCCCGGAACCGGCACCTACAGCCGATCCCGCAACAAAACCTGCAGCCGGGTTACCAGCCATAGCCCCGATCAGGGTACCGGTCAGAGCGCCAAGCGATGTCCCGCCCAGAAAACCCGCTGCGGTCAATGTGTCGGAGTTTCGGGTGCGCACGACCCCGTTTTGATCGCGGGTCATCACAACGACTTCGTCGAGGTCGACTTCCCAGTCCATGCTCATTTTTTGCAGGCGCAAAAGCGCTTCGTCTGCTGTGTGACGACCTTCAAATACGATGACTACTAAATCGCTCATAAGTTCATTCCTCAGATTGAGTTATGTTTCGCTTCCCGAAGCCGCATGCCAGGCACGCGGCTCCAAGTTGTGTGAGCGCTGGGAAAAGTTCATCTTCACGAGCAAAGCTCCCAGCGGCTCAATGTTTGACCGCGTTATTGCCGAGCACCGGGCATGATGGTTTCCAGGTTTTCCAGACGTTGAAGTGCCTGCACTTTGGTCAGGAAGTCATAGTTGATCCCGGCTGCCGACAAGCTTGAACCTTGCTGGAATGGGTAGCCCTTGAGCGAAAGAAGGAACTCTTTGATTTTCGCTTGGATAGGGACGAAGATCCACATCGTGTTCTCGGCATACCAACGCAGATACATCTCGGATTCATGCACGGCCTTTTCGTACGGGTCGGCCTTTAGATTAACCACGAGAGGCCAAGCAGGGACCTGCCGAACTGCGGTGTTGATTCCGCCTTCAAGTGTTGCAAAGTGCGCCTTGAAGTCCTGAACACGGACGGCGTTCAGATTTGCGCCCTGATCAAAATAGAAGATCGAGTCACGTGGGCTCTCGTCTGTTTCACCAGACAGGTATTCAGTCAGATCATGACCATCCAGATGGACGCGGAAGTCTTTGCCGTTGAACGTTTTTCCCTCTTTGAGGTCCTCAACCAGCGTGGTCTCTCCGATCGCTGTGGCAAAGGTCGGCATCCAGTCTTCATGGCTGACAATCTCGTTAAACTTTTCTCCGGGCTCGATAAGGCCGGGCCACTTCACGATAAGCGGGACGCGGAATCCACCTTCCCAGGTTGTTCCCTTTTCACCGTGGAATGGCGTCGTACCACCATCAGGCCAGGAAATCGTCTCGGCGCCGTTATCGGTCGAGTACATGATAATTGTGTTTTCCGCGATACCAAGCTCATCCAGCAGATCGAGCAGAACGCCCACTTGGTCATCATGCTCAGCCATGCCATCTGGGTAGAGGCCAATGCCTGTGCGCCCTACAGCTTCATCTTTCAGATGGGTCCAGACATGCATTCGCGTTGAATTATGCCATAGGAAAAACGGCTTTTCTTGTTCGTTTGCTCGCTTGATGAAGTCGACGGAAGCCGCAAGAAATTCGTCATCAGCTGTTTCCATACGCTTGCGCGTCATTGGGCCTGTATCTTCGACTTTCCCATCAGCAGTCGACTTGATCACGCCACGTGGACCAAACGTCTCTCTGAACGCAGGGTCTTTGGGATAATAATAGCTTTCGGGTTCTTCCTCGGCATTCAAGTGGTACAGATTGCCAAAGAACTCGTCGAAGCCATGGTTGGTTGGCAGGTGGCGATCCTGGTCGCCAAAGTGGTTCTTGCCGTGTTGAGCAGTCATGTAGCCATGCTCTTTCATCACATCGCCAATTGTGGGTGTCCAATCTGGAATCCCGTGCTCGGATCCGGGCATGCCGATCGTCAGTAGCCCAGTGCGAAAAGGATGTTGGCCGGTCATGAAGGCGGCGCGCCCGGCGGTGCAAGACTGTTGAGCATACGCATCTGTGAACATCGCGCCTTCATTTGCTATGCGGTCGATGTTCGGAGTCTTGTAGCCCATGATCCCATGGTTGTAGGCGCTGATATTGTGGACACCGATGTCATCACCCCAGATTACTAGGATGTTTGGCTTGTCTTGAGCGAACGCTGGGCCCGCAGCAAAGAGCGCGACAGCTGACATTACCGCCGTCACCGCCGTCTTTGTCGAATAAAGAATAGGTCGCATGTTTCCTCCAAAATGATCTCGATGTTCCGCGCCATTCACACCCAAACTTCGCGACATTTGAGTTGATCTGCTCCAAGAACCATGTGGAACTTAAGTGATGGAAAACTTCGCTTTGTCGGAAAATGCGAATCTAACAAACTAATATTCGAACACTGCCTCTTGAAACATTTGCGTCGCTTTGTTCATGCCTTGAGTGAGGGCTGACGAACGAACCGTCGGTTTCGAGACACCATTGCCAAGACCTTGACAAATTGGAGCATTATAAGAGCAAGGTGTGAACCAGACAGCTGAATGAGGCTTTGCATGTCAGAAGAAACCAACGATTTTGCCATCAGAGCAGGTGCGTTTCACGGGCCAGCAGCAATTCTTGCCGGAGACCCGCGACACTTCGCACGGATACTTCGATCACTCGGTTTGCCTACGGATGCGGAACAGATCATCGGAGCCGATGAATATCTGAAAGGCATCAGTGACGTTATTCGCTCGGCGGAAGACAATGACTTTTTTCTCCACGTCAGCCTTGAACAGGATGTGGGCGAACTGGGCGTTTTTGGCAGAGCAATCGTCTCATCGGATACGCTTTGGGAGGCCTTGCAAACCGCTACGACGGCGCTTCGCTATTTTCAGAACAACTCCGAACTCGTGATCAGAACGTATCGTGGGAAATGCCGTATCTGGTACTTTACGTTGTTGAATTCTCATGATGGCAAGCAGGACATCCAGTATACAATAGGGCTGCTTACAAAAGTTGTCCTGATGGCCCTCGGCGAAGTCGATCCGCAGATCACGGTGGCTTATCCTGGCGCCTCTTCGGAGCATTTTCAGAATAATTCAGCAGTTGAGTCAGTCAGAGACTCAAATCAGGGCTATATCGAATTTCACGAAGACTTGCTTCGGGCGAAAATGCACCGTTCAGACAGCGTTCGAGCGGATATCCTTTCGCGCTATCTGCGTGGCAAGAAACTTATGCAAGCACCTCAAGTGAACAGGGCAGACCTAGTCGCCGGTTTGATCAAGGCGTCATTTGGCATTGCGCCATGGTCGCTGTCTGACACCGCACAGGTACTTGGAGTAGGCCCTCGGACTCTTCAGGTTCAATTAAAAGATGAAGGTACCGCGTTTAGGGATATCCAAAAGATTGAACGCCACAAAGAAGCCTGTCGCCTGCTCTCCTCTGGGGCCAGCATTGATGATACGGCAAATGCAATTGGTTTCGAGCATCGACAGAGTTTTTCGGAAGCGTTCGTTGGCTGGGAAGGCTGTGCGCCTTCGACATATGCAAAGAGCAAAGTTCTTTCCTAAAACAGCGCTCCCCAAGCTTCGACGTTCGTTCGCACCTGCGATGTCAGTTCATGATGAACAGGATCCATCCGCCGAAACCCACTACGTTTTCCTCGCCCTCTCACGCCTCTGCGTCGGACTGTTTAATTGCAATAAGTCGGCCATTAAACTCAGCTCCAATCACAAAGATCACCGCCATCAGGTTCATGAATACAAGGGCTGACATTACTCCGGCCAAGCCGGCATAGGTGACGCTGTAAGACGAAAAATTTGCGACATACATCGCAAATACCTTTCCGGCAGAAATCCAAAGTGCCACCGTTAGGACAACCCCCGGATAAACCTGCTTCAGTGTGTGATGGCGACCAGGAAGCCATAAATGACAGGCAAAGACCGAAAAAATCAACAAGCCAAAAGAGACACCCAGCCGTAAGATATCATAGGTTCCCTCGCCTTCCCCGCCGCGGTCAACAGTATCGATATAAATAGGTACCGCAAACGTCAAAACCGCGGCCACGGTCAAAATTGCTGAGCCGCTCAAAACGAATACGACACACAATGCGCGCGATTTCCAAAGGGGCCGCGGATCGTGCTCACGATACGCATCCGTGAGGGCTTGGCGCACTGCATCGACCCCATTAGAGGCGAAGAAAACCGCCAATAGGCCGCCAATGGTCATCGCCTTGACGCTGCTGTCTTGCAACACGGCCCGCACCTCTTTGACGATGGGTTCAGCGATGCTGTCAGGCCATGTCCCATAGATGAACTCAACTATATCCAAAGTCGAAAAATCTACCGACGCCGCCTGTGTCAACGACAGCGCAAAGATTGTAAACGGAAAGAGGGCCAGCATCATGGACATGGCAATATGACTGCTTCTTGACCAGCCGTTCTTTGCATCGAACCAGACCAAAGCCGTCCAGAGTGCCCCCGCCGCTTGCCGTGCCGTCATTTTACGGATCCTCTCAACCTAGACCTTCGGCTTCGACTAGCACGCCGAAAGTCTAGATTGATACAGGCGATTTTCTCACGTCTTTCCGCACCAGCCGAGAATTCGGATTTCGGAAGCTACTCAGGAGTCTATCTTCATGGTAACCCATGACTTGCCGACACAATGAAACATGGACGGGTCTGCTGCCAAAGATCAGGGAAAGGTCACATACTATCGAGTTTCGGCAAAGCCATGTTCAGGGGCTGCCTTGCAGATGGACCTCATCTGTTGTCAATTAGTCCGTGCAAATGGTCGAATACGCAGCCGGAGCCGTTAACAAGGACCGCTTAAACAACCGAAAATTAGGAATATCAATGGGCTCAAATATTATCATACTGGCGCTGATTTTTCTGGAAATTGTTGCCTTCTGGTTCGCCTGGCGCGCCGTCTCGTCTGCCCGAACATCCCAAGGCGCTGTTGGGTGGGTCGTGTTCCTGATCACTGCACCATACCTAGGCGTGCCGCTGTACCTGTTTTTGGGGCACCACAAATTCAAAAACTATTTGATCGCCCGGCGCGATAGCGAAGAAGTCATTGAAGGTCTTCGGACTTACCAAATGGCCAACGCGCCTGTGAAAACACCTGAGCTTTCAGTTCAACCCTTTGAAAAAATATCAGAAATGCCCACGGCTCGTGGTAACAACATGATATTGCTTGTTGATGGGAAAGCCACATTTGACGCAATATTCTGTGCCATTGACGCTGCTGAAACCTATGTCCTCGTTCAGTTCTATATCATTAACGATGACGCGCTGGGACAAGCCCTCCAAGAACACTTGATTGCCGCTGCGGCGCGTGGCGTCGTCGTACGGCTTATGTTTGATGCTGTCGGCAGCGCCAAACTGCCCAGAGCTTACTATCAACGCCTGCTGGAAGCTGGTGTACACGTCGTGGATCCCAAAAAAACACGAGGCCCCAAGAACCGGTTTCACATCAATCTGCGCAATCATCGAAAGACCGTTATCGTTGATGGAAAAGTCGGATTCACCGGCGGCCTGAACGTCGGCGACGAATACATGGGACTTAACCCGAAATTTGGTGATTGGCGCGATACTCACGCCCAGTTGAAGGGCCCAGTTGTGTCTCAACTACAGCTGGTTTTTGGCGAAGACTGGCATTGGGCTACCAATGAGGTGCTTATTAACGATCTGAATTGGGAAGCTCCTCATGCGACCGAAGACATGACGGCAATGATTGTTGCGACCGGCCCCGGTGACGAAATGGAAACTGGCGCGCTCTTCTTCTTCTCGGCCATCACTGCAGCCAAACACAGAGTCTGGATTGCATCGCCATACTTCGTTCCTGATACCGACGTACTGACAGCGATGAAGCATGCTGCACTGCGCGGCGTAGATGTGCGCATTCTTGTGCCCGAGGTAATAGACCACAAGATTCCTTGGCTGGCGGCGTTTGCCTATTTTGATGAGATACGTGAGGCGGGAGTGCAGGTCTGGCGTTACAAACCGGGTTTCATGCATCAGAAAGTGGTTTTGGTGGATGACGACTTTGCCGCCATTGGCACGACAAACCTGGACAATAGGTCGTTTCGGTTGAATTTTGAGGCTATGGCAACTTTCTTTGATTCCCGTCCTGCGGCCGCAACTGCTGCTATGCTTGAGAATGACTTTCATCGAGCTTGGATGCTGAACAAGACCCTTGCCGAACAACCCTTGGGCATCCGTGTAGGTGCCCCGATTGCCCGCCTGTTCGCGCCTGTGCTGTAGCTTTGGCCATTTGTTCGTGAGGTCGAGATTTCGGGCTAAGAATTTTCACTTGGCACACGCGGGCTTAAACTTTCAGTAGGGCCCGACCTAGCCCGCTGTATTCGGGTTGGGAGTTGAAGGAAATGTTCCTTAGGCAACCAAATTTCATCCTGATTACGGAGCAAGTTCGGACCCCGTATCCGAACACCAATGAAACAGTTCCTTATGTCCAAGGGTTGAAAACCGCTTCAGTGATTAAAACGATACCCGCTCTGTTAGCAAATTAGACACTCAACTAGAGGTCCAGTGCTGCGGTGCAGCTGACGATGGTTTGGTCCGCAACTTGGACATCGGCACCCAAAAACTCGCTGCGCTGTGAACGAACGGCCGGTTTTCTCTCTGCATCGCGGCTGACGCCTTTGTTGGTAGCCTTGCTGCACTTGCGAGTATTATAGCTGTGCCACTTCCGGTATGGGCTCTTTCCCGGCATTCTCTGCAATCGACCTAAAGGTCCGCTTTGGCGCCCACAAATATGGAAAACCCGATGCATCAAGTAGAATAGGGCCCCTGCGATCTCACAATCGCGGCGTAAACCGGCCCTACATACTTGTTACTTCACGAAGGCACGCCTGCCGCTCAATATGATCTACCTTTCATAAAGCGTAAATATGATCTGCGGATCATACGGCATGAAAGGCAGCCGCCCGACGTCGCACGCCAGCAACAATGGCTTCCGCCAATGGTTGTGGAAACTCATCCGGCAGGTCGGCTAGTGTTTTGTCCAGGGCGGGTTCAAGCTCTGTCGCGACGTTCGACAAGACCTCTTCCGCCAGCGCCACACCAAAACCTGCCGCCTTCGCAGCCTGCAGGAAATGCCGCGGCACCACCTCGTTGATCCGGTAGTGTCCGTCGACGGCCATCGCGAGGCGCATCCGGTTCTGGCGGATTTGACCGTCATCCACGGCTTTCTGGGCGCTCAGCACATCATAAAGCGGGGTCATGCGGAAACCTCCAGGGCGCAATGCAATGCTGAAGTTCTTGGCGTGCCCGTCCGTCGCTCCCAAAAGCCAAAACAGCACCTGCGCGCGGAAGAAGGCACGCTGATCTGCTTCAGGGTCATCACTACCAGTCAACAACCCGATCCCTTCAGTGATCCCCGGCCCGCCATCCATTTGGTATTTCTGGCTGGGTGGAACTGTGAGCGCCTGGCAAAAGTCTTCCTGCGGGAGGCGGATCAACCGGCCATCTTTGGTCCAGCGCCGATCGAACCGGGTCACAACAAGGCTCCGCACGCCCTCGAAGTCGGCAATCTCGACTTCCGCCACATCCATGCCCATGGCCCGACAGAGGTTCATGCAGAAAAATTCGTTCTCAACACTGTCAGACAAATCGATCCCTGCGGGCAGAACGCCAAGCTGCGTCTTGAGGATATGGGTTGTTGGGGTGAGCCCCGATGGACGGATCCACGCGCCCTCGTGGCGTAGCAGCGCCGTTTTCTCCTGCGCCCCTGCGATAGAAATGCGGAAGTCGTCTTCCTCGTCTAAGCCAAGGGGGGCACTTGCGAGGTTGCGTAACATATCCGCAATCTGTGCCTCGGAAACGGGCTCTCCCTCGAGTGTGCCAACCTCGGGGATCTCACCCGAAACGAACTGCAAGGCCCCCACACAATCGCGGCCGATCTTCTCCAGCATGTGCCACGCGTCCGTGCCGCCCGCACGCACCCGGGCAGCGACGCGCTCACGTATCGCCTGATTGTCCGGAAGCAGGTTTTCGAGGTAGGCAATGACAGGGCCGCCTTGGTGCGCCTCTTCGCGCAAAGGCAGTGATAACGAGATGGGCATGGCATGTTCCCACGACAGCCAGTCCGGATCATAGGTGAAGCTGATTGCGCCTGAACCAGCGAGACGCAAAGCCCCCACCAGCTTTCCATTCAGAAGCACCTTCATCGTGCCGCTACGCCCGCGTTTCGCCATCAGAAGATATCCTCAATCTCTAGCGAGCCACCGCGCTCCACCAAGCGAAACTCAAGTCCAAGTGCCGCCATGACAGCGAGCACTGTGGCGAGCTTGGTTCCCGCGTCGCCATTCTCGAGCGACGAAATCGTCGCGACGCGCAAATTCGTGCGCGCGCTAATATCGCTTTGGGTCCAGCCGCGCGCCTTGCGCGTCCGGCGGAGTGCCTCGCCGATCTGCTCGGCCGTTCGTGCTGTGAGGTCCATGATGTGGCTCCTTTTACGGCACAGCGTAAATGAAAACAACTTACGCTGCAACGTAAATATCCGCTTTTTACGCTACAGCGTATCACTCGAGTCGCACTTATGCCTGCAGCCCCGCAGCACGAACCTGCTCGGGCGTCACCAGCTTTGACGCGATCAAGTCCTCGATCTGGCGGTTCGTGATATGGCGGCACAGGGGATGGCGCTC
This sequence comes from Ruegeria sp. CDSB022, assembly GCF_059611145.1. Classification (NCBI taxonomy): domain Bacteria; kingdom Pseudomonadati; phylum Pseudomonadota; class Alphaproteobacteria; order Rhodobacterales; family Roseobacteraceae; genus Ruegeria; species Ruegeria sp. CDSB022. The sequence continues at coordinate 71,975 of NZ_JBXWOZ010000001.1, read as the reverse complement.
GTGGATCCATTCGGCGAGGCTTGCACGACCTTTGGCTTCGGCCTCTCGCGCCTTCTCGCGGTCGGCCTGGATCTGGGCCAGTCCCTTCTCCCACCGGCGCATCTTGAACCAGTTGTCTGAGAAACAGACCTTGCTGCGCGTGTAGCCCTCGCTTTCCTTGGCATAGGCTTTGACCGCCTGCCTCAGATCATCGGGCTTCACTCCGGCCTTCACAGCTGCTGCGATCAGGCGCAGAGTAGTCCGCCGGTCTCGGATCCTGTCCTCGGGATAGACTGCCAAGATCTTCTCAGATTCCAGATCTTCAACCTCTTCCGCCACCTCGCGCCTGCGCGTAGGTGGTTTATGGATGGTTTTAGGATGGTTTGGGGTCCACCGTGAACCCCGTACCCCTTCGCACTTTTTGCAGGTATTCCGTGTCTACTTAGACCTACCACTTATAAGTAATCAGCCCCGCTTTTGCACATTGATGCAGCATCCGAAGTAAAACTTTGATACTTTGCATCCAAAGTGTAAGAATAAACATACTAACCATTAAAGCAGGCAGCACTATGAAGTACTTACCTAGGATCGCAGCAATATGCTCACTGACTACGCTCGCAGCATGTGGGGGAACGATGCAAGGAGTTGTGCGTGGCGAGGGTACCCGCGTTCAATTCCAATATGAGCAAGGCATGGATCGAGACTACTATGAGACAACCATTGATGGTGAACACTTTAAAGGGCAAGCCGTGTATGCCAATGCAAGCAGCGGTTCTGGGGTTGGCTTTGCCAATGGGACAACAGTCCCCGTTTTCACCTCTACAACCACCGGTAACCTCGTCGCTGTGATGTTTGGAGACAAGGGCTCAACTATGCGATGCGATATGAACTACGCGGACAGTTCTGGCTTTACGTCTATAGGGGGCGTGGGAGTATGCCAGCACAGCGATGGCCGTGTTATTGACGTTATGTGGTGAGGTTTATCAGAATGCAGGGAACAAGGGTTGGCTATTGACATTATTCACAACGATTTGCACGTTGTGCGACACAAAGTGAGACACACAAGCCAACCTCTTCCCCGATAATCCGGGTTATTCAATGGCTTAGAAAAATGGTAGCGGGTCCGGTACTCGCCTCCAATACTTTCAAACAGTTGCTTCGCATTCGGTTTTTTCGAGCCTGCGACACGCCGTCTCGCTACGGCAGTGCTCTGCTGAGTGAAGCTTGACACCGGATTGATCAGAAGGCGGTGAACTCACTGGCTCGGCCGGTAAATTTGACCGCTCTATCGATTCCACGCGATATGCCCTTTGAAGTAACGGGCCCGCGAATCCTTTCGTCTGGATATCTTCGAGGCGCAAAGCCCAAATTCGCCTGCGGTCATTTTACATATGGCTGACCAAACATGCCGCTGACAGGCATTGGCAGGTCGCTTTTCCATTCTCGATGATTTCCGTGCGTCTGCCGCGCTTGACAAGCCCCCTGCCCGTGCCGCATGTCCCATCCGTTGGTGTCTGCACATGCAGATGAAAAGGGAATGCGTCAGCGGTCAACCGTCAAACGCAGCCGCCCCCGCGACCGTGACCGGAGAGGGTGCCCAAAGCCACTGGCCAGACAGGCCGGGAAGGCGGGACATCTGCCAGAGGCCAGCCTCTGACATCCGCAAGCCGGGAGACCTGCCAACATCCGAAGTTGAAACCGGACGGGGTGATCCGGTGTCGGGCCCATGTCGCAATACGTGGCCCGCATGAAACCCCGTCCCCCGCGAAGAGGATTTGGGGGGATGAGAGACATGACCGAGACCACACCTGTTGAACTGCTGGTGTGCACGACCTGCCGCCGCGGCCTGCCCGTCGAGAATGATGCAGATCGTCCTGGGGCGTTGCTGCACAAGGCGTTGGAGCAGGCAGAACTTCCTGATGGCGTCACTTTGAAGGCAGTAGAATGCCTTTCAAATTGCGATCAGGGCTGCTCGATTGTGCTGCGTGGCGGACCCAAACGTTGGACCTTTGTCTATGAGCATCTCGATGAAACCGATCATGTCGAGACCATTGTTGAAGGCGCGACCAAATATCTCGCGACCCAAGATGGCCTCGTTAAATGGCGCGAACGTCCTGAACATTTCCGCAAAAACTGTGCGGCCCGCATTCCCCCGATTGGAGCTTAGATATGAGCAATCTCGAAAAACTGCCCGTCACTGTGATCACCGGCTTTCTGGGCTCGGGCAAGACCACGCTCGTGCGTCATCTGATGCAGAACCCGCAGGGCAAGCGCCTGGCCATTGTGGTCAACGAGTTTGGAGATGTTGGCGTCGATGGCGATATCCTCAAATCCTGCGCGATCCCCGATTGCCCGGCGGAAAACATCATGGAATTGGCCAATGGATGCATCTGCTGCACCGTGGCAGATGATTTCATCCCGACCATCGAGGCGCTGATGGCGCTAGAGCCGCGCCCCGATCACATTCTGATCGAAACCTCTGGCTTGGCCCTGCCCAAGCCGCTGCTGAAAGCGTTCGACTGGCCGGATATCCGCTCGAAAATCACCGTGGATGGCGTAATTGCTCTGGCCGATGCCGAAGCTGTGGCCGCCGGTCGCTTTGCCCCGAATGTCGCTGCGGTGGATGCCCAGCGCCTGGCCGATGACTCGATTGATCACGAAACGCCGCTATCCGAGGTGTTCGAGGACCAGATCTCCTGCGCCGACATCATTCTGCTGACCAAGCCTGATCTTGCTGGCCCCGAGGGGGTCGCCAAGGCCAAGGAAATCATCGCGGCAGAGGCTCCGCGCCCGCTGCCCGTGGTCGAAGTGGCCGAAGGCGCTGTGGATGTACGTGTTGTGCTGGGGCTTGAGGCCGCTGCCGAAGATGACATGGAGGCACGTCCCAGCCATCACGATGGCCACCACGATCACGAGCATGATGATTTCGAAAGCATCATTGTCGAGCTGCCGGAACAGACCGATCCGGCCCAGCTGGTCGCCAATATCGAACGTCTGGCGAATGAACTGAACATCCTGCGGGTCAAAGGCTATGCCGCTGTTACCGGCAAACCCATGCGCCTTTTGGTGCAGGCAGTCGGGGCCCGTGTGCGTCATCAGTACGACCGCCCGTGGGAGCCAGGTGAAGAGCGTCGCTCGCGTCTGGTGGTCATCGCCGAGCATGACGACATCAAAGAGGCTGAAATCCGCGAAATCCTCGTGGGTGTGACCGAGGCCGCCGAGTAAGCCATGCACGTCGTCTTCCGCGAAAGCCATGGGTTAGAGGAAACGGAGACCCCAACCGATCTGGGCCAGAGCCCGGCGGATCTGGTGGTGCTGTCCTTTTCCGACAGTGACCTTGGCGCTTTCGCGGCAGGCTGGCATCGTGGTGGCGGACCCGAAGGTCGGATGCCGACCCTGCGGCTGGCCAATCTAACGGCGCTGAAGCACCCGCTTTCTGTCGACACCTATGTCGAGCAGACGCTGGAGGGCGCCAAAGGCATTCTGATCCGCCTGATCGGTGGCGTGCCCTACTGGTCCTACGGATTGCAGCAGGTTCTGGCACTGGCCCACGCCAAAGGCATCGCTGTGGCAGTCCTGCCGGCGGATGGACGTGAAGATACGCGCCTGGATGACTATTCTACCCTGCCCGTTTCAACCCTGCGGCGGCTGGCGCATCTTTGCGACACAGGCGGTGAGGTCGCAGCGCAGGCTGCGCTGGCGCAAATGGCGCTGGCCGCGGGGCTTTATTCTGGCCCGGTGATGGGGGCCAAGACGATCCCGGAATGTGGCGTATGGTGCCCGGATCGCGGTGTGATCCCGGCGGATACCGCATTCACCGGTGATGCCAAGCGCATCCTCGTGACCTTCTATCGCGCCTATCTGACCTCGGCAGACACTGCCCCGGTCGCGGCCTTGATCCACCGCCTGCGTGCGCGTGGGTTTCAGGCTGTTGGCCTATTTGCGCCGTCGCTCAAAGCCCCTACCGCCGCTGACTGGCTGCGCGAACAGGTCGTAGCGCTGGCCCCCTCGGCAATCATCAACGCCACCTCCTTTTCGGGCAAAGGCGCCTCGGGAACGTCCCCGCTGGACGCCGCCAATGTGCCGGTATTTCAGGTCGCCTTGTCCACCGCACGCCGCAAGGCTTGGGTCGATGCGGAACGCGGGCTGTCCCCCGCCGACCTCGCAATGCATGTGGTCCTGCCCGAGGTGGATGGCCGCATTTCGGCGGGCATCGCTTCGTTCAAGGAACCGGGCAAGCGCGACCCGTATCTGGAATATTCCCGTTTTGCCCACCGCCCCGAGCCGGAACGGGTTGAGGCGATCATAGACCGGGTGGACGGCTGGCTGCGCCTAAGCGACAAACCCAAGCCAGATCAGGTTCCAGCGTTGGTGCTGTCGACTTATCCCGGCAAGGACTGGCAGATGGCCCATGCGGTTGGCCTGGATGCGTTGGCCTCGGCCGAGGCGATGCTGTCCGATCTGCAGGCTGAAGGCTATGATACAGCACCCGGCGAACCGATAGCCGAGACGCTTTTGGATGCGCGACTGGCTTGGCCGCTCGCGGCCTATCAGACCGCGCTGGCAGACTTGCCGGAACAGTTGCAAACGGATCTGCAATCCATTTGGGGCAAGCCTGAGGACGACCCGGTTTTTGCCGATGGTGCGTTCCACTTTACCGCCTTGAACCGGGGCAAGACACTGATCGCGCTGCAACCGGAACGCGGCACGCCCGAGCTGCGCGATGACGACTATCACGATCTTTCGCGCACCCCGCGCCACAGCTATGTTGCCTTCTATCTCTGGCTGCGTAAGGGGCATGGCGCGGACGCGCTGATCCATATCGGCGCGCATGGCACGTTGGAATGGCTGCCAGGCAAATCGGTCGCCCTGTCCCAAAACTGCTGGCCTGAGGCGTTGGTCCGAGATCTGCCGGTGATCTACCCCTTTATCGTCAATGACCCCGGCGAGGCCGCACAGGCCAAGCGCCGGATCGGCGCGGTTACACTGGGCCATATCCCGCCCCCGATGCGAACAAGTGACACGCCGGACCGTATGGTGCGGCTGGAATCCCTGCTGGACGAATTCTCGAACGCCGACGGGCTGGACCCCAAACGCCGCGACCGACTACAAGAAGACATACGGGATGAGGCGCAGGCCATTGGTCTGGAAAGCGATCTGGGTCTGGATCAGGCAACCTGTACCGCCGAAGCGATCACCCGTATCGACCGATTTGTCTGCGACATCAAAGAAAGCCAGTTCGGCGACGGCTTGCACGTCTTTGGCCGCGTCCCCGAAGTGACCGGCAATTTTGATGCCACGCCTTCAGCGCATGCGGAACGTCAATCACTTTTGGACGCACTGGCCGGGAAACGGATCGAGGCTGGCCCGTCTGGCTCACCCTATCGCGGGCGCTCGGACGTGCTGCCGACAGGGCGAAATCTTTACACCACCGATCCGCGTTCGGTTCCAACACGCGCGGCCTATACCCAAGGTGTCAAACTGGCCGAGGAACTAGTGCGACGGCATCTGCAGGAAGAAGGCGATTACCCCAAGGGGCTGATTGTCGACCTCTGGGGCTCGGCCACGATGCGCACTGCGGGTGAAGAATTCGCCATGGCGCTTCACCTACTGGGTGTGAAACCGGTTTGGGACAAGGGGTCGGAGCGGGTTTCCGGTATCGAGGTGCTGCCAATCACTGATCTCAGCCGTCCACGGCTAGACGTGACCTTGCGTGTCTCGGGCCTGTTCCGCGATGTATTCCCGACGCTTTCTGCGCTGTATGGCCAGGCAGTGCGAGCATTGTGTGAACGGGACGAGGCAGCAGACTGGAACCCATATGCCGGGCAGGCACCGGCCGCCCGTGTCTATGGCCCCGCCCCCGGCAGCTATGGCCTGAACATGACGCAGCTATCCGAAATCTATACGGACGAAGCGCGCACACAGGCCGGTCAGGCTTGGCTGGATGCCAGTTCCTTTGCGCTTGAGGGCGAGCAAATTGCACGGGATGTCGATGGTATTACCCAACGCGTTGCCCACGCCGATAGCTTTGTTCACCTTCAGGACCTGACCGAAACCGATCTGCTGTTGGCCAATGACTATGCCACGCATGAGGCCGGTTTTGCCGCCGCCAAGAAAGTCACTGGCGGTACTGCGCAGCTGTACCATCTGGACAATACCAACCCAGACACCCCCCGCGCCCGAACCCTCTCTGAGGAAATCAGCCGCGTTGTCCACGCGCGCGCGGCTAATCCTGACTGGATCGCAGGAATGCAACGGCACGGATTCCGCGGCGCCGCCGAGATCGCGGCAACGCTGGATCATATGGCAAGCTTTGCCCATCTATCGGGAACCGTTGCACCGCATCTGTTTGACATCTACCACGATGCCACACTGGGTAACGCCGAGGTTGATGCCTTTCTGCAAGAGAAGAACCCACAGGCGCATCAGGCCATGCAGGATCGGTTCCGTGCGCTGCTCGAGGCTGGCCTGTGGAACACGCGCCGAAACTCGATCCGAGCCGATCTGGAGGGGTTGGGATGAGTGCACCGATCGTTCAGGGCTGGTGCCCCGGCGCCCATCGCCCGATGATGTCGGGGGACGGGTTGGTCGTGCGGGTTCGGCCGCGGTTGGCGCGCCTTGAGGCAGCGCAGATGTTAGGCCTGTGCGAACTTGCCGACCGGTTCGGCAATGGCACCATTGACCTGACCAACCGGGCCAATCTGCAACTGCGCGGTGTGGCCGAGGCCGATCACCAACCTTTGCTAGAAGAACTCGCTGCGCTGAACCTTTTGGATGCGGAACCGGGTATCGAGGTGCGGCGCAATATTCTGGTGACGCCGCTCTACCAATCCGGCGATCTTACCGCACGACTGACGCAGGAACTGATCGACCGGTTGGGTGAATTGCCGTCGCTACCAGCCAAGTTTGGGTTTGCCATCGACACCGGACCAAATCGCCTGTTGGTCGGGGATTCGGCGGATATCCGGCTGGAGACAGGCCCCGACGGGCTGATCCTACGCGCTGATGGGGCCGAAACAGGGCGTCGCGTGACCGAAAAAATCGCCATCGACCACCTGATCGCGCTGGCCGAATGGTTCGCGGATCACCACACTCCCGAGGCCCGGCGCATGGCCCGCGTGGTTGCGTCACAGGATTTGCCGTCAGAATGCCAAGGCAGCGCACCGGGTGATGTTGGCGCTCTGCCTGAACCGGGCATCGTGGAACTGGGTGCGTTTTACGGAGCCGCGTTCGGTCAGTTGCCAGCGCGCGGGCTTGCGGGGCTGATTGAGACCTGCGGTGCCTCTGCGCTGCGGGTCACCCCTTGGCGGCTGTTCCTGATGGAAGGCGGGGCGGCGATACCCGCCCCAGCGTTCGTCACCGATGGCACCGACCCGCTGATGACCACTGACGCCTGCCCCGGCGCCCCGCTCTGCCCGCAGGCGCAGGTGGAGACCCACGATATCGCCCGCGCGCTTGCCTCGCGTATTCCCGGCCACTTGCATGTCTCGGGCTGTGCCAAAGGATGCGCGCGCATGAGACCAGCTGATGTCACCCTGGTCGGCCACGATGGTCGATTTGATCTTGTCAAACAAGGCCGCGCGGGAGATGAGCCAAACCTGCGCGGGTTAAGCCCCGAAACACTTATGACCATGGACTTCTCCTGATGCCCTATGAATACGAAACCGACGGCGCGGCGATCTACAAACAAAGCTTTGCCACCATCCGGTCCGAGGCCGATCTGGCACGGTTCGACGCCGATGAGGAACAGGTCGCCGTTCGGATGATCCACGCGGCAGGTATGGTGGGGTTGGAAGAGTTCGTGCATTTCTCACCCGGTTTTGTGACCTCGGCCCGTGCCGCGGTGGAAGACGGCGCACCGATCCTGTGCGACGCCCGCATGGTCAGCGAGGGTGTCACCCGGTTCCGCCTGCCCGCCGATAACGAGGTGATCTGCACCCTGCACGACGAACGTGTGCGTCCGCTGGCTGCCGAGATGAGCAACACCCGGTCCGCCGCTGCGCTGGAGTTGTGGCGCCCGCATCTGCAAGGCGCCGTGGTGGCCATCGGTAATGCGCCCACCGCGCTGTTCCACCTGCTGAACATGCTGGAAGACCCCGACTGCCCGCGCCCTGCGGCCATCATCGGCTGCCCGGTGGGCTTTGTCGGTGCGGTCGAATCTAAAGACGCTCTGTGGGAGGCGCAGCCTGTGCCGTCCTGCATCGTCAAGGGCCGCCTCGGCGGCAGTGCCATCACAGTCGCAGCCATCAACGCCATCGCGAGCCGCGCCGAATGAACGCGGGCAAGATATACGGCGTGGGCCTCGGCCCAGGCGATCCGGACCTTATGAGCGTCCGGGCTGACCGCCTACTGCGCACTGCCCGTCACGTGGCCTTTTTCCGCAAACCGGGTCACAGTGGTCAGGCGCGCAAGATCGTCAATGGCATGATCCCCGAAGGCGCGGTGGAATTCCCGATGGAATACCCCGTGACCACAGAAATTCCATTGAGTGATCCGCGGTACAATGAGCTGCTCTCGGCGTTTTATGAAGATTGTGCCGCGCATCTGAAGACATTGTCGGATCAGGGCGAAGACGTGGTGGTCCTGTGCGAGGGTGATCCGTTCTTCTACGGATCATTCATGCATCTTTACAATCGACTACGCGGCGAAGCTGAAGTTGAAGTCGTGCCTGCGATCACCGGTATGTCCGGCGCGTGGACCGCAACCGGCGACCCCATCACCTGGGGAGACGACGTATTGACCGTGCTGGTCGGCACATTGCCCGAAGACGATCTGGCCCACCGAATGGCCCAAACCGACGCGCTGGTAGTGATGAAGATCGGGCGCAATATAGACAAAGTGAAGCGGGCCCTGAAGACGGCCGGTTTGTATGACCGTGCTTGGATCGTGGAATACGCTCAGATGCCCAATCAACGCGTGTGCAAATTGTCGGAAAATTGCGAGGGGATCACTCCGTATTTCTCGATCATCATCGTTCACGGACAAGGGCGGCGGCCATGAGCGGTTGGGTCAAGATAGCAGGACTCGGGCCAGGAAACGAGGCTTTGGTGACGCCCGAAGTATCCGCTGCGCTGGCTGAGGCGACGGATGTCGTCGGCTACATTCCTTACGTCGCGCGCATCGCCGAACGCCCCGGCCTGACTCTGCATGCCAGCGACAACCAGGTTGAGATCGACCGCTCTCAGCATGCGTTGCAAATGGCGGCCGAAGGGAAGCGCGTAGTGGTCGTATCCTCGGGCGATCCGGGCGTATTTGCCATGGCAGCAGCGGTGTTCGAAGCGCTGGAAAACGGCCCCCGTGAATGGCGCGACCTACCGGTTGAGGTGCTGCCCGGGATCACTGCGATGCTTGCGGCCTCCGCCCGCGCTGGTGCCCCGCTGGGGCATGATTTCTGCACCATCAACCTGAGTGACAACCTCAAACCTTGGCCTCTGATTGAGAAGCGCCTGCGTCTGGCCGCGCAAGCGGATTTCGCGATGGCGTTTTACAACCCCCGCTCGAAATCCCGCCCCGAAGGCTTTGTCAAAACTCTGGAAATCCTGCGCGAAGAATGTGAACCCGAGCGGCTGATCCTGTTCGCCCGCGCTGTCAGCCGGGCGGATGAGGCAATCCGGATTTCAACCTTGGTCGAGGCCACGCCTGATATGGCCGATATGCAGACCGTTGTCATCGTCGGCTCATCGCTGACCCGCGTGATAGAACGCGCCGGTGACCCGATCGTCTATACGCCGAGGTTCACCCCGGAATGAGCCAGCCAGTCCAGAACCTGCGGAACGCTCGACAGTTCCAGCCGCTGCGGCAGGGCTGGACGGTCGATCATCAACACCGGTATGTCCAGAGCCCGCGCGGCGTCCAGCTTGGCGCGCGCGCCGGCGCCGCCCGCGTTCTTGGATACCACCAGCTGCGTGCCGTGGCGCTGCATCAACGCCCGGTCATCAGCCTCGGCAAAGGGTCCGCGCGCCACGACAACCTCGCAATTCGGCAAGGGCAGGACATCGGGTTCATCCACCAGCCGCAACAGGTAATGGTGCTGGGGCTGGCTGACGAAATCTTCGAGATGCATGCGCCCGACCGCAAGAAACACGCGCTGCGGATTACCGGACAAAGCGGCCACCGCTGCGGCGATATCCGGGACGCGCAGCCAGGTGTCACCGGGCTGCGGTGCCCATTCGGGCCGTGTCAGCGCAACAAGTGGAATCTGCGCCGCATGGCAGGCCTCAATCGCGTTACGGCTCATCCCGGCAGCAAACGGGTGGGTCGCGTCGATAACGTGGCTTATGCTGTGGTCATGGATATATTTCACCAGCCCTTCGGCCCCACCGAACCCACCAACACGCACCGGCAGGGCTTGCGGGCGCGGGTTGTCCACGCGTCCTGCATAGGAGTAGGTCGCGGGAATACCCCGGTCGGCAATGGCTTTTGCCAGCGCGTTGGCCTCGGTCGTGCCGCCCAATATCAGGAGGTTGGACATGTCTGAAGCTCCGTGGCTGACCGTTTTGGGTTTGGGCGAAGATGGACTGGATGGCTTGCCCCCCGCAAGCCGTCAAGTGCTGGAACGCGCTGAAATCATCATGGGGCCACCGCGACACCTGTCCTTGGTTCCCGATTTCGGAGCCCAGCAGGTGGAATGGCCTGTGCCCTTTGCCGATGGTCTGCCGATCCTGACCGGTTTTCGCGGACAATCAACCGTGGTTCTGGCCTCGGGTGATCCGTTCTGGTTCGGCGCCGGATCCGTGATCGCGCGGAATTTCGAAGCCGGGGAATGGGCCGCCCTACCCGGCCAATCCACTTTTTCGCTGGCCGCTGCGCGGTTGGGTTGGCCGCTGGAAAGCACGCAGACATTTGGTCTGCATGCAGCCCCGCTGACCCGCCTGCGCCCCCATCTGGCCCCCGGCCTGCGCGCGATTCTGCTATTGCGCGATGGCAAGGCCGTGACCGAGCTGGCCACCTATCTGACCGACACTGGTTTTGCCGACACACATCTGCACGTGATGGAGGCCTTGGGTGGCCCGCGCGAACGGGCGCGCAGTGTCTCGCTGACCGAGGCGCTGCTGGGTGGGTTCGATCACCCGGTCTGCGTCGGGCTCGAGGTTGCTGGCGGCGGGCAGGCCTTTCCGCGCGCCTCTGGCAAACCGGATGAGATTTTTGAGACCGACGGCCAGATCACCAAACGCCCTATCCGTGCGCTGACCCTTTCGGCGCTGGCCCCGCAGCGGGACGAGCATCTGTGGGACATTGGCGGCGGCACCGGGTCAATCAGCATCGAATGGCTGATGTGTGATCCAACGCTCAGCGCCACAACGATCGAACCCCGCGAAGACCGCGCCGAGCGCATTCGCCGAAATGCCGACGCGCTGGGTCAAGACCGGCTGCAGGTGGTGCACGGCACCGCCCCGGATGCGCTGAACGGCCTGCCCCTACCCGATGTCGTGTTCATTGGCGGCGGGCTGAGCAGTGAGCTGTTGCAATGGCTGCATACAACCCTGCCCTCCGGCACGCGGCTGGTGGCCAACGCGGTGACGCTGGAGAGCGAAGCGCTGCTGGCGCAATGGCAGGATATGCTGGGCGGTGAGCTGCTGCGGATCGAATTGGCACAGGCTTCGGCCCTGGGGCCACGGCGCGGTTGGAAATCGGCCTATCCGGTGGTGCAATGGAGCGTCACGTTATGATCGTCGCAGGCATCGGATTTTCCTCGACCGCTACGCTGGACAGCCTGCGCGCCGCCTATGATCAGGCGAGTGCCGGCCACGCTGTGGACGCGCTGGCCACAGTTGCCGACAAGGAAGGTCACGCCGCGCTGACAGATTTTGCCTCGACCATTGCCCTGCCGCTGCATTTCATTGCCCCCGCCGATCTGGCCGGGCAGCGCACCCTCACCTGCTCGACCCGCAGCCGCGCCACCTATGGCACCGGCAGCGTCGCCGAAGCATCCGCCCTTGCCGCCGCCGGAACTGGTGCGCGGCTGATCTCACCCAGACAGATTTCAGACGACCGGCTGGCCACCTGCGCCATCGCCATCGGAGGACAGACATGACCGTTCATTTCATTGGCGCCGGACCGGGTGCCGCCGACCTGCTGACCTTACGGGGGCGCGATATCATCGCCGCTTGCCCGGTCTGCCTATATGCGGGTTCGCTGGTGCCAGAGGAAATTCTGGACCATTGCCCCGACGACGCCAAGATCGTGAACACGGCGGCGATGGATCTGGATCAAATCATGGCCGAGATCGAGACCGCACATCAGGCCGGTCTGGATGTTGCGCGACTGCATTCCGGCGACCTGTCGGTCTGGTCGGCGATGGGCGAACAAATCCGCCGCCTCAAGGAATTGGGCATCCCGGTCAGCGTGACCCCCGGCGTGCCGTCTTTTGCCGCTGCGGCTGCATCATTGGGCACGGAACTGACCCTGCCCGGACTTGCGCAATCAGTGGTCCTGACCCGGACACCGGGACGCGCATCGTCGATGCCCGAGGGCGAGACGTTGGCGAATTTTGCGCGTACCGGGGCGACGCTGGCCATCCACCTGTCGATCGGCAATCTGGACACTGTTATCGCCGATCTGACCCCGGCCTATGGCGCCGAATGCCCGGTGGCCGTGGTCTACCGTGCCAGCTGGCCCGATGAGCGGATCATCCGTGCGACGCTGGCGACGCTGAAAGACACGCTGGACGAGAGCATCTCACGCACAGCGCTGATCATGGTGGGTCCAGCACTGGCTGGTGAAGGGTTTGACGAAAGCTGCCTGTATTCTAAGGATTACGACCGCCGGTATCGCCCGCAAAGCGCGGACAGCCCTTGGTCAAGCTGGAGCCATGGTGATGACTAACCCTCCGGGCATTCTGATTTCGGCACCGTCTTCGGGGACTGGCAAGACCACCGTGATGCTGGGCCTGCTGCGTGCGCTGGCCGAGGATGGCCTGACCGTCCAACCATTCAAAAGCGGCCCTGACTATATCGACCCGGCCTTTCACCGGGCGGCGGCTGGGCGCGCCTCGTTCAATCTGGACAGCTGGGCGATGGGCGATCCTCTGCTGAACGCAATATCGGCACAGGCTGACGGCGCGGATATCGTCGTAGCCGAAGGATCGATGGGTCTGTTCGACGGTGTCGCCAAACCCGGTGAGATTGGCCATGGTTCTAGCGCGGAAACCGCGCAGCGTATGGGCTGGCCTGTGGTGTTGGTTCTGGATGTCGGCGGTCAGGCGCAATCAGCTGCAGCCACGGCGCTGGGGTTTCGGATGTACAACCCCGACCTGCCCTTTGCCGGGGTAATTTTGAACCGCTGCGCCAGCCCGCGCCACGAGCGTCTGACCCGGTTGGGTATGGAACGTGCAGGCCTGCCGGTTCTGGGCGTTCTGCCACGACGCGGAGACCTGACACTTCCCGAGCGGCACTTAGGTTTGATCCAGGCAGTGGAACATCCCGATCTGGAAAGCGCTATTGTCGGCTATGCTGCGTTCCTGCGTGAACATGTCGATCTGGAGGCGATCAAGCGGGCGGCTTCCTCAAGCCCAGATAGGCCATCGTCAGCCGTGCCGCCGCGCCCTCCGGCGCAGCGGATCGCACTGGCCCGGGATGCTGCGTTTTCGTTCACCTATCCGCATTTGCTGGAAGGCTGGCGCACGGCGGGTGCAGAAATCCTACCGTTTTCACCACTGGCGAATGAAGCCCCTGCCCCGGATGCCGATCTGGTCTGGCTGCCGGGTGGGTATCCCGAGTTGCACGCAGGCACATTGGCCGCCGCCAACACCTTCCAGACTGGGCTGCGCAAACATGCCGAGACAAGACCTGTGCATGGCGAATGCGGGGGCTACATGGCGCTGGGTCAGGCGTTGATCGACAAAGAGGGAGACCGGCACGAAATGGCGGGCCTTCTGGGCCTTGTGACCTCCTATGAAAAGCGCAAGTTCAACCTGGGTTATCGCAAGGCGGAATTATTGGCCCCAATGGCCGGATTTGCCGAAGGCACAGCGCTACGCGGGCATGAGTTCCACTATTCCTCGATCATCGAACAGCCTGACGCCCCGCTGGCGCGCGTGTTCGACGCCGAAGGCGCGGAAGGCCCGCAAACCGGATCGGTGCGAAACAATGTCACCGGGACATTCTTTCATCTGATCGCCGAGGCCTCGGCATGAGTGGTTTTGTGTCCTTCATCGGTTCAGGCCCCGGCGACCCGGAATTGCTGACACTGAAGGCGGTAGACAGGATGCAGAAAGCCGATGCGGTGCTGTTTGATGACCTCAGCAGTGGCCCGATCCTGAGCCACGCGCGTGAGGATGCTGATCTGGTTGGTGTCGGCAAACGCGCCGGGCGCCCCTCGCCCAAGCAGGATCACGTCAGCCGCTTGTTGGTCGAATATGCACAAACCGGTCAGCATGTTGTGCGGCTGAAATCCGGTGATGGCGGCATGTTCGGCCGGCTTGAAGAAGAACTGGTGGCCCTGCAAGAGGCCGGGATCGACTATGAAATCATCCCCGGCATCCCCTCGGCGGTAGCGGCGGCGGCAGCGGCGGGCATTCCGCTGACCCGGCGACTGACCGCGCGGCGCGTGCAATTCGTCACCGGCCACGATGTCAGTGGCAAACTGCCCGAAGATCTGAACCTGGCAGCACTGGCTGATCCACAGGCTACGACCGTCGTGTTTATGGGCAAGCGCACCTTTCCCCTTTTGGTTGGCGCCCTGCATTCCCACGGCCTACCGCTGGACACACCTGCTTTGATGGCCGAGTCCGTCTCGACCCCCGAGCAAAAACTGCAACGCTCGACCATCGGTGCCTTGTCGCAGCAGTTGGAAACCGAGATCGGCACCGCCCCGGCCCTGATCCTGTATGGACCTCTGGCAGAGTTCGAAAATGATTGACCTGACGCTGATCGGTATTGGCACCGGCAACCCGGATCATGTGACATTTCAAGGGGCGCAGGCGATCCGCTCGGCGGACCTGATCCTGATCCCCCGCAAGGGCGAAAACAAGGCCGATCTGGCAGGGCTGCGCGAGCAGATCATCGCTCAGGTCGCGGATACTCCTCCGCAAATCGCGTATTTCGACATTCCTAAACGCCGTGCCGATGATGGCTATTTACGCGGAGTGGACGAATGGCACGACGCGATTGCATTGCGCTGGCAGGAGGCCATCGCAGCCCACCCGAAGGCCCGCCATGTGGCGCTGCTGATCTGGGGGGATCCGTCGCTGTATGACAGTTCGCTGCGAATCGCGGCACGTTTGACCCCTCAGCCAGAAACACGGGTGATTCCCGGCATCACCGCGCTGCAAGCGCTGACGGCGGCCCATGCGATTCCGATCAACGAACTGGGCGCGCCCTATATCGTAACAACTGGTCGTCGCATCCGGGACGAAGGATGGCCGGATACCGCAGAAAACGTGGCGGTGATGCTAGATGGCGAATGTTCATTCCAAAACCTGGACATGCAAGACTTGGACATTTGGTGGGGCGCATATGTCGGCATGAAAGAGGAAATCCTGATCAAAGGCCCTTTGGCCGAGGTTGCGCAGCAGATTCTGGACCGCCGCGCCCTTGCCCGTGCCGACCATGGTTGGATCATGGATATTTATTTGCTGAAAAAGCGCATAATCTGACACAATACGTCGCAAATGATGATTGCACCGCCACAGCTATAGCGGCTAAATGGGGGTGTCTGGTCCTGCCGGAGAAATCCGGATGCTAAGAGGGAATTTGGTGCGACTGCCTCGGTGGTCAACTCCAAAGCCGCCCCCGCGACTGTAAGCGGAGAGCCCCTGTTCAACCAGCCACTCCCGGTTCTCCGGGGGGAAGGCGAACAGAGGCATCGACCCGCAAGCCAGGAGACCTGCCAGGCGCAAAAACGAAACACCGGCCGTCGGGTGCGGCGGCAGAGGAGAATACAAAATGGCAACACAAACGAAAACAGCATCCGCCGCGCGTACAGGCTTTGTTCCGGTCATGTTTGCAGTGGTTCTGGGTCTGGGCCTCATTACGCTGACCGGTCACGTTCAGGCAGCGGCCCTGCATGATGCAGCGCATGACGTGCGTCACGCGACCGGCTTCCCCTGCCACTAAGACCGTGTTCAGTCGTATATTGACCAGCGCGTTGTTCGCTGGTGCTGCAGCGGGGCTGATTGCCGCCTTGCTGCAGTTGGTATTTGTGCAACCAGTATTGTTGCATGCCGAGCTTTATGAATCCGGAGAGCTGGTGCATTTCGGGGCCGAGACCGTATCGGCTCATCCCGAACTGCCGCGCATGTTCTCTGAACTGACGCGTGATGCGCTGAGTGTCATCTTTACCATGCTGACCTATACCGGCTATGCGCTGGTGATGGTTGCGCTGATGTCGGTAGCCGAAGGTCAAGGGCATCAGATTGATGGCCGGACCGGCGTCCTTTGGGGTTTGGCCGGATTTATCGCCTTCCATCTTGCACCAGGTTTCACCCTGGCGCCCGAAGTGCCGGGTGTCGCGGCAGCCGATGTCTATGCACGTCAGGTCTGGTGGTTCGCAACGGTTGCAGCAGCCCTTGTCGCCATGTGGTTGATCGCCTTTGGAGGTAACCTGATCAGCTATGTGATCGCCGCAGTACTTCTGTTGGTGCCACATCTTATAGGTGCACCCGAGCCCGATGTTTTCACCGGCCCTGTGCCGACTGAAATTGGCGCGTTGTTCGCGGCACGAGCTTTTGGAATCGGTCTGGTTGCATGGGTTCTGGTTGGCGCGTTCGCTGGCTATTTCTGGCAGAAAGAAGCGCAACCTTCCGAAGCAACGGCCTGATCGCACTTCGATTGAACGCGCCGGGTGTAAACTTGGCGCGTTTCCCTATGTTTTCAAGGAAATACAATGACCCGTTCACTTGCTCTATTCGTGATCGGTCTGGTCTTTGGCGGCGGTACAGGATTTGTAATTGCTGCTGCAAACGGCGTCACATTTGATGGCCACGACCATTCTGATCCGTCTCTTCACGGAGCCTCACCCACTGAGACCATGGCCCACGATCATTCCACGGCCTTGAACCTACCGGCAGGCACAGATGCACCTACACTGGACATCGCTCTGACACAGGATCCTATGTCTGGCTGGAACCTGCATGTTATGCCAAAAAACTTTACCTTCGCACCGCAGAACGCATCGACCGCAGACATGGCAGGCGAAGGGCACGCGCATGTTTACATCAACGGAGAAAAGCTCGCCCGGCTTTACGGCAGTTGGATGCACATTGATCAGTTGCCCAAAGGTGAGGTCGAGGTTTCGGTTTCGCTGAATTCCAACAGCCATAGCCCGCTTTCGGTCGATAACGTGCCGGTTCGTGCTGCGGTTACGGTTCAGGTTGACTAAAGCGCCGGAATACGCGCACGCAAACACATCCGAAGCCGCCCGCAGGGTCGGGCGTCTTCGATCCAGCCCTGCGGGCTGTTCAGGTAAGTACGGCAAGTTTCAGCGATATCCGCAGCATCCGCCACCACATCGACACCCGAAAACACATAAGATGCGCGCCCCAGCGCCTGTATAGCTAGGGCCGTGGGTTCCGCGCAGCTGCTGAAACAGGCGTGTTCGCTCAATTCGACCTGATCCGTCAATCCAGCCCTTTTCAGTGCGTCCTTCACAGCCTGCACCTCGGCCGCCCGATCGCGTGCGGTGCCACAGGTTTTGCAGATCATCAGGCGCATCCGATCCAGACCTTTCCCTTCGTCCTGCGCCCGTTTCTGCGGCTTTAAGCGGCGCGGCGCAATCCCGAATGCACACAAGATTGTGAGTGCGACGTTCTCACATTTCTGGCAGGATTCCTGCAGACACCTTAAAAGGAAGCCTCTGGATGAAACTGCTTTGGACCGTCTTCGCCCTGCTGGCCCTGCCCGCCTGGGCCGACGAACCGCTCTCGGGATGGGCCGTGTATCCAACGGGCAAAAGCTATGATGAATTAGTCTCGGACACCAAATCGGCGGTTAAGGCAAACGGTCTGATCGTGGTCACGCAGGCCGGCCCCACCAAAGCCGCCGCCGCGCGGGGAATTACAATCCCAGGCAATCTGGTGATCGGCGCCTTCAACAATGACTATGCGGTGCGCGTGCTGGAAACCTCGGTGCGCGCAATGATCGAAGCACCGATCCGGTTTTACGTGACCGAAAACGAGGACGGCACCGCCACCCTATCCTATAAAACGCCCAGCTTTGTATTCGCGCCCTATATCTATGAGGGCGGAGACCCCCTGAGGGACATTGCCCAGGAATTGGATGACACCTTTCAGATCGTGGCCGAAGCCGCTGTCAAATAGTCACACTGGCGTGATGCGCCTTGCGTCCGGGTCTGTCCTCCGCAATCTGCGTTGAAACAGTTTTCGGAGCTTTACTGATGCAGGACTCGTCGCCCCGCGCTGCGGACATTCTGGCCCAACGGCTTTATGAGGCTGGCTGCCGCCACGCTTTTGGCATGCCAGGTGGCGAGGTGCTGACCCTAGTGGATGCGTTGGAAAAGGCGGGGATAACCTTTCACCTGACCAAACACGAGAACGCGGCCGGCTTTATGGCCGAGGCGGTGCATCACCGCGACGGTGCCCCGGCCATTCTGGTGGCCACACTCGGTCCAGGCGCGATGAACGGGATCAATGTGGTCGCCAATGCGTTGCAGGACCGGGTGCCAATGATCGTGCTGACCGGCTGTGTCGACGCAGATGAGGCGCTGACATACACCCATCAGGTCATGGATCACGCACGGGTCTATCGCTCGATCACCAAAGGGACATTCATGCTGACCGCCAAAGGCGCGGATGTTATCGCAGACAAAGCGGTGTCGCTGGCCAGTCAGCCGCGCCCAGGGCCGGTGCATATCGACGTGCCGATTTCGGTTGCGGATGCGCCTGTGACCGATGTCAAACGCCGCCGTCTTGTCAAACCTGCCGCCGTCGCGCCCGAGGGGGATTGCGTTGAAAAAGCCCGCCGCTGGGTGGCACAGGCCGAACGGCCCATCGCGATTATCGGCCTGGATGTTCTATATGACGACTCGCGCAATGTGGTGCAGGCGTTCCTTGAACATTTTGGCATTCCTTTTGTGACAACCTACAAGGCCAAGGGCGTGGTTCCCGAGGATCATCCACTGTGCCTTGGCGGCGCGGGCCTGTCGCCGCTTGCTGACACCCATCTGGTGCCGCTGGTTGAACAGGCCGATCTGGTGTTGTGTCTGGGCTATGACCCGATCGAAATGCGCCCTGGCTGGCGCGAGATATGGGACCCCGAAGAAAAGCGCGTCATCGACATTTCGGCGGTTCCGAACGATCACTACATGCATCAGGCCGGGTTGAACCTGGTGGCTGATACCGGCGCGACCCTCGAGGCCGTTGCAAAGGGCAACCCTGCCCGCGCCACCTGGCCCGGCGGTGAGCCCGAACAGGTTCGGGCCGCCCTGGCGCGAGCCTTCCCTACTGATGACGTATGGGGTCCCGCCGCGGTAATTGCGGAAACCCGCGCGGTTCTTCCTGCCGAGACATTGGCCACCGCTGACAGTGGCGCACATCGCATCCTTCTCAGCCAGATGTGGGGATGTTCCGAAGAACGCGGGCTGATCCAATCTTCAGCGCTCTGCACCATGGGCTGCGCTCTGCCAATGGCCATCGGGCTGAAACTGGCCGAACCCACGCGCCCGGTCATCAGCTTTTCCGGCGATGCCGGGTTCCTGATGGTCGCCGGAGAACTGTCGACCGTTGCCGAGATGGGTGGTAACCCGATTTTCCTGGTGTTCGTCGACGCCAGCCTTGCCCTGATCGAATTGAAACAGCGTCAGCGGCAAATGGGGAACGTAGGCGTCGATTTCGACCGCCACGACTTTGCAGCTATGGGCCGGGCCTTCGGTGGGAATGGTCACACGGTGCGCACCCGCGCCGAACTGAGGGATGCTCTGGAAGCGGCAACCAAGTCTGATAGGTTCACCGTAATCGCTGCTGAGATTGACCGCGGAGGATATGATGGCCGGATCTGAAGGACCGCTGAAGGGCGTCAAGGTTCTGGACCTGTCCCGCATTCTGGCCGGACCGACCTGCACACAGTTGCTGGGCGATTTGGGTGCCAGCGTTATCAAGATCGAAAACCCTGCTACTAAAGGGGACGACACGCGCCAGTGGGGCCCACCCTATGTCGCTGATGCCGACGGGGTTCCATCGGATCTTAGTGCCTATTTCATGTCAGCCAACCGCAACAAGAAATCGGTCGCCATCGACATCACCACACCCGAAGGTCAGGCGGAAATTCGGCGGCTGGCCTCGTTTGCGGACATCCTGATCGAGAATTTCAAACCCGGCGGGCTTGCGAAATACGGGCTGGATTACAAATCGCTCTCGCAGGAATTCCCTAGCCTCGTCTATTGTTCGATCTCAGGCTACGGGCAGGATGGGCCTAACGCATCAAAGCCCGGATATGATCTGATGGCGCAGGGCTATGGCGGTGTCATGTCTCTGACCGGCGATCCCCAAGGGGCGCCGATGAAAGTTGGAGTTGGTATCGCTGATGTCATGTGCGGTATGTATGCCTGCGTTGGCATTTTGGCAGCATTGCGCCATCGGGACCAGACCGGAGAGGGACAGCAAATTGATCTGGCTCTGGTCGATTCCCAGATTGCGTGGCTGATCAATGAAGGCGTGAATTATCTGACATCCGGCAATGTGCCACAACGCCGTGGGAATGGTCATCCAAATATCGTTCCATATGACGTTTACGAAACCGCTGATGGCCATGTGATCCTTGCTGTAGGTAATGACAGTCAGTTCCGCCGGTTCTGCGAATTCATCGACCAACCTGATCTGGCGGATGACGTCCGCTTTGCGACGAATCCGGCGCGGCTGGAAAACCGGGATGCGTTGAACGCCCTATTGCGCCCTGCGGTTCAGTCATATGACACAACAACCGTCATCGCAGAACTTGAGGCACGCAAAGTACCAGTTGGGCCGGTCCAGACCCTGGATCAGGTTTTTGACACCGAGCAGGTCGCGGCGCGGCAAATGCAGATCGCGATGCAGGCTGCCCCGGCCGAGGTAAAACTGATCGGAAACCCGCTGAAATTGTCGCGGACACCGGTTACCTACCGGACGGCTCCGCCACAGTTCGGAGCGGACACTGCAGCAGTCTTGAACGCGAAGAACCCATTTGAAGATTGAAACACAATGCCTTACTAGGCGGCATATTGCTGAAACATGCCGTTGAATCGGCGGATTTTTTCACGTTTTCCACACACAGCTTTTCACCAATTCGAGAGCAGGGCCGATACTGATACGACCCCGCCTGACTCTCTGCTAAATCGAATAAAGTAATAAATCGCAAATGGATTGGATCCCGCGCATGAAACAAGATGTTTTCGGACAGATGAACACTCTTTGCCATTCGGCCAGTGTCGAGGCGTGGAATGGTGTTCTGCTTGGTTTCATGGCGCATTCAGCTGTCACACCCCTGCATCTGGGCAAAGTGCTAGAGCTTGAGCCCGATTTCGCGCTTGGTCACGCCGTCAAAGGCCTGTTCCTGGTCTTGCTGGGCCGGCGAGAGATGATGCCAGTTGCAGCGGAAGCGTTGAATGCTGCCAACACCGCTATGGATCGCCAACCGGTAACTGATCGCGAGCGGCTTTATGTCGACGCGTTGGCCCTTTACCTGTCCGACCTGCCCTCACATGCAATCCAGAAGTTTGAAGAAATTCTGCGCCTCCACCCACAGGACTCGCTGGCGATGAAACTCAGCCACGCAACACGGTTTGTCTTGGGAGATGCCGCTGGTATGCGACGGTCGATCGAACGTGTCCTGCCTGCTTATGAACCCGACCACGCCGGCCGCGGATATCTTCTGGGGTGCCATTCCTTCGCGCTTGAGGAAACCGGGGCCTATGAAAAAGCCGAAATCGCCGGACGTCAGGCACTGTGGATGGTGTCGGATGATGCCTGGGGTCTGCACGCAGTGGCCCATGTGCACGAGATGACCGGCAATGCGCAGCAAGGTCTTGATTGGCTGGCCGGACGCGAGGATGCCTGGGCGCATTGCAACAACTTTCGCTATCATGTCTGGTGGCACAAGGCGCTGATGCATCTGGACCTGGGTCAGGTCGATCAGGTTATGGAACTGTATGACCAGTATGTCCGGCAGGACAAAACCGACGATTACCGTGACATATCGAATGCCACGTCGCTTTTGTCCCGGCTCGAGCTTGAGGGCGTCAAAGTTGGAAACCGCTGGGAGGAACTGGCCGACCTCAGCGCCGCCCGGACCGAAGATGGCTGCCTGATCTTCGCCGATCTTCACTATCTGCTGGCCCTGACCGGCGACAACCGGACCGAAGCGACCGGCAAAATGCTGCAGCGCATCCAGAAAGATGCCCAGCGCAATCAGGGCGACACTCCGATCCGGATGTCGGATCCCGGTATTGCCGCAGCCAAAGGGCTTGAGGCTTTTGGCGACGGCCTTTACGGCGAAGCATTTGATTTCCTGTCGAATGCACGGGACGGAATGCAACTGGCCGGTGGTAGCCACGCCCAACGTGATGTATTCGAGCGCATCACTATTGATTCCGGCCTGCGTGCCGGCCGTTTGGATGCTGTCGAGCGCATTCTAGACGACCGCCGTGCCAAGCGGGCCGGGGGTGAGGACAATTATGCTATGGCGCGCCGCGCATTGATCGACGCGGCTCGCGATAACCAAGACGCACAAAGCGTTCCGGCAGAATAACAAAACAAAAAGACTGAAGAAGGACAGAACTCGTATGGCGACTCTATCGCCCGCTTCTGATTTTGCACCTGTGGCAGCCACCTCGGCCGCCCCTGTTAGTACGCGCGACCCGCGTCTGGATTTCTATCGCGGAATCGCGATGTTCATCATCCTGATTGCGCATATTCCCAACGACCCCTGGGCCAAGTGGATCCCTGCCCGGTTTGGTTTTTCGGATGCAACCGAGATTTTTGTTTTTTGTTCGGGCATGGCCTCGGCCATCGCCTTTGGCGGCGCGTTCCTGCGCAAGGGCTGGTGGATGGGCACTGCGCGGGTATCATACCGGATCTGGCAGGTTTACTGGGCGCATATCGGCCTGTTCTTCTTTGTCGCGATGACGATGGCTGCGCTGAATCAATCAGGCCTGTTTGAGAAGAACTACATCTCGTCCCTGAACCTGCAGCATTTCTTCAATGATCCTGCTCCGCAGATCGTCGGCCTGTTCACCCTGACCTACGTGCCGAATTATTTCGACATTCTACCCATGTATCTGGTGGTTCTTGCAATGATGCCGCTGTTTATGGGCCTGTCCCGCATCGGATTCTGGGCGGTTGCAGCCACATCCGTTGCTATCTGGCTCGTGGCGCAGACCGACGTTCTGGACCTGCCCGCCGAGCCCTGGTCGGATCGTCAGTGGTTCTTTAACCCTTTTGGCTGGCAGTTGCTTTTCTTTACTGGCTTTGCATTCATGCGCGGCTGGATCCCGGCCCCTCCGGTGTCAAAAACGTTGATTTGGGCAGCGGCGCTGTTCCTGATCTTTTCAATGCCTTTCGGGTCGTGGAAAGTGTTCACATGGGTGAATGCCGCAGCCCCGGATTTGGCCGATGAAATCCGCAAAGTCTGGCCCATCACGAAGGAATTCCGCGACAAGACCGATTTCGGTCTGTTTCGCTACATGCATTTCCTGTCGCTGGCCTATCTGGGCTGGGTCGCTGCTGGCGAGCATGGACACCGCCTGATCGCAACCGGTCAGAGCGCAGGCGCCAAAGCTTGGCAAATCGTGCTGACCCTGGTCACCAAAGTGGGTCAGCAATCACTTGCCGTATTCGTATTTTCCATGGCAGCAGCACGACTTATCGGCGTTGGGCTCGATTTGTTTGGGCGGGATTTTGCCACTGTCTTTGTCGCTAATATGATTGGCTTTGCCATGATCATCAGCGTGGCCTATTTGGCCGCGTGGTTTAAGTCACAACCCTGGAAATCAAAGAAATGAAATTCACACGTCGCGCATTTTTGGCCACGACTTCGGCGCTTGCCTTCGCCCCGGCCACCTTTGCCGTGGGCGGAGAGGTCCCGTTTGACCGCAGTGACGTGATCTCGCTGGCCCGCGAGTTGGCCGCAAAGCCCTTTGCCGAGCGCAAGATGGTCCCGCAGGAATGGCAGGACCTGACCTATGAGCAATACCGCTCGATCCGGTTCCGCCTGGATCGTGCGCTTTGGTTCGAATCTGAGACGCCTTTCAACGTAGATTTCTTCACCCCTGGGCTTTATTTCCCCCGCACGGTTCAGGTGTCGACTGTAGAAGACGGCATGGCTAAACCCGTAGCCTTCGATCTGTCGATGTTTGACAAGTCGACCGAGGTTCCTCAGTTGCCCGTCGACGACACGCTGGGTTTTTCGGGCCTGCGCCTGCGGACTGAAATGCACCGCCCCGGAAAAACCGATGAGTTCTGTGTGTTTCAGGGCGCCAGTTACTTCCGGGCGATCGGCCTTCACGAGGTCTACGGCCTGTCGGCCCGGGGGCTGGCGCTGAAAACCGGCGATCCGGATGGCGAAGAATTTCCCGAATTCATTCGTTTCTGGCTGGAACGTCCCAAGCCCGGTCAGCGCAATATGGTGGTTCACGCCCTGATGGACAGCCCGAGCGTGACAGGGGCCTATCGGTTCAATGTCACGGCAGGCGCTGATTGCGTGATGGAGGTCGAGGCGACGCTCTTCCCGCGCACCGAGTTGACCCATGTCGGCATTGCGCCCGGCACGTCGATGTTCCTGTTCGATCAGACCAATCACAGCCGTTTCGACGATTTCCGCCCTGCGGTGCATGACAGCGACGGGTTGTTGATCCGCAACGGCGCTGGCGAGGTCCTGTGGCGGCCTTTGGCAAACCCGACCCGCCTGCAGTTCTCGTCCTTTGTTGACATGAACCCGCGCGGGTTTGGCCTGATGCAGCGGAAACGCGCGTTCTCGGATTATGCCGATCTTGAAGCGAGTTACCACAAACGCCCCGGCCTCTGGGTCGAACCAACTGGCGATTGGGGCAAAGGTGCGGTCACTCTGGTCGAGATCCCTGCCGATCAGGAAATCTACGACAATATCGTCGCCTATTGGCGTCCGATGGAGCCCTATGCGGCCGGAAGCCAGGTGGACCTGTCCTACCGCCTGATCTGGGGTGAAGAACCACAGCGCACCCCGATGCCACGCGTGATCAACACTGCGATGGGTGACAACACATTTGGCGAGGGCCGTCTGGCGGTGATCGACTTTGAAGCCAGCGAGCTATTCGACGAACCTGAGGCGATGACGATCTTTGTGGACTCGCCCCATGCAGAGACCTCGGATGGCGTCCTGCAGCGCAACCCCGATACTGGCGGCCTGCGGTTGGCCTTTTCCTTCGAGCCGGGAGACCGGAACCATGTGGAACTGCGTGCGCAGTTGCTGAAAGACAAGCAGCCTGCCTCCGAAGTCTGGCTGTATCGTTGGACATCATGAGCAACGATCTGCATATCATGCCGCCTGAGGCACCCCTGGCGATGCCGGAGCAGAATTTCAGCGCTGGGTTCCGTGACGCTCAGGCGCCCCGCAGCAGGCAGGCATCTGCGGGATTCTGGCGTGCGCTGGCGTTCTCGCCTGCGATGGCGGCTACGCTGGGCTTGCTTTGGGTCATGACCGACTGGTTCGGAGCCGAAGGGATCAATCTGATCGAAGCGATTCTGTTGGCTCTGATCTCATTCAACTTTTTCTGGATCTCTTTCACGGTCTGCACCGTTTTGTTGGGTATGATTTCCCTGTCGCGGCAGGAACAGCCCAAACGTCAGGGCCGCCCACAGGCGCTGCGCGTCGCGCTTCTTATGCCGGTCTATAATGAAGTACCCTGGAACGTGCTGGGCAACGCCCGCACCATGCTGGAAGACCTGCGCGCGCGGGATGGTCAGCACCACTATGCGATGTTCATCCTCTCTGACACCCGCGACCCCGAGATCGCGGCACAGGAACAAGCCAGCGTCGAAGCGTTGCGCACCACCCTCGCGCCGGGACTGGAACTGTATTATCGTCGGCGAGAACAGAACACAGACCGCAAGGTCGGAAATATCGCAGATTGGGTCAGCCGTTGGGGTGCGGATTGGGATGCGATGCTCGTGCTGGATGCCGACAGCCTGATGACCGGCCGCGCCATCCTGCGCCTGACGGATTCTCTGGCGCGAGACCCCGGTGCGGGCCTGATCCAGAGTTACCCTCAGTTAATTGGTGCTCAGTCGGTTTTTGCCCGGATGCAGCAATTTGCCAATGGCGTTTACGGTATCGCCTTCGCCGAAGGTCTAGCCCGCTGGTGTGGTCAGGAAGGTAACTATTGGGGCCATAACGCGATCATCCGCACCAAGGCTTTTGCCAACTGCGCGGGGCTGCCAAGACTGCGCGCAATGAATGGTCAGGAAAAACTGATCATGAGCCACGATTTCGTCGAGGCCGGCCTCATGCGTCGCGCCGGATGGGGCGTGCGGTTCCTACCGCGCATCCGAGGATCCTATGAAGAAACCCCACCAACGCTGATCGACCACGCGTTGCGTGACCGGCGCTGGTGTCAGGGCAATTTGCAACACCTGAAGTTGCTGGGCTCAACCGGATTCCGCGCTGTGTCGCGGTTCCACATGTTCCATGGAGCAGTCGGATATCTGATGTCGCCGCTTTGGTTTGCCTTGCTGGTGATGTGGGCGCTGATCGGTCAGGGCGAGGATGCCTCGGTCCTGCATTATTTCAGCCCCGACAATCCGCTGTTCCCGCAATGGCCCGAGATGTCGGAAACCCGCCACGTGCTGATCATTCTGGTCATGTATGCTATGTTGCTGGCCCCCAAGGTACTTGGCGTACTTGCCCTGCCACTTAGCGGTGTGCGCTATGCGGATTTCGGTGGCGCAGGTAAATTCATGACCTCATTCATCTCGGAAGTCATCCTGTCGATCCTCTATGCGCCGATCCTTATGGTGCAACAGATGATCGCCGTCTTCCGGACAATTCTTGGTATTCAAAAAGGCTGGTCTCCTCAGGCGCGGGATGGTGGCAGCTATGGACTGCGGACGCTGATCTTATGTCACACGCTGGAAACTATCAGCGGTATAGCCTTGGGCGCCGGCATCCTATCGGGTCTGGTGTCAATCTGGCTGGCTCCGATTGCCATAAGCCTGGCCTTTGCCATCCCGCTTTCCGCACTCAGCGGTGTTTCAACCTCACCGGCGCGGCGCATGGTCGGAATGAAAGAAGATGTTCAGGAACCGGCAATCACCCGGTCCGCCCGTCTCCACAGGGATGAATTGAAGCGCCTGGTCGAAGGCAAAACCGTCATGACTCCTGCCGAGTGATCAACCACCCGGCAGGCCCTCGTACCACTCTACCATCATATCCGACCATCCCTGCGGCACGTTGTGACCACCTGGGAAAAGTGCGAATTCCAACATCGCGCCATCGGCGCATCCGGTCCATTTGCGGCGCATGAATTGCCCGGTCGTGGAAAATCCGCTGGGTTTGGTATCGGCGCATTCGTTTGCGACCCGCCAAATTTCCAGACCGGCAAAGATATCGCCCTGATGGAATCGACCACCGCCCAAAAGACGCCCTTCCAGCGGGACTACATTGTCGATCCAGCCATGGGTGTGAAACATGCGCACCGGGCCATCGCAGGCCTCGGGATGCGGTCGCCAAAACCCACCTGAAACCGGAGCATAGGCCGAAAACGTATCCGGCGCCGCGCAGGCGAGGTAGTAGACCATGAAGGCCCCCGCAGAAAACCCGCCCAACACGACGCGGTCATCATCGACCCCGAACCGGTCCGACGCATCCTGAACCACCTCGCGCAGAAAAGCCGTTTCGTCACGCCCTTCCCAACCCGGGAAGAAATTCCAGCTTTGGCGGCCGTTACGCTCGGACCCCTCCGGTGCCATAACCGCATATCCGCGCGCAAGCAGAGGATCAACCAAGCTGCGGTTCTTCAGCGTTCCGGTCGCAGTCCCGCCATAACCGTGCAGAAACACCACCAGCGGTGGGTTTTCGGTTTCGGGAAGTTCGATATGGTACCCACCCGACGGCGTTTCGCACATGTCTTCCTGATCGACACAGGCGGCCATTCCTGCATTCGCGATCACGGCCATCCCGACCGACAGAAACAAGCTTCGGATCATTCTGCTTTCCCATCATAGTGTTGAACCGGCAGGCCTGCCCTGACCCAGCCCGGCCCTGCTGCTGAGCCTAACATACCCTCGGGCACGTCGATGATATTTGCGAACCCCGCCTCGGACAGCTGGTTGCTCAGCCGGGCCGAGCGCACACCGCGCGCGCAGATCAGGGCGATTGGGGCATCGTGGTCTCCGCCGACAATCTGCAGCAGCGCCTCTTCAAAATCATCGCGACGCATGTCTAGGGGATGCGCGCCTTCGCCCACGCCCGAGGCATCCCATTCGCGTGGGGTACGGATGTCCACCAAAAATATATCTCCAAGCCTAGCTTGTTGATGCGCATCCCCGACACTGATCCGACCGCCCGCATAGCTTTGCGGGATCAGGCGGTATTCACGGACTGCAAAACCGCCCAGAACAGCAGCCGCACCAAACAGCAGAACCTTTCGCCGTGTCCGGTTTGCCCCAGCAGCCACTGTAATCCCTCCTGATCCGATGCGGTCCTATGTATCACAGCAGCTTATCCAGTTCCGTGTCGAAATTAACCTGCCTGTTCAAGTTCGTGTCATCGCCGCTTTACCTGTACCATCCTCTGCCTTGGGGCCCCTGAACAGGCAGAATGGCTTGCAATCGCTGGACACTCCGCGAATTATCCTTACAAAATCAATAGCACTTTTGACCGCCCAGACCGGAGTATCGCAGTTGTCCCTATTCCTCATCGCGGCCCTTCCCTTCCTCGGAGCTGTATTCCCAGCCCTTTTGATCCGGGCTGGACGAAACGCAGCAGCCTCGGCCGCTGGGTTGACTACTTTTCTGGCGCTGATGGGGCTGTTGATTCACATCCCAACCGTGATGCGCGGCGAGGTCGTTACGGCCCGGTTCGACTGGATTCCGGCACTGGGCCTAAACGCCAATTTCATGTTGGACGGCCTTGGGTTTCTGTTCGCGCTGCTGATCCTTGGCATCGGTTTGCTGATCATCCTCTACGCGCGGTTCTACCTGTCGCGCGAAGACCCGATGGGGCAGTTTTACACCTATTTGCTGCTGTTTCAGGGCGCGATGGTGGGAATCGTTCTGTCGGACAATATCCTACTTTTGCTGATATTCTGGGAACTTACCTCGCTTAGTTCATTCCTTTTGATCGGATATTGGAAACACCTCCCTGAGGGACGACAGGGCGCACGTATGGCGCTGGCTGTGACCGGCTCTGGCGGCTTGGCGATGATTGCGGGGATGCTGATCCTGGGCAATATCGTTGGCTCTTATGACCTAAGCGTCATTCTCCAGAACAAAGAACTGATCCAGTCTTCACCCTATTACATGCCAGCGCTGATCCTGATTTTGCTGGGGTGTTTCACCAAATCGGCACAGTTCCCCTTCCATTTCTGGCTGCCACACGCGATGGCCGCCCCTACGCCAGTATCAGCCTATCTGCACTCGGCCACGATGGTGAAGGCAGGGTTGTTCCTGATGGCCCGCATGTGGCCCGTTCTGGCGGGTACTGATGCGTGGTTCTACATTGTGGCCACAACCGGCCTGGTAACCATGCTGATCGGGGCCTGCATCGCCCTGTTCAAAGACGATCTCAAGGCGCTGCTGGCGTTTTCGACCGTGTCGCATCTGGGCCTGATAACCATGCTGCTGGGGTTTGGAACCAAGATCGCCGCCGTTGCTGCCATCTTCCACATCATCAACCATGCGACGTTCAAAGCAGCCCTGTTCATGACCGCCGGGATCGTGGATCACGAAACCGGTACGCGGGATATCAAGCGACTGGGCGGATTGCGCCATTTGATGCCCATCACCTTCACCATCGGGACGATTGCCGCACTTTCCATGGCCGGTCTACCTCCGCTGAACGGGTTTCTGTCCAAGGAGATGATGCTGGAGGAAACGGTCCACACAACCTGGCTGCATTCGCATTATCTTGTGCCCGGACTGGCGCTGCTGGCGGCCTTGTTCTCTGCAGCCTATTCGTTCCGCTTTGTTGGTCACGTGTTCCTTGGTCCAGTACGCGACGATTACCCAACCCATCCACATGACCCACCGGCCGGGCTTTGGCTTGCACCCGCTTTCCTGGTCGTGCTTGTCGTCCTGATCGGTCTTTATTCCAACGCCATCGTAGGTCCGCTGGTGGCAGTTGTTTCAAGTGCGGTAATCGGGGGCGAGAAGCTGCCCTATTATTCGCTGAAACTCTGGCACGGGTTTACGCCTGCCTTGTATATGTCCGCGTTCGCCACACTGGGTGGCCTGGCCTTGCTGGCACAGCATCGGCGTGGTGAGTTCATCTGGAATGCCCTGCCCAGACCCGAGGCGAAAACCATTTTTGACGCAGTGATCGCTGCGCTTACGGCGACCAGCCGCTGGGTCACAGATACTCTGCATAACGGGGTCCTCAGCCGGTATGCGGCCATCCTGATCGTCTTTACGGTTGGGCTGGGATATTATGCATTCGCCACCGGATCTATTGGCGTTGAAACACGCACGCCCCTACCCGTTCAGATCATTCCGTTCATTGGCTGGATCTGCCTGATCGCCGCGACGCTGGCCATCATGTGGTTCCACCGCAACCGGCTGCTGTCCTTGGTGCTGATCGGAGTCGTTGGCCTGATCGTCTCGATGGCCTTCAACTATCTGTCCGCACCCGACCTTGCCCTGACACAGATTTCTGTCGAGGTAGTGACGATGATCCTGCTGTTGTTGTCACTGAACTTCCTGCCCACGGACACGCCCTGGGACAGCAGCGCGGCGCGGCGTTGGCGGGATGCGGCAATTTCGGTCGTGGCAGGCATCGGATCAGGTGCGTTGATCTACGCGTTGATGCTGCGGGATTTCGGTTTCCCGAGCATTTCCGAATTCCATCTGGCCAACTCGTATAAGGGCGGCGGAGGCACCAATGTGGTCAACGTGATCCTGGTGGATTTCCGTGGCTTTGATACCTTCGGCGAAATCATCGTTCTGGGCATCGCCGCCCTGATCATCTTTGCCCTGACCGAGGCGGTTCTGGAAACCAATGTCCGGGGGTATTTGCTGAACCGTAAACCGCACTGGCCGCAATCGGGCGACTCTCATCCGTTGATGATGGTCGTGGCGACAAGAGTGATGATGCCGATCGCGCTGATGGTCGGGGCCTATATCTTTTTCCGCGGCCATAACCAACCAGGCGGAGGGTTCATCGCCGGTCTGGTCGTCGCCATCGCCTATCTGATGCAATATATGGCCAGCGGCTATACCTGGGCCATCGAACGGCAACGGTTCTATTACCACGGCACAATCGGCTGGGGCGTTCTGATCGCCGCAGCAACTGGAATTGGCGCATGGTTCAATGAACGTCCCTTCCTTACCAGCGATTTCGGATATCTGAACTGGCCGCCACTGGAAGAGTTCGAATGGGCAACCGCCATGCTGTTCGATACCGGCGTGTTCCTTGCGGTTTTGGGCGCGGTGATGCTGGCACTGGATAGCCTGTCCCGCTTGGCCTGGCAGCCCGGCATGGCGCAGGAATTCCCAATGGATATCAACCCGCTGCGGGACGATCCGCCTGAAGAAGAACAAGAAGAAAAGGAGCAGGTCTGATGGAAGCGCTCGTAGCCTCTGCGGTTGGCGTGATGACCGCCGCCGGGATTTTCCTGATCCTGCGTCGCCGGACTTTTCCGGTCATTCTGGGCCTGTCTCTGCTGACCTATGCGGTGAACGTCTTTTTGTTTGCCACCGGGCGGCTGGCTTTGGACGCGCCGCCGGTTCTGAACAAATATGAAGAGGTCGCCTATACCGATCCCTTGCCGCAGGCCCTGGTGCTGACCGCCATCGTGATTTCATTCGGGATGACTGCGGTGATCGTGATGATCTCGCTTTCGGCTTACCTGTCGGCCAAGGATGACCACATCGACATGGCCGCTCATGACAATACGGACGCGCCGGGAGAAGACGCATGAACCATTGGATCGTTGCGCCAGTCGTCCTGCCCGCGATTCTGGCTCCGTTCATCATCATGGTCCTGCGATACCACCTTGATTTGCAGCGCATATTCTCGGTCGCCGGTGTCGTGACACTGCTTGGCATCGCCCTGACAATCACCGCACAGGCCGCAGGTGGAGACATTCTGGTCTATGAGTTGGGCAACTGGCCAGCGCCCTTTGGAATCGTGCTGGTGCTGGATCGGTTATCTGCCATGATGGTCTTGCTGACCGCGCTTTTAGCCCTTCCGATAGTGCTTTATGCGATTGCCTCCGGATGGGATGCACGCGGCAAGCACTTTCATCCCTTATTCCACTTTCAGCTTATGGGCGTATGCGGTGCCTTTCTGACAGGTGACGCCTTTAACCTGTTCGTGTTCTTCGAGGTATTGCTGATCGCGTCCTACGGTTTGATGACGCACGGCGGTGGAGCCGTTCGGCTCAAGGCAGGCGTGCAATATGTCGCCTACAACCTTTTGGGCTCAACGCTGTTTTTGTTTGCCCTTGGCACGCTCTATTCAGTGACCGGCACGCTGAACATGGCGGATATGGCTGTACGGATTGCCGAGCTTCCGTTCGAAGACACCGCTCTGATAAGAGTGGGTGCTGCCCTGTTGCTGCTGGTATTCTGCATTAAGGCTGCAGTTCTACCGCTGCATTTCTGGCTACCGGCCAGCTATGCGAATGCTCCTATGCCAGTTGCAGCGCTGTTTGCGATCATGACAAAGGTCGGGGCCTACTCGATCTTGCGCATGTACACGCTTGGCTTTGGCCCCGAGGTATTGGTTGCGCATGATCTTGTGATCAACTGGCTGCAACCTGCCGCTTTGGTAACTCTGGCCGTTGGTACAATCGGCATATTGGGCTCACGACACATCGCGCGCCTAGTGGCTTTTTGCGCCATCGCGTCAATGGGTACCCTGCTGATCGCAATTTCCCTGTTCACCGAAACAGCAACCGCCGCCGCTTTGTTCTATATCTACCATTCGACGCTTGCGACGGCGCTGTTGTTCCTGATTGCTGATCTGGTGATCGAGCGGCGCGGAGGCGCGATTGCCCCAAAGCACCCTATGGCACAGACCGGACTGATTTCCG
The DNA here is from genome assembly GCF_059611145.1 of Ruegeria sp. CDSB022. Lineage (NCBI taxonomy): Bacteria > Pseudomonadati > Pseudomonadota > Alphaproteobacteria > Rhodobacterales > Roseobacteraceae > Ruegeria > Ruegeria sp. CDSB022. Next base: position 38,846 of record NZ_JBXWOZ010000001.1, on the reverse strand, counting down.
CACTGTTCTTTATTGGTGCGATTGCTTTGGCCGGGATGCCGCCCCTGTCCGGGTTCATTGGCAAACTGCTGGTCCTGGACGCCGCGCGAGATGCACCAGACGCAAATACGGTCTGGGCTGTGGTATTGATCGGCTCATTCGTAACCATAGTAGGGCTAGCCCGCGCCGGAACTTTGATCTTTTGGAAAAGCCATGACGCCAGCTTGGCCACCGACCAAGCCGATACAACTGGCGGCGAGACCGCCTTTCAGGCAGCCCCGGAACCTTCGCCCGGGTTGGCCTTTACGTCGGTATTTGCTTTGATCATCGGTCTGGTCATGCTGACATTGTTTGCCGGGCCTGCAATGAACTACGCTACCAGCACAGCGGAACAGTTGTTTGCACCCGAAAACTACATCTCGGCCGTGTTAGGGGTGGAAGAATGAAAAAACTGCTTCACCGGATATTCCCGCACCCGCATCTGACTTTCCTGCTGACGGTCGTGTGGATTTTGCTGGCAAACACACCATCGCTGAATTCACTGGTGTTTGGCCTTGTGCTGGGAATTATCATCCCCTTCGTCACACAGCCGTATTGGCCAGACCGGCCCATTCTTCGGAATTGGCCGATGATCGCCGAATACATATTGGTGGTTCTATGGGACATTGTTGTCGCCAACATGACAGTTGCTAGGATCATCCTCTTCAAACGGGATTCCGACCGTGAACCGAACTGGGTCTGCATTCCGCTGGAACTGCGCACACCAGAGGCGATTACGGTTCTGGCCGGGACAATCACCATGACCCCCGGCACCGTCAGTTGCGATCTGTCCGCGCAGGGTCACAACCTGCTGGTCCACTGCCTCGATGCGCCAAACCCGGACGAAGTACGCGATCAAATCAAGCAACGATACGAGCGCAGGCTAAAGGAGATTTTCGAATGATCGAGCTAGCAATCTACTTTGCCTTTGCCTGTTTCGGCGCAGCCATCATGATGTGCCTGTGGCGGATCATTACGGCCGATGGAGTGGGCACCCGGGTTCTGGCGCTGGACACGATGGTGATCAACACAATTGCCCTTATGGTGCTTTACGGGCTGTTTCTGGGGACCGAAATCTTCTTCGAGGCTGCCATGATCATCGCCATGCTCGGCTTTGTCTCAACCGTTGCCTACGCGCGCTTTATGCTGCGCGGCAATATCATCGAGTGAGGGCGACATGTCGGTAATCTTTGAAATTCTGGTCGCCTTCTTCCTGGTTGTTTCAGGCATATTTGGTTTTGTCGGATCGTACGGGATGATCAAGCTAAAGGACCCGATGTCCAGGCTTCACGCCCCCACCAAAGCGACAACGCTTGGGGTGGGTGGCGTTCTGATCGCCTCAATCATCCATTCCGTATTGATCGAACATCACCTGTCTCTGCACGAGCTGCTGATCACGCTGTTTCTGTTCCTGACTGCTCCGATCACGGCCCTGTTTATTGCCAAATGGCATATTCACCGCCATGAAAAGCCCCAGGATCTGCCGGACGCGGGTGAGGACAAAATCTGGGCTACACATGCGGTCGAACAGGTCGAAGACGTTCCTGATCACAGAAACACCTGATACCTATGCATAGACCTCCACTACCCCTGACCCGCGATCTGGTTCTTATCGGCGGCGGTCATACGCACGCGCTGGTGTTGCGAAAATGGGGAATGAACCCCCTGCCTGGCGCGCGCCTGACGGTCATCAACCCCACGCCTTCAGCCCCCTATTCAGGGATGCTGCCCGGTTTCGTTGCCGGTCATTACCGCCGGGGTGACCTGGATATTGATCTGGTGCGTCTGGCTCGCTTTGCCGGGGCACGGGTGATATTGGGTGCCGTCGAAGGGTTAGACCCTGACCGGCAAGAGGTACATGTGCCCGGCCGACCGCCCGTCGCCTATGATGTAGCCTCGATTAATGTTGGCATTACATCCGACATGCCGGCCCTGCCTGGATTTTCCGACCATGCGGTCCCCGCAAAACCGTTAGGGTCTTTTGCCGCCAGGTGGGCCGAGTACCAATCTGGCGCAGGCGCCGCCTCGGTTGCCGTGATCGGTGGTGGTGTTGCCGGTGTCGAGTTGATCATGGCGATGGCGCACGCTCTGCGTTCCGCAAACCGCAGCGCCCGATTGACCCTGATCGACAATGCTCGGGCCCTGACCGCGATTGGCGCTAAGGCGGCCTCGATCATTCGCAATGCGATGGCTGACCTTGGCATCGACGTGATCGAACAGGCCGCCATCGTCGAAATTCATGCGGATCACATCCGGTTGGAGGACGGGCGCCAGATTGCGGCTGGATTCGTGACGGGGGCGGCGGGGGCCAAACCCTATGGTTGGATGGCGCAGTCCGGGCTGGATCTTCACGATGGCTATATCACGGTGAATAGCCGGCTGCAGTCCAGCAATCCTTTTGTGTTCGCAGCCGGCGATTGTGCCCATCTGTCAGAAAACCCCAGACCAAAAGCAGGTGTCTATGCCGTCCGAGAAGCCCCGATTCTTTATGACAATCTTCGGGCCTCGCTGGGTGTCGGAAAGATGCGCCCCTATCATCCGCAAAAAGATTACCTCAAGCTGATATCGCTGGGTGGGAAATCCGCATTGGCCGAGCGATTGGGAACCTCGCTCAGTGGTCCGTTGATGTGGAAATGGAAGAACCATATCGACCAGAATTTCATGAATAAGTTCCGGAATCTGCCGCCGATGAAAGCAGCAGAGTTGCCCCGCGACCACGCTTTGGGCGTGCCCGAAGTCCTGGGTGAAAAGCCCATGTGCGGTGGGTGCGGCGCAAAGATTGGGCGTCGCGCTTTGCGCAGTGTTCTGTCTGATTTGCCGCCCCCCGATCGGCAAGACGTTATACCGCTTTCAGGTGACGATGCGGCTTTGCTTCTCACCGGCGGCGCGCGACAGGTGATGACCTCGGACCATTTGCGCAGCTTTACCAATGATCCGGTTTTGATGACACGGATCACGGCCATTCACGCATTGGGTGATATCTGGGCGATGGGTGCGGCACCGCAGGCCGCCACCGCAACGATTATTCTGCCTCGGATGTCACCCGCACTGCAACTACGTACAATGTCAGAAATCATGGCCACCGCCAGTGACGTCATCCGCGCAACCGGGGCCGAAATCGTCGGAGGCCACAGTTCGATGGGGGATGAGATGACCATCGGGTTCACTCTGACCGGCCTGTGCGAAAACGACCCGATCATCTTGTCCGGAGCCCGCAAGGGCGACGCTTTGATCCTGACCAAGCCGATTGGCAGCGGCGTGATCATGGCCGCCGAAATGGCCGGTTTGGCCAATGGCATCTGGGTCGCCGAGGCGTTCCGCCACATGGTCCAGCCCCAGGGCGAAGCCGCGCGCATTCTGTTCAGCGCCCATGCTATGACCGATGTGACCGGGTTTGGTCTGGCAGGGCATCTGCAAGGTATTTGCGGTGCCTCGGGCTGCGGTGCGGTAATTGCTCTGGATGCGGTTCCCGTGATGGCCGGGGCTGTGGAGCTTAGCGCAAGCGGTGTTCGGTCCACGATCTTCGAAGACAACCGCGCCATTGCGCCTGAACTCGCCAACAGACCCAAGGCTGATCTTCTTTTCGACCCTCAAACCGCCGGAGGGCTATTGGCCGCTGTCCAAGCCGATGACGCGCCAGGCCTGTGTGCAGACCTACGTGCGGCTGGATATCCGGCATCAATCATCGGCATGATCGACGATACGCCGGGTTTAAAACTTCAGAGCTGATCCAGGACCTGTTCGACCCGCACAGCGACCTCTTTCAGACCGGTACTTGCCAGCGAGGGAACCTGGATCGAGGCCACAATCTCGGTGCTGTGTACGCGCGCGGACTTGGCATAAGCTGGGTCGTAATGCTGTTCCATAAGTGACCGTGTAAGGGCCAACTTGTTACCGCCGTCAATCAGCGCAAACCACCCATCCACCACCTCATGCCCACGGTGAGACCTCAGCGGCGACAGGAGATCTTTCAACCGCTCGGCATCGCTGAGGACATCGTCATATGCCGAGACCAGATATTCCGCGCGCGCTTCTATCGGGGCATCAATCTGAATGCGCACGGCCGCACACATGGCGGACCAAAGCCTCGGCGGCAGGATCAAAGAGCCGATTTTGGACGATTCCGCTTCGACTACGACGGGACGGGTGGGGTCAAAACCACAAAGTTCTGCGGCCAGCGCGGATTCGAATGCCTTTTGACTGGGTTGTCCGCCCGGCATTGCCCCCAGCAACGACCCCCGGTGATTGGAAAGCCCTTCGAGATCCAGAACCTGGACACCACGTTCCTGAAGGTGTGTAAGCAGCTCGGTCTTTGCTGTGCCCGTATACCCATCCAGAAGGACGAATTGAAACTGCAACGGATCGTCATACAGATACCGGCTCACCAAGCGGCGATAAGCCCGATAGCCGCCCTCGACAACCTCGGCCCGCCAGCCAATCTGTTGTAGCATCCAGGTAAACGAACCAGATCTCTGCCCACCGCGCCAGCAATATACAAGGGGTTTCCACCCCCCTTCGTGATGGGACAGGCTGTGTTCAATGTGGTTGGCCGCATTCCTGAAAACCAGAGCCGCCCCCAGCTTGCGGGCCAGAAACGGGCTTTCCTGGACATAGATCGTCCCGACGCGCGCCCGTTCGTCGTTATCCAGAACTGGCAGGTTGATAGACCCGGGCAAATGATCCTCGGCAAATTCAGCCGGGCTGCGCACGTCTATGGTTGTGTCGAACTCATGCGCGTATAACTGCTGAAGGCTGGTGATTTTCAGAACCATGTCAACGATCTAACCCGCGTTGAACCGGATGGAAAGGCACGGTGTCAACCTGTGATGGGATCGACAAGCGTCGGTCCACTGGCCCGATTGGAATTGACGCCCGGATCGACACGATGAAAGCCAAGAATATCTTCCTGCCCCGGAGACAACAGCCGCGCAGCCCCCTTGCCCACTTCACCCAGCCATAAAGGCCAGTTTTCAGGTTCAACAATCAGGGGCATGCGGTGATGAATTATGCCCAGATTGCGGTTCGCTGGTGTCGTAACGATAGCGCATGTTCCCTTCTGGTCGCCCTCGGGTCCCCAATCTTGCCATACCCCGCCAAAAGCAATCGGGGCCCCGTCTTTTCTGAAAATATACCAGGGCAGCCGGTCTCCGCTCTCGGTTTTGGTCCATTCATAAAACCCGCTGGCAACGATCAGACATCTGCGTTCTCTGCAGGCCACCCTGAACGCCGGTTTTTCAGCTAGCGTTTCGGCGCGGGCATTGATCAACAATGGCCCAGCGGTTTTGGACTTGTACCAGTGTGGTAAAAACCCCCAACGCAAGGCATCCAACTGACGCCCGGTTTCGCCTGCCCTGACCACATGCACCTGACATGTCGGACAAACGTTGAAATTCGGGACAACAGGCAGAGCATTGGCCGGGCGCGCAGAAAACAACTGGGCCATGGCATCATTTGGAAGGGTTATTGCAAACCGTCCGCACATAGGTAATGAACTTTCAACAATCGTTTTCTACAGGCACAGGTTCTCACGGGGTCATATGCAAAATCAAACGGCGAAAACCTTAAAAGTCAAAGCTGTCGCAGCGCTGGAAGAAGGCAAATTCCAGGCTGCGCTGAAAAAGGCTCAACTTGGCGTAAAAAAGTTTCCGACCGACTCGGATTTTCATGCCATTTCCGGTTTTGTTCTGACCGAGATGAAACAGTATAAAAGGTCGATCCCGCATTTTGTCGAAGCCGCGCGGATGAAACCTGACGATCCGCAATTCGTCGAAAACCTCGCCAATGCTCTTATGCAAACCGGCCAGATGGCCAAAGCCTTGGAATATGCCGAACTCAAGGCCGAAAAATTCCCAGCCAGCAAGGAACTGAACCGGGTCATTGATGAGATTACGCTGAAAGGACAGAATTGGCGCCTGATCATTGATCACGTGACCAAAAAACTTCAAAGCGACCCTGAAAATGTCAGCCTGTTGTCGACTCGTGCCCGCGCCTATGGCCGCATCGGTTATATCGAGCACAACTCACGCGATATAACCAAGGCGTATGAATTGGCACCGGACAACGAAAAGATAGCCTTTCAAAAAGCCGTAAATCTGCACCAGAGTGGCGACAAAAAGGGATGCGCCAATATTCTGCAGGGCATCTACGCCAAAGAACCCTTCCATGTTGCCACCCTTCTTCAGCTTTCGACAATGTCCAGCAAAGAGGACGCCCCGAAACTGATGGAGGCGGTTGAAGCAGCGATATCCGAAAGCGTACACGAGCTGTCGGAACTGGAATTTGCCAAGGCCCACCTGATCCAAAAAACCGATAGCCTTGGCGCAGCACTGCCGCAATTTGCACGTGCCAATGCCATCCAACACAACGTCAAACCCTATGATTTAGAGGCGGAAGAACAGAAGTTCGAACGTATCACTGGCCTGTTCCCTGTAGGAGGAAGAGTTCCTTGGTCCGAACAAACCGATCAGCCGGTTCCGATCTTCGTTCTGGGCCAGCCGCGCTCTGGCACGACGCTCATGGAAATGATGCTGAGCTCCGCGCCAGACATTGCTGGCTGCGGCGAACTGACGGTTGGGGCCGATCTTTCGCGCGACTACGCACAACATCGCAAGACCTTCGATTCCACTGCCGCAGCGAAATATGCCAAAGAGTTCCGAGAGTTGATGCCGCCGATCCCCGATGGCTCGACCGCTTTTGTTGACAAGATGCCCCACAATTTTCAGCGGGTCGGCTTCCTGTTGTCGGCATTCCCAAACGCCAAGATAATAAACATGCTGCGTGATCCGCGCGATGTTGGTCTTTCGAAATGGATCCGCCGGTTCCCTGCGGGTGGCATGAACTATGCCTCGAATCTTGAGACCATTGCCCATTCTGCCAACCTATATCGTCGCTATATGGCGCATTGGGATGCTGTTTTTGGCGACAAGATCCTGACCGTTCCATATGAAAAGCTTGTCGCGGACCCCGAAACCTATAGCAAGCAGGTCGCCGCTTTCTGCGACCTGGAATGGACCGAGACGATGATGCATCCGGAAGAGAATACCAAACAGGTCCGGACTGCCAGTATCGACCAGGTTCGCAACAAAATCTCAACCAAATCCATTGGGGGATGGCGATCTGTGTCGGAACATATCCAGCCCATGCTTGCGGGTTTTGATACAGGGCTTTGGCCGGAATACGATATCGATCAAGGCTGAAGGTTAGCTGAATGAAATAGGGCCGCATCCCAAGGTGCGGCCCTTTTCGTTTCGCTCTGGTCGCCTTACTTTTGCTTGATGCGACCGTCCAGATAAGGCTGGTAAGGCGCGTTTTCGGCTAGGTATTCCGCCGTGACATCTGCAAGATCCGGGCCAAAGTCATAGGCATTTTTATCGTCGCCTTCGAACATACTGTACCCGTCACCGCCATTTCTGACGTAGTTATTGGTAACGACAAGATAAGTCGCCGCCGGATCAATCGGGGTAAGCCCATCGCCGTTGGATACCATGACCTCTGATACGCGCCCTTCGTTTGGTGCCACCGATGCGTCCCAAACAAAGGTCAGACCGGCAACCTGCGGAAAGCGGCCCTTGACCTCTTCTACCTGGCTCACGCCGTTTTCAAGCGCGTCAACGATGCCTTGTCCGCTGATCTCAAAGGTTGAAAGCGTATTCTGGAACGGCAGCACGGTCAGAACTTCACCCATGGTCACGTCGCCAGGGTCAATCGAAGCACGCAAGCCGCCAGAGTTCGCAATCGCGATATGAACGCCCTGATCAGCAACCCGCGCAAGCATAGCATCAGCGACCAAATTGCCCATCTGACATTCCTGAACACGACAGATCGAACGGTCACCCTCAATCGCCTCAGACGTGCTGGCCACGACCTTATTGCGGATTTCGTCCAAAGGAGCGGCCAGTTCCGCGATACGGTCCAGCGAGGCCTGATCTTCGGCCACGTTGTTGTCCATGATCAGCGGCTCACCAGCCGCCGCGACAACATTTCCGTCGTCATCAAAAGTGACATTCAGCTCGCCCAGGAATTTGCCGTAGGCATAGGCCTGAATGATCTGCACGCCATCGACCACTGTCGGATAGGGACCAACAGCCTTGTCGGAAACGTTGGACAAATATGTATTGGAATGCCCACCTACGATTACGTCAACGCCGGTCGTTTCCTGTGCAACACGCTGGTCGACAGCATATCCCGAATGGCTGAGAACGATGATCTTGTTCACGCCTTCCGCGGTTAGCTTGTCCACTTCGGCCTGAACCGCGGGAATCGGGTCCGAGAATGTGATGTTCGGGCCAGGAGAGGCCAGTTCATGCGTGTCTTCCGGCGTCAGACCAACAAGGCCGACTTTTTCTCCGCCGACTTCAATCACTGTAGACTTTTTGATCTTGCCGTTCAGCAATTCTTCGCCGGAAAAATCCGCGTTCGACATCAGCACCGGGAAATCAACCGTGTCAATAAAGCCGCGCAGGACTTCCGGGCCATCATCGAATTCGTGGTTGCCCACGGTCATAGCGTTATAGCCCAATTTGTTCATGAACTCGGCCGCGACCTTGCCCTTGTAATAGGTATAGAACAACGAGCCCTGAAACTGATCGCCGCCATCTACCAGGATCGAGTTTTCGGCACGTCCGCGGGCTTCTTCCACTGCTGTTACGAGACGGGCAGATCCGCCAAAACACTTGCCTTCGGCGTTGTCATCTGAACTACAGCCACTGTCATATTTGTTGATCGGCTCGATACGCGAATGAAAGTCGTTGGTGTGCAGAATGGTCAGTTTATATTCGGCGGCGGCCATTCCTGCAGTCAAACCCAGCACAGCAGCCGAGGCTAGGAAACGGGTGAACATATTTTAACTCCCTTTGTTAATTGCCAAGATGTTGCGCCGCCTTCAGCAAAGAGTCAAAGGGGGAAATCCGGCTTGAATCTAGCCGCAGCGCGGGGCATGACCGTTCTATGCTGATTTACAAGATTTTCCGCGCCAACGAATGGACGGCGCTGCAGACCGATGGCGCCACGGATGGTGCTCCGATTGATGTTTCGGACGGTTTTGTCCACTTTTCGACAGCTGAACAAGCTGCGGAAACCGCTGCCAAGCATTTTGCCAGCGCCGAAGGTTTGACGCTGTTGGCCTGCGATGCTGACGCGATGGGCGAGGAACTGGAGTGGGAGGTTTCGCGCGGGGGCGCTCTGTTTCCGCATCTCTACCGTCAGATCCGCATGACCGACATAGCTTGGTCCTGCCCCCTGCCCTTTGACGGCAACGCGCATCGCTTCCCGGACGACATGAAATGACGGAATATATCGACCCGGATCGCGCCCAGTTCGAAGCCTTCAAGGTGCTGGATCGTGACCAGTCTATTGAGATGCTGAACCTGGTGAGGTTCCGCAGCCGGGCCGAATATCCATCGGGGCACGAACTGGCCAGAAGCGGTCTGTCGGGCGCTCAGGCCTATCGCAATTATGGGATCGAAACCGCGCCGATCATTACCCGCCTTGGGGCAAAGATCATTTGGCGCGGCGCGTTTCAGACTACGTTGATTGGCCCGAAGGATGAGGCATGGGACGCGGTATTTATCGCGCGTTACCCATCGGCCCATGCCTTTCTGGAAATGATATCCGACCCTGACTACAAACAGGCGGTCGTGCATCGTCAGGCTGCGGTGAAGACCTCTCGCCTGATCCGGTGCGCGCCGACCGAAGGCGGAGAAATCTTTGGATGAAACTGACTGAAAAGCTGGGGCTGGCTGCCCTGCACCGCTTGGACCCGGAAACTGCACATGCCCTGTCGATCAAAGCCCTGAAGGCAGGGCTTGCGCCTGCACCAGGGCCGGTCACGTCACAGCGTTTGCAGACCAAAATCGCCGGGCTGGATCTGCCCAATCCGGTTGGTCTGGCCGCAGGGTTCGACAAGAACGGAGAGGTTCTTGGCCCCCTGTCTCGCGCCGGGTTTGGGTTCATCGAAGTCGGTGCCGTTACCCCACGCCCGCAGCCCGGCAATCCCAGGCCGCGCCTGTTCCGCCTGACCGAAGACAAGGCTGCCATCAACCGCTTTGGCTTTAACAACGAAGGGATGGAGGCCATGGCCCGTCGTCTGGCGGCGCGCCCCAGGGATGCGGTGATCGGACTGAACCTTGGTGCGAACAAAGACAGCGATGATCGCCCCGGCGACTTTGCCAAGGTACTGGCCCATTGTGGGGCGCATCTGGATTTCGCTACGGTCAACGTGTCATCTCCGAACACTGAAAAGCTGCGGGATTTGCAAGGCAAAGCGGCGCTGAGCGCTCTGTTGAGCGGCGTGATCGAAACCCGAAACACCCTAATGCGCCCTCTACCAGTATTCCTCAAGATCGCCCCCGATCTGACCGAGGATGAGCTGCGGGATATCGCCGAAGTGGCCCATGAATCGGGCGTTGATGCGGTCATCGCCTCGAACACCACTTTGTCGCGCGATGGGTTGCGCAGCGCACACAGAGACGAAGCAGGCGGCCTGTCCGGCGCACCTTTGTTCGAAAAATCCACCCGCGTTCTTGCCCGGTTTAGCCATTTGACCGACGGTCAGATTCCGTTGATCGGTGTTGGTGGCATCAGCACAGCAGAACAGGCCTATGCCAAGATATGCGCCGGTGCTTCGGCCGTGCAATTCTACACCGCGATGGTTTTCGGTGGTATCTCACTTGCGGCGGAAATCGCGCGAGGTTTGGATGACTTGCTGGCGCGCGACGGGTTTGAAACCGTTGCGCAGGCCGTTGGAAGCAAAAGACAGGACTGGATATGATCGAATACTGGCACAATCCCAGATGCTCTAAGTCTCGCGCAGGGCTCGCTTTGCTTGAGGAAAACGGAGCGCGGGTCGAAATTCGCAAATACCTTGAGGACACGCCCTCGGCAGACGAAATCCGGGCCGTACTTACACGCCTTGATATCCCCGCCATCGACCTGATGCGGACTAGCGAAAAGCTGTTCAAGGAACTGGGCCTAACCAAGAATACCGCTCAGGATGACCTGATCACAGTAATGGCGGCCCATCCGATTTTGATCGAGCGTCCGCTTGCAATCAAAGGGGACAACGCAGCCATTGGTCGCCCTACTGAATCCCTTCTGGACCTTCTTTAAGCGACCAAAGCCTCAAGCTTGGGGTATCGCCATCCCAGCGTGCAGGCACGCGCGATGTTCAAGATCATCAGCGCGGCCCAAAGGCCGTGATTGCCGAGCGCAGGCACCAATATGAACAGGGCCAAAACATAAATCGCAACCGAATGGATCATCGCATTGCGCATTGCGCGCGTCCAGGTCGCACCTATGTAGATGCCGTCAAACATCCAGCTTGCCACACCGATCACCGGTGCCAGCGCCGCCCAGACCAGATACTCGCGTGCGGCTAGTCGCACCTCAGGTGCAGTTGACATCAGGTCGATCAACGCTGGCCCGGCCAGATAGAAAACCGCACCAAGTACAAATGCACCCCCTACCCCCCATTGCGAAGCCATGGCCGCGGCTCGGCGCACCTGATGCCGATCCCGCGCGCCAATGGCGCCGCCGACCAGTGCTTCGGCGGAAAAGGCGAACCCATCCAGTGCAAAGGCGGTAATTTCGAGAAACTGCAGCAAGACCTGATTGGCTGCCAGATTAACATCCCCCAGATCCGACCCGACGAAGAGGAATGTGGTAAAGGCGCCGGTCAGCAATACCGAACGGACCATGATGTCACCATTCACCTGCATCATCCGACGCAGACGCGTGGGATCAAAAATTCGCGGCCAGTCACGCCATTGATTCCCGGTAAAAGCACTGCGGCACAGCCAGAGACCCAGTGCCAGCCCGCTCCACTCGGCGATGAGCGTCGCGATGGCCACCCCCTCGACGCCCCAACCCAGACCAAGCACAAACCACAGATCCAGCAGAATATTCAGTCCGTTCATCCAGACCTGCAGGACAAAGACCCCACGCGTACGTTCAATCGCAATCAACCAGCCAGTGATGGCGAACAGCGCAATCGTTGCCGGCGCACCCCAGATGCGTATCCGCAGATAGTCGCGGGTCAGCGCCTCAACCTCGGGGCTGGCGGGGGAAAGGGCAAAAGCCCCTTTGAACAAAAGGACCTGGGCCAATATGAAAACCATACCTGCCGCACTGCCCAGCAATATGCCCCGCATCAGCAGCGCACCGGTTTCTGCAGTGTCACCTGCCCCGCGCGCCTGCGCCGCCAGGCCGGTGGTCCCCATCCTCAGAAAGCCGAATATCCAGTAGATCGAGGCCAGAATCACGGCCCCCATCCCAACAGCCCCAATCGGCGCAGCCAGACCCATCTGCCCGACTACGCCAGTATCCACGGCCCCAAGGATCGGAACCGTGGCATTCGACAGCACGATGGGCGCTGCAATTTTAAGCACGCGCCTGTGCGTGATGGGTGCCGAGGCGTCTTGCATGGAAATCTACTCAGCTTTCGATTTGGACTGCGGCATCAGAAAATGCCCGCTGGCCTGTGCGAAAGGACGCTGATGATTGTCCTGCCACGCTTCGACACGAACCGACGCATACCGGCGCCCTAATCGGCGAACAAAGGCACGCGCATAGGCATCCCGTGGCAAGCCCGATCGCAGGTAATCAACGGTAAAATCTACTGTTTTTGGAAACATGATGGTTTCATCTTGAAAGACCGTGCTGGCATCCAATTCGCCGTTTTCGATCCGGGGAAAGAAATACTCCCAACTCAGGGTGATAACCGCGGTTACTTCCAGAAAGGCAGCCGTCACACCACCATGAAGCGCCGGAAGCATCGGGTTTCCGATCAGCTTTTGGTCAAAGTTCAGTACCCCGGTCAACTCATTTCCCCGCCGGTCAAATTCGATTCCGAGAAACTGAATATATGGAACACCATCCACGATTGCCTTCAGTGCTGCATCGCGACGCTGTTCGATGAGCTGCATGGCTTCGGGCCGAGGTCGTGACATCATCGGCTCTCCACTGTGAATGAACCGGTGGCGGTTGCCACGGGCAGGTCCTTGTCCTCATCCATCGCAGTTGCGCGGACAAAGGCCACGTTTCTGGTGACGTGATAACAGACAGCATGTGTCGTAATGCTCTGTCCTGGCGTCGCCGGGCGCATGTAGTCTATCCGCAGATCTATTGTCGCGGTGGCGCCGGGCGAAGAAGGATGGCACATGACCGCGGAACCGCAGCAGGTGTCAAGCAGGGCAAAAACCGCCCCGCCATGGATCACACCCGTGCGTGGATCACCGATCAGTTCGGCCTTGTAGGGCATCGAAATCTCGGCCTCGCCATTACCCATTTTGGTGAGTGTCAAACCCAAAGCTTTGGCATGCGGAATGGCCTCAATAAACTGTCGTGCTATAGCAGCTTTGTCGACCATCTACTTGTGTCCTCTCTGTTTCTCCCTTTATGAGCGTCAGGCTAGCAAAAGAGCAAGCCCGCCTGTTGCGCTTGAAGTCGCCACGTCCTACGCTGTTTCGAAGGAGACCAGGAATGCCCGACAACCGTTTGTCATTCAAAGAGATGTGCGCCGAGTTTGACGTGACTCCACGTACCCTGCGCTACTATGAATATATCGAACTTCTGCAGCCTGACCGCGAAGGCCGAACTCGCTTTTACGGGCCTAGGGAATGCGCTCGGATGACGCTGATCATGCGGGGACGGAAATACGGATTTCCTCTGGAAGATATCCGCCAGTGGCTGCTGATCTACGAAGATCAGGGGAATCAGGCACAGATGAAGGCCTTCATCGAAATGGCCGAACATCAGCTTGTCGAACTGAACAATCAGAAAAAACAGTTAGATGAAGCCATAGATGCCTTGGAACAAATGCGTGACCAGACCGCGAAATTGTTAGACTAGGCATTGCTGCCCAGCTGACCGCGTTTACTATCGGATTTGCCAAAGCCAAAAACAGACCCTTCCTGGGCTCTTTTACCCTTTCAGCATGCTTTTCCGTGTTTGGAAAATTGCATCTGGAAGGTGATCTGACGTGACGTCCTGAAATTCCCTGCAGTAGAAACCTTGACGCGAACGGAAGTTACGTCAACTTATTTGTGACGCAGCGTTCGCGTTACGTGAACGGCATCTACGTGCTGTAAGACGCGCATCGACTGCGCAAATCAGCTTAACGAAGGCCAGTTACAAGAGTGCAGAAACCATGACCGAAGATCTGATGACCATTCGTGAAATGTGCGAGACCTATGATGTCACGCCGCGCACATTACGTTTTTACGAGGCAAAGGAACTTTTGTTTCCGATCCGCGAAGGGCAGAAACGACTGTTCACCAAAAGCGACCGGGCGCGTCTCAAGCTGATCCTGCGAGGCAAACGCTTTGGCTTCAGCCTGGAAGAAATTCGCCAGCTTCTTGATTTGTATCACGTAGGTGATCAGCAGGTTACACAGATGACCCGCACCTATGAGATCGCGTGCGAGCGGCTTGCCGATATGGAATCCCGGCGTGAAGAGCTGACCCAGGCCATTGACGATCTAAAAGAACAGTTGAGATGGGGCGAGAAAGTGATCGCCTCGATCAAGAGCGACAAAAAGGCCGCAGAATAACCCCGGCGGCACCCACCCACCGGACAAGCGAAACTAAGGAAGTTCCCAATGCCCGTATACAATGCACCAACCAAAGACATGCAGTTCGTATTGCACGAAGTGCTCAATGTATCGGGATCGGACATCCCGGGTTATAGCGAGCTTGAACCTGATTTTACCGGCGCTGTCCTAGAAGAAGCCGGTAAGGTGGCGACAAATGTTCTGCACCCGCTGAATACAATCGGTGATACCGAAGGATGTCGTCTGGAAAACGGTGTGGTATATACCCCTACTGGCTTTAAAGACGCATTCGGTCAGATGAAGGAAGGCGGCTGGACCGGCCTGGACATGCCCGAAGAGTTCGGCGGCCAGAACATGCCTTATGTCATTGGCTCTGCCGTGGCCGAGATGTTTTCCGCCTCGAACCAGGCGTTCACCATGTATCAAGGTCTGACCCACGGCGCAGCCTCGGCCATTCTGGCGCACGGCACCCAAGAGCAGAAAGAAACCTATCTGCCGAACATGGTTAGCTGCGATTGGACCGGCACCATGAACCTGACCGAACCGCATTGCGGCACCGACCTGGGTCTGATGCGCACCAAGGCTGAACCGCAAACGGATGGCTCCTACAAGATTTCCGGTCAGAAGATCTTTATCTCGGCTGGTGAACACGACATGGCCGACAACATCATTCACCTGGTGCTGGCCAAGATCGTGGGCGGCCCCGAAGGCATCAAGGGTGTATCCCTGTTCATCGTTCCTAAATTCATGGTGAACGAAGATGGCAGCCTGGGTGAACGCAACGGCGTATCGGTCGGCAACATCGAAGAAAAGATGGGCATCCACGGCAACTCGACCTGCGTCATGAACTATGACGAGGCAACCGGCTATCTTTTGGGCGAAGAGCATAAAGGCATGCGCGCGATGTTCACCATGATGAACGAAGCTCGTATGGGTGTAGCCATGCAGGGTCTGTCCCAGGCCGACGCGGCCTATCAGAACGCGGTGGAATACGCCAAGGACCGCCTGCAGGGCCGCGATGTGACCGGCGCGAAAAATCCGGACGGTCCAGCCGATCCGCTGATCGTGCATCCCGACATCCGCCGCAGCCTGATGGATCAGAAGAGCTTTACCGAGGGTGCCCGTGCCTTTGTTCTGTGGGGAGCCACCATGATCGACAAGGCCCACCGCTCTGGTGACGATGCCGCCGATGGCCTGATCTCACTGCTGACGCCGGTCCTCAAAGGGTTCCTGACCGACGAAGGCTATGACATGACGGTCAAGGCCCAGCAAGTCTATGGTGGCCACGGCTACATCGAAGAATGGGGCATGTCGCAATATACCCGCGATGCCCGGATCGCGATGATCTACGAAGGCGCAAACGGCGTTCAGGCGCTTGACCTTGTGGGCCGTAAACTTGCCCAGGATGGCGGCAAACACGTCATGGCGTTTTTCGAAGTGGTCAAAAAATTCTGCAAGGAAAACGCAGGTCAGAACGAAGCCTATGATACGGCGTTTATCGAACCGCTGAAAGCGGCCTCCAAGGATCTGCAGGCCGCTGCCATGTACTTTATGCAAAGCGGCACCAAGAACCCCAACCATGCGCTGGCTGGGTCGAATGACTTCATGCACATGTTCGGTCATGTCTGCCTGGGCCTGATGTGGGCACAGATGGCAAAAGCTTCTTATGCCGCACTTGAAGCCGGGACTTCGGACACCGAGTTCTACGAGACAAAGATTACCACCGGCCAGTTCTACATGGCGCGTCGCTTGCCAGCCACCGGTCTTCATCTGACACGCATCCAGAGCGGTGCGGATACTGTCATGGGCCTGGACGCGGCAAGCTTCTGATCTCTGACCGGCCCCAGACCATCTTGGGGCCGGCCATTCGAAAGGCTCGATATGCCAAAACGATTTCGCCTAACACGCCGTTTCCCGGTCGCCATGACCGAAGATGGCTATCGCAAACTCAGAGGGTTCGCGCGCGAGGCTGGTCTGGACGAAGGTGAGGCACTGTCATTCCTGTTCGAGAACTTCAACAGCGTCATCGACGAAGAGAGCCTGACGCACCGTTTGCGTATCTTCAATTCCGAACTTGAAGAGCGCAAACGATAAGAAACCAGACCCGCCCGAAAAAGGGCGGGCTACGTGATACAGCACATCGCACTGACTCATGTGCCAAGGGAGGCAAATGATGACCATCAAACTGCATTGTTTCGGCGTCAGCGGAAACTCGTACAAGGCGGCGCTGGCTCTGGAGTTATCAGGGTTAGAATGGGAAGCCGTCGAAGTCGACTTCTTCAAAGGAGTGACACGCACTCCCGAATTTCGTGCCACTATCAACGAAATGGGTGAAGCGCCCGTCATGATTGATGGCGACTTTCGCACCAGTCAGTCCGGGGCCATTCAGACTTATATAACTGAAAAGACAGGCATGTTCGGAGGAAAGACGCAGGAAGAGAAATACGAGGTACTGCGCTGGGTGCTGTGGGACAACCACAAACTCAGCTCGGTGGCAGGCCTGACCCGTTTTTTGATCAACTTTCTGCCGGAAGAACATCGCAACCCAGATGTGATCGCATTCAACCAGGGTCGCCTGAAGGCTGCGTATCAAGTCCTGGATGCACATCTGAACGGTCGCGACTGGATCGTTGGGGACGGTGTAACCAATGCTGATCTCAGCTGCTGTGGCTATCTCTACTATCCTGAACCCTTCGGCTTTGACCGCACCGAATGGCCAAATATCGACGCCTGGCTGACACGCTTGTCCCAGCAGCCTGGCTGGAAACACCCCTACGACCTGATGCCCGGCTCTGTGCCGGATCGAGCTTAAGGAGAAAACTATGACCGACGCATATATCTATGACGCCCTGCGTACTCCGCGCGGCAAAGGCCGCAAGGATGGTAGCCTGCACGAGCTGACTTCGGCGCGCCTGTCCTCGCTGACATTGAACGCCGTAAAAGAGCGGAACAATCTAGAGGGCCACGCCGTAGAGGACGTCATCTGGGGCAACGTAACCCAGGTTATGGAACAGGGCGGCTGTCTGGCACGAACCGCAGTGCTGGGTTCTGATCTGGATGAATCGATCCCCGGGCTGGCGATCAACCGGTTCTGCGCCTCGGGCATGGAAGCTGTGAACCTGGCTGCCAACCAGGTCAAAGGCGGCGCAGGCGACGCCTATATTGCAGGCGGGGTCGAGATGATGGGCCGTGTTCCGATGGGCAGCGATGGCGCTGCGATTGCGGCTGACCCTTCACTGGCGATGAACACCTATTTCGTTCCGCAGGGTATCTCGGCTGATATCATTGCGACCGAATACGGGTTCACACGCGATCAGGCTGATGCGCTGGCGATGGAATCGCAGCGCCGTGCAAAAGCTGCGTGGGACGACAACCGGTTCTCGAAATCGGTCATCACCGTTAAGGATCAGAACGGCCTGACCATTCTGGACCATGATGAATACATGCGCCCCGGCACGGACATGCAAAGCCTGGGTGGCTTGAACCCCGCATTCCAGATGATGGGCGAGCAAATGCCCGGCTTCGACAACGTCGCAAAGCTGAAATACCCGCATCTGGAAAAGATCAATCATATCCACCACGCGGGTAACAGCTCGGGCATCGTGGATGGTGCGGCGGCAGTTCTGATCGGCAACAAGGAATTCGGCGAGAAATACGGCCTGAAGCCGCGCGCACGCATCAAGGCCACGGCCAAGATCGGCACCGACCCCACCATTATGTTGACCGGTCCGGTTCCGGTGACCGAGAAAATCCTCGCCGACAACGGCATGAAAATCAGCGATCTCGACCTGTTCGAAGTGAACGAAGCCTTTGCCTCGGTTGTTCTGCGCTTCCAGCAGGCATTCGATGTCGATCCGGCTTTGGTCAACGTCAATGGCGGCTCGATTGCAATGGGCCACCCGCTGGGCGCGACCGGCGCGATGATCATCGGCACCCTGCTGGATGAGCTTGAACGTCAGGACAAGGAAACCGGGCTGGCCACGCTTTGCATCGCATCCGGCATGGGTGCAGCAACGATCATCGAGCGCGTCTGATGCCAAAGCTGGATCTCTCTCAGATTCCGTTTCAGGGCGGCTCGGCCTATCCCGGCAAGCTGGCCGAGGCGACCGCAGGCCGTTTTGTTCAGCGCCTCGGTGATGCGGGCGGGCTAACCCAGTACGGTGTGAACATCGTGCGGCTGGAACCGCAGGGCATGTCCTCGCTGCGCCATTACCATATGGAGCAGGACGAGTTTGCAATCATGCTAAGCGGCACCTGTACGCTGATCGACGACGATGGCGAGCATGAAATGCAGCCCGGCGATTGCGCCGCATGGCCCGCAGGTGAAGCCAACGGCCATCACCTTGTGAACAACACCGATGCGCCTGCAACCTTTCTGGTGGTGGGCACACGGACCCCGAACGAGACCGGCTATTACAGCGACTTAGACATGATGGTGAAGGATGATGAGAACGGATTCTCTTTCACCCGGAAAGATGGCAGCCCGCTAACGGCTGACCAGATTGGAGATGACAATGACTGATTTCACTCTGAGCAAAGGCGCGGACGGCGTCGCCATTATCACCTGGGACGTCCTGGGAAAATCCATGAACGTGATGTCTTTTGACGGATTCGCACAGTTAAGCGATTGCATCGATCAGGCACTTGCCGATGACGAGATCAAAGGCATCGTTATCACCAGCGGGAAAGAAGGTTCGTTCGCCGGTGGCATGGACCTGAACCTGCTTGCGGTGATGAAAGAACAGGCGGGTGACAACCCCGCCAAGGGCCTGTTCGAAGGCACCATGAATATGCACGGCGTGCTGCGCAAGATCGAGCTGGCGGGCATGGACCCCAAGACCAAGAAAGGCGGCAAGCCGATTGCAACCGCCCTGCCCGGTACAGCCGCAGGCATTGGCATGGAACTACCGCTGTCGACGCACCGCATCTTTGCAGCCGAGAACCCAAAGGCGAAATACGGCCTGCCTGAAATCATGGTTGGCATCTTCCCTGGCGCTGGTGGCACCACCCGTATGGTCCGCAAGGTCGGTGCGATTGCAGCCGCTCCGCTGTTGCTGGAAGGCAAGATGCTGGACGTCAAAAAGGCGAAAAGTGCAGGCTACATCGATGAGATCGCCGAGGATCCAGTTGCCGCAGCAAAAGATTGGGTGCTGAACGCCAAAGATGCGGACATTGTGAAGCCTTGGGATGCCAAGGGTTACAAAATGCCCGGTGGCGCGCCTTACCACCCTGCCGGTTTCATGAACTTCGTCGGCGCCTCGGCAATGGTGAATAGCAAAACTCAGGGTGCGTTCCCTGCCGCCAAGGCGTTGCTAAGCGCTGTTTACGAAGGTGCGCTGGTTGATTTCGAAACCGCGCTGAAGATCGAAGCCCGTTGGTTCACCTCCGTTCTGATGAACCCGTCTTCGGGTGCCATGATCCGATCACTGTTCCTGAACAAGGAAGCCTTGGAAAAAGGCGCCGTGCGTCCTGCGGGCGTACCGGATCAGTCAGTCAAGAAGATCGGTGTTCTGGGCGCTGGCATGATGG
The DNA here is from genome assembly GCF_059611145.1 of Ruegeria sp. CDSB022. Taxonomy (NCBI): domain Bacteria; kingdom Pseudomonadati; phylum Pseudomonadota; class Alphaproteobacteria; order Rhodobacterales; family Roseobacteraceae; genus Ruegeria; species Ruegeria sp. CDSB022. The sequence continues at coordinate 18,754 of NZ_JBXWOZ010000001.1, read as the reverse complement.
GTGCGGGTATCGCACTTGTATCGGCGCAGGCCGGTATGGAAGTTGTTCTGGTCGACCGCGATCAGGAAGCTGCAGACAAAGGCAAAGCCTATACCGAAACGTACCTGGACAAAGGTATGAAGCGCGGCAAGGTTACGGCTGAAAAGAAAGAGGCCATGCTGGGCCGCATCACCGCGACCCCTGACCTTGATCATCTGAAGGGCTGCGACCTGATCATCGAAGCCGTCTTCGAAGACATGGGCGTCAAGGCCGAGATGACCAAAAAGGTCGAGGCGATCATTCCCGAGGACTGCATCTTTGCCTCGAACACCTCGACCCTGCCGATCAGCGACCTGGCCAAAGCTTCGGTGCGTGCGGATCAGTTCATCGGCATCCACTTCTTCTCGCCCGTCGAGAAGATGTTCTTGGTCGAGATCATCAAAGGCAAGGAAACCGGTGATCGCGCAGTGGCCAAGGCGCTGGACTATGTGCGCCAGATCCGCAAGACGCCGATCGTGGTCAACGATGCCCGCTTCTTCTACGCCAACCGCTGCATCATTCCCTACATCAATGAAGGTGCCCGGATGGTGACCGAAGGCGTCAGCCCGGTTCTGATCGACAACGCGGCACGCCAGTTGGGCTTCCCTGTCGGGCCGATCCAGCTGACTGATGAGACCTCGATTGATCTGGGTGCCAAGATCGCACGCGCGACCAAGGCCGCGATGGGCAACGAATATCCTGAAAGCCCGTCCGATGATCTGATCTTCTGGATGGAAGAACAGGGCCGTCTGGGCCGCAAGGCAAACGCGGGCTTCTTCGACTATGACGAAAAAGGCAAGCGCGTCGAATATTGGAAGGGTCTGCAGGACAAGTATCCGCTGGCAGAGGATCAGCCCGACCTGATCGAAGTGCAGGAACGCCTGATGTTCGCTCAGGTTCTGGAGGCCGTCCGCGCATTGGAAGAAGGCGTTCTGGAAGACATCCGCGAGGGTGACGTCGGCGCAATCTTGGGCTGGGGCTTTGCACCTTGGTCAGGTGGCCCACTGAGCTGGCTGGACATCATCGGCACCCCTTATGCGGCCGAGCGCTGCGATCAGTTGACCGCACAATATGGGGAACGGTTTACCTGCCCGCCGCTGCTGCGTGAGATGGCAGATAAAGGCCAAAGCTTCTACGGGCGTTTCAACCCCGAAGCCAAGGCTGCCTAAACAGTTGGTGCTGGCGTAAGAGACCTTACGCCAGCACCCTGCTTGTCGTGTTTGGTTGGTCTGCCGTTCAGATCACTGGGAGAGGTCGGCCCGGACGACCCGGGCGACGCGCGCCCCTGCTGGGTCTCAAAGGGACAACTTGTTCCAGCGAGATGGGTGCAGGCAGCGCACCCAACGGGTTGGCAAGGGCTGCCACGCGGCCCTCGGTTCGTATATCTTCGACCAATTCCGCCGCTGTTTCGCTTTCGGCAATTTGATAGCCCGCACTTGTGCCGCTGTGGCCGCCGAATCGCCCTGACGGGCAGAAGGCGCGCATGCCGCCTTCCATATAGACCACTTCATCCTCGTCAAAGAACAGTGCGCTGACATCGAATGATGATGCCGGGACGTCCGACTTGATGCGGAACAAACCGCTCAACTTTCGTGCTGCCACAACAGTCAGATCTGCAGTGCCATGCTCCAATGCTATACCCTGTTCAGGCATGATCCAAATCGTACCTGGGCTGTCGACGGCACTTGGGGGTACGCGGACTGGCAAATACTCGATCCGACTTTCTTCAGTAGGAACCGAAATCGTATCGACAGAAATGCGCCTTACTGCCTTAAAGCCGTTCTCGACTGTCCGGATCAGATCACCAGGCTGAATGTCTTCAATCGGCGTCCAGCCGTCGACAGTTGCAACCCTGGTCCCGTGGATCAAGCCGCCACGGCGCGCGTTCAGTTCTACTCTGGTTTCGAATTGTGTCCGGCTTTCCGGAACATCTGAAATACCCATGTCACTCACTACTTCAAACACGTGCCTCCCCCCCCTGCTGGCACCAAAAACAATAGATATTCATTAGCATCCAAACCGATCACGCGTCCAAATTTTGACACATTTGAGCCTGATTTGGGTCCCAAACCCCGTTGGATAACGCTAAAAGCGGAACAACGATCTGCAATCGCCCTGTATTAAGTCCCACAGGGAAACGATATTTCTGTCATCTAATCAAAAGAGTATCCGAATCTGTCTATATCTTCAGCGCAAGCCTCGGCGATGGCCTCCTGTGATGCGGCTGAATAATAGCTGCGGTAATCTTTCGCCCGCTCTGATCGATTCAGATGCGGCAGTGTGATCCGGAACCCCAGGTGGTCAAACAGAGGCTCTGCGTCCTGATCAAACGCTTCGAGTCTGATGAAATACTGGCACTGCTCGATACCATCGGCTCGCGTCACGTAGTGCCGCGCCGGATGTTGACGGAGCGATTGTTGCGTCGCAGGGTGGCAGACAAATCCTTCAAACGAATGGGCGCGGGCCAGCGCGATTGCGGGGTGATCAAAGCCTTGCACCTTGAGCCAGTGATAATAGCTGACAAGCCGATCCCAGGGATTTCGGACCAGGGTAAAGACTGTCATCCCCGACAACTCATCCGGTGAAAGAACACCTTCGATATCGGCGAGGGTTGAATGATTCCAAAGGCGGCCACGCGCCGATAGCTGTTTGATCCGCCTATTGCGTTTCTTTGCCTTGGGCGTATCTCCCAGCAAAATATCATCCTTCATCGCGCGCTGTTCCAAAGCCAGCGACAAAGATGTCCCTCCAGTTTTGGGAATGTGGACGAAGATATAAGAGCGACCGCGCGAAATGATCACGATGCGGCCTCTGTAGCGGCGGGACGCGTGGACCGCCAGGCCAGCAGAACTCCGGCCGTTGCGATCAGGCATATGCCGAGGATCTGCAGAACACCGATATTCTGCCCAAAGACCCTCCAGGCGAACAAGGGTCCAAATATCATCACCGAGTATTCAAACACCGCCACATAAGAGGTCTCACCGATCTGATAGGATTTGATCAGCATGAATACCGCAATCGTCGACCCTATTGCCTGAACTATAATCCAAGGAATTGCCGGTCCCATTTGCCAGACCCAGCCACGGGTGACGAAGCCCTCCGGCCCAGCGACCGGAACCCCCGGAAACAAGGATAACACGATCAGCCCTACCGCTCCGGCCACTCCCAAGGTTGTCACCATAGCCGCCAGCAATGCCGTTGTGCTTTCCTGCGCGCAGTGGCTTCGGGTGATGACTGAACTGAACGCGTAGAACAGCCCTCCGGCGACCGGCAACAGCGTTTTTGCATCAAACTCGCCGGGATTCGGCTGCAACACGCACAAAATCCCGGCAAACCCTACTGCAACGGCCAGAATACGCCATGGGCCTATCCGTTGCTTCATGGCGACGGTTGTAATCAACAGCACAAAGATCGGCGACGTGAACAAACCCGCCAACGCCTGAGCAATCGGCATCAGCGCAAGCGAGGCAAAATAGAACAACATGGCCAATGTGATGAGAACACTACGCAGGATCACGGGGCCAAGCCTAATCGGGCGCAAGCGGCCCAGCCCAAGCAGTGACAGGCCCATTATCAGCGGTAGCATGAGCAGAGCCCGGCTGAAATGGAACTGCCACAGTCCGATCGTTTCGGCCACCAAGATGACCACATTATCAATTACGCCGATGATTGCCATAGCACTGACCATCAGCACCGAGGCCAAAACCGGTGAAGTCTGGGTGTCCGCCTGCATCATTTTCCCCGCGGCATGATGGAGAGCGGTAACAGAATATTCCGCTCGTCTAGGTATCCAGCACATTTCCTGAACATCGCGCAACAGGTTTGCGCCGGTTGAATTTAGCGTGTTAAGCTGGCTCCAATTAAGAACGAGCAGACATCACCCCGATGACGGCACTGAAACAGTTCCAGCGGATCGAAGCCACCGGTCTGTGGCGCCCCTCGCCCGATGTTCAGCGGCGCGAGGTTGTTGTGTCGATTGGCGAAGCGACTCTGACGATATCAGATTTCAACGACCGGGCACTGACGCATTGGTCGCTGGCTGCGTTAGAGCGCCAGAACCCCGGTGTTTTCCCTGCGATTTACCACCCGGATGGCGACCCGCAAGAGACGTTGGAACTGGCCCAATCCGAAACCACGATGATCGAAGCCATTGACCGTCTGCAGCGTGCCATCGACTGGTCACGCCCCCACCCCGGGCGTTTGCGGTGGTTCAGCGTGGCCGGGGTTGTGGCTGCTGTGGCCGCGCTCATGCTGTTGTGGTTACCGTCAGCGTTACAAAACCATGTCGTATCCGTCGTTCCCGAAATCAAACGTATCGACATCGGTGACACAATCCTGAGGCGCATCGAAAGAGTGTCAGGCCGCGCCTGCGTGTCCGAGGGCACTCAGGAAGCACTGGATCATCTGGCGGCAAGAACGGGCGTGCGCGCAATCGTTATCCTACCCGCCGGAGTACAGACCAGCCTGACCCTGCCGGGTGGAATTGTCCTGTTGAACCGATCTCTGGTCGAAGATCACGAAGACCCCTCGGTCGTGGCCGGGTACATCATTGCGGAACGTGCACGTGTGCAGGCACAGGACCCACTGGATGATCTGCTGGACCGGACCGGCATCAGATCTGCGTTCCGCCTGCTGACAACCGGTGAGCTGACACCTCAGATTGTCGACAGTTATACCGAAGAAGTTCTATCAGAACCCCGTCCGGCTGTACCAGACGAGAACCTGCTGGAAATTTTTGCCGAGGCAGCTTTGCCCTCAGTCCCCTTTGCTTATGCGACGGACGTCACAGGTGAAACCGTGCTGGGCCTGATCGAGGCCGACCCGATGGCGGGCCAGCCCCTGCAACAGATACTGCCAGATCGCGAATGGGTCCGGCTGCAGAATATCTGCGGCGGATAAGCCCGCTTACTTGGTCCCGAACATCCGGTCACCCGCATCGCCCAAACCTGGCATGATATAGCCTTTTGAGTTCAGCTCACGGTCCAGTGCGGCGGTGACGATGTGAACATCCGGGTGCGCCTCTTTCATGCGGGCAACACCTTCGGGGGCGGCCAACAGGCAGAGGAAACGGATATCCGTCGCGCCAGCCTCTTTCAGCAAATCAATCGCAGCGGCCGAGCTGTTGCCGGTTGCCAGCATCGGGTCGACGGCTATGACCAGACGGTCCTTCAGCCCCTCGGGCGCTTTGAAGTAATATTGGACGGGCTTCAAAGTCTCTTCATCGCGGTACAGGCCAACGAAGCCGACGCGGGCCGAGGGGATCAGTTCCAAAACGCCGTCCAGCATTCCGTTACCGGCGCGCAGGATAGAAACCAGCGCCAGTTTCTTACCTGCCAGGATGGGGGCGTCCATCTCTTCCATCGGGGTTTCAATGTGCCGGGTGGTCAATGGCATTTCGCGCGTGATCTCATAGGCCAGAAGCAAGGTGATCTCACGCAGCAACTGACGGAATTCGGCGGTCGAAGTGCCCTTGTCCCGCATGAGCGTCAATTTGTGCTGCACCAACGGGTGGTCGACGACGGTCAGGTGTTCGCTCATGATATCTCCAGTCTTTTCTTGACCCGCGCACGGGTCGCTTCATCGCAAAAAGCCGCATTCAGGGCGGTTTCATTCAGGGCGGCAAAATCCTCGGCCTCCCAACCAAAGGCCTTGGCCAACATCTCATATTCACGCCGCATTGTGGTATGGAAAAACGGCGGATCGTCGGTGGACACGGTGACCTTGACACCTGCCTCGCGCAACTTGGAAATCGGATGGCTGGCAAAGTCGGGAAACAGGCCCAGAACCACGTTCGAGCCCGGGCAAACCTCGAGCGTCACACCACGATCAACGATCTCATGCACAAGGTCGAGATCTTCGATCGCACGCACGCCATGGCCGATGCGTTCAACTCCCAGATCACGGATCGCATCGCGGACACTATCCGGCCCACCGAATTCCCCGGCATGGGTGGTCAGGCGTAGTCCGGCCTCGCGCGCGCAGTCAAACGCCCACTTATAATCGCCCTGAACCCCCATGGATTCATTGCCCCCCATACCGAACCCGGTGATCCAGTCGCCCGCTGTTTCAGCGGCACAATATGCACTGAGCTTGGCCTGTTCGGGTCCGAAATGCCGGACACAGGTCACCACGCCGCGCAGAGTGATATCGTATTTCCGCTCGGCTTCATCAGCGGCATCCTGAATGGCACTTAGATAGTCGCGCCAGGCCACCGAATCGCCACCGCCACAGAAATCGGGGCTCAGAAAGCTTTCCGAATACACCACCCCGTTCGCCGCGCTTTCTTCAAGAATAGCCAACGTCAGACGGCGGAAATCCTCGGGCGATTTCAGCACCTCACAGGCGGCCTCATATACGCTGAGGAAATGGGCGAAATCCCGGAAATCATAAGACCCGTCATGTTTGAAAATCCCGCTCAGGTCGATGCGCTTTTCATGCGCCAGCTGACGGATGAAGGCAGGCGGCGCGGCACCTTCGTGATGCAAGTGCAGTTCGATCTTGGGTAGGTCAGCGACAGTCATAGAAAGCTCCGCCCCGGCCCTTGTGCCGGGATATTCAGGTGATGTGCGATACTGGCGGCAATGTCGGCGAATTTGACCTGACCGATCTGCCCCGCCCCCTGCCCTGCAATCAGGACAGGTACTTGCTCACGCGTGTGGTCGGTGCCGATCCAGCTTGGGTCGTTGCCGTGATCAGCGGTCAACAACATCAGGTCGTCGGGGCGCAACCGGGTCAGAATTGCACCTATCTCTTGGTCAAACCATTCCAGCGCGCTGGCATAGCCGCTGATGTCGCGCCGATGGCCATAGAGACTGTCGAACTCGACAAAATTAGCGAATGTCAGGCTGCCCTCTTCGGCCTCATCGACCAGATCGGACAGATGACCCATCAAGTCAGCATCCGACCCTTTGCGCAGCGTGTCGATTCCCTGCATGGAAAAGATATCGCCGATCTTGCCCACTGCATGAACACGGCGGCCCGCATCCTGACACCAGTTCGTCAGCACCGGAGCGGGCGGCACGATGGCAAAATCCTTGCGGTTGGTCGTGCGGGTGAACCCTTGTTCGGGCGAGCCGACAAAGGGCCGTGCGATCACACGCCCCACTTTCATCTGGTGCAAACGTGGGGCCAGCGCGCGGCAGAGGTCAAGCAGACGGTCTAGGCCGAAACTTTCTTCATGCGCGGCGATCTGAAAGACACTATCGGCCGAGGTATAGCAGATCGGCCAACCGGTTCGCATATGCTCGGCCCCCAATTCGGCGATGATCGTGGTGCCCGAGGCGTGGCAATCCCCCAAAACCCCTTCGGTTCCGGCGGCCTCGGCTGCGACCTTGCTCAGATCAGCCGGAAATGATGGTGTTGTATTGGGAAAGTAATGCCAGTCCCACGGCACAGGCAGCCCTGCTAGCTCCCAATGCCCCGATGGCGTGTCCTTGCCCGGAGAATCCTCACAGGCGCAGCCCCACAGACCTGTCGGCTGGGCCAGCAAACCCGGCGTTTCCGCACCCGAGGCCAGCCGTGCCGCAGCACCCAACCCCAGCGCATCCAAATGCGGTAGATGCAAAGGCCCGGATCGCCCCTCTTCCGCCTGACCTTGTGCACAAGCCTGCGCGATATGGGCCAGAGTGTTTGCCCCAGTATCCGGCATGTCGCCATTAAAGAACTGATCAGCATCGGGCGCGCCGCCGATACCCACAGAATCCATCACCACAAGGAAGGCGCGGCTCATGGCGTGATCCTCTCGTGGACAAGGGATGGCACCACTGGTTTACCCGTTCCAAGCGTGATCGCCTTTTGAACAGCATCAGCCGCACGTCGCGCGGCATCCTCGCGGGCGGCATGGACGACAGCCAATGGAACGCCTTTTTCGACCCGGTCGCCCAGTCGCACCAGATCTGACAGCCCGACCGCAGGGTCGATCACATCGCTTTCAACCTGACGTCCGCCACCCAATTCGACAACCGCAAGGCCCAGAGCCTCTCCGTCTATCGTGGTTACATAGCCCGCAGCGGGAGCGGGCACTTCCAGGATCACGCTGGCTTCGGGCAAATAGCGCGACCAATCGTCGACAAAGTGAATGGGTGCCCCAACTGCGGCCATCATGCGGCCAAACCGTTCTGCGGCACGGCCATCGCGGATGACCTTGGCGATTTTGTCCCGGCCTTCTTCCGAAGTGGCAAACATACCGGCGTCAGCCAACAGAACCCCACCCAGTTCGGCAGAGATCACAGCCAACGGCGCGTCAGGCGCTTGGGTCAATACCTTCATGACCTCATCCACCTCAAGTGCATTGCCCAGCGCAGAGGCAAGCGGCTGGTTCATATCGGTTATGACTGCCGAGGTCCGACACCCTGCAGCGTTGGCGGTTTCCGTCAGCGCCTGTGCCAGATTGCGCGCGTCATCAAGGGTTTTCATAAAGGCCCCACTGCCAACCTTAACGTCCAGCACCAGTGCATCCGGGCTGGCTGCAAGCTTTTTCGACAGGATCGACGCGGTGATCAGGTCGAGGCTTTCTACTGTCGCCGTGACATCCCGAATGGCGTAAAGCCGTTTGTCCGCTGGCGCGATTTGCCCGGTGGCGCCGACAATGGCTGCCCCCGTTTCGTTCAGCACCTGCACCAGCCGGTCCTGGCTGATCTGGGTGGTCACACCGGGGATGGATTCAAGTTTGTCCAACGTGCCGCCCGTATGTCCCAGTCCCCGGCCAGAAATCATTGGCACATAGGCCCCAAGCTCGGCCAGTGCGGGGGCCAGTACCAGGCTGACGCTGTCGCCCACACCCCCGGTCGAGTGTTTATCGATTACCGGACCTTCCACATCCCAGTTCAGGACATCGCCGCTGTCGCGCATCGCAATGGTCAGATCGGCACGGCCCTGCGCACCCAACCCACCCATGCAAACCGCCATCGCAAAGGCCCCTGCCTGCGCGTCACTGACCCCACCATCGGCAAGCCCCTGGGCAAACCAGTGCAGTTCCTCGGCGGAGGGTATATCCTTGCGGCGCAACTTTGCGATGATCGAGCGGGCGTCCATGGGGTCAGACATCCTCCATATGCGAGGCGTCAAATGCGCCTGGCAGCAGATCCCCGATAGTGGTTTTCAACTCCGCCCCGTCCAAGCTGGCCAATACCACCTTGACGTCACGCTTGCCGAACTCGGCCAGTTTCTGGCGGCACCCCCCGCACGGCGGTACTGGCTGAGGAGACGACGCGACCACGTAAACCTCGGTCAGTTCCTGCTCGCCAGCAGCAACCATGGCGGCAATGGCTCCGGCCTCGGCGCAAGTGCCTTCGGGATAGGCCACGTTTTCCACATTGCAACCGGAGTAGATCTGCCCCGACAGGGACCGGATCGCCGCGCCGACCTTGAAATTGGAATAAGGCGCATAGGCGTTTTCCCGCACGGACAAGGCTGCGTCTTTCAAGCTCATGGCGATTCCCTATTTTTTGATCATCTGGTCAGAAAGTCATACCCTAAATGAAAGCCCCCGGGGAATTGAAGCCCCGAGCGCAGAATTCCTGAGCCAAAATGCTTAATCCAGAACCGTATTGAACACGCCAGGCAGCGTGACCTCAAGCAGTTCAACATCATCGGTCGGATCAGACAGGCGTGTGCGCATACCCGGCGGGATGACAAAGGCATCGCCCTGTTCCAGCCGATAGGGGTCACGCCCCTCGCCTTCGAGCGTCAACTCACCGTTCATAACGAAGGTGAAATGAATATCGATATCATGTGTAGCCCAGGCGGTGTCACCCTGCCCCCGACGCACCACCTGAACGCCTGCGACACCCATCGTGTTCTGGGCAATCGTGGTGTCGCGACAGATATAGCCCGGCAAACGGAACGGCCCCCATTCTGCTCCCTCGGCCCGGTTGTAGACAAAGCGCTGGCCCTGCCATTCGCGATCCGGGCGGTATTGCGGGGTCGGCAACTGCATTTCGTGGTCGATTTCGGTAACATGTTCGGCAGGAACACCAATTTCGATCACCTGCACATTGTCCGATGCCTCCAACACACGATGGCGGATTTCGGGCGGCTGGATAAAGCAATCGCCGGCGGTCAGGCGCATCTTATCGCCCTGATCCTCGTAAACCACATCGACCCAGCCATGGATGCAGAAAATCAACTGAAACCCGACCTTGTGGAAATGCACCATGTCTGGAACCGGACCGCCATCAGGAATGCGGATATGGCTGGCAATGATCGACCCGCCCAAGCGATCGGGTACCAGATCGCGATAATGCATTCCGGCGCGCCCGATGACCCACGGGGCCTGATCCTTGAGTCTGCGCACGACAAAGGAATGCACGGTATCCGGCATCACCATCGGCGGGTTCAGTTCATCAATTTCAACACGCGTCCCGTTCGGCGCGACCAAACTGCGCTGGCCAGCAGCAAACTCATCCGGATTTTCGGTCAGAATGCGCAACATTCCGGGCGCCTCGGGTGCATCCTGTTCGATCCGTAATCGCAATCCATGCCCCGAGAACACGGCGACCCGAGGGTCATCAGCCGGATAGATCATATCCATCCGCATCCCCAGTACCTTGGTAAAAAACGGGATGTCGTCACGTAATTCCTGCGTCGGCAGACGAATCTCAGCTTTGGTCTGATTGCTGGTCATTCAAGTTCTCTTCGGTCGTGGCTTTGGGCCATCCGATCAGAACAGAAGCCAAAATGCCAATCGAAAAGAACATCTCAAGCGTTTCTTCCAACACAAACAAACGCATGATCATCTGGTCCGACAGGTCGTCTTTCAGTGCGCCACTGACTTCTTCCAACCCCTGCGCAACCACCGCACACATACCGGCCAGAAAGAACACCATTAGAAACGGGACCCGATGCTTGAACGCACGCCACCCGTTTGGCACCCCGTGCCAGAGCAAGCCGCCCAGAACCAAAACAGCCAGGATGACGCGAACCGCGTTCATATCGAGCAGCGTGTCCAGCCCATTCAGAATCCCATATGGCAAGCTATCTACGGCATAGATATCCGCAGCAAGTTCGCGCTCTGCCAGCAGCAAACAGACGAGACCGATATAGAGACGGGAAATCCCGCGATACCGGAAAAGCGCAATGCCCCCGGCCAGAACAAGCGCCGCGGCCGAAATGGATTCGAACGGGCCACCCTCATGGCTGAGGGACATCGCCTGCACCGGCCAGATACAGAGGACCACCAAGATCAGCAACGCAACTCCAATCGCTGCACGAAACAGCGGCTGGTCCAGCCCAAAGGACCGCTTGGTATCGGTTGTGACGGGTATCGACTGAGATTGTTTTTCCGGGGTCATCTTGGGCCTTCGATCTCCTGTGGAAGCGGTGCCGAATATGAAGATGCGCGACCGTAACCATATTAGAACATAATTCAACCTACGGCCGTGTTTGGCAAAAATCCATTTATGAAGTGACGTCACGTAGCCAAGGCGCCAGAAATAGTTTAACCCTTCAACCAAATTCGGAACGGAGATGAATTGCCTATGTCTGACACTCCCAACCTGCGACAGGCCGCGCTTGATTATCACGCTCACCCAAAGCCTGGAAAGCTCGAAATCAGGGCTACGAAACCCATGGCCAACGGTCGGGATCTGGCGCGCGCCTACTCGCCCGGCGTCGCCGAGGCCAGCCTGGAAATCAAGGCCGACCCATCCAACGCCGAGCTTTACACTGCGCGGGGCAATCTTGTTGGCGTGGTCTCGAACGGAACAGCAGTGCTGGGCCTGGGCAATATAGGCGCTCTGGCTTCTAAGCCGGTGATGGAAGGCAAAGCGGTTCTGTTCAAGAAATTCGCAGGGATCGACTGTTTCGACATCGAGGTTGACCAATCCGACCCCGAAAAGCTGGCCGATATCGTTTGCGCGCTGGAACCCACGTTCGGGGCGATCAATCTTGAGGACATCAAAGCCCCCGATTGTTTTATTGTCGAAAAACTGTGCCGCGAGCGGATGAACATCCCCGTTTTTCACGATGACCAGCACGGCACCGCAATCGTCGTGGGCGCCGCTGCCAAGAACGCGCTGTACGTTGCCGGGAAAAAGTTCGAGGATATCAAAATCGTCTCGACCGGCGGAGGCGCGGCTGGGATCGCCTGCCTGAACATGCTGGTGAAGCTGGGTGTGAAACGCGAAAACATCTGGCTGTGTGACATTCACGGGCTTGTCTATGAAGGGCGAGCCGAGGACATGAACCCGCACAAGAGCCAATTTGCGCAAAAGACTGATCTGCGCACGCTGGATGACGTGATCGGGGATGCCGATCTGTTTCTGGGGCTTAGCGGACCGAATGTCCTGAAACCCGAAATGGTCGCGAAAATGGCCAACAGACCAATCATCTTCGCGCTGGCTAACCCGACGCCCGAGATTCTGCCGGACGCAGCTCGCGAAGTGGCCCCCGATGCGATCATCGCAACCGGTCGCAGTGATTTTCCCAATCAGGTGAACAACGTTCTGTGCTTTCCTTTCATCTTCCGGGGCGCCCTGGATGTTGGTGCGACCGAAATTAACGACGCTATGCAGATCGCCTGCGTAGACGGTATCGCTGATATGGCCCGGGCAACGACCAGTGCAGAAGCCGCCGCCGCCTATAAGGGCGAGCAACTGACATTCGGACCTGACTATTTGATCCCAAAACCTTTTGACCCGCGCCTCGTCGCTGTTGTGTCCTCGTCAGTGGCCCGGGCGGCTATGGACAGTGGCGTTGCCAGGCGTCCGATTCCAGATATGGAGGCCTATAAAGAGCGCCTGAACCAGACGGTTTTCAAATCCGCCCTGATCATGCGCCCGGTTTTCGAGGCCGCAGCAGCTGCGTCGCGCCGAATAGTATTTGCCGAGGGCGAGGACGAACGTGTGCTGCGCGCCGCTCAGGCCATTCTGGAAGAAACCACGGAAACACCGATCCTGATCGGACGTCCCGAAGTCATCGAAGCGCGATGCGAGCGCCTGGGCCTGACCGTGCGTCCCGGCGAGGATTTTCAGATCGTGAACCCGGAACATGACAATCGCTACTATGATTACTGGACCTCATATCACCAGATCATGCAGCGCCGCGGTGTCACCCCTGATCTGGCCAAGGCCATCATGCGCACCAACAGCACAGCCATTGGGGCGATCATGGTCCAGCGTGGCGAGGCCGACAGCCTGATCTGCGGAACCTTTGGCGAATACCGCTGGCACCTAAGCTATGTCGAACAGGTGTTGGCCAATGGCGACCTGCGCGCACATGGCGCTTTGTCTCTGATGGTTCTTGAGGACGGCCCCTTGTTCATCGCCGATACACATGTGAGGCAATTACCAACGCCTGCAGAGCTTGCCGAAACCACCTTGGGCGCGGCCCGTCATGTCCGGCGTTTCGGGTTGGAGCCAAAAATCGCGTTCTGTTCGCAATCTCAATTCGGCAATCAGGCCGAAGGCTCGGGCAAGCGCCTGCGGGCCGCTTTGGAGATTCTGGACTCGGAGCCGCGCGATTTCACATATGAGGGTGAGATGAATCTGGACGTAGCGCTTGACCCTGAACTGCGGTCGCGCATCTTCCCGCATTCACGTCTAGAAGGTGTCGCCAACGTCCTGATATTTGCCCACGCAGATGCCGCCAGCGGTGTGCGCAACATCCTGAAGATGAAGGCCAACGCGCTGGAAGTTGGCCCGATCCTGATGGGTATGGGCAACAAGGCACATATCGTGACCCCCTCGATCACCGCACGCGGGTTACTGAACATGGCGGCGATCGCAGGAACGCCTGTCGCTCATTACGGGTAAAGGGTCACGGATCCCCTCCGGGCACCGAAACAGGTGCCCGGACTGATTCCTTCATATTTGCACCAATACATTTGCAGTTTTGCAAAACTGTGAATTCGGCGCGCAAAATCCATAAATTGCCGACAGGTTTGCAAAAATTAGCAGGGAAATTCTTATACATCTGCAAATATTTTGCGATAAAGTGACGCCCCGTCACTTCGACCGCTTGTCTGCCCCCTATACCCCGCCCTAGACACGGTGCAGGGATTTTTCGGAGGAGACCAAAGTGGCATATCAGGACGTTTACCAGAGCTGGAAATCCGATCCAGAGGCATTCTGGATGGAAGCTGCAAAAGGAATTGATTGGGTTCGGCCACCCAGCAAGGCTTTGTTTGACGACAATGCTCCTCTTTATGAATGGTTCTGTGATGCCAGGGTCAACACCTGCTGGAATGCAGTTGATCGCCATGTCGAGAATGGTCGCGGTGAACAGACGGCCATCATCTATGACAGCCCAATCACCCACACCAAGCGCGAGATCTCATATGTCGAACTGCGCAATCGGGTCGCTACTTTGGCCGGGGCATTGCGGGCAAAAGGTGTCGAAAAGGGCGACAGGGTTATCATCTATATGCCGATGATCCCCGAAGCGCTTGAGGCGATGTTGGCCTGTGCCCGGCTGGGTGCGGTGCACTCGGTTGTGTTTGGTGGCTTTGCAAGCAACGAATTGGCGGTCCGTATTGATGACGCCAAACCAAAAGCAATCATCGCCGCTTCTTGCGGGATGGAGCCGGGCCGTGTGGTGCATTATAAACCGCTGCTTGACGGTGCCATCGAACTTGCCAGCCACAAGCCCGATTTCTGCGTGATATTCCAGCGCGAACAAGAGGTTGCGCATTTGATCGAGGGGCGTGATTTCAACTGGCACGGGTTCCAGTACGGTGTTGAGCCTGCGGAATGTGTTCCTGTCGATGGCAATGATCCAGCTTATATCCTGTATACATCAGGCACGACCGGAGCGCCCAAAGGGGTCGTACGGCCGACGGCCGGCCATCTGGTCGCGCTGAACTGGACGATGAAGAACATCTATAACGTGGATCCCGGCGACGTGTTCTGGGCGGCTTCTGATGTCGGCTGGGTCGTTGGCCACTCATACATCTGCTACGCGCCGCTGATCCACGGCAACACCACGATAGTGTTCGAGGGCAAGCCGGTTGGAACCCCAGACGCGGGCACCTTCTGGCGGGTGATATCCGAGCATAATGTTCGCAGTTTCTTCACTGCTCCCACCGCAATCCGCGCGGTCAAACGTGAAGATCCCAAAGGGGAATTAATCCCTGAATACGACCTCTCCTGCCTGCGAGCCCTGTTTCTGGCCGGAGAGCGGGCGGATCCCGACACGATCGAATGGGCTAAAGACGCGCTGAACGTTCCGGTTATCGACCATTGGTGGCAAACCGAAACCGGTTGGACCATCGCGGGCAATCCGCTGGGGATTGAAGAACTGCCAACCAAGCTAGGGTCACCTGCCAAGCCGATGCCCGGTTACGATGTGCAGATCCTGGACGAAGGTGGCCACCCGATGAAACCCGGAGAGCTGGGTGCGATTGCGGTGAAACTACCCCTGCCCCCGGGCACCCTGCCGACGCTGTGGAACGCCGAAGACCGGTTCAAAAGCTCGTACCTGAACCACTTCCCCGGATACTATGAAACCGGCGATGCGGGCATGGTCGATGAGGACGGCTACCTTTATATCATGGCGCGCACCGATGACGTGATCAACGTCGCCGGCCATCGTCTGTCCACCGGCGGCATGGAAGAGGTTCTGGCCGCACACCCTGACGTTGCCGAATGCGCCGTGATCGGCGTGTCGGACCAGCTGAAGGGCCAGATGCCGGTTGGTTTCCTGTGTCTGAATGCGGGCTGTGACCGCGACCATGGTGACGTCGTTCAGGATGTCGTCAAGTTGGTTCGCGAAAAGATCGGACCGGTCGCTGCCTTCAAGCTGGCCGTGGTTGTCGACCGGCTGCCCAAGACGCGGTCGGGCAAGATATTGCGCGGAACCATGGTCTCGATTGCGGATGGCAAGGACTACAAGATGCCCGCCACCATCGACGATCCGGCGATTCTGGACGAGATCACCGAGGCCCTCAAATCCATCGGCTACGCCCAGTAGAAAATCGGCGCGCCTGCCGCCTCTTGCAACCTGACACCGGGCCTCTACTGTCTGACCAAGACAGTGAGGCCCCATGACAGAAACCGACATCTGGCGTCTGAACGCCACCGATCTGACCGCGTTGACGCGCAACAGGGAAATCAGCGCGGAAGAGGCCGTCAAAGCCTCCATCGACCGGATGCATCAGGTCAATCCTGCGCTGAATGCGGTTGTTGAAGATCTGAGTTCACAAGCGCTGGACCGTGCGCGATATCTGGACAAGGCGGTCGGTGGCGGAGAGCAGCCCGGCCCCCTGCATGGTGTGCCGGTCACCATCAAGATCAACGTCGATCAAAAAGGACATGCGACCTCGAATGGGGTCGTTGCCCTGAAAGACGTGATCGCCCCGGATGATGCGCCGGTTGTATCCAACCTGCAAAAGGCGGGCGCCATCGTCATCGGTCGCACCAACACGCCCGAGTTTTCGTTCCGTGCTGACACAGACAACGAACTGCATGGCCGCACGTATAACCCCTGGGGGCGTCATATCTCGCCCGGGGGATCTTCTGGTGGCGCGGGCGCGGCTGTGATGGCTGGGATCGGTGCGCTTGCCCATGGCAACGATATAGGGGGCAGTCTGCGATTTCCTGCCGCCGCCAATGGGGCGGTCACCGTCAAACCGGGTCTGGGTCGTGTTCCGGCGTGGAATCCCAGCCAATCGGCAGAACGGGGCATATTGGCACAATCGATGTCGGTGCAGGGTCTGATCACGCGCTCCGCAGCGGACCTGCACCTGTCCATGCCCAGCTTGATCGCGCCCGATCCGCGCGATCCGTTTCACGTGCCGATGCCGTGGCGGGGTGAGGACCAAACCGGCCCGATCAAGGTCGCCTTCACCAAGCAGACCTTTGGATACGATTTGCATCCCGAAGTCGACAAGGCTCTGGATACTGCATGCGATGCATTGATCGATGCAGGCTATGTAGTGGAAGAGGTCGCACCACCCGATATCTTTGAAGCTGGTCGTGGTGGGTACCGCGCCCTGATGGGCGAAGTTCTGACCTTGTTGAAAGCCGATATCGAGGCTGCGGGATCTAAAACAATCCGCGACATATTCGAGGTCTACTTTCAGGAATTCCCACCCATAGTTGGCACAGACCTTATCGAAATGCTGGCCAAGCGCAGCCACTATGCGCGCGAGTGGTCTCTGTTCATGCAAAACTATCCTCTGGTCCTGTCACCATTCCTGCCACAGCCGTTCTTCAAACCGGACCGAGATACCGAGGGCGCCGAGGGCGTGCATGAAGTTCTGGGCTGTGCGGTCTATTCCTATGCGATGAACTTCATCGGCCTGCCCGCGGCATGTGTTCCGGCGCGGCTGGCCGAGCTGCCGCATGGGCCGCAGCCGATCAACATCCAGATCGCAGCCCGCAGATGGCGCGAGGATATGGCCGTAGACGCCGCCGCGGCGATAGAAGACCGGGTAGGGCAAATGTGCCTGCCATTGTGGAAGAAAATGGGGACGTCCTTCTAAATAGACGTTGTCCAAAAAAAATTGACCCCGGGGTTTTGTACCCGGGGTCCGCTTTCTAAAATATGCCTAGAAATCCGATAACGAGCGTAGCACCACCTACCCTCGCCCGCACATAAACTGCACGTTCATTTCGAAACCGCTGTTGATGGCCACTCACTTCCACCATGGCGTGTTCTCCAGGCAAGTTCACACTACCTTAATGTTAATCGGATTCGTGTGAACTGGTTCACACAAGCGCGATTAATTCGTACCTGGCCTTTCATTTACGTGAATTGTTCCGAAATCAGACGCTCTTCCAGGCCGTGGCCCGGGTCGAACAGGATACGGTGCCGAATCGCCGGTTCAGATCGAATTTCGACCCAATCAATATCCGGAAATGAATTTGAATCCGCATCCGCCATGACCGGCCGCTTGTCCGCATCCAACACATCGAACCGCACCTGGGCGATTTTGGGCAGCAGTGCGCCCCGCCAGCGTCGCGGACGAAAGGCTGCAATCGCGGTCAGAGCTAGAACATCCGATCCAATCGGCAGGATTGGCCCATGCGCGGAATAGTTATAAGCCGTCGATCCTGCTGGCGTTGACAGCAAAGCGCCATCGCAAACCAATTCATCCATGCGCACGCGACCGTCCACACTGATCCTCAGCCGCGCCGCCTGAGGGCCTGCCCTTAGCAAAGAGACCTCATTGATGGCTAGCGCCTCATGAATCTTGCCGGACTGATCCATCGCGCGCATCGCCAGCGGGTTGATGACCTCTTCTTCAGCGGCGGAAAGACGGTCCATCAGATCTTCTTCGTGGAACTCGTTCATCAGGAACCCGATTGTTCCACGATTCATGCCATATACGGGCGTATCGAGGTGCTGCATGTTGTGCAAAGTGTGCAGCATAAAGCCGTCCCCACCCAGCGCGACAATTACACCGGCATCACGCGGCGCCGCATTGCCATAGCGCCTGACCAGTTTGTCGCGTGCGGTTTGAGCCACCTTGGCGTCGCTGGCAAGAAAAGCGATTCTTTGAATCATCTATTGTGGTTTCCAGTGCTGCACATTTGGTTCCGAAACAATCATACCTTTCCCCTTTAGACCAGACTTGACGCCACCGCTGGCCAAATCGTCGCTTTAAGCCTTTTGCCGATGGCCCGTTTCCGATAGGAAATCCGCAAGAAATCCCAGCATTGTGGAGCCCCCATGAACGCCAATCTACGTGATACCGGTTTTTTCACCCAGTCTCTCTCAGCGCGCGACCCAGAGCTGTTCGGCTCGATCACGTCCGAGCTGGGCCGTCAGCGCGACGAGATCGAATTGATCGCGTCCG